>JBBQKN010000033.1:0-31214 GCA_038326945.1 Hyphomicrobiales bacterium
GGCAATTCGGTGGTGGTGATCGAGCACAATCTGGAGGTGATCAAGACCGCCGATTGGATCGTCGATCTCGGCCCGGAAGGCGGCGATGCCGGCGGCCATGTCGTCGCCATCGGCACGCCGGAGGAGATCGCCGCCAACGCCGAGAGCTATACCGGGCACTATCTCAAGCAGGTGTTCGAGCGCCGGCGCGGGGTCAAGGTCACTGGTGGCAAGACCGCGAGCGGCAAGGCCACTGGCGGCAAGGCCGCTAGCGGCCGCCCGGCCGCGAGCGAGGCGGCGGAGTGAAATGCCGACTGCGCCTCGCTCTTGCGGCGGCGCTCCTCGCCGTCTCACTCCATCCGGCCTACGCCGCCGGCGCCGACGCGGCAGCGGAGATCAGGGCCGCGCTCGCGGCCTGGACAGCCGATTTCAATGCGCGCAACGCCGGCAGGGTCTGCGATCTGTTCGAGCCGGGCCTCGTCTACGATTTCCGCGGGCTGCCCGAGCAGCATTACGACGACATCTGCGGCCGCCTGAAGCGCGTGCTTGGTGACGATGCCCGCGCCGATCATTATGCCTCCGACATCAAGGAAATCCTCGTCTTCGGCGATGTCGCCACGGTGCGCCTGGTGTGGACGCTGACCATGACCGGCGGCGAGAAGGATGAGATTTCGGTCGAGCCGGGCATGGATTTCTTCCGCCGGCAGGCTGACGGCAGCTGGAAGATCATGCGTTATATGGCCTATAGCCAGTAACCCTTTGGGTGGCGGCTAAGGTCGTTCGGTTGCCCTTCTTGCGGACCGATCCCGCGCGGAGCCTAGTGCCGGCAACTCGGGATTGTCACCATGCAAGACGCACGGATCGAAGTGCTGCATGAGCTGGTCGACCAGGGCAACTCCGTTGTGGTGATCGAGCACAATCTGGAGGTGATCAAGACCGCGGACTGGATCGTCGATCTCGGCCCCGAAGGCGGCGACGCCGGCGGCCATGTCGTCGCCATCGGCACGCCGGAGGAGATCGCGCGGCAACCCGGCAAGCTACACCGGGCACTATCTCAAGCAGGTGTTCGAGCGCCGGCGGGGGGCCAAGGTAAAGCGCACACCGCAGGCCGCGGAGTGATCGCCGACTTCACATCAGTCACGTCGCCTATTCGTCAAATCAATGCCGAGCACCGCGACTTCCTCTACGCCAGGAAAATTCGGCGAAATCAGTTGCCAATGACTCTGAAGAGCTGTGACCAAACCCGTGAAGTCAACCCGGTTCGCTTCGCCAGGCGTGTCCCAAGCGGCCTTCTCACCACGGTAAACGAGTACGAATAGTCCGCGCGAAGAGCGATTATCACGGAGGTAATCGGCACAAAGTTGGTTCTCCAACCGTTCAAAAAGGGCTGGACCTGTCCAGTTATCCGCAAGCTTCAATTCGACGGGTACCGGTCCATCGAAAGTGATCCCGTGGAACCTTAGATCTGGCTTCTTAGCGTCGGCGAGCTCTTCTTCTTGCGGGATGGCGTAGCGGCCAAGAGCCTTCTCCCGAAGTTCGCGACCAATGAACTTGCGCATGTCAGGCTCCAGAGAGACGGTTTTCAGTATCCCGGAAACGCTGCTGTCGCCATTCTCCAAATCGTCTTTGAGATCGAGAAACCGCATGATCGCGAGGTCCGCTAGGTCGCGATGGTTCGTCGGCGTTCGCTCCAATTGGTCGTTGAAAACACGAACCTGCGCAGGTGACCAGGGGCAGATGTCCGCGTCCTGCTCTGCTTTCCGCTTCGCCAGGTAGATGAACCAAGGTCGAGATGATTGCTCTGGATGGGACCTTGATATTTCTTCGAGCGCGATAAATGCGTCCTTGCCTGGAATGCTATTCAGCAACTGGATAAGGCTATCTCTGGAGTCCTGCGCGTCATCGCGCAAACCTGAGGAATACACGCCTTTTCCCGCTCTATCGATGTCGTCCTTCTGTCTGACGAACTGATGTATCAATAGGTACAATGATTTCAGGTGTTGCGGAGTTTGAAATACCTTCCGAGTATGACGTGGCTCTCGACGGCGCCCCATACAAAGATTGGTGATGAAGATCATTGCAAAGTTACTACGGTCCCCCTCGGTCGTAATATTCTCAAGGTGGTCTTTGAGAACTGGAATAGCGGCGTGAGAATCCACACCGACCCATACGGCAAACCAATGAGCAGCATGCTGCAGCGGCTCTACATTGAAAACCTTGCCTGAAGCGAGCGACTTTAGGTCGTCATTGGGCACGCTTGATCCCTGAAGAATCGCAAGTAGCTTGGTCAAATTCGCCAGGCTCTTTGGCTCGCAGCATTTGAGTAGAGCATGAACGCGTGGCCCAATAGTGTCCCACGACCATTCCCCTGACCAACTCACATCGCTCAGGATGTAGTGCGTCTCCTCGTCGATCTTCTCGATTGAAAGTTCGTATTGAATCTCGCGCAGCAGAAAATCTACTACCACGTTCGGATGAGCCTCAAAAAGCTTGGGGAACCAAGTCGGAAAACCGTTCAGTTCATATGCTGCATAGCGACATGCGTGTTGGACCTCTGTTTCATTCAGTCCTGTTGACCAATTCGGAGTTTCCCTTGCTTCGATCTCCAGCCCTGAGAGGCCAAATATCACTGTGATTGGTGTAGAGTTCGGTGGCGCTCCCTCCGATCGTAGTGTTGGCTTGTTTCGGCGCCAATACGCCACAGCACCGTCTCGATACGCCAACGCTGCCGCGTCGCCATGCGCTTTAGAGACCGCTTGCCACTTGCCGCCACTCCATCGTCCGGAAGTGCCGTCCTTTTCCCGCATCTGCTCATGCAGATACCACTGAGCTCGGGATATGTCGGTTAGTTTTGGCAACTTTGGGTCACGCAACAACTCGACGTTCTTTGAAATGTAATCCTTCCAGTCAGCGTGGAACTTTTGTTCCTTCCTCTGACGCTGCTCAGCGCGGCGCTTCCATTGCCCTTCTTGCTTCTTCCATTCGCGTGCCTCCTTTCCTTGAGCTGGAGGCTTCAGGCACTTGCTGAGTTTGTCCGAAAGTTCTGGGTCATTTCCCACGCATGTCTTCAGCTTGTCTCGCCAAGCGCGAGGCCTGTCATTCTGAACATAAAGCTTGAATGCCACCGAAAGCGCGACGAGCTTGTCATCTCGCTCAGGTCGATTCTTTATGTCGGAGATGACGTCGTCAAAATCGCCGATGACAAATTGCCAAAAGGGCGGGTGCAATGACGCCTGCCAAAAATCCGTCAACCGATTGCCGCGCTTTTCAATAAAATGTCGCGTCTTTTCTACCTCAAACCAGAAGAAGGCTCGATTGAGCTCTGGCCACGCGGATACGAGTTCGGGGAATTCGGCCTTTATGTCGCGCAACTCGTAGGCATCGTAATGCCGTGCGGCGGACATCTTCTGGAGAATTTCGAGTGCGCTCGGCGTAAAGGCCGCTGCATGTCGATTCTCGATCAGCCTCCCGACCGCGATCCCTGCCGGCTCATCAACCACATGAAATCTTCCGAAACCTCACAGTGGTAGCGTTCAAGAACCGGTGGTCGGTCGAGTAGGCTATTCAAGCTAGATACGAGTTGCGGCAACAACTCTATGTTGACCGCTTGGACAAACCCGGCAACGGCGTTCGACAAGCGGTCGAAAGTAAAACGGCTTTTCGGCGCGGCTTTTTCCAAACATGAGCCGAGCCAAGTCAGATTCTCCTGCGTCGCCTCCGTGCCCTCAACTAGTTCTGAAAGACATTCACGGTTGAGTTTGGATCCTTCGTCTCGAAAGCTGGAGCGAACCTCCAATTGATCCTTCAACGAACCAATTGCCCTAAGTGCGCGAAACGCTGCAATTCGCGTAGAGACAGAGGAAGATGACTGAAGTGCGATCGCTTTTACCTCGGGTAGAGCCCGCTCAAGCTGGCCCAGCCACACCACACGGAGTAGGAAGCGGGTTAGCTCGTCATTGACCGCGTACTTGTTGAAAAGCGTCCTAACCTCGTCAGTTAGGTCTAGATTGGCGAAGCGCTGGACGGCCGCGTGGTCGGTCATTGAGGGGCCGGACGGGCCGCTTGCTAGCTGCTCGCACACTTCACGGAGGATGGACTTTCTGGTCGGCAGCGGAAGTTGGCTGGGATCGCCGCCTTCGAGTATGATTTCGGGCGCAACCTTGCGCACCCTTTCCCTTATTTTCTCATCGAGGATGGCGAGCCAGGACAAAATAGGCCGCATTGTTGGGACCACGACGTCCAACCCATACAGAGTCCGAAAAAGAAGGGCATCAATCTTTCGCCTCGACGTTTCACGGCCGAGCAAATCGGCAAGCCATTCTGCTGTGAGATATTCGCGAACCGAGCGATGGTGAAAGCGAACTGTCCCGTAGATCGCCTCGTCGAATATTGGCCGCGATAGGAGTGTCGACTGGTCTTTTTCGTCCCAGGAAGGATCGCCTGAATCGCAATTCCCTGCATATTATCTGCGCCGTCGGGAACTCGGATAGAAGGCTCTTTCCCCATCGTTGCCGCTGCAGCGATTAGTCTCGCTGCCTGTCGGGCGCGTTGAACCGCTAGGGGACGGGCCTCGGCACGACTCTGGTCCCGTTCTGTCAGCCGCCGGTCGATACTGTTACGAATTATCTCGAGGCGACTGCCGATGCGGCTTTGATCGATCCAGAATTCCGTCAACTCTTCCAAATCTTGTGGTCGAGCCGTGAACGACCATGCGTCGGCTCGCTCCACGGCATCGAGAAATGACTTCGCGTCCGATATTCCTCTTGCGCCCGCAAATACCTCAATCTGGTCAGAGCTGAGGTCATCGAGAGCAACTATTTTGAATATGTGATTTTCGTTCTGTTTTGCCCGATCCTTCGTGTGAACCGTTTGAGAGTTGTTATCTTCACCCTCCTCATCGTCAGTTTGACCACCTTCAATCGCTGTGGTGGTAGCCATAGTGAAAGGGAAATGCCGTATACACAGAGCTAAGTCGGTTTTCGGTCTCCATGCCGTTGCTCGACCGGTAATGACAATGTGAGTCCGATCGAGAACAGCAATTAGCCGTCGGCCAAGCTTACGAATCGCCTGTACAAAGTCACCAGGGTTTCGGAGTCGGGCCTCGTCGACTGAGTCCAGCAGAAGCCACCCCTCATCGCCTGATGCGAGCCACGTCTGAAACGTGTCCAGACTTCCGACCTCGAAGGCGTCTTCCAAATCGCTCGGAATGTTTTCTAGTCTAAGAAAGAACGCCGCCTTTCCCTCGGTGCAGAGATTTACCGCGATGTTTCGAATTTCGGCTGTCTTACCTGACCCCGCCTCCGACAAGATGACGAGACGATATTCCTTTGTCAGGTCAGTCCAGCGCAATTGCTCGCCAACCTGAAATGCCCCACTTAGGTCTGCCTCATCGCTCTCTAGAGCGTGTTTCGGCAGCTCATGAAAGGTCCTGGCTAGTTGAACGAAATTGTTTCCAGTATTAGGTTCGACCATTGAAATTGGTGCCTATGAGTGGCGAATCCCCTTCTAATTTTGTACGAGAAGACATCTAACTTCAACCAGAGCACGAACGCGTTAGTTTGGCACTACCTGCCTACCTTGGCTGCTGCGGACAACGGTGCCCCCAAACTTATCCCCGCCTCTCAAGCCCGCCGTATCATCCGCCTCACCTCGTCCACTTGAAGGGGCGTTCTCGCGAGGCGTCGTGATGGCGGGACGGGGTGCGGCGCCCGCGGGCTTCCCTATCGCAAGGGAGTACTCGGGCGGCGGCGGGGCTCCCCCCGGGACCACTAGGAGTCCCTGCCAGGAGCTGGCTGAGATTTGTTCTCGCGCTCAACTAGGCCAAAGGCCGATAGCGCCACGAACAAAGAAAAGCGGGGCCCACTGCCGTATCGACGCTGCAAAAGAGCATGCGCTTGGCGCAGGATGGCGCGGTTCCTTTAACGCGCGCTATCGCTTCGCTACTTGAGCGCTTGTTGGCGCGCCAAGAGGCGCCCGCCGCGAGCCGCAAGGATCGCGGAGCCATAGGTTTGCGCTTCTTGGCGCGCCACCCCCCTCTTCACGATGGGGGTCATGTTCTTTGACAAGAGCCGGACGCGTCCCGCGCCGCGGCGATGACGATGCATGCCTTCACACCCTCCCCCTGAAAGGGGGAGGTCGGCGCATAAATTGCGCCGGGAGGGGGTCCCGCGCGGAAGGGTGAGATCGACCCCCACCCCGGCCCTCCCCCTTTCAGGGGGAGGGAGAGTCGCAAGTCCGGCGTGACGACGCGAACAAAGGGGAGGAAAAAATGCGCTCAAATAGGCCAGAGGCCGGTAGCGCGAAATACATGCGCTCAAGCAGGCCAGGGGCCGATAGCGCAAAATACATGCGCTCAAATAGGCCAGAGGCCGGTAGCGCAAAAACGCGCTCAAGCAGCGAAGCGGTAGCGCAATTAAAGAAACTCTGCGTCAGCCGCGCGTGGCGACCCAGTAGCCCGAGCAGACGCCCGAGGGCCCGGTGCCGTTCCACTTGCCGCTGCCTTTGGCGCGCGTGAAGCGCCCGACGCCCTTGGCCAGACGCGGGCCGGCCACGCCATTGATCGTGGTCGCGCCCGAGCCGGAAATGAGCCCGGCCAGGAAAATCCTATGCATCACGAAGCGTCCGCTGGTCGCGGAAATGTGGCCGCGGTTGACGGCCACGCCCATCTTGATCACGCCGCAATGGCCGCTGGTGGTCACCAGGGCCATGTTCCAGCTGCCGTCGTATGGGGCCGCACTTGCTGGCGCGGCGGCACAGAAGGTGGCGAGAGCGGTCGCCGCTGCCACGGCGCAGATCCGATTGCCAATCATGAAAGTCCTCATCGTTTTGCTTGTCCTTGCGCGCGCAGCCTGCCCGAAATGCGTTAACGGAGCACTGCGCTGGTGCCTTCTTTGCCTGCGCTACCTGGCTTCGCCCTACTTGAGCGCGACTTTGCCTGCGCTGGCGCTTTCACACCCCAAGCGGCTGGTGATAGCTTCACCCGGGACAAGCGGCGGGCAACAGCGAACACACAGGCTAGACGATGGCGCCGCGTATCGATCCCGTCCGCACCACCGCCGCGCTTCCGGCCGAGGTCGATGTCGTCGTCATCGGCGGCGGCATCGTCGGCGCTTCCACTGCGCTCTGTCTGGCGGAGCGGGGCGTGTCGGTGGCGCTGTGCGAGAAGGGGCGGATCGCGGGCGAGCAGTCGAGCCGCAATTGGGGCTGGTGCCGCAAGATGGGGCGCGATCTGGCCGAGGTGCCGCTCGCAGTCGAGTCCCTGCGGCTGTGGGAGGGGATCAACGCGCGGACCGGGGCCGAAACCGGATTTCGCCAGACCGGCATCGTCTATCTGTGCGAGACGGCGAAGGAGGCGGCGGCGCACGAGGCGTGGCTGGCGCAGGCGCAGTCGTTTCAGATCGACTCCCGCCTGATCGGGCCGGATGAGATCGACCGGCTGCTGCCCGGCTCCTCCCGCCGCTGGCCGGCCGCGCTCTATACGCCGAGCGACGGCTGCGCCGAGCCAGAGAAAGCGACCTCCGCCATCGCCAATGCCGCCTATGCAGAAAGCGCCGCGATGTTTGAGGCCTGCGCCGTGCGCGGGCTGGAGACAACCGCCGGCAGGGTAAGCGGCGTGGTCACGGAGCGCGGGCCCATACGCTGCCGCCAGGTGGTGCTCGCCGGCGGCGCCTGGTCGCGGCTGTTCTGCGGCAATCTCGGGGTGGCGCTGCCGCAGCTCAAGCTGGTCGCCTCGGTGATGCGCACCGGTCCGGTCGCTGGCGCGCCCGACCGCATCGCCGGCGCCGGCGATTTCGCCTTCCGCCAGCGGCTCGACGGCGGCTACTCGATCGCCCGGCGGAACGCCAATGTCGCCCCGCTGACGCCCGACAGTTTTAGGCTGTTCTTCGACTTCCTCCCGGCCCTCGTCACCCAGTGGCACGAATTGCGCCTCCGTGTCGGTCGGAGCTTCCTGGAGGAGTGGCGGATCCCGCGCACCTGGGCGCTCGATGCCGAGACGCCGTTCGAGACGGTGCGCACGCTCGACCCCGCGCCCTCGCGTTCCATTCTGGATGAGGGGAAGCGGAACCTCGTGCGCAGCTTCCCTGCCTTCGGCCGCATGCAGATCGCCGAGCGCTGGGCTGGTGTCGTCGATGCGACGCCCGACGGCGTTCCCGTCATCTCCGATGTGCCGTCCCTCCCTGGTTTCTACATTGCCAGCGGCTTCTCCGGCCACGGCTTCGGCATCGGCCCCGGCGCCGGCCATCTGATGGCGGATCTGGTGTTGGGCGCGACCCCGATCGTGGACCCCGCGCCCTATCGTTACGGGCGCTTGGTCAAGCCGTGAGACGGCAGCCGGCGTCCTGAGGCGCGGCCTATTGATCGGGGTCAAGGACAACGCCGCGACGCTGACCGCTAAATGGGACGCCTTACGTTGCGGAAACGGTCGTGAGCCGCCGTTCTTGAGTACCAAAGATGGATCAGACCACGTCGCGTCCGGCCGTACCGTCCCGGGCCTCAAAAGATCAAGGCGCCCCATCCTCTCCGAGCGAGGGCGCGCCTGTTCCCTCATTCGAAACCATGGACCGCCTCGGCCGCGCCGTCACGGCAAGGCTCACCCAAGGCATCTCGCCGCACGCGCTCTATGACGCCTGGTTCGACTGGGCCTCGCATCTCGCCAACGCTCCCGGCCGCCTCATCGAGCTCGGGCTCGAAGCCGCAAATATCGGCGCGCGTTTCACCCGCTTCGCCACCCACAGCCTCTCCGAACACGCAGAGCCTCCCTTCGAGCCGCAGGCTGGAGATCGGCGCTTCAACGACGACGGCTGGAAGCGGCTCCCTTTCATGCTGTGGCAGCAGGCCTTCCTCGCGCAAGAAGCCTGGTGGCGGAGCGCCACCCGCGAGGTGCGCGGCATGACGCCCAAGAATGCGGCGCGCATCTCCTTCATCACGCGTCAGTTGCTCGATGTGTGGTCGCCATCGAACGTGCCCTGGCTTAATCCGGTGATCCTCGAGCGCACGCTGAAGGAAGCAGGCGCCAATCTCACGCGTGGCGTGAGCAACCTCCAAGAGGATGTCTCGCGGGCGCTCACCGGGCAGCCCGAGCCTCCGGCCGATGGCTTCGAGGTAAGCAAGAACCTTGCCATCACGCCGGGCACTGTCGTGTTCCGCAACGAGCTGATGGAGCTCATCCAATACAAGCCGGCGAACGGCAATGTCGTCGCCGAGCCGGTGCTGATCGTGCCGGCCTGGATCATGAAATATTACGTGCTGGATTTGAGCCCGCATAACTCCCTCGTTCGCTATCTGGTCGAGCGTGGTTTCACCGTCTTCATGGTGTCCTGGCGTAATCCAACCGCCGCCGATCGCGACATCACCTTCGACGCCTATCGCACCGACGGCATTATGGCAGCGCTTGATGTCGTCAATGACATCCTGCCCAGCCGCAAGGTCCACGCCGTCGGCTATTGCATCGGGGGCACCTTGCTCGCCATCGCCGCGGCGACCACGGCGCGCGACCAGGACGACCGGCTCGCCACGGTCACGCTACTCGCCGCCCAGACCGATTTTAGCGAGGCCGGCGAATTGATGCTGTTCGTGGACGAAAGCCAGATCGCCTTCCTCCAAGATATGATGTGGGATCAGGGCATGCTCGATACCAAGCAAATGGCCGGCGCCTTCAAGATCCTCTGCTCCAACGATCTCGTCTGGTCGAAGATGATGCGCGAATATCTGCTTGGCGAGCGCGATCCCCCCACCGACCTTGGCACCTGGAACGCGGATCAGACGCGGCTTCCCTATCGCATGCATTGTCAATATTTGCGCGCGCTGTTCCTCGAGAATCGGCTCACCGCGGGTCGCTACGCCGTCGAAGGGAGGGTGATCGCGCTCAAGGATATCGAGGCTCCGATGTTCGTCGTCGGCACCGAGGCCGATCACATCGCTCCCTGGCGCTCGGTCTACAAGGTGCAGCTCTTCACTGACAACGAGCTGACCTTTCTGCTGACCAATGGCGGGCACAATGCCGGGATCTTGTCGGAGCCCGGCCATCGCGGTCGTCGTTATCGTGTGGCGACGCGCCAGCGCGGAGACCGCTACATCGACTCAGACACCTGGCTGACCCGCGCCGATCTAGGCGACGGCTCATGGTGGCCCGCCTGGGCGTCCTGGCTCGAGGCCAAGAGCGACGCGGAACGGGTGGCTCCCCCTGGCATCGGCGCTCCGTCGCGCGGACTCATGCCGCTTTGCCCCGCTCCCGGCGTCTATGTTCATCAGCGCTAGCCGGGAGTCGTCTACGACAAGGTAAGACCCGCCCGGACGCACCCCCCGAGATACCCCCAGCATCATCGGCTTAAGCTGCTGACAATCCGCCCCGAATCGGCCAAGCGTCATTGGCTTATGGCTTCGGCCAGAGCCTCCCGGTGAGCCGGGGGCTTTCTCTTTTTTAGAAGGTACCAATCCCAATGATGTCGAAATCCGAGCTAATCCAGAAAATCGCCGACGCCCTCTCGCTGGCGAAGAAGGACGTCAAGGCCGTGATCGAGCAGCTGAGCGCCGTCGGCTACAAGGAGATGAAGAAGACGGGCGAGTTCATGCTGCCGGGCTTCGCCAAATTCATCGTGGTCAAGAAGCCGGCCACCAAAGCGCGCAAGGGCATCAACCCCTTCACCAAGGAGCCGACCGTGTTCAAGGCGAAGCCCGCCCGCAAGATGCTGAAAGTGCGTCCGGTCAAGGCGGCGAAGGACGCGCTCTGACGCCAGCCCCGCCGAGACCAGCTTCAGTCTCCATCCCTCCTGAGGGGGAGCGATGGATCGCCGGCGTCTAGCTCGGCGGGACGGCGGTGATCGCCCGGCGGATCGCCGCCAGCTTCGCGCTGTCGTCGAATGTCACCCGGCCCGCAGACACTGAAATTCCGAGCTCGCGCCAGAGCGCGTCGAGATCGGGCGCATAGGGCGCGGCGCGCATCTTGGCGTAGAGATCAGCGAGGACAGTGGTGCCGGTCGCGGTGTCGCCGGCGGCGAAGATGCGCCCGACCGACCAGTCTTGCTCGTGATTGCCGCCGGCGGCGAGAATGCCGCGTAAGCTCTGCTGCAATCCGATCCGGTTGCCGGTCTGTTTGCGCGTCTCGATGTCGGCCAGCAGGCAGAACATGGCGCCGCCCCAATAGGTCCGCCCCCAGCTCGGCGTGAAGTCGAGCCCGCGGTCGCCGGGCTTGGGCTGGCCCTGCTTCATGTCGCGCACCATGTCGCCCCAGATCTTGGCCGCGGTCAGGTCGCCGGCCTCGACCCGGGCGATCGGCTCGACATAGGTGGCGATGCCTTCGGCCAGCCAGAGATGCGGCTCACGCACGTCCGGCAGCGCCAGATGGGTCATCTCGTGCACAGCCATCCAGTCGCCGCGAAGATCCGGTTCGGTCGCGTCGGTCCCGACCGCCAGGCGGACGGCGGCGCCGCGATAGCCGAAGGTCGTGCCCTTCTGTACGCCTCGGCCCGGAACCGGGACGATGAGGATGCGGGCCGAGGCGACCGGGAATTTGCCGAAATAGACCGACACCGCTTGCGCCGAGGTTTTGAGCCAGGCCATCAGGGCGCTCCGCGGCAGGACGAACGCACCCGGCGCGAAGGCGACGTTGAGCGTGCCGCCGCCGACAACGATGGGTGTCGCAGGGAGGTGATCGAAAACATCATAAGGGAAGCGCGCGCCAAGATATTCGGATTGGGCATGCGCCGGCACGCACGCGGCGCCAAGGAGCACGGGCAGCAGAACCAACCAGGCTAGGGATTTCATCATGGCCAGAGAGTGCAAATCGCCTCCGGCCGAAACAAGTCACGCTTGCGTGTCATGCCCGCGCCGGCTGCTCTTGCCTACAAACGCGTCATGGCCGGCTTGTCCAGGCCATCCACGTTTTACTGATTGAGATCTCGCAGAGATGAACTCGTCCCGTCATGGTCCGGGCTTGACCCGGCCATCCACGTCTCCAGGGCCGCCAAGACGGCAAAACTTTCTTGCCGGACCGCTGTCAGCCGCCGCTATGATCGCCCTGACCGAAAAGAGGGACCGAAGACAGGCATGAGCAAGCTCACGCGCGACAGCACGCTTCAGGACAGGGCCTTTCTGGTGCTGGTCGTGGTGGTGTCGCTGGCTTTCGCGTGGATCCTCTGGCCGTTCTTCGGTGCGATCCTGTGGGCAACCATCCTTGCCACCGTGTTCGCGCCGGCGCAGCGGCGGCTTTTGGGCGCCATGCCGGGACGGCGCAATCTCGTGGCCCTGGTGACCCTGCTGATCATCGTGACCATCGTCCTCCTGCCCTTGGCGCTGACGGCCGCGTCCTTGGTCAAGGAAGCCGGCAATCTCTATGAGCGGGTGCAGTCGGGGGAGCTCAATCTCGGCCGGTTCCTTCAGGAATTCCTGGACGCCCTGCCCGGATGGGCAACCGGCATTCTCGACGGGCTCGGCGTGACCGATGTCGGCGACGTGCAGGCGCGCCTGACCTCCATTCTGAAGCAGGGGAGTCAGTTCTTCGCCACCCAGGCCGTCGTCGTCGGCCAGGGCACGGCGAACTTGATCATCAGCGCCTTCATCATGCTCTATCTGCTGTACTTCCTGCTTCGCGACGGCGGGGCGTTGTCCGAGCGTATCAAGGCTGCGGTTCCGCTGGCGCCCGAACAAAAGCGGGCGCTGTTCAGCAAGTTCACCATCGTCGTTCGCGCCATGGTTAAGGGCACGATCCTCGTGGCCGTCGTCCAGGGCGCCCTCGGCGGGCTGATCTTCTGGCTGCTTGGCATCCACGCGCCGGTGCTGTGGGGCGTGGTGATGGCGTTTCTGTCCTTGCTGCCGGCGGTCGGCGCCGCTGTGGTCTGGCTGCCGGTGGCGCTCTACCTCCTGGCGACGGGCGCCGTGTGGCAGGGCATCGTGTTGATCGCGTTCGGCGCGGGCGTCATCGGCCTCGTGGACAATTTGCTGCGGCCCTATCTCGTCGGCAAGGACACCAGGATGCCGGATTACGTGGTGCTGATCTCCACCCTGGGCGGCATCGCTATTTTCGGTCTCAATGGCTTCGTCATCGGCCCGCTGATCGCCGCCATGTTCATCGCCGTGTGGGATATCTCCTCGGGCACGGCTCCAGTCTCGAAAGAGGCGCCGTGACCTCGACTTCCCGGGCTATGGGGCCGGTGCGCCTTGATTGAGAGAACCCGCGGGGAAGGCCTTGCCGCCCATGACCGTTCCCAGCACCTTAATGTCCTTCAGCTCATCCGGCGAGGCCACATCGAGCGGGTTGCGATCAAGCACGGTGAAATCGGCGAGCTTGCCGGCTTTGATCGAGCCCTTCTTGTCGTCCTGCCCGAGCAGATAGGCGGCGCCGAGGGTCACCGCGTGCAGCGCCTGCGGCACGGTGATGCGTTCGGCCTCGCCCAGGACGCGGCCAGACATGGTCTTCCGCGCCGTCGCCGTCCACATGCAGAACAGAGGATCGACCGGCGTGACCGACGCGTCCGAATGCATGCTGAAGGGGATGCCGAGTCGCTGCGCGCTTCCCGCCGGGTCCATATCCTCGGCCCGATCCGGCCCGACGAAGGTCGAGTAGTGCAGATCGCCCCAATAATAGATGTGGTTGGTGAACAGATTGGTGGCCATGCCCAGCTCTTTCATCCTGAGCAGCTGGCTTTGCGTCACATATTGATTGTGCTCCAGCCGATGCCGTGGCCAATTGTGGATCTTGGTGCTCCGCCTCGGTCACCGCGGCGAGCGCCATTTCGGTGGCCTCATCGGCGTTGGTGTGGATCACCGCCTGGAAGCCGCGCTTGTGCACCTCGGTAACCCACTTGGTGAGATCGTCTTGCGAGATGTTGGCGATGCCGTTGGCGAAGGTCTTGTAATAATTGGGCCATTGAAACAGGCCGGTATAGCCCTGGATCGATCCGTCGACGACGAACTTGACGCCGCCAAAGCTGAGGCGGTCGGTGTCGGCTTTGTGCCATTCGGTGAGCAGATCGAGCCCGCCCTTGGCCACGATCTCCGGCTTCTGGAAGACTTGGATCACCGGATTGAGAACGGTGCGCAGGGGAAAGTTGGGGTCGGCGGCGGCGGTCTGATAGGCCTTGTAGCCGCCCGGAATAGTGCCGAAGGACAGGTCGGCGAAGGTGGTCACGCCAACGCGATGCGCGAGCGCGGCCGCGTCCCAGGTGGCCTTGAGCAGTGTCTTGTCGTCGAGCGGCGGAAGCTTCTCGGCGAAGGTCAGAGCCGCCGTGATCTCCTCGATCTCGCCGGTCGGCTTGCCATCCTTCTTGACGATCCCAATGATGGTCGTGTCGTCGCCGATGCCGGCAATCTCGAACGCCTTGCTATTGGCGTAGTAGATATGCATCGACAAATTCTCGATCAGCATCGGATGATCGTTCGAGATCGGATCGAGATCGGCGCGCGTCAGCGGCGAGTTATCGTAAAACTCCGGCTGGTAGCCCCAGGCAACCAGCCAATTGCCACCGGCCGGCATTTTCGCCGCGGCCTCCTTCAGCCGCTCGAGCACGGCCTGCTTGGTCTCCAGCCCCTTGACTCGCGTGCCGTCGGGCGAGGTCCGGTCGAAGCGGCCGACATAGACCCCGAGCCACAGCACGCCCGTGATCTGGGGATGCATATGCGCTTCGATGAAGCCCGGCACGATCACGGCGTCTTGGAAGCGCCGGTCGATCTCGACTTCCTGGGTGGTGACCCAGCCCTGAACCTCATCCAGCGTGCCCACGCCGAGGATCTTGCCGCCCATCACCGCCACGGCCTCGGCCGCCGGCGTGCCGGGATCCTCCGTCACGATGGTCTTGGCCGTGTAGATGGTGATTTTGTTCGACGGTGGCGGCGCCGGCGGGGCGGGTTTTGGATCGGGAGCCTCGATGCCATGCGGCTCGCGCGCCAGGTCGTGATAGGCGTCGGCCAAGGCCAAACTCGGCGCCGCGAGGAGAGACGCGGCAAGGAAGACCCGGTGGAGGATTTGCATCTGTTGCCCTTTGCGTCTACCCAAGATTGTCAGCCTACGTCTCGATGTTTCGACTTTTTGGGGCGTATCGCAACCCAAATTGGTGGCCGGGCTTGTCCCGGGGAGCCACGTCCTCATAATGTGGGACCTACATCATGAACCCAGGAGGCACGCCTTGGCCGAGCCCGCAGACCTCGCCGAAATCGACAGACGCATCCAGATCGTCGAAGACAATCTGCGCCAATTGATGGAGCAGGCTGCGGCCTATTCAGGTGCTGCCGACGAAGAGCGCAACGCCGATCGCATCGCCGATCAGCAGGCGAAGCTCGACGCGCTTCTGAAGGAACGCGAGGCTCTGCTCAAATAGACCGGAATCGCAGGCGCCTCATTTGAGCTTGTAGATGAAGCTATAGGCCTTGCCGTCGGTGCCGATCGCGCTCAGCGCCATCTCGCCCTGCGCCCCGGCATAGTCGCCGGTGCCGCCGGTGACCGCGAGCATCGAATCGCCAGAGTCGTAGAACGGTCCCTCGACGGTGATCTGGCCCTTGTCCAAGGTCAGCGTCCAGAAGCACTCCCACGCCTTACCCACCACGGTGCGGAAGCAGATACCCTGGTTGGTGCCGACCTTGTTCTTGTCATCGGCATCGAACACCTCATTGGCGAAGGTGAGGATGTCGCCGGCGCTGTCGCCCTCAGCACCGGTGTCGGTGACGGCGTCACTCGTGGCGTGTTCGATCACCTTCAGCTCCCGCGGCTCGGCCGAGGCCGGGCCCGCGGCGATGAGGGCGCCCACAGAGATCGGGACGAGACAGAGCAGGCGTAACGACGGCGGCAGCTTCATCGAGTTCAGCATTTGCACCCTCCCTTGGCGCGGGATCGGAAGCCCGGCTAAGCATTATGCCATGGTTTCCGATACGGCAGAAAGGGGTCGCGGCACCCATGAAAGCGCTTGAGATACTGAAGCTAACCAAGGACGGTTAGAGCAGAAGCTGCCGCCATCGCCAGAAGCGACGACGACGCTAAATCATGGGCATGAAACGCGAGGTCGCCCAACAGCGCCAACGCCGTCGCCCAAATAAACAAACTCGCTACTATCCGGAACATTGCACCCTCATTGTCTCGAAAACCGCGGCTCCGCCGAAAAAGGGACACGAGAATCCCGACGGGACCAGAGTCCCGAAGGAGCGCCACCATTCGATGGTCTCTTAGAGGCGACCTGACACTACAACCGTGCCTTCTTGGCGACCGCGAGCCGCGACAAAGCGGCGCTCATACCCAGCTCACGGTCATGGAACGGACAAACTTGGCGCGAGCGGCGGCAATCGAGTAGCGACATCGGCGTCGGAACCCTCGTCGCCTCCTGGTGTTACTGGCTTGCTGGATCACGCCAGGTGAAGACAATGGTGAGGGCCAAAACGCCTTAAGCTACTCGCAGACTCGCAGGGAGGATTTCCATGACCTATGCCCGCTTCGGCGCGATGATTGCGACGTCGGTCGTCGTAATGTACGGCCTCATGTATCTCAACACCTACGCGCTTGACCATGTGTGGTTCAGCCAGACGCGCGCCTGGATGGCGGTTTTGATGGGCGGGGCGATGGCCATCGTCATGCTCAGCTTCATGCTTAAAATGTATCCCGACAAGCGGGTGAATCTGGCCATTATTCTCGGCAGCCTGGTGGTGTTCGGCGCGGCCCTATGGCTCGTCCGCAGCCAGGAAACCGTCGGCGACGTGTCCTATATGAAGGCCATGATTCCTCATCATTCGATCGCGATCTTGACCAGCGAACGGGCGCATATTCGCGACCCGCGCGTGCGCAAGCTTGCCGATGGCATCATCGAGGCTCAGGTCAAGGAGATCGGCGAGATGGAGCAGCTCATTGGCGAGCTGGAGCGCAATCCGGTTGCGCCCGGCGCGCCCGATCTGCCCCCCATTGCCACTGAAAAAGTCACGGCCCCCGAGCCGCCGCCGGAACGGGCACCCTAAAGGGCTGAACGGGAGTTATTTGGTCTCTGGGTGGCTCGCCGAAAGCATGGCTGGCGCCTGGCAATCGCCATAGGCGGGTTCGCCGGCATACCGGAGGCAGGACGCCTGCGCGCTATCGCTCGGTCCCAGGGCGAGCGGCAGGGCCGACTCCTGCCCGGTTACGCAGCCGGCAAGGGCGACGGGCATCAGCGCGATCAGGAGCCACTTCACCATTGCTCTTCCCCTTGGTCGGGATTGGCAGACTCCTTGAAGATATGGACAGCAATGCCGATTGCAAGGGGTCGGCGCCTCGGGCGGGCGCTCGGTGCCCCGCCCAGTCCTCTTGCTCTCTTTGACAGGCCTCCAGCGCGGATTCGCGGGCGCGGCGCCTTGGCGGGCGCTAGGCCGCGATCTGCTTGAACACCCGCACAACCACGAGCAGGATCACGGCCCCGATGAAGGCGAGGACGATCGCGCCGAGCAGACCGCCTCCGAGGGTCAGCGCGATGCCCAGCATGGGGAACAGGAAGGCCGCGAGCAGCGCCCCCAGAATGCCGACGACGATATCCCCCATGAGGCCGAAACCCGTTCCTTGTACCAAGAGGCCGGCGAGCCAACCGGCGATGGCCCCGACTACAAGCGCGATGATGAGTGCTGTCAGCATGGTTCCCCCCTTGCCTCGAATCAACGAGCTGACGGTAGCATGAGTCTCTGTCGTGCTCTCGAACTTTGCGCGCAAGGTGGTTTGCGCCGCTAGGCCTCGCCGGCACCCTCCCGCAACGGTTCCTCGACGCTGATGGCATCGGTGGTCCGCGCTAAAGCTTCGGTCTTGCCGTCGGCGTAGTCGATCCAGACCAGCGGAGAATTTGAGTCCATCTTGCCGAAGACCGTGGTGAAGGCGACTTCGGCGGCGTCCCGCCCCACGCCAATGCGCACGATGCCGTCGAGCGCCGCCTGCCGCGTGGCGTCGAACAGCCACCAGCGGCCGCCGAGATAGGCCTCGAACACGGCGTGGAAGTCAGGCGGCACAAGGCCGTAGGCGTAACAGGTGAGGAAGCGCGCCGGAATGCCGACCGCCCGGCAAAAGGCGATACCAAGATGGGCAAAGTCGCGGCAGACGCCGGCACGGCCGATGATGCTCTCGGTGGCGATGGTCTCGGCATCGCTGCTGCCGCGCTGATATTCGATATTGTCGTAGATCCAGCTACACATGGCGCTGACGCGGCTGTGGCCCTTGGGTAGGTCGCCGAACTCCGCTGCGGCGAAGGCCGCCAGACGATCGGACGGCACGAAGCGGCTCGGAAGCAGATACGGCAGGATCGCGAGCGGCACGTCCTGGATCGGCACTTCGTCGATCGTCTTGGGGTCGGCGCGAAGCACGTCGAGGTCGACCTTGGCGGTGTAGCGCAGCGAAATATCCCCGGCTGAGGCGAGGATTCGGAGGTAGCGGTTGTCGAGGCCCGGGGCGGTGTAGCTCTGAGAGGGGACGTCGGGGATGCAGACGACCTGGTCCTCAAGATCGCGATGCCGCGGCAACCGCGCCACCTCGACGTTGAAGATGAATGTGGTGTCGTCGGCGACCTGGTAGGCGAGATCGCAACCCAAATTGAACTTCATGCTATGTCGGCGCCTCTCCGTCGTCATGCGTTGAGCAATTTCTCCCAGTCCAAGGGCACCCGCCCCGCGGGTCCCGGGGCGGGCTGGTCCACGGGATGTGATCGCGGCGCGGCAAGCTCCGGTCCGGGGAAGAAATCTCCATCACGGTAGTCATAGAACCAGCGCTCCCCCGGCTCGAAGCTTGCGATGATGGGGTGACCCGTCTCCGCATGATGTTTCGAGGCATGCTGATTTGGCGAGGAGTCGCAGCAACCGATGTGACCGCATTCGGCGCAGCGGCGAAGATGGAACCACCAGGTGCCGGCCGCCAAACATTCGGCGCAACCAGCCCCGCTCGGCTCGGCGGTTGGATCGATGCCGTCCCTTTTACGTCTCATGTCACCTCCGATGCACTGCCTCGGCCGCGATCACGCTATGGATTTGCGCCACAACCGCAGCCCCCTCGCCCACGGCCGCGGCGACGCGCTTGGTCGAGCCGGCCCTGACGTCGCCAATGGCGAACACGCCGGGCCGGCTGGTTTGGAGCGAAAGCACAGGGCGGCCGTTGCCGTCGCCACGGACAGCAACTTCTCCGGTCAGGACAAAGCCCTTGTTGTCGACAGAGACACACCCATGCAACCAAGCGCCGTTCGGGTCGGCGCCGATGAACAGGAAGATGTGGCGCAGCGGACAGCTATGGGTGGTGCCGGACCCACGGTCGCGGAACACGGCCGCCTCTAAGCCGCTGGCTTTGTCGCCTTCCAGCCCCACGATCTCCGTTCTGGTGTGGAGCTCGACGTTGGGCAACGCGCGGATGCGGTCGATGAGATATTGCGACATGGACGCTTCGAGCCCGTCACCGCGCACCACAAGATGCAAGCGCTTGACCTTTGGCGCCAGGAAAACAACAGCCTGCCCGGCGGAATTGCCGCCACCGATCAGGGCAATCTCCTCGCCCTCGCATAATTTGGCTTCGACCGGCGACGCCCAATAGGAGACGCCAGTCCCCTCGAAGTCACTCAAATTTGGGATGTCAGGGCGGCGGTATTGCGCGCCCGAAGCAATGATGACGGTTCGAGAACGCACCGCGACGCCACTGGTCAGCTCCAGCTGCAATGGCTCGCCTCCCGTGGCGCCGCCATTGCAGTCGAGGCGCGCCACCTCGAGAGGAATGCCGATCTCAGCGCCGAACTTCAGCGCCTGGTTGAAGGCCCTGCCGGCAAGGGCGAGGCCCGAAATGCCCGTGGGGAATCCGAGATAGTTTTCAATTCGTGCCGAGGCTCCGGCCTGACCCCCGAAAGCGCGCTCGTCGAGCACGAGCACCGAAAGACCCTCGGAAGCCGCGTAGACAGCTGCGGCTAGCCCTGCGGGCCCGGCGCCAACCACGGCTACGTCATAGACGGTCTTCGTGTCGAGATCGGGCGTGATGCCGAGGTAGATGCCGGCTTCGGCATTTGTCGGCCGCTTCAGCACCTGGCCATTCGGACAGACCATCAACGGTAGCTCGTCCGGCCGGACGCCGAAGCGTTCCAACACCGCGCGACCATCGGCGTCGGTCACGGCATCGAGAACGCTGAAAGGATAGCCATTGCGGGTGAGGAAGCCTTGTAGGCGCGTGAGGTCCGCAGACCCGGGATTGCCGATGAGAACGGAGCCGACGCTGCCGCTGACGCTCCCGTCCTCAAGGAGCCCCACCCGGCGAAGAATGAAGGCCCGCATCACGATCTCCCCGACCTCGGCTGAGCCGACCAAGAGCGCACGGATATGAGGCGTATCGAACGGAACCGCCGTGCAGCCCGCCGAGCCGGCCTTAGCCGAGGCCAACGTCTCGCGTCCCGCGAGCTGGCTGACCTCCCCCGAAAATTGCCCGACGCCTAGGGTGGTGATCGCGGCTTCGCGACCGAGACCGTCGCGACGGATGACGTCGAGGGCACAAGCCATGCCGGCACATTTCTCTCGCTCACATCGTAGACCATTTCGCCCGGGGCGAACGCCCGCGCGGGACCGCTCGCAAAACGCTGCGCGGCCTCGATCTGCCCTTCGCTGAGGACTGGAAACAGCTGGTGGCTGCGGTCGTTGACGGGGCTCATCTGACTCTCTTATGCCGAGCGCTTGTAGGTTCGGCCGATGATTGTAGTAGGGCGCAGCGGAAAATATCCAAGCACTCCCGCCAGACTGTGGTCTGGCTCCCGAGCCGAAACCGGGCCCGATTCATCTGCCATTGGGAGGAGAGCCGCAAGGCGATGATTGCGCTACACTTCGCGCGAATATGCGAATAGGCGCGACAGGAACTCAAAATTTGGAGGAAACGCATGGCCAGTCCAACGCTTCGCGAATTGACGGGGATGGACCCCAATCCGTCGCCGATCTCCGACAGTGCCCTCGTCCTGATCGACTGCCAACAAACCTATCGGGAGGGCATCATGCAGCTCGAGGGCGTCGAGCCGGCGCTGGAGCAGGCCGCGACGCTGTTGCGGCGCTTCCGCGAGGCGGGACGGCCGGTGATCCACATCATGCACGACGCCGGGCCCGGCACGCCATATGACGTCACCGCGCCAATCGGGCAGATCGCCGAAATGGTTGCGCCGGCAGAAGGCGAGACCGTGATCGTGAAGAAGTTTCCGAGCGCGTTCGAGCAGACCGAGCTTGACGCCGAGCTCAAGAGGCTGGGCGTTAAGAACGTCGTCTATGCCGGCTTCATGACGCATATGTGCGTGAACTCGACCGCGCGGGCGTCCTTCAATCGCGGCTATGGCAACACCGTCGTCGCCGGCGCCACCGCGACGCGCTCGATCAAGAACCCGGCGACCGGTGCGGATGTCTCGGCCGGGCAGCTGCATGATGCCAGCCTGTCGGCGCTTGGCGACATGTTCGCGGTGGTGGTCCCCCGGGAGTCCGACGTCCCAAGCTAGGCTTGACTGCGGACTGCGTCGAACAGCGCGCGCAAGAAGTCACGCGCCTTGAGATAGATGCCTGGCGCTTCGCTTTCGCGCGGGCCGCCGATGCCGAGCGTCGTTGGACCGTGCCGGTTGCGGAGCCAAGCCGCGGCTTGCGACACCGCATCGCGCTCGGACAGGTCGGCGACGAGATAGTCACGGCCCAGGCTATCGGCGCAGTCGAGCGCGAAGGCGGTTCCTTTCGACGCCGACAGGCCGACGCGGTCGACCAGCACCAGCATCCGGTCGCTGTCGCGTACATTCCATTCGCTGCGCTGGCGGGGGTCCGCTTCGGGCGTTTCGCGCAAACCGTCATAGATGGCGAGCAACCCCGGAGGATCGGGCATGTCCTCAGCCCAACCGTCCTTCGGGCACCAGCCGCCATAGGCGAGCCCGCGCTCGATGGCGACATCGAGGGCGGCGCGGTCAACGCCGGTCTGGCCGCCAGAGAGGATCTTCAACATCTCGTGTCCCTTGCACTTCCCGCCTCAACAGTGTTGCGCTTCATGCGCTTCGCCCCGCATCATGGCAGAGACTCGCAAGAGGGGGATCAACAATGCCGCTCGTCAACTTGCCATCCTCGGCTTCGTCGCCGGCTTTCTCGCCACCCTCATCTTCCATCAGAGCCTCTGGTATCTCCTCAATCAAGTCGGCCTCATCCCCTGGACGCGCCCGGCCTGGCCGCTCGATCCCATCCCGCCCTTGGGTGTGCCGTCGGTGATCTCCAAGGCGTTTTGGGGTGGGCTTTGGGGCGCGGCGCTGGCGCCAGTCTTGGGACACATGCGCGGCCCGGCCTATTGGGCGGGCTGGATCGTGGTTGGCGCGCTGGCGCCGACGCTCGTGGCGCTGTTCGTGGTTCCCCAGATCAAGGGCGAGCCGATCCCGGTGCTGTGGCCGCGCTTCGGCGCGGGGCTCATGCTCAACGGCGCCTGGGGCTTCGGCACGGCGCTGTTCCTGCGATGGTTCGGCGCTGTGCTGGCCTAGGAGCTCCGGTCGATGGCGCAGAAGCCGACGAAGCGCTGGTCGCAAGACATCTCCGAGCATTCGCATGCGCTCACGCTCCAGCGCGGCGTGTTCGCGCTCGAGGATCCGAAGGAAATCGCCGCCTCGCTCAAGCGTTCGGCCGAGGCGAGCCGGAGGCGGAAGGCGGACCCCTTCCGCTCGGCGATGTCGATGCTCACCTTCTACATCAATCGCGCCGGCAAGAACCTGTCGGATGCCGACCGGACGCGGCTGGAGCAGGCGAAGGACGAGCTGCGCAAGGCCTTCGGCCGCGAGCCAGCCAAGTGATCCGCTAGCCGTCGCGATTGGGCGTGCCGAGGATATGGTTCTTGGGCGGCATCATCACCTGGTCGAAATCCTGAGTGAACATGGCCGCGGCGAAGAAGGCGACGGCACGAAGCGTCTCGGTGCCGGTATTCTCCAGATCGTGACGGAGCGGCGTCGGCAAGACGAAGATGCTGCCGGGCCCGACGGGGTGGGTCGATCCATCTTCCAGATAGAGCTTGCCGGTGCCGACGATGATGTATTGCGTCTCCTCGGTGGCGTCGGTGTGCCAGCCGAGGCGTTTGCCCGGCTCGATCTCATAGACGATGGTCGAGGACGCGGTCGCGCCGTGGCCGCCATAAACGGCGAAAGCGCCAGCCCAATGGACGGCGGAATCGGTCTCGCCCCAAACCTCCCCGCGCTGAAGTTTGTTGGTGTCAACAACGGCCGTTTTGCCGCCTGAAGCTTGTGCCATGTGCCGCTCTTTCTTCGTGGTCCAGGATCGCGCTTGGCGCGCAACGCGCGTCGCGACCTGACGCTGATCGGCGACATTACCACGAATTGTGGCGGGCCAATTCGGATCGCGATGGACCTGGTTAGCGTCCTGTAGCCGCTAGGCCGCGGTAAGCTCCTGGTCGAGGGCGAAGGCCTGTTTGAACGCCGGTCGCGCCACCAGCCGATCGACGTAGGCCGCGAATTCCGGCCGCTCCGGCAGGAGCTTGAACATCATGCCCCAGCGCAAGGTGGAGCCGAGCACCACATCGGCGGCGGTGAATTGCTCGCCCAGGAGGTAAGGGCCCGGTTCGACGCCCTTGACCAGGACATTCATCACCGTGTCGAAATCGCCATAACCGAGCGTGCCGCGCCGCGGCTGCTCCTGTCGCGGAAAGGCGCGGTCGGTGATCGCTGGCTCGACGCAGCTCGGGCCGAAGAACAGCCATTGAAGATAGGGCCCGCGACGCGGATCGCCGATCGGCACGCTCAACCCGGCTTGCGGAAATTCATCGGCGAGGTAAGTGCAGATGGCGGCGGCCTCGGTTATCACGACATCGCCATGGCGGAGCGCCGGCACCTTGCCCATGGGATTGATGGCGAGATAATCAGGCTTGAGCTGATCGCCCTCTCCCAGCTTCAATAGATGGATGTCGTAGGGCTCGCCGGCCTCCTCGAGCATCCAACGCGTGATCGAGGAGCGCGAGGGCGCCGCGTGGTAAAGCGTCAGATCAGTCATTCCATTCTCCTTGACCCGATGCAGAAGTTGAACCAAACGCCGGGTCCCGCCCCCTCGGTTCAAATTAGACTGGTGCTGGATTAAGCGTAAGTGACGAAACGCCGACAATATGCTGAAGCGATGGCCGCAAGAGACACAATCAAAGCAAAGTCAGGTGCCGCCGCCAAGAAGGCGTCCGCATCGGCGTCGCGGCCGACTGAGGCAGCGACCGAGACGTCATCCTTTCGAGATCGACTCAGGCTCCTTTATTTCGGCCGGAGCATCGCCGCGCATCGCTTCCGATATGCCCTGGTCGCTTTCGATATCATCACCATCCTGTTCATCGTCGCGACCTCCTTCTCGCCGCGCTCTCCCGCGATCGAATGGATCGATGCCATCTTCGGCGTCGCGATTCTTGCCGATTTTCTTGCCCGTCTCTATGTGAGCGAGCATCGCGCGCGTGAGTTCACCCACCCCGCGACTTGGGCCGACATGGCTGCGATCGTCTCATTCCTGGCCCCGGTGGTTGGCGAAGGGTTGGGATTCTTGCGCATCCTCCGCACGCTCAGGCTGCTGCACACGTATCAGCTCGTGGCCCGTCTCCGCACCGACAGCGCCTTCTTCCGCCGCAATGAGGAAGCGATCAACGCCGTAGTGAATCTCGGCGTGTTTCTGTTCATCATGACGGGGTTCGTGTACGAGACCCAGCATTGGCGCAATCCGGCGATCGCCAATTACGTCGACGCCCTCTATTTCACCGTCACCGCGCTGACTACCACGGGCTTCGGCGACATCACCCTCGAGGGCTCGCTTGGGCGCGTGACCGCCGTGGTCATCATGATTTTCGGGGTGACGCTGTTCCTGCGCCTGGTGCAGGTGCTGCTTCGCCCGCACAAGGTGCGCTTTTCCTGCCCCAGTTGCGGCCTCCAGCGCCATGAGGTGGATGCGGTCCACTGCAAGGCCTGCGGGACCCCGCTCAAGATTCCCGATGAGGGCCGCTTTTAGCCAGGCGTTTGGTCGGGTTCCGGGCTTTTTTCCCAACCAGATCGTCGGTCCGGCCGGTCTGGCCAAATTACCGCCATGTTCTCAGTGCTCCCAGATGGTGATAGGTTTAGCTCTTGCTCGCCTTCGACCGGGGGGTCGTTCGACCGAATTTCCATGGATACTGATCAACGCTGGAAATGGGCCGGAATCGTCTCTGTCGTCAGCATAGGCGGCGTCCTGATCACGGACATTGTCGCCAATGTGGTCGGCGGATACATCTCCGAGCAGATCAAGACCTCCTGGCTGACGCCCGAGGAGACGACCGCGAGCGGACAAGCGGCTACCCCGCCGGCGCAGGAGACGACCGCGAGCCTGCCGCAGGCGGCACCCAAGCCAGAGGCAAGATTGGCTGCCGTCGCCCCCCAGCCAAGGGTGGCGGAGACCACCACCGTCGCCACGCGCGAGCCCGCACTGGCGCAGCCTGAGCCTGAGCCTGCCTATGAGGAGCCGCACAATGCGGCGACGCCCGAATCGATGCCGCTCCCGCCGCCGCCATCGCTGGAGTTGAGCGGCACGGTCGAGCGGGTGATCGATACCGGAACTCTTAAGATCGAGGGCGAGACGGTCGTACTTGCCGGCATCAAGGGTCTCGGCTCGCCCTATCGCGATCAGCTCGCCAAATTCATCGAGGAACAAGGCTCGCAGATCCGCTGCATGGCAGCGGGCGAACGCCATACCTGTTTCGTCGGAAGCGTCGATCTCGCGCTCGCGGCTCTCACCAATGGGGCCGCGCGCCTGGCCACCGATGCAACCCCGCAATATCGCGAGGCCGCCGACGAAGCGCGGCGCAAGCGTCGTGGCATCTTTCAGTAAGGCATGTCCGGTCTGAAGGGAGTAGCTATGAAGTCCTCGTCCTGGCAAAGAGCGCTCCTCGTTATCATCGGAGCTTGCAGCCTGGTTGCTGGCTGCGGTGCGCCGGGGTCCCGGCAGCAGGTCGGCACCGGGATCGGCGCGGTCGCCGGCGGCGTCACCGGTGGCCTCATTGCCAGGCGCACGGGCTTCAATCCAGTTGCCGGGGCGGTCATGGGCGCGGTGGCCGGCGGCATCGTCGGCGGCGCCATCGGACGATCGCTCGATCAGGAGGAGCGCCGCCAGCTTGCGCTCGCGAGCGAGCTCGCGGCCGAGCAACCGGTCGTGCGGCAAGCGCCTCCGAAGAAAGTGCCGTGGAAGCGCACGGATCCCAAGACCAATACGGTCACCGCATCAGGCTGGGTCGTGCCCAAATCCGCGCCCTATCAGAAACCCGACGGCACGACCTGTCGCGAGGTGACCCAGAGCGTCAGCAAGAATGGAAAAAGTCAGAGCGAGGATGTGACGCTTTGCCGGACGGAGGTGGCGCAAGCCGACGGATCGAACTGGGTGATCCCTCAATAGCGCTGGCGCGTTAGCGCTGCCCTGCCGCCGCGATCGTGCCGCTCAGATGCTCCGCATGCTGGGAGAAGGTGGCGAGGATGGCATCGAAGGTCGCCTTCTCGGCGCGCTCGGTCCCCAGCGTCATCTGCACATCCGAGAACACAGCCCGGTAGTCCTCATAGGATTGCATTTCTTCAAAGCGCCGCCACCACAGATCGCCGACGAAGAAGAACTTCACCCAGGAGAAGAGAAGGTCGATCCAATCCTCAAGGTAGGAATGGAGATGGAGATTGGGGCCGCTGAGATAGATGTCGGCAGAGCGAATGATCTCAGCCTCGTGGTGCTTACAATCGACCTGGACGAGCCGGCCATCGAGGAAGGGCGCTGCCGGTGTTTCGACAAAAACGAAGCTTAGGCGGTCGGCGCCGGGGTGGAGTTGGTCCGGATCGAACAGCCTGAAATCGATGCCACTGAGGCGTGCGTCGCCCCGAAGCCACGTCATCGAGGCGCGATCGTGCTCGGGGTGATCGATGGCGGTGAGATCGGCCGCGCGTGCGCCGGCAAGAAACGCGTTCTGATCCGACGCGACCCCGCTGGACACCAGGATCTGGCCCGAAATCGCTCGGCTCACATGCTCGATATTGCCGCGGACGCGCTGGCTCTTTTCGCGCAGCTTGCGCGCTCCATTGGCCACGACCGAGAGCGCCGGAACGCCTCTGCGTAAATAGCCGTCGCTGATTTCTGCCAAGCGCTGAAGATGCGACACAAGCCTGACGCGAGCCCGAGGATCGGGGCATCTGCCAGTCCAACCAACAACAACACAGGACATGGTACGCCCGCTCCAACTCCGGTAATTCCGCCCGACCTTGCGCCCGCGCTAGGCCGCACGCAAGCCCGAGTGGGCCGCGCTTTGTTGCCGTGGCAAACGGTCTGTTGCCAACATGCCTCAGGACCGCGGCAGTAACCTCAACGGACCCTTGAGGGGCGCCTCTCCGGCGCGCCTGACGCGCGCCATCGCATGGCCGCAACCTGTGGCGAAACGATCGCCTCCCGCGTGTCTGACGATGCCGGCCTGACAACGGGGAAAATCCGCGATCATGGTCGCGAAGGATGCGCGTCGCGGCTTCGCCAGTCGCAACACGCTTGACGCCAGGCTCAATGGAACAGGGCGAAGTAGATCACGTAGAGCCAGCTGAAGATCCCATGGATGATCGCCCACAGGATAGACTGGTTGGTGGTGTAGGAGATGGCGATTGCAAGCGCGGTGCCGAAGCTCACGCCATATTTTACGCTTTCGGCGCCGTAGTTGTAGCCCGGTCCGTTCATGCGAATCCCTCCCCTGCTGAATGATGGCCATCAAACAAGAACGGCGTGACGTTTTCCTTAACGCCACGCCGATCATTCATCACGCAAAGGCGGGCGGGGCCGCGACAAAGCGGCCCCGCCCGCGAAATCTCTTCGTGCGAGGTTTAGGCTCTCGACGCCATCCTTAGGCCTTCGCCGCCGCCCGACTATTGCCGGCGCCGACAAGCATACCCGCGACCTTCTCCGATACGTAACCGAAGATGGCGCCAATGATCATCGAAAGGATGATGACAATGACGGGATTTGCCAGCGATGCCGAGGTCAAGCTACCAGCAGCGTTGGTGAGAAGGGTCAGCGCGGCGACGGAAGCGAAGCCATAGACCTGTGCCGGGATCGCGAAAAAGAGCGGGACATTAGCAAGCAGGACGATAGCGGCCACGCCGAGGCCGACGCAGATACCGGCCCAAAGCGGCAGGCCGAGACTGTCGGCAACGCCGGTCTGGGTCACGACGATAAGCGTAATGCCGGCGATGACAGCCCCGGCGACGTTGCCGAGAATCGCCGATTGCAGACCCGGCTCTTTGCCACCGCAATGGAAGAAGCAACCCCATGCGATGAAGGCGGCCCAAATCTGCAACGCCCCGCCGAGCGGCCCGAGGAAGAGCCACGTGGCGATGGCGGCTAAAACACCAACGCTAATAGTTAAGGCTGTGTTCAAGGACATATCACCCCCCTTTTGAGTTGACGAGCGGTGGATGTCCGCACTGCCGGCGGTCCACCGGCTCGAAGAGTGGAAGCCTACATTCACGCCAAGCCGATTCGGCTTCCGCCCAAATTATAGTCGAAGTGAACCATTTTGAAACATCGATTTCACAATTTTGCCCAAATCCTCAATGCTGGCGACGCGTGAGGTTGCGGCAGGCGAAAGCGACATCCTATAGGGGGAAATCGCAGCAAATAGGCCGATTTCGCGGGTGCGCACCGATAGCCGGGCTCTAGTAGGTCGCCTTCGGCAGGCTGGCGAGATCCTTGATGTACCAGTCCTCGACCTTCACCACGGCGGGGTTCTCGCCATTGCCATAAATCCAGGAATCGACCGCGTATCTTTGGCCGGTCTTGGTCTCCGCGAGCACGGCGGTCCAGTGAGGCCAATATTTCACGGGGTCGCCCTGAAGCGTTGCCTTCAACAGATCGCCCTTGGAAAAAGGAATCTCGACGGTGTGGTGCTTGATCAAGCCGTTCGACTGCAACACCAAGAGGTAGCTCGTAGTGTTGGTGGCCTCGTCCACGCAGTCCTGTTGGGTCGGGTCGCCGGTGCCTCCGAACTCCATGCCGGGCCGGTCCTTGATGCCAAGCTTGACTGCGACCTTCTTCTCGATGAGACCGATGGCGTAAGCGACGGCGCGGCGCTCCTCGAACGGCGTGTCAGCCCGCTTCGTCTTGCGCATCAATAGCGCGATCTCGTCGATGTCCTTCTTGTGGAAGTAGAAGGTCGTCTTCATGGCGCAGGTGTAAGCGTGGCAAACCTCGACGACGTTACCTTGGGGCGGCGCCACGCTGAACTCGGCGAAGTGCTTCCGCGGAGGACCGCTACGCTCATGGGTGCAGCCGGCGAGGCTCACCGCCGCGAGGAGCAAACTCAACAGAACGCGCAATCGCCTCTGTCCCATTGAAAAATCAGCCGAATTTTGATTCCCTCGACCCCTGTCTATAGCTTGTCATTAGCACAGAGACCAGATCAAGCCAGGCGAGGCGGCCGATTTGCCTGGTCCTGTCGTTTGGGGGCAACAGAGGCGGCTTTTGCGTTCCCGAAGCGCGAGTTGATTCCCCTTACGTTCTATGCGCGCGCCGTTGAAGTGCCGGGTCAAGCGGGCTACCAACGCTTATGCCCAAGGACGTTCATATCGTCGGCGGCGGCCTTGCCGGCAGCGAAGCCGCCTGGCAGCTGGCCTCGGCGGGCGTGCCGGTTCTGCTGCACGAGATGCGTCCCTTGCGTCAGACCGAGGCGCATCAAACGGATGCGCTGGCCGAGCTCGTCTGCTCCAACTCCTTCCGCTCCGACGACTTTGCCAACAACGCCGTCGGTCTGTTGCACGAGGAGATGCGCCGCGCGGAGTCCCTCATCCTGACGGCGGCCGACCGGCACAAGCTCCCGGCCGGGGGGGCCCTCGCCGTCGATCGAGACGGTTTTGCCGGAGAGGTAAGCCAAGCCCTTGCGAGCCATCCTTTGGTTCGCATCGTCCGTGAGGAGGTCGACGGTCTGCCTCCGGCAGACTGGGACAGCGTCATCGTGGCGACGGGTCCCCTCACCTCGCCAGCGCTCGCGAGCGCGGTTCAATCTCTGACCGGAGAAGCCGAGCTCGCCTTTTTCGACGCCATCGCGCCTATCGTTCATCGCGACTCAATCGACATGGGCTTGTGCTGGCTACAATCGCGCTACGACAAAGTCGGTCCTGGCGGCGGCAGCGCCGATTACATCAACTGCCCGCTCGACCACACGCAATATGACGCCTTCATCGACGCGCTGCTTGCGGGCGAGAAGGCCGCGTCCAAGGAGTGGGAGGCCTCGACGCCGTATTTCGAAGGCTGCCTGCCCATCGAAGTGATGGCCGAGCGCGGCCGGGAGACCCTCTCTTATGGTCCGATGAAGCCGGTGGGCCTGACCAATCCCCATCAATCGGGTGGGCGGCTGCACGCGGTCGTTCAACTCCGGCAGGACAACGCACTTGGTACGCTGTGGAACATGGTTGGGTTCCAGACCAAGCTGAAACATGGCGAACAGGTGCGCATCTTCCGCACGATTCCCGGTCTCGAGCAGGCGGAGTTCGCACGGCTCGGCGGTCTTCACCGCAACACCTTCCTCAATAGCCCGGTGCTGCTGGATCAAAGCCTGCGGCTCAAAGCCGATCCGCGCCTGCGCTTCGCCGGGCAGATCTCCGGCGTCGAGGGTTATGTGGAATCCGCGGCGATCGGGCTCCTGGCTGGCCGCTTCGCCGCAGCCGAGCGCCTCGGCACGACGCTTTCGCCGCCACCGCCGACGACCGCCTTGGGCGCGCTGCTCAACCACATCACCGGCGGCCATCTGAGCCTTGAAACCGACACTGGCTCGCGCAGCTTCCAGCCCATGAATGTCAATTTTGGACTATTTCCCCCTCTGCCCGCGGGCGAACCGCGACGCGTAAAAGGGGTGCGCGGAAGCAAGACGCTCGCGCGCAAGCAAGCGCTGAGCGCAAGGGCGCTTGCCGATCTCGATCTTTGGCTCGCGCGCGACGCCTCGATCGCGGCGGCCTAGCCATCCTCACCAACCCTAATTGCGGAAGCGGTAAGTTCCGAGCCGCCACAGGCGATGCAGCGGATTGATCTCGGCGATCCGCCGCAAGGGATCGCCGGTCTCCAAGGCGGCAAGATAGGGCGCGACCAGGGCAAGAGGCAGGAAGGCGGCGCGCTGCTGCGACGTCAGCGTCGCCAAATGGCCCAAGGCCTGGTCAAGCGCACCCCTCGCCCGTTGCCGCAACTCCGCCAGCAGGTCGGTGAGCCCTTCGTTCGTCGTGCCGGCGAGGATCTGTGCTTGCGTCACGCCGTGACGGCGAAGCATGTCCGCGGGCAGATCGATGCGC
>JBBQKN010000034.1:0-29773 GCA_038326945.1 Hyphomicrobiales bacterium
GGTCGCGGGCTTTACCCGATCACAAGGTGACGTTTCAAGTCCGTAGGTGCCTCTATTGATCGCCCAATTGAAGAGCGTGCGAACGTGACCGAGAACGATATGTGCGAGGTAAGGAGCGGGGCGACGGGCAACGGCCTCAACGAGGGCAACCACGTCCTCGCGAGCGATTGAAGCAACGGGCCTCTCTCCCCACTGGCCGATCAACTCCTTGCGTATTTCTCGCTCGGTGTCTTTCGCTTTTCGCTGACCCTTCACATGCCGCTCTATGAAGTCCTCGGCAACGGCACCGAAGGTGGTCTGCTGCTCGCGTACCTCCTCACGCCTCAGACGCGCCTCGTGAATCCGGGGATCAATTCCTTGCTCAATGAGGTCGCGCCAGTCCCTCGCCCGCCTACGGGCCTTTTCGAGGCTCTGAGCAGGGTACTCTCCAACGGCTCTTCGCGTGGGGTTGGAGCTGCCGGGATATCGAGCGATCAGGATGAAAGTTTTCTGGCCCTTTTCGCTGACTCGAACGCCAAAGCCGGGAACGTCAGTGTCCATCACGTCGTAGCGCTGTCCCTTGCGTTTGAGCGCTTGCAGCGTGCGATCAGTCAGACGTTTTCTCGCCATTGCATTCTCCGGGCAACACCGGGGCAACAAAGTTAGTGAGATTGAGCGTTGCCCAGCGCAACGGAATGATACGCTCTGCACATTGGAACGCTAGGGTTTCTGGGGCCGTTGATGCTCAATGCAATGGTTTACAGTGGAAAAGGAAAGTCCGAGGCATGGCTGTTAACCGCTGGGTCGCTGGTTCGAGTCCGGCCCGGGGAGCCAAATTAAATCAAGGGCTTGGGCGTCATTTGGAAGCCTCGGAACGTCCTCTAATCCCCCAGATGTACGGTATTGATACGCCAGTGAGATCGGCGCCACCGCGGCTGTACATTGCGGCGCGAAGGTCGTGTCTATCATAGACCTATTGCATAGACCTATTGCGGCGCCGGCGCGGAAGGCATTTTCGGCGGCGCGAGCGGCGCGTTGGGCTGCGCACCGGCTGGTGAGGCCTGGGACTGACCAGGTGGCCCCTGCTTTTGCTGCTCTTTAGCGGTTTTTCTTGCGAACTCTATCATCCGAAGCTTGGTCTCATCGTATTTCGCTTCGTCAACCGGGGCTCCGTCGAAAGTCTTGGTAAAACCGTCCAGAGGAACCTTGAACACCACCGGCTTCTGCTGAATGTCCAAGGCGACCACCAGCATTCGCTCGCCCTTCCGCATCGTGTCCAACACCTGCTGGGCTAGCTGCCCTTGAACCTGACAGGTCTGTTTGATGCAGAGCTTATATTGCATTTGGATGGGCTCACCCTCATCGATCTTGATCTGAACACCGGCGGGCATCACGAGCGTATGGGCGCTCGGCACGCCAATGATGAGGTCCGGCTTATCTTCGCCCTCGGTTGTGCGTACGACGGCGGTTACCAGAACGCTTCCGGTTTTAGGATCGAGTCCCTCGTACTTGACCAAGCAGACCCGCTGATTTTTCGTCGGTTCGTTGGTGCAGATTTTGACCCAGGCGCTGTAATCGCCCTGAGCGTTCTGCGTGGCGGGTCCCGGCGGCGTGGTGGTTGGCTGTTGGCCCTGCTGCGCAACCGCCAGGGTTGTTCCAGATGCCGAGACAGTGACCGCCAGAGCAACCACTCGAGCCGCACGGTGGAGCACACTCCATCGATCTATCGACGCAATCATAAAGACGACCTTCCCTTAGTTGGGCAGTTCAGGCTTCACCAGCTCGGCCTACATTGCTGCAGATGGGGTCAATACCTGAAATGAGGCGTCGTCATGATTGGGAGAACGGAAGTGAAGCTATGCTTGAACGCGGGCTGAAAACAGATTGGCCGGGCTAGCATTGCACGGACGGGCCGCTAGCGCGGCGGGGCTTCTTCTTTCGGGGCGGGGCGAAGTCACTACCTGAGGCGGCAGGCTTCGACCGATGAGAGGTCACGGCTGTGCCAATGCACGGCTAAGCGTCAAACAAATCCGGCGTGGCGCCGTCGAGCAGCAAGCCGGGGTCTATTCCGGGATCACCTTGATCGTCGCGACCCCGGGAACGTTCATCGGCGCCTCCGCGCTGGCTGGAGGCGCGGCCTGGGCCTGAGCCGGCGGTGGCGCTGCGGGCGGAGGCGGAGGTGCCGCCTTCGCCTGAGTTGAGGCCGGAGCGGGTGCCGCTGGCGGCGCCGCTGGCGGTGCCGCCTTGGCTTGAGCTGGAGCTGCCGGCGGTGGTGGCGGCGGCGCTGTAGCTTGAGCGGGCGAAGGTGGTGCGGCTGGAGCCAGCGCCGGTGCAGCCTTGGCTTGAGCCGGTGGTGGCGGCGGCGCTGTGGCTTGAGCGGGCGAAGGAGGTGCGGCTGGAGCCGGCGGCGGTGCAGCCTTGGCTTGAGCCGGAGCTGCCGGCGGTGGTGGCGGCGGCGCTGTGGCTTGAGCGGGCGAAGGAGGTGCTGCTGGAGCTGGCGGAGGAGCCGCCTTGGCCTGAGCTGGTGCCAGTGCGGGCTTGGCCGCAGCTACCGGCTTTTTCGGTGGTTTGAGCTTCTCCGGCGCGCCACCGGGCCCGGTCGATGCGGTGCTGGGCGGAGGCGCTGACGTGGCCCCCCGGGGCAAAGACCCATCCGGCGGCAATTCGGGTAGGACCGCCTGGGATTCCGTCATCCCACCGTCACTATATCCTTGAGTGTCGGCGCATGGCTTCCATGCCCAGCAGATGGCGTTGGCAGGGACCGTCAGAAACCCCAAGGCGGAAACTGCTAAGGGGATCGTTAGCAGAAGAGACTTCGTTTTCATCGACCCCTCCCCTTTACTCTCGGGTTCGCAAAAATCTTTGCGCGAGCGACCGCCTCTCCCAAGTTCGGGCTCGCTTCACGGCAGGCCCCCGTCAGCGGCCTCCAAACCGGCGGCATGACACCTACCCCATCCGCGTTGGCGACCGGCGCTCTTGCGGGCCAAGCCATCATAGCCCAATTTTTGCGCTGAGTGTCACATGGTTTTGCCCTGGCGAGCCCAGCTCGGCCACCTCGATCGCGGCCACAATATCGCGCGCAAATTCGGTCAGCGAAGGATCGCGGGCACCCATCACCAAGACCAGGTCGCCAACACGCGCTTCCCCGGCAATCCGGTCCGCAAGCCAGGCGCGGGAGGGAGCAAATTCGGCGAGAGCACCCTTGCGCGCGATCTCCGTCACGATGTCGGCGGCGGAGAAATCGCGCTGCGCGGTTCCCCCCGCATAGAATATTTCCAGCATCCACAGGCGATCGTTGGGCCTAAGTTTGCGCGTGAAGGTGTCGACAAAATCCTGACGTAGAAACCGCGTGGGCCCATAGCCATGCGGCTGGTAGATCGCAAGCACGCGGTCCGCGCGCAACTGCGCCGTGGCGAGGGCCGCGGCGATCTTGTCGGGATTGTGGGCGAAATCATCCACCACCTCGATGTCGCGTGGCGTGTCCAGGGTCTGGAACCGCCGCCCCACGCCCTGAAACCCAGCAAGCGGCGCGGCCATGTCGGCGAGCGGCAGGCCGAGCGTCCGGCATGCGGCGATCGCAGCCAGCGCATTGGCGACGTTGTGCCGGCCCGGCACCGGTAAGGTGAAGACGACATCTTGCACGCGAAAGCGGCTGCCGGCCGGACCGAGTTCGACATCCTCCCCACGCAGATCTGCCCCCGGCCCGAAGCCGAAGCGAGTTGCGCCGCCAGCGAGCGCGTCGAGATTCTCGTCCTCTCCTACCACCAGCGCCTCGGCCGAGCGCGCCCGTAACACCGCGAGCATGGCTGCGACTTCGTCCATCTCTTTGTGGTCGCGCTGGAGATTAAGGATCACGCCGACCGCCGGGGCATAGCGCACGAGCGTGCCGTCGCTTTCATCGGCTTCGATCACGAGCAGGTCGGAGCCTCCAGCCCAGGCATTGCCCGGAAAGCCGCGAGCCTCGAGCAGGCGCAGATCGCCACCCGTGATCACGGAGGGATCGCGGCCGGCGCCCGCCAGGATCTCGAAGATCATCGCGGTCACGGTGGATTTCCCGCTCGTGCCGCTCACCGCCACGCTCCGGCGCGAGGCGACGAAATGAGCAAGCAGCTCGGAGCGATGAACGATGGGAATGCCTTTTGCGCGCGCGGCGGCATAATCGGGCACTCGCTCCTCGACCGCAGTGGACACGACCAGCGCGGCACAATCGCCAGTCACCCCAGTTCCGTCCTGCGGCATGACCGCGATGCCGAGATGCTCGAGCTGCTCCCGGAACTCGGCGCGCTCGCCAGAGTCGAAGGCTCGATCGCTGCCGCTCGCGCGTCCGCCGGTCATCACCTGGAATTGCGCGAGCGCGCTCATGCCGGAGCCGCCAAGTCCCGCATAGTGAAAGCGCCCGCCAAACCAGGGGTCGGGGATAGCGGGTGGAAGCGGCTCGGCGATAAGGACGAAATCACCTTCCCGGATATGCTCAAAGAGATGGCGCACGTCGTCATTCGTCATGCGCACGCAGCCATGGGACATGGGTCGCCCGATCAGACCCTCATGATTGGTCCCGTGCACATAGATATAGCGCTCAAGCGAATCGCATCCGGGTCCCCTGTTCAGACCCTCCTCTTGCCCGTCGAGGGTGAGGATGCGGGTGAGAATGAGATCGTCCTCGCGCGTCTCGCCCCGCCAGGTTTCGCCCGTCGGCTCGCGCCCGACGAACAGGGAGCCGGGCTCCGCGCTCTCCCCGATCCGCCGATGCACCCGGTGCCAGCCAGGGGGCGTGCGGTAAGAGCCCTCCTCGCCGCCAAGGCCGGCGCGCGCCGTCGACACGGACCACGCCGCCACCGGCCCCGAGTCCTCGAACCAGACGGCGCGCTGGCGCTCGACGTCCACCACGAGCAGGCGCGGCGGCATCTCCGCTGGCGCTCCAGGCCGTGCCAGAGCCTCACGCGCAAGCTCCAAGGCCCGAGCGGCCGATGTCGCGTCTATTCGATCAGTCACGGGCGGCACTCTGCCATAGCAACGGGGCGAGAACAGGCCCAATCTGCCTGGGCGTCAGCCGCAGCCGATGAAGAGGTGGAGGCTTAGCGCGTGGCGCGGAAGGTCGGGCTCGAATAGAACCAGCCTGGCGTCTCCGTTGGCGGTTCGGGGATGTAGTTTGGGCGGAAGCTTCCCATGGAGCCCCCATAGGCCTCCAAGCTGATCTCCGGCAGCACCTTCGCTTCACTAGGATCGGAGAAGCGCGTGGCGCCGTCTTCCAGTGAGATGGTGGGTGGCGCATCGTTCGTCTCAAAGGCGAAGGCGCCGCGCGGCAGCAGCATGGTAATAGCAAGCGCTGCGGCTAGCAAAATCGTCGGTCGCATGAACTCTCCCCCGAAAGTTGGTCTCTCATGCCTTCCGATCAGCCTATCCCGAATTGCTCCGCAATGCCATTGGCGAATGGCCGCATCAGAGCGTCTGGGGGCGACTGGAACCTGCCTTAGGCCGGGACGAATTTCAAGGAGACGCCGTTAATGCAATAGCGCAAACCCGTGGGTTCCGGGCCATCATTGAAGACATGGCCCTGGTGGCCGCCGCAGCGGCGGCAATGAACTTCGTCGCGGACGAAGCCAAAGGTGTAATCCGTGTCTTTATCAATCGCCCCCTCGATGGGCTCATAGAAGCTCGGCCAGCCGGTGCCGCTATCGAACTTGGTGTCCGAGGCGAAAAGCGGCAGGTCACAGCCGGCACAGGTGAAGTTGCCTTTCCGCTTCTCGTGATTGAGCGGGCTGGTGAAAGGCCGCTCGGTGTCTTGCTCCCGCAGCACAGCATATTGTTCGGGCGTGAGCAGCTCCCGCCATTCCGCGGGCGTGTGGCTCACTTCGAACTTGCCGGTCGTGGCAGCCGTGGCCCGGCCGCCGATGGATCGCGTTGCGATGACCATCACCCCAACCGCGCCGGCGGCAAGGGCGCCCAGAGCGATCTGTCGCCGTGTCAGCATTCCTACGTCTCCTCGTCCATCTCGACGCATAGTGCGCCGACGGCACGGCCTCGCGCCGATCATATATTCCGCATTGGAGGTAAGGACTAAGGCGCACAAGGGCAATTCAACTTGCACGCACGGCAGTTCACGTCTGATTGAGCCAGTCGGTCTCGCGGTCTAGGGCCAGGCGGCTACTTGCGCCGCCGGGATCACGATGACGCAGCGCACACCAGTGGCTGGAAACGACAGCTTCACATCGCCCTCCAGCGCCTTCCCAACCACGGTCTCGATCATGGCCCGGCCGAAACCGGAACGCTCGGGCGCCGTCACCGGAGGACCTCCCCGCTCCTCCCAGACGAGTTCAAGCTTGGCGGTGTCGCCAAGTTCCCAATGGATGCGCACGCGGCCGCTGTCCTGCGACAGCGCCCCGTATTTTTGCGCGTTGGTTGCAAGCTCGTGCAAAGCGAGACCGAGATTCTGAATGGCCTCTGGTTTGAGCACGATGTCCTCGCCGTCAATGAAGATCTGCGCGCCGAAGCGGTCCGCATGCGAGCTCAATTGGTGTTCGACCAATGTGCGTAGCGATGAACCATGCCAATCGTCGGCGACGAGAAGATCCTGCGAGCAGCCGATGGCGACGAGACGCGCGCTGAAACGCTGCAGGAAATCCTCGATGGACCTTGTGCGGGACGCCGTCTGGCGGGCAATGGCGTGGATCACGGCCAGCAGATTTTTCGACCGGTGAGTGAGCTCGCGCAGCAGCAGGCGGAGCTGATTTTCCGCATCCTTCCTCTCGGTGATGTCCACCGCGACCGAGGTTGTTCCCAGCATTTCGCCGCCATCGTCGCGCAGGGGGTCGATCAAGAAGTAGTAAGAGCGTCCGCGTCCGAACAGCTCGAACGTGCTTTCGATGGTCTGCGACCTTCCGGTCTCCATGGCGTGGCGCTTCGCCGCCATAATCGGGCCGGCAGCCTCCGCCGGCAGCACCTCCTCATCGGTTTTGCCCACAAGGTAAGCCGCCTCGAGGCCGACCGGAGGATTGTGGACCCAGACATAACGCATGTCCCGGTCCTGGCTGAATACCGTGATGGGCGAGCCCCGAAGCGCGATCTCGAAGCGCTGTTTGGCTTCAGCCAGTTCCTTGGTGCGAGCTTCGACTCTTTGCTCAAGCTGCTGGCGGGTCTCCGTCAGCTCGTCCAGCGTATTCAGATGAGAGGCGATCTCGGCCTGGAGCCGATCGCGCGAAGGGCGCTTCAGCAGCTCCGGCATGAGCTGCCAGAACACGATGGCCGTGATCAGCGCCAGGACGGCGCAGACCGCGTTCCAAGCGCCTTCCAAACCCGACGCCGGCATTCCCGGGGCGATGGCGGAGGCAAAATGCGCTAGCCCCGCCGTCGCGAGGAATAGAGTGAAGAGAGAGAGAACGATCCGTTCGCGCCGGTCGCCATTGCCCCGGCGGTAGGAGAGAACGAGAAGGGCCGCTGCGACGATCAGGAGCGAAGCCGCGATGACACCATCGGCGATGGCGCGAAGCTGGTCGAGGTCGAGGCTCCAAGCGTCGAATCGAATGACAGGGTCCTCCGTGCAAAACAAACCTGAAACCGGGCTCGCCGCGTCGTAGAACGAAAGCCGGTAGGCCTATGGGCGAGCGCAGCGTGGACGCGGTGCCAAGGGTCGGGCGCTGCTCACTCATTATTACAACACTGAGCGGCGGCGATGGTTCTCAGTTATTACAGCGTTTTTTTGGCTGGGGCACTTCTGGGTGAGCTGATTTACGGGAACCTTTTCGGTCCGGGGCAGTTAATTGCCGGTTCGAGCGCGCCCCTCCACTCCTCCCCGCGGACGATCGAACGTGGACGCCCGTAGCCGCCCCCCGGTTGCGGGCGTTCGCTTTTGCGGCGGCCGCCCAGACCGTTTGCGGCGCAAGACGCTTCGCCGATATCCGGAGGGCTACAGCAGCGCCGCGACGAGCGTGACGAGGAAGATGACAATGAAGATAAAGAACAGGATGCGCGCCACACTGCCGGCGGCCGAGGCAACGCCGCCGAAACCGAACACACCTGCGACCAATGCAATTACAGCGAAAACAAGCGCCCAATAGAGCATGTCACTCTCCCAAGGTTGGACAGCCGGCTCTCAGAGGCGCGGCCTCCCACCCCTCAAACGCGCGGTCTTCTGATTCTCTTTCGAACCGCGCCAGGAGAGCCGGAACGCCGCCTTGGCGTCAAGAGCCACGTCTAGAAAGCTGCGACGACGGCGAGGAGGTCCGCGCCGGTGAAGGGCTTGCCGATCAGAGGCGCCCCCTTATGTTGCGGCGGTAATTGTTCGCGTCCGTAACCGCTGACAAAGGCGAATGGCACCTGACGGAGGAACAGCGCATCGGCGACGCGCCCGACCGTCTCTCCGCCAAGATTTGCATCGAGAAGAGCTCCGTCCACGCTCTCCCGTTCGAGCACCTGGAGCGCATCACGGACGGAGGCAAGCGGCCCGACGACCACGAACCCGCCCTGCTCCAGTGCGCCTGCAATGTCGAGGGCGATCAAGAACTCGTCCTCGACCACAAGGATCCGTTTGACTGCCATCGTCGCCCCCGCAGCTTCGCCTTCGACCCCAGACTAGAACAGAGGCTTTTGCCCGTTTGATCAAGCCCATTCGCTTCTCTCATGAGCAATATGCGAGGAACCAGTCTGGCTGCGTCGGCGTTGAATTGGCACGTCAGATATGACCGTGAAGCCCCCCGATCCCGGGGGGCCGCCTTATGACCGTGAAGCCCCCCGATCCCGGGGGGCCGCCTAGTGAAAGGGAGCAAGCTCATGAATTGGGATCGTATCGAAGGCAATTGGAAGCAGTTCAGCGGCAAGGTTCAGCAGCAGTGGGGCAAACTCACCAATGACGATCTCGACGCGGTCGAGGGACGTCGCGTAGAGCTCGTTGGCAAGATCCAGGAGCGCTATGGCATTGCCAAGGACGAAGCCGAGAAGCAGGTCGATAATTGGATGCGCGACGCCTAGTCAGGCGACGACCCGTCAGCTGTGCCTCCTTGATGAAAGGAGGCACACTACGGCCCCCCTACCGGCATGCGTCAGCCAAGGGTGCCGAAGGCCTTAAGGCGTATCTTCAGTCAGCGGTAGGCGCCTTCGGCGCGCAACATTCACCCCCTCGCGCCTTGCCGCGTGCGGGCCATTAGGAGGGTAAAAATGCTGAGCACAATCCTCATCGTCATCTTGATCTTGATCTTGGTCGGCGCCTTCCCAGCCTGGCCTTACAGCCGGGCCTGGGGATACGGCCCATCGGGCGTCGTCGGCCTGATTCTCGTAGTCCTGCTCATCCTTGTGTTGCTTGGAAGGATCTAGCGCGAAGCGCGGGGGTGAGCTGCAAAAGCTCGCCCCCGTTCTCTCGCCTGACCAGGTTAGACGCCGATAGAGGGCTGCTCGTGCACCTGCGCGCGGCGCTCGAAAAACAAGGCTTGGCTCACAATCGCTTTGACCGTGTCCGGCTGATAGGGCTTGGTGATCAGAAAGGCCGGCTCCGGCCGCTCGCCCGTCAATAGCCGATCAGGATAAGCCGTGATGAAGATTACCGGCACCTGGAACGACAGCAGCATCTCGTTGACCGCGTCGAGGCCAGAGCTGCCGTCGGCGAGCTGAATGTCCGCAAGGACGAGCCCGGGCTTTTCCTTCGCCGTCGCCTTCAGGGCTTCGGCGTGGGTGCGCGCCACGCCCATGACACGATGGCCGAGACCTTCGAGGATGCCTTCAAGGTCCATGGCAATCATCGGTTCGTCCTCGATAATGAGCACGTCGGTCGCTACTTGAGCGGCGATCTCGCGGCCGGCCTGACTGATCAATTCCTCAACCGCGCTGGCATCGAGGTCGAGAATGAGAGCGATATCCTGGGCGGGAAACCCCTCGACCGAGCCGAGAAGAAACGCTTGCCGCGGCAGCGGCGTGATTGACTCAAGCTTGCGATCGGCCGCCGTCGACGGGAGATCGGGTTTGAGGTTGATGCCGACAGAGCTCCACAAACCGGTGAAGATGCGAAACAGGGCAATGCGCGGATCCAACCTGCTCTCGAACAGCGACGGATCCTCGATCAGCACCTCGAGCGTGGCCGCCACATAGGCGTCGCCCGCCGCTTGCGTGCCCGAGAGCGCCCGCGCAAAGCGCCGCAAATAGGGGAGATGTGGCGCAATTGCTTGCGATATGGACATGCGTGCTTGGCTTTCATGATGGCCGGAGTGCGATTTTTGCACCACCGGGCTTGGGATTGGCAATCGGAAACCCCAGCTTATGGTGGCCTTAACGCCGCGCCACGCGAAAAGGTTTCCTACGCCTGGAACCTATAGTAGTTAGAGGCGTTTCGAAACCATATGTAGCATGTCCGCCGCCTTAGGGATGTAGTGGCTTCGGCGGATAGGGGACCGATTGTGGAGCAGCCTAAGAAAAAGGGACGCCGGCCAAAGACAGCAGCTGCCGGAGAAAAAATGACACAAACAACTGCAGGCACGGAGCGCGAGGGGTTACAGCCCGCCGCGGATGAGGGTTTGTCGCCCGATTTGCAGGCCCATATCGGCCGCCACCTTCGCGCGGTGTTTGACGAAGTCGCGAGCGAGCCGATCCCAGACCGTTTGCTGCGCTTGCTGAAAGACCTCGAGCGAAGCGGGGATAAATAAGGTGCGGCAGAAAGTGTCGGCCAGCCTGCGAGACGCCCTCGTAGGCGAGATGACAAATCTCCGAGCGTTCGCCGTATCGCTTTGCGGCGATCGGGAGCGCGCCGACGATCTCGTGCAAGAGACGCTGTTCAAGGCGTGGAACCATCTCGACTCTTTTCGCGAGGGCACCAATCTGAAGGCGTGGCTGTTCACGATCCTGCGCAACACCTATTTCTCGGAGCGGCGCAAGCGCCGGCGCGAGGTCGAGGACGCCGATGGGAAATACGCGGCCCAACTTGCGAGCATACCCGAGCAGCACGGCCACATGGAGATGCAGGACTTCCGCGCGGCGCTGACGCAGCTTCCGGCCGACCAGCGCGAAGCACTGGTCCTCGTCGGCGCAGCTGGATTTTCTTACGAGGAAGCGGCCGAGATTTCAGGTTGTGCCGTGGGCACGATCAAAAGCCGCGTCAATCGCGCGCGCAATCGCCTGGGCGAGATGCTCGGGCTGGACGAAAATTCGGACACCACATCCGTCATGCCGAAGAGCGCTTAAGAGGCCGCCCCGCGATGGCGACCGTTTCAGCCTTGGACCTCGATCAGGCGATGCTCGATCCCGCTTCGATCTTCGGCGCACCCAAGGACGTGCTTGAAGCCCAAGGTCTTTCCCCGGATACCAAGAAAGCTATCCTGATCCGCTGGGAAGAAGACGCCGAGGCCCTCATTCGCGCAACTGAGGAGGGCATGCCGCCGGACGACGATCGGAGCCCAGCCGAACTCCTGCGCGCGGTGCAGGAGGCGCTTCACGCACTCTAGGCGGGCGCAGGCGCCGCCTCAGACCGGAACTAACGGCCGTCCACCGCGTTTTTTTTCATAGGTGGAGGGGCGTGCTTTGGCGCGCCCTCGCCCTCGATCCCCTCAACCACAAGAGAAAGGACGTGTGCGATGGTCACTAAACTTAACCCTACAGAGGCCCGCCAAGCAACCAAGCGTCCCCGCGCCATGATTTGGGTCCTGATTGTCTCGCTGCTGCTCGCCGTTGTAGCCGGGCTCGCGCTGGCCGTCGGCTGGATCGCCCTTCCCTGGGCGTGACCCGCGTCTTCGCCGTCCTGGATGCCTGCCGGCGAACGGCCGATGAACGGGGTCCTCAATTTGGGTCCAGGCGATCGCCCCTAAGGAAGTATGCACGAATTAGGGACAGATTGGCTCCCAAGAGGAGGTCTCCCTATGACATGGTTTCTTCGCCACGCTTTCCTTGCCCTGGTGGCGTTCGCAACGCTCGCGCTCATCGTCATGATGGCGCTGACGGCGGAAGCTAACGATCCACGGCCGAGCACGTCGGTGGCGCTAATGCTCGACAAGCTCGCGGGTCTTCCGGTCCTCAAGCGCTGACGGAATGGGCTCGGCCAGGACGAGCCCTCTCACCGAATTGCCGAGATAGATACGTTCGGCCCGATTGAGGTCGGTCAGAGTGAGCACGGCCTCGCTGGCCGCGGCCCGCGGCAGATCGATCAGCTCCTCGCGCAAGGTTCCAGGCAGGAGGCCGCAAGTGAGCGCCGGCGTGAACAGGCGCCCATCCAGTTGGAGGAAGAGGCTGGTGCGGGTGCCCTCGGTCAACTCCCCCTTCTTGTTGAGGAACACGACCTCGTCGCAGCCGGTCAGCGTCTTCTGGCGTTCCATCTCCCGATCGTAAAACTGACGCCGCGTGGTCTTATGGAAGAACAGCGGGTCCTTCTCATCGACGCGCTGGTCCGAGATGGCGAAGCGCCACACGGTGCCCTTCGGCGGCAGCTCGATCTTGGTCGCGCTCATGGTGAGGGCTCCGTCCTCCGCCAGCAACAGCCTGACCATGTGCACGTCGCCTTCGAGCTTCGCGATTTCCGCCTCTAAGGCAGCCAGCAATAGGCCGCGGTCGAAGGGATAGCCGAAATGGGCGGCAGAGGATTGCAGTCGGGAGAGGTGCCGCTCCAGCAGATAGAAGCCCGCGCCCCGCTCCCAGCGCATGGTCTCGATCAGCTCGAACGGTGCATCGACATTGGTGAGGAACTGCGCCTTGAGCAGGCATTCCTCGAATTCGGACTCGGCCTTGGAGTCGGCAACCACGCCGCTGCCAATCCCCATCTCTCCGCCCTGCCCGTCGAGATAGAGGGTGCGGATGGCGACGTTGAACTGGGCGTCGCCATTTGGCGCGATATGGCCGATGGCGCCGGTATAGACGCCGCGCGGCAGGGCCTCGAGCTCGCGAATGATCTCCATCGCGTGCACCTTCGGCGCCCCCGTCACCGAACCGCAGGGAAACAACGCATGGAGCATATCCATGAGGCCCATATCGCCGCGCAGCTCCGCGATGATGCCTGAGGTCATTTGATGCACGGTGCGATAGGTCTCGACCGTGAACAGGTCGGTGACCTCGACCGAGCCGATCTTGGCGATGCGGCCAAGATCGTTGCGGAGGAGGTCTACGATCATCAAATTCTCCGCCCGCTGCTTCTCGTCCACGGTGAGCCAGGTTTTGAGGCGGGCGTCCTCCCGCGGCGTGCGCCCCCGCGGTGCGGTGCCCTTCATCGGGCGGCTCGACACGCGCTTGCCCTCGCGCCGGAAGAACAGCTCGGGCGAAAGCGAAAGCACCTGGAAGTCGGAAGCCCAGATCAGCGCGCCATATTCCACCCGCTGCTTGCGCCTGAGCGCGGCGTAAAGCGAAACCGGGTCGCCGGAAAATTCGAACAGATATTTCATGGTGAGGTTGATCTGGTAGACGTCGCCCGCAGCGATGTAGCCCTGCACCTTCGCGAAGGCTTGCGTGTATTGCTCACGCGACCAGGAGAGGTGCAGGCCCGAGATCGCGGATGGTTCCAACGCGCCGTTCTGGTCGAGCCAGCTTCGCGTCCCGGCTTCATCGAGACGGCGGGGCTCGCCGAAGAGACCGATCCAGAACAGGGGCTGGCGGCGGTCCTGAGGCAGCAGGGCTTGCAGCTTCGGCTCCAGACAATAGCCAAGCTCGTAGGCGAAGAAGCCCGCGGCATGCAGGCCGCGCGCCAGGCCCTGGGTGATGGCGTCGAGGCCGGCTTCCACCTCCCCTGCCTGATAAGCGACGACGACATGCTCAGGCGACTCAAACAGCAGACTGCGGCCGGGAGCGCCGGTTGTGCCCGGCGTCAGGCTGTCGTCGAGGAGAATGAATGGCGTGGAGGTCATCTCGGAAACCGGTCTTGCGACATCCGCTTCGGAACGAACATAGCCCATATGGGACGAGGCCGCGTCGCCGTCGAGGACATTTGGCGTTTACGCCAGGATCAGCATTTCGCCTTTGCCGAGCACGGCCATGTCGCCCATCAACCTGCGGGCGCGGGATCTGAATTTGACGTGAGCGCCGGTCGCGTGAAGATTCCGCTCAAGCACGCGGAGCCAATTGAAATCGAGAACGCCACTGTCGCCGAAGGTCGGAAGCAGGTCCTTCGGCTCCTTGCTCAGGATGAGCGAGCCGCGCCGCAAACCATATCCGGCCCAGCGGCCAACGCGGCCCTTGATCAGCAGGGTGCCGGCGATCATTCGCGCGCCGGCATAGTCCCCAGCGCCGCCCTGGACGACGACGAGGCCCCGGCGCATCCGCTCTCCAAGCATGGGACCGGCCTTGCCCCCAATCGACAGTCGGCCACCGCGCATGCCAAAGGTCTCGCCCACCACCACGCCGCCGGCGCGTTCGCCAACATCGCCCGCAATCTCGATGGCGCCCCCTTTCATGCCGCCGCCGGCAAAGGGACCGGCGGAACCGCTAAGCCTGATCTCGCCGCCCCGCATCGCGGCGCCGAGATAGGCGCCGGCGTCGCCATCGACATCGATCTCACCCTCGGCGAGATCCTGCCCGATGCGGTCGCAGCGGGCATCGGTGCCGACGAGCCGAAGCTTGGCGGCGTCGTTCCCCTTGAGCTTGAATATGTCGCCGACGGTCACCGGCTCGCGGCTGGTGCCGATCGGAAGAGCTTCGATCTCGCTTGGGCTTAGGCCGGCGAGCCGCTGCGGCGTTAGCGGCGAAAGATCGAGCCGCTGGTTGGGCTTAGTCGCGAGCTTGAACGTCAGCGCCGTCACGCGATGATCTCCTTGAGGTGGAAATGGTGCGGTCCGAGATTGCCGCCATAATTGCCGGCGCTGATTTGGGTCACGCCCTCGGCGGCGCCCCCCGCAGCGATGGCGTGAATGCCGACCCGCATGGCCTTGGCGATGGCCGGAGCCGTGAGGCCATCGATAACGATCTCCATCACCGCCTCGACCTCGAGCGGGAGAGCGGTGTCCACCACGGCCTTCAGGGTCGGGCAATATGCGTGGTTGGTCGAAGCGATCTGACCCTTATATTTGGAGCCGACCTTCGAACCCGAGCGGACGATGCCACCCGGAAACGGCGTGATCACCTCGGGAACTTCAGCCATGGCCTTGACCGCCCGCGTGCAAGCCGCGAGCACGGACCCATAGGACCGGCCGAGCACGAGCAGATTGCCGCCGCCCACCGCCTTCTTGGTCAATCCCGTCTTGTCCTCGCAGACGAACTCGCCATCCATGACCGGCACGCGCCAGAAGCGGCGTCCGCCGATGACCTTCGACATTTGCCAGCCGTCGCCGAAGAAGCGGAGGGCGGAACCGAGCTTCAGCTTCTTCTCGCCTTCGAGGCCGGCGAAACAGGCGGAGCCTGGACTGGTCAGTACGCATTGACCGACGCGGTTGAGAAGCTGCTTTTGCAGCTTGCCGGTGTCCATGGCGAAGAGCAGCACGGCGACGCCGGGGCGCCCGTCGAGGGTCTCATCGGGCTTGAGCTCGCGTTCGATGCCTGCTTCGACCCCGCAGGCGATCACCGAGGTGGCGAAGCCAGTCATGGTGCGTGCGGCGATGAGGGCCCATTCTCGGCTCGGCGCGGTGATGATAATCCGCGTGCCGACCATGGGGAACGCCTCGGCGAAAGTCTCGACGATTTCGACGCCTTTGATCTTCAGTTTAGACATGGCACCGTTTGGAACCGATCGGGGCGGCCGGCGATCGAGCCGGGCACACGGAAGCTTGAGGGATTGACACCGTAATAGCGGTCGTAGAAGCGCGCGACCTTCCGTTGAATGGCGGCATCGAAGCCAGGAGCTACCTGAAACGCCTGGCCCCAGGTGACTTTGACCACATCGCCGCCGCGCACGACAAGCTCTCCGTTCTTGAATACGAAATCGGCGTTCCCGAACATGGCGGTCTTATCGGCCTGATCGCTATAGACCGCAATATCGCCGACGGCGCCCCGACCAAGATGTCCGCGGTCGGAGAGCCCAAGCACGCGCGCCGGGCCGGCGCGGGTCACGATGGCGATCTCAGACAGGCTGAGCTCGCGCGTGAGCGCGGGCAAATTGCAGAGCTCGCGCGCCTCCTCGGGCACGCGCTCGAGCCAGCGCGCCCGCTCATCGCGATCCATGAGCAAATGAATGATCTCGGGGTAGCGGACGAAGAGCGCACCATTGGGATGGTCGGTCGAGAACAAGACCCGCCACAGATCCTCGGCGAGAAGCATGATCTCCAGCCCAATTGCCCATTGCAGCGCGTTCACGACATTCTTGGAGCGGTATTTGTAGGGCACGAGACCCGTGCCGTTGCCCTCGTCCTGAATGATCTCCCACTTTCGTGGTTTCGCGCCCAGGCGACCGTCGAACTGGCGCAGGATGTCCGCCGACAGGGTCATCGTCTGTCCGAACAGCACCTGGCCGATATCGACGCTGATATTCGGGTAACGCTTGATGGCCTCGGCCAGTCGCGGCGCGGCGGAGGAAATACCCTTCGGCCCTTCCTCGCCATAGCCGTAGAACTGGATGTGAGCCAAATGCATCGGCAGGCCTTCGGCCGCCTCCATGGTCGCGATCGCGGTATCGACATTGCCGGCGACGCCGAGATTGTTGCAGTGGACATGAACGGGATGCGGCACGCCGAGGCTCGTCACCGCGCGCTGCAAGGCTTGCACGATCATGCGCGAGGTAACGCCATAGGCCGGCACAACATCGTCGAGGTCGAAGGTGCGGGCATTGAACTTAAAGGCGGCGCTGCCGCCGGCATTGATGACCTTCAGCCCCAGACATTTCGATTGTTGGAGCGTCCAGGCGACAGAGTCCTCGATCTCGCTCGAGCCCGCGCGATCCCGTAACATCCCGAGCGTGAAGTCGTCATTGCCGAGGATGGCGAGGCCACCAACGTCGATGATGGGAATGCGCGACAGCTCGCGCTGCGCCTCGATGGCGTGAGTCGGGATCATCGCCGGCTCGATCACCGTGGTGTAGCCCATCTCGGCATAGCGGATGCCGGTGGCATGGGCGCTCCAGGCCGCAGGCGTGGGCGCGATCGGCACGCCCTTCTCGGCGGCGAGCGCCGGCAGCTCGGGCATCAACAAGCGCGCCATGGTGACGTTGGAGCCGGCGATGTGGGAGTGGATGTCGACGGCGCCGGCCATGACGATCTTGCCGCTCACATCATAGGTCTCGTCGGGCTTGCGGCCAGGCTCGGGCGGGCCCGCGATGCGCCCATTGTCGATGAACACATCGCCGATAGCATCGCGGCCATGCGCCGGATCGATGACGCGGCCTCCCTGCAAGCGGATCAGCACCATCGAGACTCCGGCTTGGCAATGAGCCCGGCGATACGGTCGAGCGTCTCGGCCACCGTTGGCCGATCCCGGTTCGGCTGCGCCGCCTCGATCATGCCGATGCCGGAGATGCGGGGCATATAGAGTTCGGCATCATGGTCGCGCGCGGCGCTCGCAACCTGGATGACGATATCGGCAGCCCCTTTTTGCGTCTCGTTACCGGCAAGCAGCACTGTCGGGACGCCGCGCGGTGGACTTGCCGCTTCGGCCTCGAGCGCATCGACCCAAAGCAGCGCGTCGGTCTCGCCGCTGTCGATCAGGCGCGCGGTGGCATAGAGCCAGGGATCGTGCACCGGCAGCCCATCGACGAAGCGCGTCCGCACCGGCAGGCCGCAGGTCCAGGCCGAGCAGAGATTGACCCCGTCGCCATTGCCGGGCGCGGCTAGAGTGAAAGTAGCCGCCCTGATGGTCACGCAGAGCTCGCGCACCATGTCGAGAACGACATGCATGACAGGCTCGTCGAGGTCCGACGGCGAATAGACGAAGACCGGGAATGCCGCCCCGCGCAGCCTCTCGGCCAGGGCCGCGATCTTCGCGTCCGCGGCTCTCGTCTTGTTGCGGGGCCCTCGCCCGGCGATCGCGGCTGCCAGCATGGCGATCAAAGTCGGCAAGTCCCTGTTGCCGAGAGGAATGGCGGTCACGGGGACCTCGCCTCCGGCTCTCACCTTGCCGGCGCCAAGCACCACCAGCTCGCGCGGATTGTCGCCAGGTCTAGGCAGCCCTTCCTCGGGAGGAAACAATTCAAGCACGATGCCGGGATCGCGCTTCAAGGGTGCATCGCCGAGCAAAACGACGAGATCGGCACGATTGCGCACCTCGCCGAAGCTTGCCGGGCACCCGCCCGCCTCGCGCATCAGGCGCGCGCCGCGGGAGAGAGCGTCTCCGGCGTCATGGTCGATGACGCCGCCGAGCCTTTCCGCCAAAGCGAGCGCCGCCTCGGCTCCGGCGATATCGGTGAGAAGACCGCCGATCACTGGCAATCGCGCCCGTCCGAGCAATTCGGCCGCGACTGCAAGCGCGCTTGCCTCGTCGATACTCTCCCCTTTGAGGTACGCCGCCATGGAGCCGCACCATTAAACAGGTGGCGGGAGGGGTGCAAGCGCGCTTGACCGCGAGAGCCAAGGTTCCGCCAGCGGCAAAGGAGCGGGTGACCTAAGTCTTCGGCTTGTCGTATTTGATATAGGCGAAACGCATGTCTTCAGCCGGGGTGCCTTCGAGCGCCTCATCCTCGAGGCCTGGCTGCCAATGCACCACCTCCTCGATCTTCTTCGCCAGCGCGAAGTCCTTGTCGGTGATGCCCTTGGCGGCATGGTTCATCAGCCTGACCTCGACCCAGGCATAGGAGGCGGTGATGTCCGGGTGATGCCAGGCGGCTTCGGCCAAATGGCCGACCGTGTTGATCACCATCAGCGTGCCCTTCCAACTCGCGGTCTTGTATTTGCGTCTGATCCAACCGCCTTCGAGATGCCAATGCGGTAGCTCGGCTTTGAGCCGCTGTTCCACCTCGGCGTCGGAATAGGTTCGCTCGGAAGTTGCCATGGGTCCCGTCTTTGTGAAAAACTGAGGCACTGCCCCTGCATCTTCAAGCATATCCCAGAGGCTCCGAACCAACAATGCAGGAAGCCTTCCCTTCCGCGCGTCCAGGCGCCAGTGACTCATCCGCGCCGCGCGACCTCGTTTCGGTCAGTACGAGCGCGCGGCTGCATTTCGGCTTTCTCGACCCAAGCGGACGGGGCCCGCGTCCCTTCGGCAGCTTCGGCCTTGCGCTCGAGCGGCCGCAGACGAGGCTGACGATCCGGCGCTCACCCGAGCTCAAGATCACCGGCGTGGATTGCGACCGCGCGCTGCCTTATCTGCACGCGATTGCCGAGAGCTTCGGCTTACCCCCCGCCTACCATTTGCACTTTGACGAGGTGATCCCAGCGCATGCGGGTCTCGGCTCTGGCACGCAGCTTGCGCTCGCCATCGGCTCGAGCGTCGCCGTGCTCGAAGGCCTTCCCCTCGATCTGAGCGCGATCGCGGGCCGCCTCGATCGGGGCAAGCGCTCGGGCATCGGCATCGGCACCTTCGGCCAAGGGGGCGCCGTGCTCGACGGCGGGCCCGGCACCGACACGTTGCCGCCAGTGCTGTGCCGCCTGCCCTTCCCGCCCCAATGGCGCGTCCTTCTCATCTTCGATCCCACCGCGATTGGGACGCATGGCGCGAGCGAGATTTCGGCCTTCGCCGCACTGCCCGAGTTCCCGGAAGCGGAAACCGCGGACTTGAGCCGGCGGGTGCTGCTCATTGCGCTCCCGGCGCTGGCCGAGCACGATTTCACGGCCTTCTCCGATCAGATCGGCTATCTCCAGCAGCGCATGGCCGCCTATTTCGCACCGATCCAGGGGGGCTCCTATGTCAGCGCCGGCGTCGCCGCCGTGCTTGACGGGCTCGCGGCTGAAGGCGTGACCGGTCTCGGACAAAGCTCCTGGGGCCCGACGGGCTTTGCCTTCGCTCAGTCAGAGACCGACGGCCAAGCCTTGCTCGCGGCGGCCCGAGCCGTTGCCGGAGACGGAAACCTCCGGCTCGAGCTCGTCCACGGGCGGAATAGCCCGGCAACGATCGAGGCTGGCTGACCGCGAGCGGCGGCTCCTCATCACATATTGAGGCGATTGCCTCCTTCCCCCTTGTGCTAAAGGGGGCTTCGCGGCATATCGCGCGCTAAACCAGCCAGCCGACAGATGGAGACCGGACGACCATGGCGCATCCCCGCATCCTGCACATGATCACGCCGCTCAAACATATGAGCCCCTTCGACGTGAACATGGCTCTCGACGCGGGTTTCGACGCCGCAATCCCCTACACGTCGGTGACCGTCGAGGATGTGACCGGGTTGGTGCAAGACGCGATCTTTTCGCGTGGCCCCGAAGGCGTGAAGCGCACGGGCATGTTCATCGGCGGAAAGCGCGCCGTCGAGGCGCTCGACATGATGAAAAAGGCCAAGGCGGCGATGGTACCGCCCTTCGAGATATCGGTCTTCGCCGATCCTGCCGGGTCCTTCACCACGGCCGCCGCCATGGTCGCCTGCGCCGAGAAAGCGCTCAACGACAAATTCTCGACCGAGTTCAAGGGCAAGCGCGTGGTGGTGTTCGGCGGAACCGGTGTCGTCGCCTTCGCCTCCGCCGTCATCTCCGCCATCGAAGGCGCCGATGCGGTCCTCGTCGGCTATGACGGACCTGAGCGCGTGCGCAAGCTGGCCGAGGAAGCCAACACACGCTTCTCGGTCAATTTGCGCTATGCGGACGGCTCGACCGAGGAGCAGAAAAGCGAGCTTGCGCGCCAGGCCGAAGTGATCTTCTCCGCCGGCCCCGCCGGACGCAGGCTGTTGACGACCGCACAGCTCAAGCAGGCGAGCCACCTTCTCGTCGCCACCGACGTCAATGCGGTGCCGCCCGCTGGCGTCGAAGGCGTAGGCGTCAATGACGACGCCACACCGATCGCCGGCACCGGAGCGGTCGGCATCGGGGCGCTCACGGTCGGGAACATCAAATATCGGACCGAGGCCGGCTTGTTCGAACGCATGATCGAGTCGGAGAAGCCGCTCTATCTCGACTTCCGCGACGCTTACGCCCTGGCCCAAAAGCTTGCCCGCTGAAGGCGCTTCCATTCTGATCGCGGCGATTTCGGGACGGGCGCTGGCTGCCTCGGCGCGGCGGGCGGGTCTCACCCCGCTCGTGGCCGATTTCTTCGCCGACGCCGATACCGGCCGCATGGCTCATTCCTGCCGGAAATTTGACGGCCCGCTCAGCCTCGGAATGCGCTGGACCTCCTTGGCCCCCGCACTCGACGCGCTGGCACGGGAAGCCCCCTCGCCCGTCCTCGGCGTGGTCTATGGCTCTGGCTTCGAGGACCGCGTCGAGCTCCTGACGAAGCTGGCGGAGCGCTGGCCTCTTCTTGGTAATGGACCGCGCGAGGTCGAGCGCGTGAAAGCGCCGGAGAGCTTCTTTACCGAGGTTGCGCGCCTTGGCGTCAGCCATCCCAGGACCGTCACCGATCCCCCTGCGGCGGGAAAGGGCTGGCTCACCAAGCGCCGGGGCGGCGCCGGCGGCCGCCATGTCGCCGCGGCGGGGCATTCCCACACGCCGACGCCCTCGGACCGAAGCTATTTCCAAGAGAAGGTGGACGGCCGGGCCATCTCGGCCCTGTTCGTCGGCGATGGCGCCAGAGCCCGCGTTCTCGGCTTCAGCGAGCAATGGACGGCGCCCACGCAGGCTTCGAGCTGGCGCTATGGTGGTGCCGTGCGACCGGCCGAAGTCTCTCCGGAACTCGAGCTCTCAATGACCAAAGCCGTCGAACGGGTTGCTTGTGCCTTTCAGCTAAAGGGCCTCGGCAGCGCCGATTTTCTCGTGGGCGACGGGCGAGATGGCCCAGCCCTACTGCTTGAGATCAATCCGCGCCCCGGCGCGACTCTCGACATTTTCGACAGCGACGATGAGCCGCTGCTCGGCCTTCACCTTGACGCCGTGCTATCGCACCGGCTACCGGAGGGTCCGCTTCGTCTCAAAGGGGCAAGTTCGGCAGCCATCGTCTACGCGTCCGAGCCCTTTGTGGTGACAAGAGAGATGATTTGGCCCGACTGGGCCGCCGACCAGCCCGGTTGCGGGGATTGGATCGACAAAAACCGTCCGATATGCACTGTGTTGGCCCGCGCCGCGACGGGGGTCACGGCAAGGCGGCTGGTCGAGGACAGAACTGCGATGATTTTGGCCGACTGCGGCGGCAATCAAGGGGGAACCCAGTGAGCGCGACGAAAGAACAAGCCGTGACGGCAAGCAAAATCGAATGGCCGAGCATCAACAAAGAGGTGGCGCCGCTGGTTGAAGGCCTCATCCGCGACGCGCGGGCTTTGCGCGTCGAGGTCACGCGCGGGCCACTCGGCGAATGCCTCATCGATTGCGGCGTCAACGCCATTGGCGGGCTTGAAGCCGGGCGCGTCATGTCGGAAATTTGCCTCGGCGGCCTGGGGCGCGTGTCGCTCGAAGCCACCGATCCGGAAAAGGCCTGGCCCTTCATGGTGACGGTGCATACGAGCCAGCCCGTACTCGCCTGCCTCGGCTCGCAATATGCGGGGTGGAGCCTGTCGGTCCAGGACAAGGGGAAATCCTATCATGTGTTGGGCTCGGGGCCGGCCAGGGCTCTCGGCTCCTCCGAAAAACTGTTCGACGAGCTTGGCTATCGCGACACGGCCGACAGAGGGTATCTGGTGATCGAAGCCGACCGCGCCCCGCCAACGGCCTTGGTCGAGCACGTCGCCAAGGCGTGCAAAGTGGCGGCCGACCGCCTGACCTTCATCTATGCGCCGACATCGAGTCTCGCCGGGACGGTGCAGATCGCGGCAAGGTGTCTCGAAGTCGCCCTGCACAAGGCGCATGAGCTGCACTTCCCCTTGGGCGACATCGTCGACGGCATCGCCACCGCGCCAGTGCCGCCGCCTTCGCCCAACTTTATCGAGGCCATGGGCCGCACCAACGACGCCATTATCTTTGCTGGCCGGGTGCAGCTCTATGTGACTGGGCCGGCCAAGGCCGCGCGCGACCTGGCCGAGCGCCTCCCCAGCATCAAGTCCAAGGACTACGGCAAACCCTTCGCTGAGATCTTCGCCGCGGTGAAGGGCGATTTCTACGCCATCGACCGCATGTTGTTCAGTCCGGCAAAGGTGACCGTTACGGCACTCGATTCGGGTGAGAGTTTCGAATCCGGTCACATCGACACGGCCATGCTCTCACGCTCCTTCGGCTGACCTCATGGGCGCCGACGTCCTCCTCTTCTGCGAGCGAAAGAAGTGGCACGGACGGAGCATCACGGGCGCCTTCAAGGCTCGAGGGATCAACCCGCATGCGGTGTCCCTCTCGGCTTGCGGCTTCACGACCGCGACGCGGACCGGGCTCGCCATTCCCGGCCTAGGCGACCACCTGCCGCGAGGCGCGCTGGTTCTGTTCGTCCCCGGCGGCAGCTTCGAACAGGTCACCGTTTATCTCGGGGTGCTGCATGCCTTGCGCGAGCTTGGCGTGAGGGTCTGGAACGACGCCCGTGCGATCGAGCGCTGCGTCGATAAATCCACCACCACCTTCTTTTTGCAGAAAGCCGGCATACCGACGCCGCGGACCTGGACCAGCGCCAATCGCGACGAGGCCTGCGCGGTGGCGCGCAGGCTGCTCGGACAAGGTCTCCAACTCGTGCAGAAGCCGCTGTTCGGGGCCCAAGGGGAAGGCCTGCGACTGATCGCCCGGCTCGACGATCTTGCGCCCGAGGAAGAGGTGAGCGGCGCGTATTATTTGCAGGAGTTCATTCCCAAGCCCGATGGCGCCTATCGCGATTGGCGGATCTTCGTCTCCGGCGGCCGCGTCGCGGCCTCGATGATCCGGCATGGATCGAGCTGGATCACCAACATCAAGCAAGGCGCGAGGGCAGAGGCCGCCATCCCCTCGCAGGAGCTTGTCGATCTTGCCTTGCGCGCAGCCGCATGCGTCGGCGCCGACTATGCGGGCGTCGACATCATCCAGGATCGCGACGGGCGCCACCTCGTGCTCGAAGTCAACAGCATGCCGGCCTGGCAGGGATTGCAGCGAGTCACCGGAACCCAGATCGCCGACAGCATCGTCGTGCCCTTCCTCGATGCGTGTCTGGGGCCGAGGACCGCCAGCAACCAAGAGGGCGCGTGACACCGCCCCTCGCCGCGGCGAAGATCGCCCGCGTCTTCCTTGAAGCTTGCCTGGCCGAGCTTGATGCGCTGAAGCCCGGCAACGTGCATCGCTTCGACGGGGACCCGCGCATGAGCGTCGCCGACTTCGAGACGAGCGCGCGTGTCACGGCGCCCGCGCTCGCCATGCCGATGCTTTCAGTTGGCGTGCGCATCCGGCTTTGCGTCGAAGCAACCATCGACGTTGTTGGCCACAACACCAATCTCGGCATTCTTCTGCTGGCCGCGCCGCTCGCCGCCGCGGCCCTCGACGCTGGCTCGGAAGATTTGCGCGGAAAGCTCGCCCTGATCCTCGCCGGCCTTACCGTCGACGATGCGAAAGAGACCTACTCGGCGATCCGCCGCGCACAACCCGGAGGATTGGGCGGCGCGCCGCGACACGATGTGAGCGCGGAACCAACGGTCACGCTGCTCGAAGCCATGCGGACGGCTGAGACATACGACCGCATCGCCTGGAACTATAGCCACGGCTTCGCCGACATTTTCGATGTGGGCATGCCTCAGCTTGAACAGACGATGGCGCGCTGGGAATCCCTGCCCTTCGCCACGACATCGGTCTATCTCGGTTTCCTCGCGGCGCTGCCGGATACGCTGATCGAGCGCAAATTCGGCACCGCGCAGGCTGTGCAAGTGATGCAAGAGGCACAAAATCTCGCGGCAATTCTGGCGGAAAGCGAGAATCCTCAAAGCCATGTGCCGGAACTCCTGGCATTCGACCGATCCCTGAAGCAGCGTGGCTTGAATCCCGGAACGAGCGCCGATCTTACTGTTGCCACTCTGTTCGCAGCTTCACTTCGCAGCTTGGAAAAATCCTGCTAAGCCCAATCGGGGGCGAACAATCGACTTGCCGATCCTTCGGGCCCCGGCTTATGTTCTGGTCGCGTAGCTCCGACCCCGGAGTTGCGGGGCGGAGGCGCGCTCAGCCAAAGCACTTTCGTCTTCATGCCGTCGACGATCTTCGCGACGGCGAATTCTGGTGTGATGATTTCAACGAACTAGGGAGGGCTTGGTGAATGGCCAAGATCAGTGGAGTTAGTATAGGTGAATCGCTTATCGGCGATGGAAACGAAGTTGCTCATATCGACTTGCTGATTGGTCCGCGTGGCAGTGCCGTCGAACAGGCTTTCTGCAATGCGCTGACCAACAACAAGGACGGCTTTACCACCCTTCTCGCGGTGATCGCGCCGAACCTTTTGTGCAAGCCCGCAACGATTCTTTATAACAAGGTGACGATCAAGGACGCGCGCCAAGCGGTGCAGATGTTCGGTCCGGCGCAATACGCCGTGGCCAAGGCCGTCGCCGATTCCGTGGCCGAGGGTGTTATCCCCGCCAACGAGGCTGACGATCTCTTCGTCTGCGTCGGCGTGTTCATCCATTGGGAAGCCAAGGACGACAAGAAGATCCAGGACTTCAACTATCGTGCCACCAAGGAAGCTCTCGCTCGCGCCGTGAAGGGCGAGCCCAAGTCCTCCGAGGTCACCGCGAAGAAGGACGCAGCTCACCATCCGTTTGCCGCCGGCTGAAGGGGAGAACCCCCAGGTCGGGAGGATACCGGCAAACCACCGGGCCCGATTCAGCGGTGGCTCAAAAAGCTGGGTTTCTAATCTGATCTGATCGAAATCGCCGCCTTCTCCTGGAGGGCGGCGATTTCATTTTGGGCAACGGCGCCCGCATGCAGCACCGTGGCGACCAATGCGCCCAAGGCGCCGCCAGCGGCAATCGCTTCGAGGTCGTCGATGCCGCGGACGCCCCCTGCGGCATAAACGGCGCGCGGTCCCGCCAGCTCGACCACGGTCTTCAGACGCTCGATGTCCGGACCTCGATCGGTGCCGACGCGGGCAAGACACATGGCGATGATGCGGTTCGGCCACAGCGCCGGATCGGAGAGGAGCGCGCGGGGCCCACGCAATCCTTCCGCGGCGAAGTCGAGCGACAGCACGAGGCTCTCACCGAAGCCGGCACGAAGTTCCTGCCACGCTTCGATGGTAACGAGGCTCTCGCTGCCGACCACCAAGGTGGCGCCGAGCGGCAGCCAGAAGGCGCAGTCGGTGACGCTGGAAAACCCCGCATCGATCCACAGCGCGGTGCGAGGCAGCGCATCGGATAGCTCCCGGCAGAGGGTGAAATGATTGCCATGGCTCTCGATCGCATCGAGGTCGGCGAGATAGAGCAAAGGCGATTCGGTGATGGCGAGTAGCGCGCGCGCGAGGCCGATCGGATCGTCCGCGGATCCCAGCGGCGTCTCGATCGGCCGATAGTCGGCCCGTGCGCCGGCCTGGGCGTGAACCACCTGCCCGCCTTTGAGATCGATCACCGGAATGACGGCAAAGCCCTGCATGGCCCGTCCTCATGCCTTTTGCCTGACTTGAATAGAACGACTGTTTGGCTGAGAGAAGAGCCATGACACGCGTGATCGGCTGGGATTTGGGCGGGGCCAATGTGAAACTCGCTTGGGTCGAGGCGGCGAAGGTCGAGCGCGTGGCCCAAATCCCCTGCCCGCTGCTCGCCGACCGCGACAAATTCGATCAGGCGATGGAGACGGCCCTGCCGCTCCTTCCCGCCGCAGCGCTGCATGCCGTGACCATGACCGGGGAGCTCTCCGACGTGTTCGTTCACCGGCAAGAGGGCGTCGCCTATCTGGTCGACCTGATGCGGAAGGTCACGGACGGACCGCTTCTGATCTATGCCGGCAGCGCCGGCTTTCTTCGGCAAGATGAGGCCAAGCAGCGGGTGTTTGAGGTCGCCTCCGCCAATTGGCATGCGACCGCCGCCCTGGCCGCCCGGCACTCTGCCGCGGCGCTGCTCCTGGATGTCGGCACCACCACCACCGATCTCATTCCTATTGCTGGAGGCGCCGTCGCCGCGCGTGGAACCACCGATGCCGAGCGGCTGGCCGAAGGCGAGCTCGTCTATACCGGCGTGGTGCGCACACCGGTCATGGCCGTGGCGCAGCAGGCGCCATTCCGCGGGCGCGTGCAAGGGATCGCGGCCGAGCGCTTCGCCACCATGGCCGATGTCTGGCGCCTTGTGGGCGATCTCCCCGACGATGCGGACCCTTACCCCGGCGCAGACCAGAGGGGGAGGAGCATAGACGAGAGCGCAGCGCGGCTGGCGCGCATGCTCGGCCGTGACGCAAGCGACGCCGATCCAAATGACTGGATCGCTCTTGCTTGCTATTTCGCCTCGTGCCAGCTCAGCCAGATCGAGACGGCGGCGCGGGCTCTTGTCGCGCGTGAACAATTGCCCCGGACGGCGCCGGTGATCGGCGCCGGTTGCGGCCGCTTCGTCGCCAAGCAACTGGCGGCGCGGCTCGGGCATCCCTATCTCGATTTCGGCGAGATCGTCGATGCGGCGCCAGAGGCCCGCGAGCTTGCCGCACGCTGCGCGCCAGCCGTCGCCGTGGCGTTGCTCGCTGAGGCGCACGGCACAACAGGTCCCAGCCAATAGGAGGACGTCATTCCTGACTTCGATCTCGTCGTACCGGTCGCGCTTGGCATCGGGCTCGCGGCGGCGACCGGCTTCCGCGTGTTCCTGCCGATGCTCGTTATGAGCGCGGCGGCTTATGCCGGGTATCTCCCCTTGGGCGAGAGCTTCGCGTGGCTCGGAACGCTGTCAGCCCTGATCATGCTCGCCATCGCGGCGCTCGCCGAAATTCTCGCCTACTACGTCCCTGGCGTCGACAATCTGCTCGATACACTGGCGACACCGGCCGCGTTCGTCGCTGGCTCGCTCGTTGCGGCGGCGGTCATCACCGATTTGCCGCCGATGTTGAAATGGACCACGGCCGTCATCGCCGGCGGAGGGGTCGCCGGTTTGACGCAAAGCGTGACCGCGGTGATCAGGGCGAAATCCACTCTGTTCACCGGCTGCATCGGCAACCCGATCATCGCCACGGCTGAGTTCGGGGGTGCGCTGCTCGTGTCGCTTCTCGCCCTAGCGGCCCCCCTGATCGCCGTGCTGCTGGTCGTCTTATTTTTGTGGCTGGCGCTTCGTTTGATCCGAAGACGCGCTCGAGGCGCGCAAGCATCGAAGGGCTAGGTATCCGCGCTTTTACCCTCTGCAAGAAATTGTTGGGTGCGATGGGACGTCCTTGGGCTAAGTTCCAGGCCGAAGCGGAGCGTAACGAAGAAACGGAGCATCACATGCGTCAGGGTCTCATTGCTATGCTGGCTGTCATCGCCGGCCTCATTTTCTCGGTCGCGTCGAGCCACGCCACACCAGGCCCAGTCCTGACCGCACCACCAACTGCGGATGGCGGCATGGTGCAGAAGGTCCAGGTTTTTCCGCGCCGTTATTACCGGCGCAACGGCCCTGGTCCTTATGCCGTTCCCCCCGCGGTCGTCGTTGTGCCGCCGGCCGTGGTCGAAACGCCACCTATCGTTGATGGCGTGCCGGTCGCTCCGATCGTGGTCTTGCCGCCACGCCCGGCAAGTTGCGGCGAGTTCCGCTATTGGAACGGCGTGGCTTGCGTCGACGCCCGTTACAACAATCCTTACATCGGACCGCGATAGCAGCCCGAACTGGCCTAGACGGCGGTGGCACGCTGTCGATCATTCGCCGCCCGCCGACGCCTTGAAGGCTCTTTCCGGCCAGACGGACGAGAAGGTTCGGCTCGGAACGCGCGAAATCTACGTCTCCTACGGCGACGGGATGGATAAGTCGAAGCTGAAGCTCCCAGCGGCAGACCGGGACGGCGCGCAACATCAACGCGGTGGCCAAACTGGCCGCAATGGCGGCCAAGCTTTAGCCCGTCGCGCTTTAGCCGGTAGGCTCGGGGGGATGCTTGAAATGCTCCTCGATCTTTTCCACCAGCAGCCGCCACGCCTCATGCTCGCGCGGACCGGCGGTCTTTTCCACCGCAATCTGGAGATAGCCAAGCTCGCGCTCGATCTTCTCCCGCGGCAGCATATGGAGGCGGCTCGCCAGGATCGCCGCCTCGATCACGGCGCTTTGGGCGCGGTTGAAGCCCTGGAACGGCGCATGGATGCCCTCGAACATTTTCTTGCAGTGGAAGCGTGGCCGCTGCTCGTCCTCCTCCACCCAATCGACCTTGAGCTCGGCGTGAGCGAGGGCCGCATCGAGCACGGCGCCGGGAACGCGGGTCGCGGGCCGCGTCGGCCAATCGCGATTGCCCAGTAGGCAGCCGGCAAAGATCAGCACGTCGTCGGTGAAATTGGCCACGGCATGAGGATTGGCGCGAAGATTGTCGAGCGTGGCCGAAGGGCGGAACGGCGCGATGATCCAGCCGTCGCCATCGGCCCCCAGCGGCTCGGCGATGAGGCCGAGCGGCGCGATATGGACCGTGCCCTCGGGGCTCAGGGTGGTGACGATGGTCTCCCGGATCATCGGCATGGATAATTCAGCTCCATTTGGAAATCTCCGCTCATAGAGCGTCGCGCTTCTTCTTGGCGATCAGGGTATGGCCGGCGTCTCTGAGTTTGGTCTTGTCGTCGGCGAGCGCGTCGGCGGCCACGCCCCAATCGAGCGGCTCGTCCTGGGCATAACGCTTGGCCAGCCGCCAGGCGATCTCGGCTCGCGCCAACTCGACGCCCAGATAGAAGGCATGCGCCCCGTCCGCCTCGATGTCGAGCTTCGGAAAGAGCTCGAACACGTCGTCGGCGATGTGATGGCCGTCGCGATTGTAGATGTGAATGCCGTCATCGGCGATCTCGATGCGGAAATTCCCGTCGCGCACCTCGGCCGCGGCAACCTCGATCTCTCGCGGCGTTTGCGGGAACGGGTCGCGCGCATGCAAGGCCAGCAGCCCGGAGGCGTAGTCCTTGGGCAGATCGTGATCGG
>JBBQKN010000035.1:0-27566 GCA_038326945.1 Hyphomicrobiales bacterium
CTTCCCTGGCGGCTTTCGACCGATCTCAAGCAGTTCCGCAAGCTCACCCTCGGCAAGCCCGTGCTCATGGGGCGCCGCACCTTCAACTCGCTTCCGCGCGTCCTCGACCAACGGGTCAATGTCGTTCTCTCCCGCGATCCCGACTTTGACGCGCCTGGCGCCGTGGTCGCCGGCAGCCTTGATGAGGGCCTCGCCGTCGCGCGCGAGGCCGCCAAGGCCGCCGGCGTCGACGAGATCATGGTCATTGGAGGTGATGACGTATTCCGCGCCGTCATGCCTCTCGCGGGGCGAATCTATCTCACCGAGGTGCACGCCGCGCCGGACGCCGATGTCTGGTTTCGCGATTTCGATCTGGCCGATTGGCGCGAAATCTCGCGCGAGCGGCACGAGCCTGGTCCAAAGGACGAGCACCCCTTCAGCTTCGTGCTGTTGGAGCGGAGGTCGCCACCCTCTCCATAGGGCGAGCGTGGGGGGACGCTTTCCGGCCCCGATAGAGACCGACCCCCCGCATTGCGCTTGCCTCCGCACCTATCCTATAACCCTCTTAACTCCGACGCGTGGCTGCCATCGTCCCTGCGAGTGGTCTTGCGTCAAGGCGCTCCCCCCATTGGGCGACCGGCGTCACCCCTTCAGCAGACACAGGATGAGTTCTCATGCCTTGGAGCAATCAGAGTGGCGGCGGCGGTTGGAAGGGCGGCCCGAGCGGCGGCCCTTGGGGCCCTCGGCCCGGTGGCCCGAGCCAGCAGCCCGACCTTGAGGAATTTCTGCGCCGCGGCCAGGACCGCATTCGCCAAGCCCTTCCTGGCGGGCGCATGGGCGGCCCGCTCGGCATCGCGCTAGCGCTCGCGCTAATCGCGGTTGTCGGCTTTTTCGGCTTCACCGTGCGCGTCAACCCCGAAGAGCTCGGCGTCGTGCTCCGGTTTGGCGAGTTCGTGCGCTTGCTTCCGCCCGGCTTGAATTTCCGCTGGCCCTACCCGATCGAAGCGGTGGATCTGCCCAAGGTCACCCGCGTCAATCGCATCGAGATCGGGCTACGCGGCTCGGCCGAGAATCGCGAGACGGCCGCCGCTGTCCGCGACGTTCCCGAGGAGAGCCTGATGCTCACCGGCGACGAGAATATCGTCGATGTCGACTTCATCGTCTTCTGGCGCATCAGCGATGCGCCCAATTTCCTGTTCAATATCCAGGACCCCGAAGCCACGGTGAAGGATGTGGCGGAAAGCTCCATGCGCGAGATCGTCGGCCAAAGCGACATCGAGCCGATCCTCACCGAAGCGCGCGCCAAGACCGAGGCCGATGTGCAGCAGCTCATGCAAAAGGTCCTCGATTCTTATGGCGCCGGCGTCCAGATCATTCAGGTGCAGCTGCAAAAGGTCGATCCACCTGCTCAGGTCATCGACGCCTTCCGCGACGTGCAGGCCGCCCGCGCCGACCAGGAGCGACTGCAGAACGAGGCGGACGCCTACGCCAATCGCATCATTCCGGAAGCCAAGGGTGAGGCCGAGCGCATTCTACAGGCGGCCCAAGGCTACCGTGATCAGGTCGTGGCCGAGTCCCAAGGTGAGGCCGACCGCTTCATCAAAATCTATGAGCAATACAAGCTCGCGCCGGACGTCACACGCCAGCGCATGTATCTCGAGACCATGGAGCGGGTGCTTGCGGATTCTGAGAAGGTGATCGTGGACGAGAAGGCGGGGTCCGGCGTCGTGCCTTACCTGCCTCTGTCGGAATTCACCAAGAAAAGGACGCCGGCGTCGGCTCCGGAGGGCCAGCAATGAGCAGAACCATCCTCACCGTCCTCGTCGTTCTCCTTGGCGTTGCCGCGGTCGCGGCCTTTCTGACGATCTTTACCGTCCAGCAGACGCAGCAGGCGCTGGTGCTCGAATTCGGTAAGCCGAAGCGCGAAATCAGGGACCCGGGGCTCCACTACAAGATCCCCTTCATCCAGAACGTCGAATATTTCGATAAGCGCATTCTCGGCATCGACACCGCCTCTCAGGAGGTGATCGCCTCCGACAAGAAGCGTCTCGTCGTCGACGCCTTTGCCCGCTACCGCATCACCAATCCGTTGAAGTTTTTCCAGAGCGTGAGGGACGAGCGGATCGCCAATGCGCGTATCGGCGCCATCCTCGAGGCCTCGCTCAGGCGCGTGCTCGGTGGCGCGAGTTTCCAGACCGTCGTCCGCGACAGTCGCGACAAGCTGATGCGCACGATTCTGAGCCAGGTCAATCAGGAATCCGCTGAGTTCGGCGTGGAGATCGTCGACGTCCGCATCAAGCGCGTCGATCTGCCTGAAGCAAATATGCAGGCGATTTACCGCCGCATGCAGACGGAGCGGCAGCGAGAGGCGGCCGAGTTTCGCGCCGAAGGCGAGGGCGCTTCACGGCGCATCCGCGGCACAGCCGATCGCCAAGTTACGGTGATCAAAGCCGATGCGACCGGCGAATCGGAGCGCATCCGCGGTGACGGCGATTCCGAGCGGAACCGCATCTACGCCAAAGCCTACAATCAGGATCCGGGCTTCTTTGGCTTCTACCGCTCGATGCAGGCCTATGAGACCGCGCTCAGGGCTGGCGACACGCGGCTGCTGCTGAGCCCCGATTCCCAATTCTTCCGCTATTTCAATGATGCGGCGGGGCAGCCTGGAATGCGTCCGACCGATCCGGGTGAGCAACCCGTGGCGCCTGCAATCGTTGCGCCCGAGGTGACGGCCCCCAGCCCGGCTACGCCGCGCGCCGAGGTCGGAGAAGGCGGCACCGCGCCCGAAGCAGCGGTTCCCGGCGAGCCGGCTGGGCCAACGCCGCAAGTCCCATAAATTCGTGCCGGCGGCACAATGAGCGATTTCATCGTTGCCTTCGGCCTTGTGCTCGTAATCGAAGGGCTGCTGTGGTCGATATGGCCGAGTCTCGGGCGCAAGCTCTTAGAGGCCACGGCGGTGGCGCCGGAATCGTCGCTGCGCCTGGCCGGCGCCGTGGCCGTCGCGGTTGGAGTTGCCGTCGTTTGGCTCGTCCGCGGCTAGCGTGCCGCGACATGCAGTCTGCCCGGCCACGCCGATTTGCGCTAAAATGGTGACGTTGAGAGCTTTGCGCATGATACCTGGAGTGGTCGACATGACTGGGTGTAAAGGCCGGTTCGGGTGGGAGCGGATATGGAAACCTTCCGCCGTGCGGGCGGCGGCGATTGCCGTCATGCTCGCGGCGTTGCCGCTTCTTGTCACCGCCAGTCTGGCGCGAGGCCCGGCCTCCATCGCCGATGTGGCGGAGGGCTTGCAGGACACCGTGGTCAATATCTCCACCACCCAGACCCTCAAGGGCTCTACCGAGAGCGCCCCCGGGGTGCCAGGTCCGAAGGGCTCGCCCTTCGAGGAGTTCTTCGACGATTTCTTTGACGATGAAGACAGCGAAGGCTTGCCGCGCAAGGTGAGCTCGCTTGGCTCCGGCTTCGTCATCGACTCATCCGGCCTGATCGTCACCAATAATCACGTGATCGAGGGCGCGGACGAAATCATCGTCAACTTCACCGACGGCTCCAAGCTCAAGGTGGTGAAGATTCTCGGACATGACCCCAAGACCGATCTCGCTTTGCTCAAGGTTGAGCCCAAGGCACCGCTCAAGGCCGCGAGCTTCGGCGATTCCGCTAAAATGCGGGTCGGGGATTGGGTGATGGCCATCGGCAACCCCTTCGGCCTCGGCGGCACGGTCACGGTCGGCGTGATCTCCGCCACCAAGCGCGACATCAATTCCGGTCCCTATGACGATTTCCTGCAGACCGACGCCGCCATCAATCGGGGCAATTCCGGCGGTCCCCTATTCAATATGGATGGCGAAGTCATCGGCGTTAATACGGCCATCATCTCGCCGACCGGCGGTTCGATCGGCATCGGCTTCGCCGTGCCTTCGAACAGCGCCTTGCAGGTTCTCAACCAGCTGAAGCAATTCGGCGAGACCCGGCGTGGCTGGCTGGGGGTGCACGTGCAGAACGTGACGGATGAGATCGCCCAGAGCCTCGGGCTCAAAGAGAACGGCGGCGCGCTGGTGGCGAGCGTGGCCCCCGACAGCCCGGCGGCGGTGGCGGGTTTGAAGCCGAGCGACGTCATTCTCGAATTCGACGGTCAGCATGTCGACACCATGCGCGACCTGCCTCGGGCTGTCGCCAGCACGCCCGTCGGCAAGACCATCAACGTCGAAATCTCGCGTGACGGCGAGCATATGCATCTCGACGTGGTGATTGGACGCGTCCCGGCGGAAGCCGAGGAGCCGGAGCCCGAGCCGGACGCCGCGGCCGATACGGGCGAGGAGGTGGAGCCTGACCATGAAGATCTGCTTGGCCTCTCGATCGCGCCTCTCACCGACCAGCTGCGCGGGCAGTTCCACATCGGCAAGAGCGTCGAAGGCGTGGTGATCACCGACGTCGATGCCAATAGTCCCGCCGCGCGGAAGGACGTGAAGGCCGGCGACGTCATCGTCGAAGTCACCCAGGAGCGGGTGACCGATCCGCAGGAAGTGCTGGCCCGGGTCGCAGCCGTGAAAAAATCCGGGCGGAAATCGGTGCTGCTGTTGATTTCCGACGCCAAGGGCGGCCTTCGCTTCGTGGCGGTCCCGGTCGTCTAAGGGCGACCGCCTCGCCTTGTCGACGCCCGCACCTAAGCCTCACCCCCAAGATTTTCGCGCCCTTCTGATCGCCGGACCAACGGCGAGCGGTAAATCCGGCGCCGCGCTTGAGCTCGCCTTGCGCCTCGGCGGCACCGTCATCAACGCGGATTCGATGCAAATTTACCGCGAGCTTGAGGTGCTCACAGCGCGGCCAAGTCCAAGCGATGAGCGCTTGGCGCCCCATCTTCTTTATGGCGCGGTCTCAGCCGCGGAGGCCTATTCGGTCGGCCGCTGGCTCGACGACGTCGCGGAGGCGATCGAGCAGGCACGGATTGAGGGGAGGCTGCCGATCCTCGTGGGCGGGACGGGCCTTTACTTCAAGACGCTGACCGAAGGCTTGGCGCCGGTGCCCGACATCCCCGTGGAGGTGCGAAAGCATTGGCGAGAGCAAGCCGACGCGCTTGGCGGCGCGGGCCTCCATGCCGTTCTTGCCGCCCGCGACCCCGTCGTGGCGGCGCAACTGAGACCGACCGACCCGCATCGGATTCTGCGTGCGCTTGAGGTGATCGATGCGACGGGGGTGTCGCTTTCCGAATGGCAGGGCGGCAACGCGCCGCCCGCGCTCGCCGCCGGCGAGGCGCTCAAGCTGGTGATCGCCCCGGAACGGGAGCCGCTCTATGCCGGCATCGACGCGCGCTTTGATCTGATGCTCGAGCGGGGGGCGATGGAGGAGGTGCGGCGTCTCCTAGACCTCGACCTCGATCCCGGCTTGCCCGCGATGCGCGCCCATGGCGTGAGGGAATTGGGGGCGTATCTAGCCGGCATTGCCACTCTCGACGAGGCAGCCGCGAAAGCCAAGACCGAGTCGCGCCGCTACGCCAAGCGGCAGATGACATGGGCCAGGCGCTACATGGCCGATTGGGAGTGGTTCCCGGACGCCGACACCGCCATTGCGGCCGCAGCCCCGATGCTGGCTACACGGTGACTTGCGTGCCGATCTCGACCACGCGGTCCGTTGGCAGCTGGAAATAGCTCGACGCGTCGTCGGAATTCTGCGCCAGGAAGATAAACAACTTGTCTTGCCAGGTCGGCATGCCCGAGCGGGCGTCTGGCCTAACCGATCGTCGCGACAGGAAGAAGGACGTCGACATGATATCGAAGGTCCAACCGAGCTTCCGGGCGATGGCGAGCGCGCGCGGAATATTGGGGCTCTCCATGAAGCCGAAATGCAGGATCACCCGGATGAAGCTGTCGCCGAGAGGCTCGATCTCGACGCGATCGTCGGGGGCGACTCTCGGAACGCTTTCGGTGATGATGGTGAGGATCACATTGTGCTCGTGCAGCACCTTGTAGTGCTTCAGGCTATGCAGCAATGCGGTTGGAACGCTGTCCGGAGCCGCGGTCAAGAATACGGCCGTGCCTGGCACCCGGTGAGGTGGGCTCTTCGCCAGTGAATTGATCAAATCTCCGACCGGCATCTCAAGCCTTCGTGTCTTGGCCGCCAATATCTGCGCCCCCCGGCGCCAGGTGAGCATGACCACGAGCAGACAGCCGCCGATCAGAAGCGGCACCCAGCCGCCCTGCGGAACCTTCAGCAGATTGGCGCCGAAGAAGGTGAAATCGATCAGAATGAAGGGCACCATCAAGGCCACGGCGCCCCATAGAGCCCATTTCCACACGCGCCAGATGACGATGAACGCCATCATTCCATCGACCAGCATGGTGCCCGCGACCGCGACGCCATAGGCCGATGCAAGGCCATCGGACGAGCGGAACAGCGCCACCAGCAGCAAGGTGCCGATGAGCAGAAGACCCCTAATGCGCGGAATGAAGATCTGGCCCGCCTGTGTCTCGGAGGTGCGCTTGATCTGCACGCGCGGCAACAATCCGAGCTGAACCGCTTGATTGGTGAGCGAGAACGCACCGGTGATCACGGCCTGGCTGGCGATCACGGTGGCCGCGGTGGCAAGTCCGATCATCGGATAAAGGGCCCATTGCGGAACCATGCGGTAGAAGGGGTTCGCCACCGCCGACGGGTCCGACAGGACGAGCGCGCCCTGGCCGAGATAGTTGAGGGCGAGCGACGGCAGCACGAAGAATAGCCAAGCTGTTTGAATTGGTTTCCGTCCGAAATGGCCGAGGTCGGCGTAGAGAGCCTCCGCGCCGGTCACGGCAAGGAACACCGCGCCGAGCGTGGCGAGCCCGATCAGAGGATTCTTTGCCAGAAACGCGACCGCATAGGCCGGGTTGAACGCATTGAGCACGCCAGGGTCGTCGGCGATGTGCATCAGCCCCACTGCAGCGAGCGCGATGAACCACAGCGACATCACCGGACCGAAATAGGCGGCGACCTGCGCCGTACCTCTCGATTGGAAGGCGAAGAGTCCAATCAGGATGATCACGGTTAGCGGCACCACGTAGCTTTGCAACTGCGGCGCCGCCACCTCCAAGCCTTCGACCGCCGACAGGACCGATATGGCTGGCGTCAGTAGCGCATCGCCATAGAACAACGCCGCCGCGATCATGCCGAGAACCAGAATGACGAGCCGCGAGCGCTTCGACGAAAGCGCGCGCTGGGCGAGCGCCATCAGCGACAATGTCCCGCCTTCGCCCTTATTGTCGGCGCGGAGCAGGATCAGCACATATTTCGCCGTGACGACGAGAAATAGGGCCCACAGGATCAGCGACAGCACGCCGATGACGGTGCCGCGCGAGAGGTCGCCTTTCATGCCGCCGGCCGCCTCCAAGGCAACGCGGAAGGCGTAGAGGGGGCTCGTGCCGATGTCGCCATAGACGACACCCATGCAGCCGAGCGTCAGCGGCCAAAACGCCTGCTTTGTCTCGCTCTCAGTACCGTTTGTAGCAGGAGTATCGGTAAGAACCCGCGTCATGCGACCTAACGAAGATGGGAAATTGCGGTGGCTCAGTCGTTAACGCCGTCGGGGCCGACGCGATCCGTGCCCGCAAGCAAATAAGCGCAATGATGCCAATTGTCCAGGCTGTGGGATGGGCAGACTGGCCGGACGGCAACAGTCGGTTGGAGACGGCAATAAAATTACGTGTTAGACGAAAAGCAGCAATATTCGGAAAGATTTTTGGGAGCATTTTTTTCATTCATTTGCGCTAGGCGTTGACCCCCCGTCGTCGAAGCCCTAGGGTGCGCGCCGCATTTGGGCCTTCCCCAATTTGACAGGACAGTGAGGCCGGGCCTTTCGCCGGCAGAATGTGAGACGTAGTAATGTCACGCACGATGACAGGCGCCGAGATGGTGCTCCAGGTTCTCGCCGACCAGGGAGTCGAGCATATTTTCGGCTATCCGGGCGGCGCGGTGCTGCCGATCTATGACGAGCTGTTCAAGCAGGATCGGCTGAAGCACATCCTGGTTCGCCATGAGCAGGGCGCGGTCCACGCGGCTGAAGGTTATGCGCGCTCAACCGGCAAGGTCGGCTGCGTGCTCGTGACCTCGGGCCCGGGCGCCACCAATGCCGTGACTGGCCTCACCGACGCGCTGATGGATTCCATCCCCATCGTCTGCATTACCGGCCAAGTGCCGACGCATCTGATCGGCAACGATGCGTTTCAGGAATGCGACACCGTCGGCATCACCCGGCCGTGCACGAAGCATAACTACCTCGTCAAGGACGTGAACGCGCTGTCGCGCGTGCTGCACGAGGCGTTCTATGTCGCGCGCACCGGCCGTCCCGGCCCCGTCGTGGTCGACATCCCCAAGGACATCCAGTTCGCCAAGGGCGAATATACCGGGCTGACCAACTCCCAGCACAAGAGCTACAACCCGCAGACCGAAGGCGACGAGCGCGCCATCGCCGCGGCCGTCGAGCTTATGGCGAACGCCAAGCGGCCGCTGTTCTATACCGGCGGCGGCATCATCAATTCCGGGCCGCTCGCGAGCGAGCGTCTGCGTGAGTTTGTGCGCGAGACCGGCTTCCCCATCACCTCCACCTTGATGGGGCTTGGCGCCTATCCGGCTTCGGACAAGCAGTGGCTGGGCATGCTCGGCATGCACGGGACCTTCGAGGCCAACAATGCCATGCATGATTGCGACGTGATGATCTGCATCGGCGCGCGCTTCGACGACCGCATCACGGGGAGGGTCGACGCCTTCTCGCCGGAGTCCAAGAAGATCCATGTCGACATCGACCGCTCCTCGATCAACAAGAACGTCAAGGTCGACGTGCCGATCGTGGGCGACTGCGCCCGCGTGCTCGAGCAGATGATCGCCGCCTGGCGGGCGAAGAAGCCGAAGATCGACAAGCCGGCGCTCAAATCCTGGTGGGCCGAGATCGAGCGCTGGCGCGCGCGGAATTGCCTCCACTACCGCAAGCGCGACGACGTGATCATGCCGCAATACGCTATCGAGCGGCTCTACGCGCTGACCCGCGGCTACGACACCTACATCACCACCGAGGTCGGGCAGCATCAGATGTGGGCGGCGCAACTGTTCAAATTCGAGGAGCCGAACCGCTGGATGACCAGCGGCGGGCTTGGCACCATGGGTTATGGGTTGCCTGCTGCTGTCGGCGTTCAGGTGGCGCATCCCGACTCGCTCGTCATCGACATCGCCGGCGAAGCCTCGGTGCTGATGACCATGCAGGAGATGTCGACGGCGGCCCAATACGACCTGCCGATCAAGATCTTCATCCTCAACAACGAATATATGGGCATGGTGCGGCAGTGGCAGGAGCTCCTGCATGGCGGCCGTTATTCCCATTCCTATACCGCGGCGCTCCCTGATTTCGTTAAGCTGGCAGAGGCCTATCAGGGCGTCGGTATCAGGGCCGAGAAGCCGTCCGAGCTCGACGACGCCATCCGCGAGATGATCGCGATCAAGCGCCCCGTGATTTTCGACTGCCGCGTCGACAAGCACGCCAATTGCTTCCCCATGATCCCGAGCGGGGAGGCGCACAATCACATGCTGATGGGTGACGACCTCACCGAGGAGGACCTCGAAAAGGCTATCACAGAAGAAGGCAAGGTGATGGTGTAGGTCATGAGTCAGCCTGGATCCGCATATTCGCTGGAGAAGCGCGAGGAAAAACCCGAGCGCCACACCATGAGCGTGCTCGTCGACAATGAGCCGGGTGTGCTCGCGCGCGTCATCGGCCTGTTCTCGGGCCGCGGCTACAACATCGATTCTCTCACCGTGTCGGAGACGGAGCACGAGGCGCATCTGTCGCGCATCACCGTCGTCACCTCCGGGCCGCCGATGGTGATCGAGCAGATCAAGGCCCAGCTCGAGCGCCTCGTCCCGGTGCATTCGGTAACCGACTTGACCGTCCTCGGCAACCCGGTCGAGCGCGAGCTCGCGCTGGTTAAGGTCGCCGGCAAGGGCGATAAGCGGGTCGAGGCCCTGCGTCTGGCCGAGGCCTTCCGCGCGCAAGTCATCGACGCCTCGATCGAGCACTTCACCTTCGAAATCACCGGAAGGCTCTCCAAGATCGAGCAATTCATCGCCCTGATGCAGCCACTCGGCCTGGTCGAGGTCTCGCGCACCGGCCTCGCCGCCATCTCCCGCGGCGCCGAGCGTATGTAAGCCATTCAGGCCTTGGCGCCGACCACCGCAGGCTGACTGAACACGTTCATGAGGTAGTTGGCGAGAAACACGAGCAGGCCCGCAAACACCGTCAGCGAGCCGCCGGCGGCGAGCGCCACGGTCTGATGCGTTTGCGCCAGTGGGATGCCGATCATGAAGATGACGGCGCCAACGTTGTAGAGAATAAAGTGCAGCGGCGCTAAGCGGCTCTGGGCGAGCGCGGGGAAACTCCGGTAGAGGAGGCCGAACAGCATCATCGAAGCGAAGCCGATCAGATTGATATGGGCGTGAAGATGAGCCTGCTCGAAGCGCTCGTTGATGCCGACCCAGATGCCGAAGCCAAAGCCGAAAATACCGTAGAGCAGCCCAATCAGAATGAACCAGCGGTCGATGTTTTTCATGGAATCTCTCCCCCCTTAAGGCATGACTCGAAAAGGGATTACACCTGAGGCAACACCACTTGCAAAGTCCGCTTTCGGGCGTCACAAACCCGCAGCCAGCAATGTCAGTCGAATCCATAGGCAGGGAACTCGCATGCGCGTCTATTACGATCGGGATGCCGATCTCAATCTAATCAAAGGCAAGAAAGTCGCCATCATCGGCTACGGCTCGCAAGGCCATGCCCATGCGCTCAATCTGCGCGATTCCGGCGTGGCCGAGGTCGCGGTCGGCTTGCGCCCCGGCTCGAAATCGGTGCCCAAGGCCGAAAAGGCCGGACTCAAGGTCATGGACGTGCCGGAAGCCGCCAAATGGGCTGACGTGGTGATGATGCTGGCGCCGGACGAGCTCCAGGCAAGCATCTGGGAAAATGACCTCAAGCCCAATATGAAGCAAGGCTCGGCGCTTTTCTTCGCCCACGGCCTCAACATCCATTTCAATCTGATCGAGCCGCGTCCAGACATGGACATCTGCATGGTAGCGCCGAAGGGTCCCGGCCACACCGTGCGCGCGGAATATGTTCGCGGCGCCGGCGTCCCCTGTCTGGTGGCCATCGCCCAGGATTCCTCGGGCAACGCCCACGACCTGGCGCTGTCTTATGCCTCGGCCATCGGCGGCGGCCGCGCCGGCATCATCGGGACCAGTTTCCGCGAAGAATGCGAGACCGATCTGTTCGGCGAGCAGTCGGTGCTGTGCGGCGGCCTGGTCGAGCTGATGCGGAACGGCTACGAGACGCTGGTCGAGGCCGGCTACGCGCCGGAGATGGCCTATTTCGAGTGCGTGCACGAGGTGAAGCTGATCGTCGACCTCATCTATGAGGGCGGCATCGCCAACATGAACTACTCGGTCTCCAACACCGCCGAATATGGCGAATATGTCTCCGGCCCCCGCGTGGTGGGCAACGCCAGCAAGGAGGCGATGCGCCAAGTGCTCGACGACATTCAGTCCGGCAAATTCGTCAAGGACTGGATGCTTGAGAACCGCGTCAATCAGACGAGCTTCAAGGCGATGCGCGCCAAATGCGACAGCCACGACATGGAAGAGGTGGGCAAGCGCCTGCGCGGCATGATGCCCTGGATCTCCGAGCGCGCCATGGTCGACAAAAGCAAGAACTGACTTCGTCAGCCGCTTCGCTGACAGCTTCGCCGTCACTCACCGCCTCTCCTCCGTCATTTCGGCCAAGTACTGGACCCCGGCTTTCGCCGGGGTGACGCAAAAGCGCAAACGCAAGCGTTTCGCCGGGCAACGCCGCGAAGGCATAGGGACAGGGACTAAGCCCTGAGGGACGAAGTCCCTGAGGGAAGCGGGGCGCCGAAACGTCGCGCTCAGTTTGTTAGTGGGCGACCTTCCGGCGCCCCGCATCGCGGCATCGCTTCCACTCCCATCCCCGCTTATCGCCGGTTCTGCGGGCGCCTCGGACGGCGCCAGCAGATAGGGGCCTGGACCTTCCAGCCCAGGTGGGGGAGGAGAGCCGGCCCGAGGTGGTCCGTTACCCCGGCCGCGTCAGGCGAATAGCCACCCTTTCTCTGGTGAGGCCCCATACCCGTCGCGGTTAGCCTCGGGCGCCGCATCCTTCGCACCTGTACGGACGGTCTGGACACACATCCCTCATCGGGAAGGGGTGAGGCGGTGTTTAAGCCAGGTTTGGCGGGCGAGGATAAGTCGGGGGCTGGCTGCCAGAAATGTCGTCATGGCGGGCGTGTCCCGGCCATCCGCGAATTGCATGCTACAGACTGGAAAGAAGCGTGGATGCCCGGCATAAAACCGGGCATGACAGACGATTGCTGATGGGGGAGAGTTCCGGACTCATGCTGATCACGCGGCTCGCCAAGATCGTGATGTGTCTTGCGCTCGCGGGCTTTTGCGGGATCGTCGTGTTCGACAACCTCACCGATCCGAGCACGAACTACATCTTCATGCAGCATGTGCTGAGCATGGACACCGTCTTCCCCGACAGCACGCTGAAATATCGCGCCGTCACCAGCCCCGTCGTCTGGCAGATCGGCTATGCCCTCATCACCGCGACTGAAGCCTTGACCGGCCTCCTGTTTTTCCTCGGGGCATGGCGCATGTGGCAGGCCCGCGCCGCGTCCGGCGCCGCCTTCGACCGCGCCAAGGCCTTCGCCATTGCCGGCGGGCTGGTGGGTTTCCTGCTGTGGTTCTTCGGGTTCATGGTCATCGCCGGCGAATGGTTCGCCATGTGGCAGTCGAAGGACTGGAACGCGCAAGTCTCGGCCTTCCGCTTCTATGTTACGGTGCTGGCCGTGCTGATCTTCGTCAATCAGCCCGACGGCGAGCTGAAACAAGGACCCGCGCCATGACCAACCGGCAAGCCATCGAAGATCTGTTGGAAGAGTTGTATGCGGCGCGCGTTCGCGGCGACCTCAAGGCATTGCGCAAGCTGTTCGCCGGCACCGCAACGTTCCAGGTGGCGGGGTCGGAGCAGGCGAGCCCGCTTGCCACCCTGGTCAAGGGCAATCCCGGCATCATGGATCTGCTGCAAGACATGATCTTCACCTTCGAGCTCAGTGACTTCACGATCGTCGAGATGCTGATCGACGGAGGATCCGCCGCGGTTCGCTGGCAAGCTACCGTCCACCACACGGGAACGGATCAAGTGTTCACCACCGAGCTTGCCGACTTCATCACGTTCGAGGGCGGCAAGGTCAGCGCCTTTGTTGAATTCCTCGACACGGCGCTTGCCGCCAAAGTTCTCGCCACCAAATAGCAGGCAAGCAGCCACCCAACTGGAGCCGAAATGAACAGCTTGAACTGCCTGATTACGACCTTTGCAGCTGGCATCTCCGCTCTGCTGCTTTGCTTGCTCGCGAGCGCCGATCAGGCCGTGGCCGAGCCGACCGAAGCGCAGACAAGCGCCATCCGCTCCAACTGCCGCTCCGACTATATGTCCTATTGCTCCTCGGTGCCGCGAGGTGGCGCGGCATCGCTGGATTGTCTGAAGCAGAACGTGGCCAAGCTCTCTTCCGCGTGCCAGCAGGCGGTGAATTCCATTGCTCCCGCGCCCGCGGCAAAGACAGCGCCGGCGCCCGCGACCGCACCTGCAGCCCCTGCCGCAGCGGCACCAGCGGCGGCTGCGGCCCCCGCCGCACCGGCTGCCCCGCCGCCCGCAGCGGCCGCACCGGCCCAAGCCCCGGCCAAACCGCAGCAGCCGGCGGCAAAGACCGTAACAGCGCCACCAGTGGCTGCGCCACCAGCGGCTGCGGCTCCGGCGGCCGCGGCTCCGGTCGCCCCGGCAGCGCCACCGGCGGCCAAAGTCTACTTGCCGCGTGAGAGACTGGCTCTGTTGCGAAGCGCGTGCGGCGGTGAGGTCCGGGCCCTTTGTCCCGGCGTCCCCTTGGGCGGCGGACGCGTCATCGCCTGTCTCGAGGCTCGCGCCGCGGCGCTATCGCCCAGCTGTAAAACTGCACTGGTCGCCCTGGCCCGCTAGAACGCCTGGCGTTTGCTCACGAAGGATGGAGACGGAGATATGAGGCTGCTTCTGGCGAGCGCGCTGCTGCTCGTTACGTCGGGCCTGGCGCGCGCCGACGATGTCGATTGCGTCAGCACCACATTCAATTTGCTTTCGCCCAACGACAAAGTGTGCGTCAGCGAGTTCGACGATCCCAAGGTGCCGGGCGTCACCTGTTTCATCTCGCAAGCCCGGAAGGGGGGCTGGGGCCAGCCGCTCGGGCTCAATGAGGACCCGTCAAATTTCTCCGTCTCCTGCCGGCAGCTGGGGCCGATTACCACCGACATCTCGACCCTGCCAAAGCGAGAGGAAGCCTTCAGCGAGAAAACCAGCATCTTCTTCAAGGCGACGCGCATTTACCGCATTCCGGACGTGAAGCGCGGCACGCTGGTTTATCTCGCCGTCAGTTCCAAGATCGTGAACGGCTCGCCCGCCAATGCGATCAGCGTCGTGCCGATCATGCCGTGGACGCCGAAATGAGGGCGTCCACGCCACCATCACCCGGCAATTGAGCTTGCGCGTGGCATCACCGGTGCGGACCGCCCGTTCGGTCTCGTCCCTGCCTCAGCGCGGCATTATGGCACGAGCTGCCGTCATATCTTCCCTATTGGCGGTGAGGTACGAATTGGGTGCTTCTGGTCCGTGCTTCGGCGGAGAAGCCGACATACGGACCATCGATCTCAACAACTGACCTAGGCGCATGTGCGGACTCGTTGGAATTTGGCGGGACGACGGTGGCGATGCGGATCGATCCGCGATTGCTCCCATGCTGGCCTCAATGCGGCATCGGGGCCCCGACGGCACAGGAACCTGGCAGCAGGGCCGTATAGCCTTAGGCCATTTGCGCCTCGCGATCCTCGACCCAACGGACGCCTCAAGTCAGCCGATGCTGACGGCCGACGGCAGCGGCGTCCTGATCTACAACGGAGAGATCTACAACTATCGCCAGATCCGTGAGGAGTTGGAGCGTGAGGGACTTCGCTTTCGGAGCTCCGGCGACACGGAAGTTGTACTGCAGGCGCTCCATCACTGGGGCGTCGAACGCAGCCTCCCGCGATTCGACGGCATGTTCGCCTTCGCCTATTTCGACCGCCGAGATGGCGCATTGTGGCTTGCGCGGGACAAGCTTGGCATCAAGCCACTTTTGGTCGCCGATATCGGCGCAGAGCTCCTGTTTGCGTCGGAGGCGAAGGCTCTGCTCGCCCATCCCCAGATGCAGACACGAGTCGACCGCCAGGGGATAGCCAAATGGATCCTTTCGCGTGGCAGACCGCAGAGAAGTCTGTTCGAGGGCATCAAGGTGGTCGAGCCTGGCACCTGCTGGAAGATCACGGAAGGAGGGATTGAGAAGCGCCGCTATTTCGACGTGTTTGCCGCCGTCGATGTGGATCGGTTGGTTGGCGCGGCTGCTGGCGATCAAGCCGGCTTCGTTCACGCGTTCCGCGACCTCATGAAAAGAAGCGTCAAACTTCACCTTGCGAGCGACGTTCCGCTCGCCGCTATGTGCAGCGGTGGCGTCGATTCAAGTTTGATCGCGGCCTATGCAAGGGAGCACTTGCCAGAGCTCCCCGCTTATGTTGCCGACGTCGAGTGGGCCGGCGGGGAGGCGGACCAGGCAGAGCGCGTCGGGCGTCACCTCGGCATAGCGGTGCGCCGTGTCCCCGTCGATCAAGCGCGGTTCCTGGAGCTTTGGCCCCACGCCGTCTGGCACTCCGATGGCCCGTCGGTCCATGCGAGCGACATCGCGCTCTTGGCAGTCGCGCAGAGATGCCGCGCCGAAGGGATAAAGGTTCTCCTGACCGGTGAAGGGTCCGATGAGCTTTTTGGCGGCTATGCGTGGCTGCAAGCGACATATGACGACTGGCGCCGATTGAAGTCGTGGCGTCGGCACGTTTTCAGTTTTCAGTCCCGCGACGTGTTCGGTTATGCGCCGAAGCTGCGGCGCCGGCAGATGGTCGCATTGGAGCCCGACGACGAGTTGCTGCCGCAGCGCCTCCTCGACCTTCTCGCAGCGGTAAGGCCACCCGCGGACCGCGCCTTCCTCGCACATGGCCTCTACAGCCTCTACCACCATCTATCATGGCTCCTGCACCGGCACGACCGGATGGGCATGGCGGCATCGATGGAGATGCGCGTCCCGTTCATCGAGAACGAGATGCTGGATTTTGCCTTCCATCTGCCGAGACGAACCAAGCTTCACAGAGGAATTGGCAAATGGGTCGTGAAGCAGGCGGCGGCCGAGGTTCTGCCGCGGGACATCGTCTACGCCAAGAAGAAGGGGTTCCCGATGCCGGAGACCTTTACGCGCGGGACGCAGCGCCTTCTGAGCGGCGGCGCGCTGCCGGAACTGATGGAATGGTCGGAGAGTGCCACCGAAGGGATTGTCGCTATGCTTGGGAAAGACGGGCACCTCCGTTTTCAGGTTGTCGGCCTCGAATTGTGGGCGCGCATCTTTTTGCATGGGGAAGCGCCGGGCGCGCTTGGAGAAAAGCTAGTCGAGTATGCCGCTTAGGCGCGACGGGGCGAGCGTGTCCGGCCGCTGCCGTCAAATCTTCTCGATTGCCCGCGAAGATGCGTTCCTCGTTGGAGCGATTGCGATCATCATGACCTTCGGTGCCCGGAAATGCACGCCAAGAGTGCTCCTCAAAGCCATGGGGCTCGTGGCGTGCTTCGCGCTGCTCCCATACTCCGCGCCGGCGCAGAGCGCAGGTTGCGCCGGAGAGCCCCGCTCGTCTCTCGTGATCAACGTCAAGGACAAGGGCGCGAAGGGCGACGGCAGGGCAGACGATACCGCCGCGATCCAGGCCGCGATCGACGCGGTCGGTGGCAGCGGCGGGACCGTCGTCGTGCCGGCTGGCACCTATATGGTCGACGCTGTGAGCAAGAAGCGCCGCCTCGCGCTCAAAGGTGACATGACGCTCAAGCTCGCCGATGATGCGATCCTCAAGGCGATTCCCAACGACTCGAAGAAATATGCCGTGCTCACGATCTCGGGTGTGTCCAAGGTCACGGTGGTGGGCGGAACGCTCGAGGGCGAGCGCGACCAGCATAAGGGGAAAGAGGGCGAAGCGGGGATGGGGATCCGCATCGATCGCGGCGCCGAGACCATCGCCATCAGCGGCGTCACCGCGAGGAAGATGTGGGGCGACGGCTTCTATGTTGAAGGCGCCGAGGACGTGCGCTTTTGCGGGGTTACCGCCGACGGCAATCGTCGCCAAGGGTTGTCGATCGTCGAGGCCGATGGCGTGGTCGTAACCGACTCGGTGTTCAAGAATACGCGTGGGACGCGCCCGAGCGCCGGTATCGATCTGGAGCCCGACGAGCCGGCGCACAAAATCACCAATATCCGCATCGAGAACTCGAAATTCATCGACAATGCCGGTTCCGGCATTCAGATCGCGGGGAAGCGGGGATACGTCACCAAGGTCGAGATCAGCCGCAATGTGTTCAGGGGCAATCGCGCCCTGCTGGTCGAGGATGCTCCTGCCGTGCGCGCCTCGGCCATCTGCGACAATCGGCAGATCGCGCCGCAGCCGACGTCCAGCGGCGGCCTCAATGCCTTCGCCGACCCCATCGATCTCGTCGTCCATCAAAACGACTGCGAGGATGGCCACGACATGCGCTTTGAGACGAACAGGGCCAAGCGCAAGCGCTGAAAACGGGCGATTTGGCCCCCTGGGCTTGCATTGCCCGGCGGTAAAGCCTAGACGCTGCAAGGAGAGTCGCGACTCAAGCGACCCGGGACGACCCCGCGCGACAAGCGCGCCAGTCATATCCTGACCGCGATCGATCACTCCACTTTCGGACAGGCGTCGGACAGTGGCCGTCAGAGGTCGCAAACCTAGATTGCCGCTTAAGAGCAATCGACAGACTTGCGCATCAACTGGAAAGGAGTCCGTTCTGAAAGTTCTCGTTCGTGAAAACAATGTCGACCAGGCCCTCAGGGTCCTGAAAAAGAAACTTCAACGCGAAGGCCTCTTCCGTGAGATGAAGCGCCGACGGGCCTACGAAAAGCCGTCAGAGCGCAGAGCCCGGGAGAAGGGCGAGGCCATTCGCAGGGGCAGGAAGGCCGCGCGCAAGGCGCTTCAGCGCGAAGGTCTGCTGCCGATGCCGAAGAAGCCAGCATTCGGCGCACGGCGCTAATCGACTGAAATCCAGGGCTGCGGCTCAAGGCCGCGTGCCGTTGGGCAGGGCGGCCACTTGGTTGCCCCTTGCCCCCGGGCGGGCTTCGCACTAGTTTCCGCTGCTGCGGACCTCCCGCCCGACCAGGTGAATGATGCGCATCGTGCAGGACCAGATGCGGATTGAAACCGGCGCCAAGCAGCCGGCAATCTCCGCTCGCCGCCGCCCAACCCTGGCGAAACTCCTCCTTAGGCGCCCCTGAGCTCCGGCGGTCTCGCAACATTGCGAGGCGGGCGTTCAGGGGATGGCAAGTAAAACCCGCGACAATTCAAGCGGCTCGGCAGTCATGCTAGACTGCCAGCCTAGGAGCTAAGGACGAGACAGATGGACTCCGATCAGGATAAAGCGCCGGGAAGCGGCTCGCCATGGAGTGGGCGCGACGACAAGGACCGCGTCGTCATCTTCGACACCACCTTGCGCGACGGCGAGCAATGCCCCGGCGCAACCATGACCTTCGAGGAAAAGCTCGAGGTGGCCGAGCTTCTCGATGAGATGGGCGTTGATATCATCGAGGCCGGCTTTCCCATTGCCAGCCAAGGCGATTTCGACAGCGTGCAGGAGATTGCGCGCCGGGCCAAGAACGCGGTGATCTGCGGGCTGGCGCGGGCGCAACTGAAGGACATCGATCTCTGCGCCGAGGCGATCAAGCCCGCGGCGCGAGGCCGCATCCACACCTTCATCGGCACCTCGCCGCTCCACCGCAAATATCAGATGGCCATCGACGAGGCCGAGGTGCTGGCCCGCGTCACCGCCTCGGTCACCCGCGCCCGCTCCTATACCGACGATGTGGAATGGTCGGCGATGGACGCGACCCGCACCGAGCACGATTTCCTTTGCGCCTGCGTCGAGGCCGCGATCAAGGCCGGCGCCACCACGGTGAACATTCCCGATACCGTCGGCTACGCCACGCCGGATGAATTCGCCGCCCTCATACGCATGATCGTGGAGCGGGTGCCGAACTCGGACAAGGCCGTGTTCTCGACCCATTGCCACAACGATCTGGGATTGGCCGTGGCCAACTCCCTGGCTGGCGTTGGGGCAGGAGGCCGCCAGGTCGAATGCGCCGTGAACGGGCTCGGCGAGCGCGCCGGTAACGCCGCGCTGGAAGAGATCGTCATGGCGATCAAGACGCGGTCCGACATTATGCCGTTCTGGACCGGCATCGACGCCACCATGCTGACCCGCGCCTCGCGGCTGGTCGCGCGCGTCACGGCCTTCCCGGTGCAGTACAACAAGGCCATCGTCGGGCGGAATGCCTTCGCGCATGAGAGCGGCATTCACCAGGATGGCGTGCTGAAGCATGCCGAGACCTTCGAGATCATGACGCCGGAGAGCGTCGGCCTGAAGGAATCCTCGCTGGTCATGGGCAAGCATTCGGGCCGTCACGCCTTCAGGGAGAAACTGAAGGATCTTGGCTACGAGCTTGGCGACAATGCCTTCGAAGACGCCTTTGTCCGCTTCAAGGCGCTCGCCGATCGCAAGAAGCACGTCTATGACGAGGATATCGAGGCCCTGGTCGATCAGGAGATCGCGTCGGCCCACGACCGCATCAAGGTCGTGGCGCTGACGGTCATCGCCGGCACCGGCGGGCCGCAAAAGGCGACGCTTACCCTCGACATCGACGGCGAGCAGCATACGCATGAATCGACCGGCGACGGGCCGGTGGACGCGACCTTCAGAGCGATCAAGGCGATCGTTCCGCATGAGGCGCGGCTGCCGCTCTATCAGGTGAGCGCGGTGACGGAAGGAACCGATGCTCAGGCCGAAGTGATCGTGCGGCTTGAGGATGGCAACAAGACCGTGACGGGCAGGGGATCTGACACCGACACCATGGTCGCCTCGGCCCGCGCCTATGTCAGCGCTCTCAACAAATTGCTCGCGCGCGGGGCGCGGCGGAAGCCGGAGACCATGCTCGCCTCCTAGAGGCTTGCCTCCGAGAGGCCCGCCTCCGAGAGGCTCGCTCCGAGAGGCCAGCCTCCGAGGCGCGAGACAAAGAAGAAGGCGGCTGGCCGAATGCCAACCGCCTTTGTCTTGCGTCATCTGGTATGATGCGGCCGCACTGACGGCCGGCGCTAGCCAGGGCTCACTGACACTCCGGCTTTTCCGGGTGCCTCTGGCATTTGTCCTTCTTGTTCTTGTTTTTGTTTTTGTTGCCGTTGTCACCGCCGCCGCCGCCCTGACCCCCGCCTTGGGTCTGCTGGCCATCGGGCCGGCTGAACTGCTGGTTCTTGTTGCCGCCGCGATCGCCCTTATCGCGGTCCTTGTTCTTGTTCTTATTGCCGCCGCCTTGATTTCCGTTGTCGGAGCCCTTGGCTTGGTTCGGACCGCCTTGATCACCCAAGGGCGGCTTGCCCTTGTTCCGGCCGCGGTCGTTATCGCGATTACCTTGCTTTGACCCGTTCGGGCCGCCAGGGGCGCCAAAGTTCTTCTGTTTGTCCCTGTCCTTGCCGCCCTTGCGACCGCGGTCGTTGCCGCCACCACCGGTACCAACCTTGTCCTCTCCCGTCGCGCCTTTGACGACCGGGGGCGGGAGCGGCGTGCCGCCCTGCTTAGCGTCTTGATTGTCAGGGCCACCGTTGCCCTTCCCATCCTTGCCGTCCCGGCCGCTCTTGCCGTTCTTGCCTTGCTTGAAGTCCTTGTTGTCGGGACCACCCTTGGCACTCTCGTCGTTGCCGTCGCGACCGCCTTTGCCCTGCTTGAAGTCTTTGAAATCTTTACTGTCGCGGTCGCCGAAGTTCTTGCTCTTGTCCTGATCCCGATCTTTGCCCTTCCGATCGTTGTCGTCCCGGCCATCGAACTTGCCGTGCTTCCTCTTGAAGGCGTCAGGATTTTCCTTGGCGATCGACTTCACGTCTTTGGCGCTGCGACCAAAGCCCTTCGGCGGTTCACCCTTGAAGGTGTGCTTCAACTTCGTTTTTGGTTTGAACTGATCGGGATTGTCGACGAATTTCTTCGGACCGCGATGATGCTTACCGTTCTTGTGCACCCCAGGCGCATAGACCTTGATGCCATTGTTGCGGCCGTTCTTGTCGAAGCGGCCGCCCTTCCAATTGTCGACCTTGTAGATCTTTTTCACATAGATCTGGCGCTTGGTGATCCGCACCACGCGGTCGCGCGGCATGCCGTAATTATAGACGCGTCCGCCGCGGAACTGCGGCCGGTATACATTGGTGGCGGCCAAGAACACGGGCCCGAGGTCGACGATCGGCACGGCATAGTGCCGGATGGCGCGGGAGGTCATGTAGCGTGGCTGCACGAACACCCAGGATTCGGCGATCGGCGGCTCGTAGCTGACCGGGACGCCATAGGCATAACCCTCGCGGCGCGGGCCGATTGGGGCCCAACCGACATATTGGTCGTCATAGCGCCACTGCACCCAGGCTGGGGCCCAAGTATCGCCTGGAACCCAGAACCAGCCATAATCCGGGCCGTAGCCCCACCGGCCGTAATGATAGACGGCCCAAGCGAACGGCTCGTTGGATTCCCAATACCAGCCATAGTCCTCGGTCGAGACCCAATGCCCCACGGTATAGGGGCGCCAATTGGGGGAGACGTCCTCTGGCAGCCACACATAGCCGAAGCGTGGATGCCAGACCCACTGACCGTAGTCCCCGAGCTCGTCGTAGAAGGTGTCGATGTCGATCGTCTCTTGCGCCACCGCCGAACCGCTAAGACCGAGACGGTCCGCTCCCGGCAACGGCAGTCCCGGCATCGCAAGGAGCGCGCTCAAGACGACCCCACCCAGAAGCATTTGTAGCCAACGCCTAGTCTTCATGATGACCCTCCAAGTCCCTGGCTCGGCTTCCGGGGACTGAAAATTGAATTTCCTTCCCCAAGCTCGTAATTGCCGTTTGCGGCCAAAGACTGGCGGGATGGTATTTCTCTCCACCAGGATCGAATCTTTCTCGGTTCGCGGCGCGCGCTGCCTGGAACAGGGCGAGGCTTCCTGCACGACGCCGGCGGCCGAGGCCGCTTGTGCCTTGCCGCGGCAACCTTATGTTGGGGCTGGTGGCGGGGAGGGCGCTTGATTCGCGCCTCCTCGCAAACTTCGGGGCCTCCATAGACAGAACGCGCGGGCATCTGATAAGGGGGCGGTCCCAATTGACGCTGGCATCGATCCGGCCAGCCAGCGGCGGGGCGCATAGCTCAGGTGGTAGAGCAGCTGACTCTTAATCAGCGGGTCGTAGGTTCGAGTCCTACTGCGCCCACCAACTAGATCAAGGACTTATATGCCTTATGGCCATTTGCACCGGCCTTTGGGGGGTCCAACCGGTGGTCCATCACAAGCTAAACAGGAAGCCCTGGGGGGCGAAGGACTCTTAAGGGGGTGGCGCTTGGAGCCTTTGCATAGGTCGTCTTGGCGGCGTGGGGTCGGGAAGGCCGTCGACGCAATTATTGCAATTCACCTAGCGGCGATCTTGCGCGAGTACCGCGCCGACCGCAAAGAGCGTGCCGCACAAGATTGCGCAAAGACGTGGCGAGAATGGCTGACGATAATTGGACTGGTCGTGGCTGCTTTGATCGCTGGCTTAAAACTTACGTCACATTCAACGCGACGCGCTCGCTACACATCGAGCTTGGCTCTCTATCGACGAAGTGAAAATCCGCCCCGAATCGGGCTTCACAAAAGATGGTGGGAAACTCGGGATCGAATTTAGAGTCACGAACAAAGGCGAGACACCGGCTACTAACATCGAGGCGACGATCACCGATTGCGACCAGATCAAGTGTCACGCACTAACTGGCCACCCATTTGCCGGCAACCCGTTCGCAGACTATCTGCATGGCGATAACACAGTCACTCGATTGGCGCTCTTTCAGGGCGACCACTTCGTTGTGAACAGAACGCTGACCTACAAACCAGAGCAGATATTCTGGACAACCCAACCAGATGGCCGAACCACAGTCAACTTCGACCTCTTTGTAGGAACTGGATACTCCATCATCGGAGAATCCAAGCGCCATGTGACTGCCATTCCTTTTGGTCCACTCCAGTTCAAATTTGATGGCGACGAACTTAGTTTTACTCGGTCCTATGAACTTGCGCCCAATCAGTTATTTGAACCAGTCGTGGATTAGCGCGGCAGGAAATAAACGCGGGCGTTGGAAGAGCCGGTTTTAGAGAAGCCGAATAAGCGAGTGACGTCGGCGAATGTCTCAAGCACAAAGTCAGGCTCAACTCCCTGAGCCTGTTGTCTGAGAGCCTTCTCTTTGCTCACATCCTCATCTGTCCAATGCGTGACGCGAACCAGCTGGGGCCATAGGTCAGCATCGTAGTCCGTGCCAAACTTCGCCCAAGCGGAAACTACACCCGCCCTCTTGGCCATATAGACATCGCGAACAAGACTGTCGCCGACATAGACGGTCTCGGAGGGCGCGACACCATACTCGGAGCAAATGTCTATGAGCGTCTTTGGATTGGGTTTGCGGTCCGTCGTGGGGAGTAGCCGAACGAAGTCCCCAAGCTGAGTGTGGTCCAGTTCCTTGTCTAAATGTGCGGGCGCATAAAGACGACTGATCAAGCCCCTGATGCCGAGGCGCTCCAAACGAAAGATGCAGTTGATTACTCGCGCATCGGTGTACGCCACGACCGAAATGCCCACATCATTCAGATAGGCGAGCGTCTCACGGACACCGTCGTAGAGCTTCAATCTTTCCTTTCGCACCTTATTGAAGGCGTGGAAGGCAGGATCCACTGCTTGGATGAGCTCGCTTCGCGAGGCTCGCGGGTATTTTTCTAGCACTGCGCGTGTCTCTAAGAGAGCGAAGGGATGCTCCGCGTCTCCATGTTTTTGATGAACCTCCTTAAGCTGATTGAGAAGGTCTTCTTTTTGCACGTCCAGTATCTTCGTTGCGTCCTCTACCATCGCATAGAAAGCGGGTACGAACGCCGACACCCAATCGTAAAGCGTGTTGTCCAAGTCCGTTATCAAGAGGGATATTTGCGGACGCATGGTCGGGCGTGGTGGGCTCACAGCGATCAGTTTGTCAGCCAGAACAAAAATAACGCGGAGGCAATGAGCGCGCCTATAACAAAGTTATAAAACTGACCGATTTTTTGGAGAGCGGTTTTCTTCTCGCTTCCGGAATAAATATATTTGCCGTCTCCTCCCCTCACGACATTAGCGTCCGCGAACCGACTGAAATGCGACACCGCTTGCGTCATTCCTTTCAATAGTCCGAGGGCAGATTTGATCTGCGTCTCCTCAAGGTCCTCGCCGAAAGCGACCGCGCCTCGAAGCATCTTGTGATAGACATGCATATCAAGAATACGCACGCCCCACACAGCGACGGCCGCAGCGATAATAATCAGAGTGGCCACGTGAAACTTGAGAGCGGTCCCTCCAATCGTTTTCTCAACGAAAAGGTTGGTGTCGCTTCGGGTAAAGAGAAAGATAGCGACGCCTAGTGCTGCCGCTACGAAGGTCAACCCTAGCTGCCGAGATTTGACGCTCATTTCATTGAAGTGCATCTGGGTATCAACCGCTTTTTCCCAGATGGTAATGGCGTCTTCCAGCGTAAGCGCTTTTGGTGTTTGTGAGGCCGAGGCATCGACCGAAGGTTCACAAGACGCAGACAGCTGCACTTTCGGCATGGCGTCCTCCTGTGGAGAGTACCTAACCTGCTTCAACCGGAGAAGGATGCAGGTGATCAGGTCCAAGACGTCCTCCGGGCAATAGCGCCGCTTTATAACATGCCGTAGTTGCGGTACCGCTATTTCAGCTCGATACTTTTGTTAACGAGGGGGGTTGGGCAAATGAGTAAGCCACTTCCCACTGAGGGACGCCTATCAACGTGTGTCATCAGAAAGCCAACAGGCCCCATAGGTGGGACGCGACTCTCACCTGCCAGGGCCTTATGAGCGCGTTGACGGATCGGCCCGCTCGGCCAGCTCGGGGGTGCCCGCGCGAGCATCGCGACAAACGCGGGCGGTAGTGGAGGAGCCGCGCGAGGGACAGTTCCCCGTCACAGCCTAGGTCCGGTCAAGGCTAGACTGAGATCACTTGCTTCCTGATCGCCTCGCCGAGCACGAGCCCGCCGCCGACGCGACGACGCGCGTGAAATCTCGTTTTGCCACTCGTGGCCTGGCTATATGGGTCGCGCAAGATTGCCATGCCGATTCTGTCCACAATCCGATAACCACTCCCAAAGTCGCCGAGATGAGTCCACGGCTTTGAGCGGCGGTGGCTTCGGAGGCTCCCCCTTTTTTCGGTGGCGTGGAACCAAGTGACCATCACGCGCTTTTGACAGCGGACCGCCCGCACGCGGCCCTATATCTCAACCGTGGAAACTTCACTAAAGGGATCAACGATGAAAAAGTACCTCGTCGCCGCTGTTCTGATTGCAGCCTTCGCCACCCCGGCTTTGGCTGAGCAGTTCTATATCGCCTACGACGGCAAGAGATGCGAGATGATGAGCCATAAGCCGCCAGAGAAGATGAATGTTCTCGGCGTCTATGGCTCCAAGCACGACGCCAAGAAGGCGATGGATAAGATGAGGCAGTGCAACAGTTAGTCGCCTGAGACAGGCCGTCGTCGGCAGGCGCTAAAGCCTGCCGGCTCCTCGCTTTGGCCGCCGCGACGCGCGCAGGGGTCGGGCGAGCTACGAGGCCACTTCGCGGCGCCGCGCCCGTCCTTGATCGGCGGGCGATGCGTGCTCGGGGTGCAGGCCAAAGGGCGGCGCGCTGGGCGCGCGGTAGCTTTTGCAATCCGGGCAGGCACTGATCTTCCCACACCGTTCTCGCCAGCACACCACGTCCCCAGGCTGTGAAAGCATGATGCGCTCGAGATGGTCCGTGATCGACGCTTTGATGTAGATCAGTTCGCCGGCGATAGCCGTTTCCGCCATGAGAGCAGATGCCTGATAACTGGTCTCGAAGGTGAACAGTCTTTCCCTGACCTCGCCCTGGCGCAACCTGTCCACATGGCTTGCCTGCGGGCCGACAAAGACCACGCGGTCAGCGACCTCCAGCGCCTGTTGAGCAACTTTGCGGTGAATCTCGCCGCCCTTGCCGGAATAGTCGGAAACGGTTCCGACCACCATGGTCTTGCGCGTCGCGCGCGCGTCGCGCATGAACGCCATGCTGTTGGCAATCGTCCAAAGTGGCGCCTTATGCGTTTCGAGAATGTAATCTGACCCATCAGGCATTGAATGCACCGAGGCGCGGCCGAACACAGGTTCGAAGGCCATGATGGCTTTTGCGCACGCTTCGAGGTCAAGACCGCAGGTAATGCCACAAGCGAACGCGGCCAGGATCGATGTCGTCCAGTATTCGCCGGCCAATTTCGTCTGCACGTGCAGGCGCTCCTTTCCATGAAGCACCGTCAGGCTCAGACGGTCCGGCCAGGAGCTGCGAACATCCGTAGCCCTGATGTCGGCCTCTGGATTGAGGCCGTAGGTGATCACGCGGGCGCGGGTTTTGGCCGCCATGGCTCTTACGTGCGGATCGTCCGCATTGAGAATAGCGGTGCCATGCCGCGGGAGCGATTCCACAAGGCGCGCTTTTTCCTGGGCCGTGGCCTCAAGCCCCCGAAAGTTCTTGTAATGGTCACCGCCGACCGTGGTGATAACCCCAATCTGGGGCCTCAGGATTTTCACCTGACTTCCGATTCGGCCCGGCCGACTTCCAGATACCTCCTGGGCACAGAATTTGGTGCTGGCCCCAACCGCCAAGACGTTGACTGCGACGCGGCCATCGCCATTCCGCCCAGAGTCTGTGCAACACTCCCCAGCAGAAGATAGAACTTCGCCGATGAGGCAAGTCGTCGTGGTCTTGCCGCAGCTGCCTGTCACGCCGACATAGGTGACGCCCCGCCACCTGAGTCGCCCTAGCAGGGCCCGCCACCAGCGTAACCGCTTGCGCCAGCCATGAAGCGGTTGGCCGGGCTGATCAAAGCGCCGGCGCAGACGCTTGAAGGGCTTCGTTGCCTTGCGCAGTCCTCGGCCCAAGAAGTCGGTGAGACGTTGCGACTCTCGCTCCGAAGGTGGCGCGAACTCCAAGCGCTGAATGACACCCATGGTTACGCTCCCCCGGTTACGCTGTTAGGCTTACTCACAAGCTCGGTGAAAGCGGTTAATAAAATCTTAGAATATGTTCAAAAAAGGCTCGAAGCGGTGAGGCATTGGGCCGCGCTGAAGACGGTCTCACCGGGCAACCGCACAATCCGGCGGTCCATCTTCTCTAGGGGGGTATCGATGGCGCGATCGCGTCCTTCGGACCAGCGAAGGCTTATGGTGGCGCCCCTTATTCGTACTAATCAGAAACTCCTTCGTTGACTTCGAAGGTTTGCATTAGGAGCCGCATGGCTCGGGGAGTGAATGGTGATGAGATTGA
>JBBQKN010000036.1:0-26998 GCA_038326945.1 Hyphomicrobiales bacterium
GTCTCGAAATCCATCAGCCCCAAGGCTTCGCCCAGCTCGAAATGCTGCTTCGGCTGAAAGTCGAATTTCGGCGGCGTGCCGAATTTACGCAATTCGACATTGGCGCTCTCGTCCGGGCCGATTGGCACGTCGGCAGCCGGGACATTGGGGAGCGCCGCGAGCAGGTCGAGCAACTCTTTGTCGAACTTCCGCTCGCTCTCCTCGCCCAGCTGGATCGTGCCTTTGAGCGCGGCGACCTCGTCCATTAGCCGCTTGGCCAGCGCTTCGTCCTTGGCCTGCTTGGCCTTGCCGACCTCTTTCGAGGCGGCGTTCCGGCGGGCTTGCGCCTCCTGCAATTGCCGAATCGCTCCGCGGCGTTGCTCGTCCAGACTCAGAATTTGAGTCAGGAGGCCGTTACCCTGATCGGGCTCGACGCCGCGATCCTCCAGCCCCTTGAGAAGGGCGCCCTGGTTGTCACGAATCCATTTGATGTCGAGCAAAGCGAAGAATCCTGCCGGTTGGGATCGAGGCCTTCCTATAGGGCGAAAGGCCCCTGCTTGTCATCGGCCCGCCTACGCAGTGAGGCCGGCATCCCGCAAGGTGACGATGGCGAGGCGGCCGTCGGTATGCCAGGGATCGCCGCCGCCATTCCGCCCTTCAAGCTTCGAATGGAAGCCCTCAAGCCATTCGACCGGCCCGGCAACGCCCGCCTGTTGCAACTCGCTCACCATGCGGTCGCGTTCGGCATCGATATCGGGCGCGATATGGTGAGTGACCTGTCCGGTGGTGTGACTGAGCCCGACCTTGGCGTCGAAAGTCGCGGCCCCGAACCGGGCGGTGCGTCCCTCATAGAGCTGGTCCCAGCGCCAGAAGCGGACATGGTGGCGCCGGCCGGGACCGCCGCCGATGGGTTGCTCGAAGGCGAGGTCCTGCTTGCGGCCGAACAGGAACAAATTGCTCACCGGGGCGTCGTCGTCGGCCCGGCGCAGCACGGTGTCCGCGGCGATGCGCACGCTGCTCGCAATTGTGATGGGATCGGCCGGGAACCAGCCGGCCGCCGTCATGGCTTTGACCACTTCCGCCTCGGTTCCGAGGAGCGCGAGGTTGATGGGATCGCCGGGGTGGCCGTCGCCGGTTTGCGTGATGCGCGCCAGTTCGGTGAGCAGCGGATGACGCCGGAAATAGATTGCCCACAGCCGGGGCACAATCAGATAGGCCACCACGGCCCAGGCGAGTGCGATCAGAAGCAGGGTCTGGGTGTCGATCATGAGCGAGCCCTAGTGCCAGGGTGCGGCTTGGATCCCGAGCTCGTCGAGGATCTGGAACCAGAACAGGAAATAACAGACGGCGGCGAGCCCGGCGAGGACTGCGGCGAGGATCAGGAGCCGGCCGTCCTTGGCCAGCACGAAGGCGGGCAGGCTCAAGGGCAGAAAGATTAGCGTGAACCCCGCCCCGACCGCGACCATTTCCATGCCGTCGCCCTTCGGGTTGGTGATGTTGAACAGGAACACGGTGAGGAAGACGAGGAACAGGCTCTGGGCCGCGACCGCGAACAGAACGGCGGTGCGGAGGTGCTTGTCGCCCGTGGAGGGAGGCGTGCTCGCCGGGTCCAAGTTCAAGCGGGTTTATCCGCGGGCTTGGCCGCCGCCGTCTTGGCCGCGCGCTTCTCGGCGAACCGCACTGCAAAGATGGAGAGCTCGTAAAGGAGGATCGTCGGCAGAGCGAGCGAGATCTGGCTGATCGGGTCCGGCGGGGTGAGCACGGCGGCGACGATGAAGGCGATGAGGATGGCGTAGCGGCGCTTCGCCTTGAGCTGCGCCGCGGTGACGAGGCCCGCGCGCGCTAACAGGGTGAGCAGCACCGGGAGCTGGAAGCAAATGCCGAAAGCGAGGATCAGCGTCATGATCAGGTTCAGATATTCGCTGACCTTGGCCGTGAGCTGAATATGCACCTGGCCGTCGCCGGTCTGCTGCATCGACAGGAAGAAGCCCATGGCAAGCGGCATGACCACGAAATAGACCAGCGCCGCGCCCAGCAGAAACAGGACCGGCGTGGCGAGCAGGAAGGGTAGAAAGGCCTTGCGCTCGTTGCGGTAGAGTCCCGGCGCCACGAACATGTAGATCTGCGACGCGAGCACCGGGAAGGCAAGGAAGATGGCGCCGAACAAAGCGAGCTTCATCTCGGTGAAGAAGAATTCCTGCGGCGCCGTGTAGATCATCTCGATCGGCGTATCGACGCCGGCGGCGAGCCGGTAGGGCCAGAGCAACAGATTGTAGAGGGGCTTGGCGAAGGTGAAGCAGACGGCGAAGGCGACCATGATCGCGGCAAGCGACCACATCAGCCGGCGCCGGAGTTCGACCAGGTGCTCCATCAGGGGAGCCTTTGTGGCCTCGATGTCCTCCTGGCTCACGGCTTCGGCTCCTTGACCTTGCGCCGCCGGGATTTTGGCGAGGCTGGCTTGGCCCCGTCGGATTCAGTCGAAATCGGCTTGGCCTTAGCCTTGGCCGAAACGCGCTTGGTGCGCGTCTTGGGCGGTGTCTCCGGCGCGGGCGCCGCGGACGCTAGCGCGGACGGCTTCGGCAGCGGCGTCATCAGCGGCTTGTCGACGGGCGCCGTCGCGAGATCGGATGCCTGCGCGTGCACGTCGTGCATCGCCTTCCGCACCTCGTCGATCTCGCTGTCCCGTACTGCATCCTCGAATTGGCGCTGAAAGTCGGCGGCCATGTGCCTGACCTTGCCCATATAGTGGCCGAAGGTGCGCATCAGCCGCGGCAACTCCTTCGGTCCCACCACGATGATGGCCACGACGCCGATGACGAGAAGCTCAGACCAGCCGATGTCGAACATGGGATCTTAAGGGCCGATTTGGTGCATTGACGCGATGCTCACCCGGCCCGCGCGGAGGCGCGGCTGAGCGGCCTCAGCTCGTCTTCGGCGTCCGCGGGGCTTTGGCGCGGGATGCCGACTTTCTCTTGGGCGCGGGGGGCTTGGCGGGCGTGTGCTCGATCACTTTGGGCACCGGCTCTGGCTCAACTTCGGCTTCGGCCTCGGCTTCGCCTTCGCTCATCTCCTTCTTAAAGCTCTTGATGCCCTTGGCGAGGTCGCCCATCAGCCCTGAGATCTTGCCGGTCCCGAACAGGAGCACGAAGACAATGAGGACCAGGATGATGTGCCACCAACTCAATCCCATCGACGATCTCCAGCTCCTTTAAGGGCGCCCCGGCCTTGGGCACTATGGCAGCAAAGCGCAGGCGCTCGCAAGGCATGCGCGCCGCCAAGCTCAGGCGGCGTCCGGCGCGGTGCCGTTTTCGGCCTCGAACACAAGCACCGCGCTCGGGTCAATAGCAACGCCGATCTCGGTTCCGAGCGGCGGCGCGTCGCTTTCGCGCACACGCGATAGTAGCGGCTCGTCCAGTCCTTGCACCGCCATCTCCACCAGCGCCACATCGCCGAGAAAGCGGACATCGAGCACGCGGGCGGGGATGCCTTGCCCACGCGGCAGCAGCATGACGCCGCGCTGGCGGGCACAGACGATGGCCTCCCCCTCACCCACGCCATTGGCGGGAAAGCGCCCGAGCGCCGTGTCGGCGACGCTGCCGGTGACGTGCGCCGGCACCTCGTTTAAATCGGAGAAGGTGCGGGCGGCGAGGATATCCTTGGGCGCACGATAGAGGTCGAGCGCCTTGCCGGTCTGCACCACGCGGCCGCGGCGCATCAGTGCCACGGTATCGCCCATGCGCATGGCCTCCTCGGCGTCATGGGTGACGACGATGCAGGTCGCGCGCGTCTCATGCAGGATGGCGAGCGTCTCCTCGCGCATTCTCTCGCGCAGGCGCGGATCGAGCCCGGAGAAGGGCTCATCCATCAGGAGCACGCTTGGCCTTGGCGCGATGGCGCGGGCGAGCGCCACGCGCTGCTGCTCGCCACCGGACAGAATGTGGGGGTAGGCATTGGCGTAGTGGGCGAGCCCGACCCTGGCAAGCGCGGCCAGAGCCTCGGCATTTGCCTGGCTGCGGGTCAAGGACCGCAGGCCGAAGGCCACATTCTGGCGAAGGGTGAGATGGGGAAAAAGCGCGAAATCCTGGAACATGAGCCCGACGCCACGCTTCTCCGGCGGCACGAAATAGTCGGGTCCCGCCACCTCCTGGCCGTCGAGCAGAACGCGGCCCGATGAGGGCCGCTCCACGCCCGAGGCGATTCTGAGCAAGGTGGTCTTGCCGCAGCCTGACGGCCCGAGCAGGCACAGCACCTCGCCCGGCGGCACATCGAGGGACACATGATCGAGCGCGAGGCCGTCGCCATAGCGGCGCGACACATCCTCGAAGGTGAGGCGGGCGGCGAAGGTGACGCCGGCCTTGCCGCGCGCGTGTTTTTGGCCACGGCCAGGCCCGCTTGTTTTAAAGAATTCGAGCACGAAGGCTGATCTACGATCTTGCCCTTAGGAGCGCAACCGCAAGCATCAGTCGGGCGGCTCGCCCTCTCCCGGCTCGGTATCCGCGGGGGGCTCGTCCTCCAGATGCGGCTCCTCGTCCTCGAGCGGGTCCTCGTCCTCGCGCAGATCCGGCGCGTCGCTCGGATTGGGCATGGAGAAGCCTGGAGGCAAAGTCGAGTCGAGCAGGCCCGCGCCTTTCAGTTCGGCCAGGCCCGGCAGGTCCTGGATCGAGTCGAAGCCGAAATGGGCGAGAAATTGCTCGGTGGTGCCATAGGTCACCGGGCGGCCTGGGGCGCGCCGCCGGCCCCTAAGCTTGATCCAGCCGGTTTCGAGCAGAACGTCGAGCGTGCCCTTGGACGTGCTCACGCCCCGGATCTCCTCGATCTCGGCGCGGGTGACGGGCTGGTGATAGGCGATGATAGCGAGCGTCTCGAGCGCCGCGCGCGACAGGCGGCGCTGCTCGACCGCCTCGCGCTCAAGCAGAAAGGCGAGGTCCTCGGCGGTGCGAAAGGCCCATTTGCCCGCAACCTTCACCAGATTGACACCGCGGCCGGCATAGACCCCCTGCAGCTCCGCCAGGAGCGCCGAGAGGTCCTCGCCTTCGGCGAAATGCTCGGCGAGGGCGGGCTGGTCGAGCGGCTCCGGGCTTGCAAACAGCAATGCCTCCAGGATGCGGAGCTTCTCGTGCTGGTCGGCTAAAGGCAGCGGCCTCATTTTCTTCGACGGAAACGGCAAGAGTAGCGACGGGCCGCGCCCCTCCCGCTTCCGGCCGCCATGGCCGGAATCGAGCCGTATCGCCCTGTCCAGATTGTTCGCTGTCATTACGACCTCTTTGTTGTTGTCAGCGCAGTCAAGCGGCCACGGTCCGTCGGCGAATGAGAAGCGGTGCGAAAAGCTTCGCCTGCCTGATCTCGAGCGCGCCCTCGCGGGTCATCTCGAGCGTCGCGGTGAAGCTGCTCGCCAAAGCAGTCTTGCGTAGCTCGGGCGCGACCAGAAATTCGGCTAGCATCTGATCGAGCGGCGCCCAGTCGCAGGAGATGCCGAGCAGCCGTTCAAGCTCGGCCCGGGCGTCTTTCAGCGACCAAACCGTTCGTGTTCGCACCTGCCAGGTGCGGACGGAATTGCGCTGGCGCTGCTGCGCATAGGCCTTGAGCAGATCGTAGAGATTGGCTTGATAAGAGCTATTCCGGGTGATGCGAAGGGGCTCGGGCATGCCTCTGGCGAACACGTCGCGGCCGAGCCGCTTGCGCGTCATCAGCTGCGCCGCGGCATCGCGCATGGCGCCCAACCGCTTCAAGCGGAAGGCAAGCAATTGCGCAAGCTCCTCGCCGCTCGGCTCGCCCTCGTCGCCCGGCTCCGCCGGCAATAACAGCTTCGATTTGAGGAAGGCGAGCCACGCCGCCATGACGAGATAATCAGCCGCGACCTCGAGCCTCAGCCGGCGAGCCTCGGTGATGAAATCCAAATATTGCTGCGCCAGCGCCAGCACAGAGATCCTGGCGAGGTCCACCTTCTGCGTACGCGCCATGGCGAGTAGAAGGTCGAGCGGGCCCTCGAAGCCCTCGACGTCGACGACCAGCGTGTCGCCAGCCTCGGCCAGCTCGGCGTCGGCCTCCCAGTCGGAAAGGTCCGCCCGCTCTTGCGGCTCGTCGATCATGGGGTCTTCCGTCGCGCTCATGGGCATCCCGCCGAATGTGGCTTCACGCGATGCGTCCGCCTGCCGTAGCGGCCTCCGTCACCAAGACCAGCGCCTGATCGGCATCAAACTCCCGCGGCTCGCCCAGATCAGAGCAGGCGCGAGCGAAGCGCGCGGCGCTCTCGCCGGAAAGCAGGGGGACGACATTCGCGACCGCTTGCATCTCGGCGAAATCACCGCTGCAGTGGAGCGCCACGTCGCAACCGGCATCGATCACGGCGCGGGCGCGCTCGGCCATCGAGCCGCCAAGCGCCGCCATGCCGATATCGTCGCTCATCACCAGTCCCTTCAGCCCGATCAAACCCCGAATCACTTCGCTCATTATAACGGGCGACACGCTTACCGGTCGCTCATCATCGAAGGCCGGCAGCAGGACGTGGGCGGTCATGGCGAGCGGCGCCTCGGCGAGCGCCACGAATGGCTGGAAGTCGACCGCGATCAGCTCTTCGGCGGTGGCGTCGATGGTGGGCAGAGCCAGATGGCTGTCGGCGCGCGCGCGCCCATGGCCGGGCACATGCTTGATCACCGGCAACACACCGCCGGCAAGCGTCCCCTCGACCACGGCGCGGCCGAGCTCGATCACCACCTCTGGGTCGAGGCTGAAGGCGCGGTCGCCGATGATGTCGTGCGCGCCAGGCTCGGGCACGTCGAGACAGGGGGTGCAATTGACATTGATGCCGGCCGCCTGGAGCTCGTCGGCGATCAATCTCGAATCGGCGAAGGCCGCGGCCCGCGCCAGGACAGGATCGTCATCGTAGAGGTCTCCGAACACCCGCAGGGGCGGCATTTGCCGCCATTGCGGCGGCTTGAGGCGTTGGACGCGGCCGCCCTCCTGATCGATGAGCACGAGGGCCCGGTCGCTCTCGACCGCATCGCGAAAGGCGCCGGTAAGGCTGCGCAGCTGCGCCACGGACTCGCAATTGCGGGCAAAGAGGATGAGGCCGCACGGCCGCGTTTCGGCGAAGAAAGCGCGCTCCTCGACGCTGAGCGAGGCGCCGGCGCAGCCAGAGATGAAGGCCTTGAAATCCACCACGCGGGGCTAGCGACCGATCATGCCGCGGTCAAGCGACGCGGGCGGTGCCTTTATTGCGCCGCCATCACCAGACAATCGGGATGACCTTGCGATTTCAGCTGGCCGCAGAGCTTGTTCGCCGCCGACTTGTCGCCGATCGGTCCGATACGCAAGCGATACCAGATGCCCTTGGCCCCGAGATTGGCCTTCTGCACCATGGGCCGATAGCTCGCCAGCAGCGAAGGATATTTCTGCTGCATGTCGGCGAAGGTGGCGAGGGCCTCGGTCTGATTCTGTTTCGAACCGACCTGGACGACATATTGGCTGGGAGCCGCCGGAGCGGGAGCCGGTTCGGCCTTCGGTTTTGGCGCCGGGATGGCTGCGACCGGGGCCGGATCGGCGGCGACCGGGGCAGGCTCGGCTGCGACCGGGGCCGGCGCAGCAGCCGGTGGCGGCGCGGCTTGCGGGGCTGGGGCTGGTTCGGCGGCGGCTACCTGCTGTGGCGCGGCAGCCGGAGCGGGCTCCGGCACGGCCGGCGGCATGACTGAGCCATCCGGACGGACGACAAGCGTCTTCACCTTGCGAGGACCGCCATCGGGATCATCAACCGTGGCCACGGCCGGCGCCGCCATGGGCGCGGCACCAGGCATAGCCGGCATGGCCAACGCCTCCTGACGCGGCACAATTCGTTCGGCCTCGGGCTGATCGCCGTTCTGAAGCCGTTCGTAGATCAACTTGTTCTTGTGGGGGAATTCCTTGCCGCCGGCCTCCTGCGGAGCCTCTTTGACGGGACGGCTGTCGGCCTGAACCAGCGGCGGCTCCTCACCGCTCATGCCGCCGCCACTCTGCTTGTACGCGAACGCCAGCGCGCCGCCTAAAGCGACCGCGCCGAGCAACGCGCTTCCCACCATGAACATGCTGCGGCTTCTCAAACCGAATTTGCGTCCCGCCGGCGGCTGAATGTCGGCGCCGCCCGGCCCAAACTGACCGTCGTCGAGGAAGTCGGCGTCGCCCTGCTCGCCCTCATAGAAGCCCTGAACGGGCCTGGGCTGGGTCGAACCGAGGGGAATTTGGGGAGGCTGATCGTAACCCGCCTCGAAGGCTTGCAGAGAATGGTTGGACGGGATGGCGCCATGCCCGTGGGGCTGGTGCGCGGGCTCGGCCGCATAGTCATCGGCGGCTTGGCCGTAGTCCTGATCCAAGCCGTATGCAGGGGCCGGCGAATCGAGGTGTAGCGGCTCAAGCTCGTCATAGGGCTCGCTATCGGCAGCACTTGGGGAGAACTCAGCGCCGGGAGACTTCTCCTCGGGAAATTCCGCGTCTTCGAAACTCGCGTCCTGAACGCTCGCGTCTTGCGCGTCTTGGAAGCTCGGCTCCTGATACGCGCCGCCTTGGAACGAATGACCGGTGAAGCTTCCAGTCTCGAACCCGGCATCGGCGAAGTCGGCTTCCGGAAAACCTGCATCCGTGAAGCTTTGATCGGCATAGCCTGGCGCGGGAGCGGCTTCCGGAAAGATTCGATCGGGAAAGCGGGATTCCTCGCTGACGCGGCCAGGATTGGCCGGATGCTGATAGGCCTGGCTCGGCTGCCCGCGATCCAGGCCGGCCGGCGTCGGAGTGGCCTGGATTGGGCGATCGCGATTCGGCTGCGGCTGCGACGAAGTGGGAAACTGGCCGGGATAAGGCCTCTGCTCGGATTGCGGCCGCATCGGCGACTGCGGCTGTTGGGACTGGTAGTTCGGCGCCGGATAAGGATTGGCATAGCCCTGCGGCGCGTAGCCGTGGGCGCCACGGTCGTCGTGCTGGCTTGGATAGGATTGGGGGGCGTTGGCGGGGCCGGAATAGCTGGGACGACTCGGAGGATTACTGACGGGTGTCGCCTCTACGCCGGCTTGCCTGGCATAAAAATCAGGCCTCGTAGGCTCTGGCGCAGGGTGCTCGACTGGGTCTGGCGCTCGCGTTACGGGGGTATAGCTTGGCACTTGCGCGAATACCGGTCCGCGGCCGGTGCCGAAAATCGACCGTCCCGCCGCCATCGGCTGGGCCGGTCTACCTGATCCCGAGGTCATGAGGCGGTCCTCGCTCCTATCCGAATGATGCGGGTTCGTGCCCCAAGGCTGATCACCCGAAGCGCTCACATTTCTGAACTGACTGGCGAAGTCGGACTCGAACTCAAGCGTCGGACCGGCGTTACCGCCGTATCCTTCATCATGCTCGGACATGGTACTTCCCTCGAACCATCCCCCCCGACCCCGTTTAAAGCAGTTTCAATGCATTTCCTGCATTGCGCTGACGCCGAGAATGCCCAAACCCGACGCCAAGACTTGTTTTGTTGCAGCCACAAGGGCTGCGCGAGCCCGTGTTAACTCTCGATCCGTTTCGTAAATAAATCGTAATTGTGGCGAGTCTTTGCCTCTATTCCAAAGGCCGTGAAACTCTGCTGCAAGATCATTAAGATAGAAGCCGATGCGATGAGGCTCATGTGCTTCGGCCGAGGCTTCGACCAGACGCGGGAACTGAGCGATCTTGCGGATCAGGGCCACTTCAGCGTCGTGGCTGAGCCGATCTAAATCGCTGCGCGCCAAGGCACCACCCCCCAGATCTAGATCGGGGAAAACCTCCCGCAGGTTACGCAACACGGAACACGCCCGGGCATGGGCGTACTGGACATAGAACACCGGATTGTCGCGCGACTGCTCGGTGACCTTGACGAAGTCGAAATCGAGCGGCGCGTCGTTCTTCCGGTAGATCATCATGAAGCGAACCGGGCCGGAGCCCACTTCCTCCACGACGTCCCGGAGCGTGACGAACGTTCCGGCCCGTTTGGACATCTTGACAGGCTCGCCACCGCGAAACAAGCGAACAAGCTGACAGAGCTTGATATCGAGGTCGGCCTTGCCGCCGCTGAGCGCAGCGAGTGCCGCCTGCATGCGCCGAACGTGACCGCTGTGATCGGCGCCCCAGACGTCGATCATGGTGTTAAAGCCGCGTCTGAACTTGTCACGGTGATAGGCTATGTCAGAGGCGAAATACGTGTAGCCCCCGTCGGATTTAACCAGGGCCCGATCCATGTCGTCACCAAACTCGGTCGAGCGGAACAGCAGCTGCTCGCGATCCTCCCAATCCTCTTCGATCTTGCCCTTGGGCGGAGGCAGGCTGCCTTTATAGATGAGCCCCTTGGCGGTGAGGTCCTCGATGGTCTCGGCCACCTGATCGCGCGGGCCCTCGGTGAGCGACCGTTCCGAGAAGAAGACATCGTGGCGGATGCCCAGCTCGGCCAAATCCCCCGCGATCAAGGCCAGCATGGCGGTGAGCGCCGCCTCGCGCACGATCGGTAGCCACTCGTCTTCGGCAAGTCCGAGCAGGCCGGAGCCATGCTGCTCGACCAGCGTCTGGCCAACGGGCTTCAGATAGTCGCCGGGATAGAGGCCTTCGGGGATCTCGCCGATCGCCTCACCCAGCGCCTCGCGGTAGCGGAGATAGGCCGAGCGCGCCAGCACATCGACCTGAGCGCCGGCGTCATTGACGTAATATTCGCGGGTGACGGCGTAACCGGCAAAGGCGAGGAGGCTAGCGAGCGCATCGCCAAACACGGCGCCGCGGCAATGACCGACATGCATCGGTCCGGTGGGATTGGCCGACACATATTCGACATTCACCACCCTCCCTTTGCCGATGGCGCTCCGTCCATAATCGTCACCCTGCTCCAACACCATGCGCAGCACGCTCGGCCAGAAGCTCGTCTTCAGCGTGACATTGATGAAGCCCGGACCCGCGATCTCGGCCCGCTCGATATTGGGATCGGAGGCAAGCAGCGGGATGATGCGCTCGGCCAGCGCCCGCGGCCGCAGTCCAGCCGGCTTCGCCAGCACCATGGCGGCGTTGGTGGCGAGGTCGCCATGGGAGGACTCCTTCGGCGATTCCAGGGTCACGCCCGCGACGCTCGCTTCGACCGGCACGACGCCGTCATGCTTGAGCTGCTGCACCGCAGCCAAGACATGTCCGTGGAACCCTGCAAAGACGTCCATGATCGCTCCCGGGATGGCTGCGGCGCGACTAACGCAATTCGGGAGTGGCGTCAAACAGGCGCCGATGCTCGGCCAAAGCATAGCGGTCCGTCATGCCGGCGATGAAATCGCAAACATGGCGGGCGTAGTCCATATCCTTCGCCTGCTCCTGCCACTCCGGCGGCAAAGCGCCTTTGTGATCGAAATAGAGGCCGAACAGATCGCTCACCACGCCTTCGGCATCTTTCATGATGCGCGCGATGCGGGGATGGCTGTAGACGCGCGCTGCGAGGAAGTTGCGGAGCTCGTCGAGCTCCTGCCGCATTGGTTCCGAAAACGCGACCACGGGATGACCCGCATGACGCACCTCGCCTGCGCTCGCCGGGGCAAGCGCCCGAAGCCGCGCATGCGTCTCCGTTACCGCGTTGTCGATCAAGGCCGTGATCAGGCGGCGGTTCGTCTCATAGAGGGCGCGCGGCTCGTCGATACCGGGATAAGCCTTCGTCACCTCGGCCAGGGCCCGGCCGGCAAGCGCCACCTCGGCCAGTTCGTCGAAGGTGAAGAGGGCGGCGCGGTAACCGTCATCGACATCGTGATTGTTGTAGGCGATGTCGTCGGCGAGCGAGGCAAGCTGGGCCTCGACCGAGGCATAGGTCTCAAGCTCGAGGTCCTGCTTGGCGCAATAATCGGCAATCGGCTGCGGCATCGGCCGCGTGGCGTCGCCGCCGATCAGTGGACCGTTATGCTTGACCAAGCCTTCGAGCGTTTCCCAGCTGAGGTTGAGGCCGTCGAAGCTTGCATATTTCCGCTCGAGTTCGGTGACCACGCGCAAGGATTGCCCGTTGTGATCGAAGCCGCCTCTCTCCGCCATCGCCGCATCGAGCGCACGCTCGCCGGCATGGCCGAAAGGCGGATGGCCGAGGTCGTGCGCAAGCGCCAGCGCTTCGGTCAAATCCTCATCCACGGCAAGCGTCCGGGCCATGGAGCGCGCGATCTGCGCCACTTCGAGGCTATGGGTGAGCCTGGTGCGGTAGTGATCGCCCTCGTGATAGACGAAGACCTGGGTCTTGTAGGTGAGCCGCCGGAACGCGGTCGAATGCAGGATGCGGTCGCGATCGCGGCTGTAAAGGGTGCGTGTAGGGCTTGAGGGCTCGGGCGCAAACCGGCCCCGGCTCTCCCGCTCATCCACCGCGTAAGGCGCAAGTTTGCGGCTGTGGTCGATTGACAAGCCCTGCCGCCACCCTATCTTTCAGTCATACCGTGCTCAGAAGCCCGCTCACCCGAGCGAGCCCCCGCGCAAACCATAGCTAAACTTAGATGACCGAACCGTCCATCACCATGAGCGAACGCGCCGCCCGGCGCATCGTTGAGATTTTGCGGGCCGAGGATGCCCCGCTGATGCGCGTCAGCGTCGAGGGCGGCGGCTGCTCCGGCTTCCAATATCGCTTCGATCTGGTCAAGGCTCAGGCCCCGGACGACCTCGTGGTCGAGCGCGACGGCGCCAAGGTCGTGGTCGATCCGGTCTCGCTCGGTTTCGTGCAGGGCGCCGAGATCGACTTCGTCGACGACCTGATCGGCGCGTCGTTCAAGATCAACAATCCGAACGTCACCGCTGCTTGCGGCTGTGGCACCAGCTTCACGATCTAGCATCCCGCCACGCCTTCACGTCATCGCCGGGCTTGACCCAGCGATCCATGCCGTAGCGCTTCGGCTCGCTGCGAAGTCACGGCCTGGTTGCCTGGATCAAGTCGGGCATGACGAGCCGCTTTAGGCTAAATAATCGCCCATGAAAATCGCCACCTGGAATGTGAACGGCATCAAGGCCCGCATCGACGCGGCCCGAACCTGGCTCAAATCCGCCTCGCCGGACATCGCCTGCCTCCAGGAAATCAAATGCACCGACGACGCCTTCCCCAGGCTCGAATTCGAGGAGCTCGGCTACAACATCGCCATCCATGGCCAAAAGGGCTTCAACGGCGTCGCGCTGTTGTCCAAGCTGCCCTTCGACGAGGTGAACCCAGGGCTTGCCGGCGATCCCGGCGACGTCCAGGCGCGCTATCTCGAGGCCGTGGTCTCGGTGCCCTGCGGCGTGCTCCGCGTGGTCAATATCTATCTGCCGAACGGCAATCCGGCGGGCACGGAAAAATTCGCCTATAAGCTCGCTTGGATGAGCCGGCTCAGGCAGCGCGTGAAGAGCCTGCTTACGCTCGAAGAGCCGCTGATCGTCGCCGGCGACTTCAATGTCATCCCCACGCCGGACGACGTCTATGCCCCCGCCGCCTGGGTCGAGGACGCCCTCTTCCGGCCAGAGACGCGGGCGCATTTCCAGTCGCTCGTCAATCTTGGCCTGACCGACGCTTTCCGCGCCTGTCATGACGAGCCGCACCGCTTCACGTTCTGGGATTATCAAGCCGGCGCTTGGCAGAAGAATCGCGGTTTGCGCATCGACCACATGCTGCTCTCGCCGCAGGCCGCGGATCGCTTGCAGCGATGCGAGATCGATCCCACGCCTCGGGCCTGGGAGAAGCCGTCCGACCATGTGCCGGTATGGCTGGAGCTCAATTGCTAGGGCTTGGGCTCGCACCGAAGCCAAGAGGAACGCCAATCTTGGGCGGGGCACCGACCGAGACCTCCTCGGAGGCCACCGCGTCCGCGGCCACGGCCGGTGCCGGCGCGCTGGTCTTGGGCGCCACTGTCCCGGCTGCGGGAAGCAGGAGCTTCTCGGCCGCGGCGCTTTTCGGTGGTGCCACCGGCGTCAGATCAGCGATGCGACCGCCAAGCTCGGGAATGAGGTTCTGTGCCTCCTTCAGCATGGCCGCGTTCGAAGCGCGCTGAGTTTCGCGGTAAAGCTCCTCGATCCATTTGGGCTCCTTGCCAGCCGCCTTGGCATTGGCATGGGCCAGCATGATCAGAGCCAGGCCCCGCGTCGGCCGCTGCCGGATTTCGTCGGTCCCGTGCCACAAAAGCTCGCCCAGCGTCGCTTGCGCCTCGGCATGCTGCTTCTTGGCGGCCATCGCCAGCCAATTCACGGCGAGGCCCAAATTCTTGTACACGCCGACGCCGTCGAGATAGAGCCGCGCGAGCGCATATTGGGCGTCGGCACTACCGAAATAGCTGGCCGCGTGGCGAAGCAGGCCCGCCGCCCGCACTGGGTCCTTTGGCACATGCGCGGCAGGAACGCCCTCCACATAATAGTCGCCGAGGGCGACGAAGGCTTCGGCGACATATTTGGCGACGGGGCTCCGCGGCGAGATGTCGGCGCGCTGGTCGGCAATCTGGCGATAGTACAGGAAGGCCTTGGCGTCGTCTCTCTTCGCGCCGTTGCCGGCCGCGTAGATGCGGGCAAGCTTGAGCTGAGCTCCGAGAACGCCGCGTTCGGCGGCGTATTCGAGTGCGGGCAGCGCGGTCTCGGTCTCGCCCGATTTAAGCGCGGCGATGCCCTGGCGGTAGGCCTCGGTGGCCGAGGCGAAGGGCGAGGAATCGTCGGCATCAGCGGCGAAGGGCAGCAGCATCGACAGCGCCGCCACAATGACGACGACGTGGTTTTTACACATTCGCATAACAGGTCACTTCCGCGCCAGCACCGGGGTGGGTGACGGCGCCCGTCCGCGCCGGACCAACCTCGTTGGCGTATTTCCACAAGGCGCCGCTCCGGAACGAGGCCGGACGTGCCTTCCAATCTTGAGCCCGCTGTTCGAGCTCGCTCTGGCTCAATTCGACGTCGAGCGTGCCCCGCTCGGCATCGATGGCAATGATATCTCCGTCGCGAAGCAATCCGATCGGACCGCCAACTGCGGCCTCTGGACCGACATGGCCGACGCAGAAGCCTCGCGTTGCTCCGGAGAAGCGGCCATCGGTGATCAGCGCGACTTTGTCGCCCATGCCCTGACCGTAAAGCGCAGCCGTGGTCGACAGCATCTCGCGCATGCCGGGGCCGCCTTTTGGGCCCTCGTAGCGGATGACGATGACGTCGCCTTCCTTGTACGCCATGGCGCTCACCGCGGCGAAGGCCTCCTCCTCGCAGTCGAAGCAGCGCGCGGGCCCGCGGAATTTGACATTGCTCATACCGGCGACCTTGACGATGGCGCCATCGGGCGCGAGCGAGCCGCGCAAGCCGACGACGCCGCCTGTCGGCGACAGCGGAGCGTTGGCAGGCCGGACCACGTCCTGATCGGCGTTCCAGGCAACCTTGGCCATGTTGTCGGCCATGGTGCGCCCGGTGACGGTCAAGCAGTCGCCGTGCATATAGCCATGGTCGAGCAGCGTCTTCATCAAGAGCGGGATACCGCCGGCCTCGAACATGTCCTTGGCAACGTAGCGCCCGGAGGGCTTCAGATCGGCGATATAGGGGGTGCGCTTCAGCACCTCGGCGACGGCGAACAGGTCGAAGTCGATGCCGCATTCATGGGCGATGGCCGGCAGATGCAGTGCCGCATTGGTGGAGCCTCCGGAGGCCGCGACGACGGCGGCGGCGTTTTCGAGGGCTTTGCGCGTGACGATGTCGCGCGGGCGGATATTCAGCGCGATCAGATCCATGATCTTCTCGCCCGCGGCCGTGCAGAAGCGGTCCCTCATCTCGTAAGGAGCAGGCGCGCCGGCGGAATAGGGGAGCGCCAGGCCGATGGCCTCGGACACCGTGGCCATGGTGTTGGCGGTGAACTGGGCGCCGCAGGACCCGGCCGAGGGACAGGCGACCTGCTCCAGCTCGCTCAGATCCTCGATCGACATCTTGCCGACGGAGAACTGACCCACCGCCTCGAACAGATCCTGCACTGTCACGGGACGTCCGCGAAACTGGCCCGGGAGAATTGAGCCGCCATAGATGAAGATCGACGGCACGTTAAGACGGCACATCGCCATCATCATACCGGGAAGGGATTTGTCGCAGCCCGCCACACCGACAAGCGCATCGTAGCAATGGCCGCGCATGGTGAGCTCGATCGAATCGGCGATGACTTCGCGCGAGGGCAGAGAGGACTTCATGCCCTGATGCCCCATGGCGATGCCGTCGGTGACGGTGATGGTGCAGAACTCGCGCGGCGTGCCGCCGGAAGCCGCAACGCCCCCCTTCACCGCTTGCGCCTGGCGCATGAGCGAGATGTTGCACGGCGCCGCCTCGTTCCAGCAGGTCGCAACGCCGACGAAGGGCTGGTGGATCTGTTTCGAGGACAGACCCATGGCGTAGTAATAGGAGCGATGGGGCGCGCGGGCGGGCCCCTCGGTGACGTGCCGGCTCGGCAAACGCGACTTATCGAACGTCTTGGCGTCCATCTCCAATGCCCAGATGAGCGTGCAAGAGAAGCCGATGGTCACCATCACCGCTTCATCACGGTATCGGCCACGGTCCCGGCACTCGCACCGCTATGCCTCGGAACCTTCCTTGGCCGATGCTCCTAGAACACGTCTCATGTCTCAAAGTTTTATGGCGCAAACGGGGCGAAAATGCCGCAGTCTGTGGTATTTGCGCTACAGTGGTGAAGATTCCGTGTCAACGTCTAGGTCGGGTCGGCGCCGGCCGCTTTCAAGGGGCTAGAGCGTGGCTTCCAGCCGCTTCAGCGCCTGCGCCAGCCGCGCCGCAATCGCTTCGACCTCGGCCTTCCGTTCCCGCTGCTCCTCCACCACATGCTCCGGCGCGCGAGAGACGAATTTCTCGTTCGCAAGCTTGGCACCGAGCTGCTCGATTTCGGCGCGGATCTTGTCGATCTCGCGCTTAAGCCGCTTCGACTCCGCCGCCACGTCGATGACGCCGGCAAGCGGCAGCGCCAAGGTCGCCTCGTCGAGCACGATCTGAACCGCGCCGGACGGGGCTTTGCCGAAACTCATGGTCTCGATGCGGGCAAGGCGCAGGATCGTGTCCTCGTGGCGCTTTGCCCGTGCCACGGTGTCTTCGCTCGCGCCGGAGATCACGAGCGGCACGCGCGCGCCGGCCGGCACGTTCATCTCCGAGCGGACCGAGCGGACTTCGGAGACGAGCCGGATCACCCAGCCGATCTCGGCATCGGCATCGGCATTCTCAAGTCCGAGATGGCGGGGCCATTCCGCCAAAATGAGCAGGCTCTCCCTCCCCTCGCCTTCGGCCGCCAGTTTCGCCCACAGCTCCTCGGTGACGAAGGGCATGAACGGATGCAGAAGCGTCAGCGCCCGGTCGAGCACGAAAGCGGTCATGGCCCGCGTCTCGGCGGCGGCTTCTTTGTCGCCCGCGGTGAGGATCGGCTTGGTCAGCTCGAGATACCAGTCGCAGAACACATGCCAGATGAAGGCGTAGATGGCGCCGGCGGCCTCGTTGAAGCGGAAGGCTTCGAGCGCCTCGGTGACCTTGGCCAGGGCACGCTCGCTCTCGCCGGCGATCCAGCGATTGACGGTCTCGCTTGCGGTGCTCGGATCGAAACCCTGCACGGGCACGCAACCGTTCATCTCGGCGAAGCGGGCCGCGTTCCAGAGCTTGGTGGCGAAGTTGCGATAGCCCTCGACGCGCAACGGGCTGAGCTTGATGTCGCGTCCCTGGGCCGCCATGGCGGCAAGGGTGAAGCGGAGCGCGTCGGCGCCGTAAGCCTCGATCAGTTCGAGCGGGTCGATGACGTTGCCCTTCGACTTCGACATCTTCTGACCCTTCTCGTCGCGCACGAGGGCGTGGATGTAGACGTCGCGGAACGGCACCTCGTCCATGACGTGAAGGCCCATCATCATCATGCGGGCGACCCAGAAGAAGATGATGTCGAAGCCGGTGACCAGCACGGCGGTTGGGTAATAGCGCTTGAGCTCCGCCGTCTCATCCGGCCAGCCGAGGGTGGAGAACGGCCACAGCGCCGAGGAGAACCAGGTGTCGAGCACGTCCGCATCGCGCGTGAGATCGGTGGGCTCGCCGTAATGCGCCTTGGCCTGTGCGCTCGCCTCAGCCTCTTCCTCGGCGACAAAGATCTGTCCGTCGGGCCCGTACCAGGCCGGGATCTGATGGCCCCACCACAGCTGGCGCGAGATGCACCAGGGCTGGATGTTCTGCATCCAATGGAAGTAGGTGTTCTCCCAGCTCTTGGGCACGAACACAGTGCGGCCGCGCTTCACCGCCTCGATCGCTGGTTTCGCCAGCTCTCGCGCGTTCACATACCATTGGTCGGTGAGGAATGGCTCGATGACGATGCCGGAGCGGTCGCCATGCGGAACGGTGTGGACGTAGGGCTCGATCTTCTCGACTAGGCCCTGTTCTTCCAATTGCGCGACGATGGCTTTGCGCGCGGCGAAGCGATCAAGGCCGTTCAACTCCTGAATCGTCCGAGCCAGTTGCGCACTGGGTTCCACACCCTGGATGAAGTCGGAATTGCCATCGAGCAGGAGCTTTGCTTCCGCATTGAGGATGCCGATCTGAGGCAGCGCGTGGCGCTTGCCGACGTCGAAGTCGTTGAAGTCGTGCGCGGGCGTAATCTTCACCGCGCCGGAACCCTTCTCGGGGTCTGAATAGTCGTCGGCGACGATGGGGATGCGGCGGCCGACCAGCGGCAGGATCACATTCCGACCAACCAGGGCCTTGTAGCGCTCATCGTCCGGATGAACCGCGACGGCAGTATCGCCGAGCATGGTCTCGGGCCGCGTCGTCGCCACGACGATATAGGTCGAGGCATCCTCGGGATCGAAGTCCCTCCCCTCCAGCGGATAGCGCAAATGCCAGAGATGACCCTTGACCTCGACCTGCTCGACCTCAAGGTCGGAGATCGCGGTCAGAAGCTTTGGGTCCCAATTGACCAGGCGCTTGTCCTTGTAAATCAGCCCGGCGCGGTAGAGATCGACGAACACCTTGCGCACGGCGCGGGACAATCCCTCGTCCATGGTGAAGCGCTCGCGTTCCCAATCGCAAGACGCGCCGAGCCGCTTCAGCTGATTGATGATTAGTCCGCCGGATTCCTCTTTCCACTTCCAAACCCGATCAACGAACGCCTCGCGGCCGAGGGCGCGGCGGTCAGGCTCCTGCCGCTCCAGCAGCTGACGCTCGACCACCATCTGCGTGGCGATGCCGGCATGGTCCATGCCCGGCTGCCACAGTACGTCGCGGCCGCGCATGCGCTCGAAGCGCACGAGCGCATCTTGCAGCGTGTTGTTGAGTGCGTGACCCATATGCAGCGAGCCGGTCACGTTCGGCGGCGGGATGACGATGGCGTAGGGCCGCGCATCCTTGCGATTGGCGCGTCCGGCGGCGAAGGCCTTGGCCTTCTCCCAGAGGCGGTAGATCGGGCCCTCGATCGAGGCTGGCTGATAAGTCTTGTCGAGCATGGGACGCTTGGGCTGGCGAAGGGGAACATGGGCGCGGACGCGCCCCGCCTCCTACGCTCTCGCCTTCCGCGCTGTCAACAAAGGAGGGGGCGAAGACCTGAAACGCTATCCTCGATTCCGGCGTCGCCGGAATGACGAGGACCGAGACGCCTAGTCGTTGCGCCGCTCGGGGTTTTCGAGTTCCTCACGCAAGGCGGCGTTGAGCACACGCGGCATGTTCTCGTCGAGCCACTGCCGCAGAAGCGGGCGAAGCATCTCCTTGACGCTGTCCTCGAGCGATTTCGACGACATGGGGGCGTCAAAGTCGTGCGACTTATGCGCCGATCCGCCGTTGGTCCGCGCCGGATTCTGCTCGGGCTCGGTTTCGCCGGTGCCCCAGGACGCTGACGCGCTCTGCCAATCGGCCGTCGATTGAGGCTCGTCCTCGGGCTCGGGCTCCGGCTCGGGCTCCGGCTCGGATTCTGTTTCGGGCTCCGCCCAGGTTGAACTCTCCGCTGGCGACGCCAATGCACTGGGCTCGGGCGCCGGCTCGTCCAGCACCAACTCCTCAAGCTCCAGCTCCAAGGCCTCAGCCTCCAATTCGACGCTGGCAAACTCCGCGGGCGAACTCTCTGGCGATATTTCGGGCTCCGGTTCAGTGTCCAGATCTGCTGCCGCTTGAGTCGGCGCATAGTCCGCTTGCGCCTCGCGCGCGAAGGCCGCGAGGTCGCCGGCCTTCAGCGCCGCGATCGCACGCTCGAGCGCGGAGGCCGGATCCTCGCTTTGTGCTTCGCTTGCGCTCACAGGCGGGAGTTCGCTCGCCGTCGGCTCGGCCATGGATTGAGAAATTTCGGCCATGTCTGGCTCGGGCATCGCATAGGATTCAGGAGCATCGGCTGCCTCGGCCACAATAGAGTCTTCAGAGTCTTCGACCAGGGTCTCGACCTCGGCCATCACTTTTGGCTCGGCCATGTCCTCGCCAGCCGGCGGGAAGGCCGCACCAAAATCGACGCCGGGTTCGGCGTAGGCCTCACCCAGGACAACCTCCTCCGAAACGGCGAACTCGGCATCGGCCTGCATCTCGCTCATCGGCTCGGGCAGGTCAGCAATGGGCTCGGGCATGTCAGCCATGGGCTCGGGCATGTCAGCCATTGGCGCCGCTGCCGGGGCGCCGGCCTCGGCCAAATCGAGGATGTCGTCTTCGGTGCCAGCCGGCTGAGCGCCGCCGCTCAGCACGCGTGTAATATCGTCGATGATCTGCGTGTCGGCCGCGCCGTCTTCCGACTCCTCAGCCGCGACTTGCCGAGCATAGTCGGAAGTTGTTGCTGGCTGTTGTGTCGAATTCGACTCGTCGTCAGAGATGATCCGACGAATGGAGGCAAGGATTTCCTCCATCGTCGGTTCGGGAGCCCGTTCCGTATTGCTCATGATGGGATTCCCTTGCCGCCATTACCCCGCTTCACCCCGCGGTCATCACCTGGGTGGCCCTCAAGCGACCCGCAGCTTAACACACGGTTAACGTACAAGTCTCGGCTTGGTTCGGTGAGGGCTTTGTGATTGTAACGTTAACCGCCCGAAATCCATCACTCATCGGGAGTGGGAGGAGAGGGTGGACGCAAGCCAATCCACTTATTCTTGATTGTCTCATAGTGCTCGAACGGATCGTAGTAAGGCACTGACAATCCAAGGCTTTGAGCGTTCAAGCGGCCGACGGAGGCTGAGAGGGCATATTCGGCCACGACGCGGTCGCGCTTGGCCGTAACCAGCTGGATTTGCGAGCCCAAATATTCGAGCTGGGCGTTCAGCACGTCGAGCGTGGTCCGCTGCCCAACTTTCTCCTCCTCCTTCACCCCCTCGAGCGCGATCCGGTTGGCCTCGAGCGAGGATTGCGCCGACTGGATCTGGGACGCGGTGGCTTGCAACTGGCCCCAGCTCGCAATCACATCGGCGTGGGTCCTGAGACGCGCGTCCTCGACTTCCTTTTTGAACTGATGGTTGGTTTCCTTGGCCTGGCGGACGCGCGCCGCCACGCCACCGCCCTGATAAAGCGGCACCACCACGCGGCCCATGATCGTCGTCGTCTGCTGCTCCTTCAGCACCCGGCTCTCGCCGAAGCGCTGCTGATATGCGGCATCGAGGGTGACCGACGGCAGGAGCTCGCCAAGGATCTGATTGACGTTATAGAGCGACGCTTCCTCTTGATACACCGCGGTGAGGATGATGGGGTTCTCCCCGTCTCCAAGCGTCATGGCGTCATCGAGGCTCATGGGCAAAAGCCGAATGATCGACGGCGGGTGGACGAGGTTGGACGGCGGGTGCCCGATCACCTGCTCGTAGGTGGCCCGGCTCGCCTTGAGATTGGCCTGCGCCGCGTAGAGTTGAGTGACGGCATCCGATCGCCGCGCCTCGGCCTGCGCCACGTCGGTGCGCGTAACCTCGCCGACATTGAAGCGATCCTTCGTTTGCCTCAGCTGCTCGCTCAGCACCTCGACGTTCGAGTCCCGCAAGCTCACCACGGCGAGATCGCGCACGACGTCGACATAGGCGGTGGCCGCGTTAAGCAACGTGTTCTGTTCGATGGCGCGAAGGCCCTCGCGCACCGCCTGCACCGAGGACTTGGCCTGGCGGATGGCGTTGATATTCTGAAAGCCCTCGAAAATCGGCTGGCTCAGGGTCACGGCGTATCCGCGCGGATGGGTGACGCCGTCGCTCGTGATGGCGCCGTTCTGACCAAAGTTGGCCTGACCGGCATCGAGCGATGCACAGAACGCCGGCTCGGCCGCCGCAGTGGCCGCGTCGCATGTCTGCGTCGATCCGCGGCCGCCGGCAACGTCGCTTTCACTGTTTTGGAAGGCCACATCGCCAGTCCCGCTGATGTTTGGGCGCAATCCAGATTTCGCGATGGCGACCTGCTCGTCGGTCGCTCGCACGCGGGCGCGCTCCGCAGCCAGTGCCGGGTTGATCAGATAAGCGTTCGCCAACGCCTCATCGAGCGTCTCGGACGCAGCCGGAGGCGCGCAGAGGGTGGCCGCCATGAGGAGGCAAACGATAATCGACCCGCCACGCAGCCACGAGGGCTCCGCGCAGGACAGTAGGTGCCTGCTCAGAACGCCGATCACTTTTGTTGCCTCCGCAGCCAGCGACACCCCCGTCCCCAACTGCCCAGGAAAACATAAAGCACCCTGGCCGCCGAGGTAAGTCGATGCCGCCGATTGGGACCGATTCTGGCAAAAAACTCAAGGCACTGTGGGATAGGAGCAACAGTGGAGATTATAACACAAAGCAAGGTGCGGGCGTAAAGCCCGGCAGCGCCTTGGCATTCGCGTCGAAATGGGCGAGACCGCTCGCCTCGCCTTCCACCTTAACGAACAGGCAGGCCTTGGGTTGGCCGGGTCTTGCTGGCTGACCGCCCGCGACAATCGCGGCCAGGCGACCGCCTTCCTTCAGTTGCGCCAACAGCGTCTCGGGCACCTCCGGCACGCTGCCATTGAGCAGGATCACATCAAAGGGGCCAGCCGCGGGCGCTCCTCGCGACAGCTCGCCCGCGACGATGGTCGCATTGGCGATGGCGAGGTCGCGCAAACTCGCGCGCGCCACCGTCGCGAGTTCGGGTTCGGCCTCAACCCCGGTGACGGAGCTGGCAAGGCGCGCAAGCACGGCCGTCGAATAGCCCGTGGCGCAGCCGATATCGAGCACGAAATCCTTGGCCTCGACCGCAGCGAGCTGGATCAAGCGGGCCAGGACCACGGGCGGGAGAAGGTAGCGGGCGGGCGCGGCATCGATGGAGGGCCAAACCTCGAGTGCCGCGTCCAAATAGGCGAAGGGTTGCCTCGATGGCGGTACGAAGCGCTCCCGCGGCAGTTCAGCCATGGCGGCAAGGAGTCGCCGGTCGGTGACCTTGGTCGGGCGGAGCTGCGTTTCGACCATGGTCTCGCGCGCACGTTCGAAATCCGTCATGCCGGTCTCCCCTCCTCGATGCCGAGAGCCAATAGACTATGCCCGCCGCTTCGAGGGGATGGCGAGCCATATTGACGCCGAGGCCATTCGGCACCTAGTTAGCGGGTCTCGGGGGACTCCCCTACCCAGGCCACGTGGCGGAGTGGTGACGCAACGGACTGCAAATCCGTGCACCCCGGTTCGATTCCGGGCGTGGCCTCCAATTTCCCGAACTCACGCATCAGCTCAGCTTCGCCCCCGGCGCATCGCCAGCCAGCGCGCAGGCCGCGCTCGCGTTATCGTTCTTGCGGTCGCGATGCCACCGAGGACGATTGGATGGCGCGGGGCCGCGGCTACTCCCGCCCCGCTACGAGCTTCGCGGGCAGACCACCGCCGTTATCTTGCACACGAAGCCCCCGGGGGGACCCTTTTTGCAATCGTTCGACCTTTGCGTGATCTTACCGCCTAAGCGGGCGGCCTTCTGCGTGAGCTCGATCTGCGCGCGTGTGGTCGCCGTGGCGGGGTCCGCAGCGCGCCCCTTCCCGGCCACCGATGCACACGTTCCGGCCTGAACCGGCAAAGCGAAGGTGAGAATGGCGGCCATGACACCAATCGCGGCGCCCGCGATGAGCTGTGTTGGGCGGAACATGTCTACTCCCCTATTCTGGGCCCTATCCTCGCTTGGTTGAACTATGAAGCAATTTGCGACGCATTGCCTAGCGCCTTTGTGTGACGCTTATTCGGCCTTGCCGCCTGCCGCGCCCTCCCTTGGCGCCTTGGCCCCATTTTCATCCTTGCGCCGGTGCCACCACACCGCAAGACGGCGCCGCCAGCGCCTGACGACGGGAACGTCCACCGAGAGCACGAGCAGGCCGAGGGGAATCATCCAGAACCCCACTACCGGCAAGAAGCCGACGAGGCCTCCGGCCACCAGCAGAATACCGATGCCGAGACGGATTGGCTTCGACTCCGGCAGATGGAATTGGCGATTGGCGAAGTTGATCTTCTTGGCCATGGCGACCTTACAGCGGGCCGTCACCACATAGGGATGGATCGGGAACCGCACAACCTTGCGCACGTTCTCCGGCCGGGGGCTAAAGCGCTGGCATGCGCCTTTAGCATTTGCTATGACCCTACCAGCTGCGCCAGGTAAGCGCGCTCTGCTCCCCGGTAGCTCAGTTGGTAGAGCAAGCGGCTGTTAACCGCTGGGTCGCTGGTTCGAGTCCGGCCCGGGGAGCCAACTTTCCCAAGGACTTAGCCCAAAAGCCGTGGACCTCAGACTGCCCTTAGGGCAACATCCTGGGCAACCTTTTGTAGATTTCGTGAGCGGACAAGAGGTTGCCACATCTTGACCCGCACTTGACACCGCAATTCTTCAGAGGGAGTCGCGATGTCCATTTATCCGCTAACATATCGTCCCGGGTCGGGCACACGCGCCCTCCCGTCACCCATAGGGTTTGGGGGAGGCGTCACCAGTATCGCGTAGTTAGTTTCACGTCGCGCACCTGCCCCTATCGTCTCCCCATAGAGCAGCCCCAGGCCACCCTGGGGGGGGCTCTATGTATTTGTCGGACCCTTGCAACGCCCCTGACAGTAAAACTCGGTCTTGGAATCAAATTTACGGAAACAATGGGACTTCCATTATGCCGCTTGACCACTGGAATGTTGACAACTCCGCACGCTAAGAAGCCTTAAACATCGCTACCAAGCGTTGCTCGATCACGGGGCGAGTGTGTGTTCACCTGAAAGCTGATCCGTTTGAAAAAATCTAGCCCACCGGCACCTGTGTTGTGGCGGGCGCTCATCTATCAAGACGGTTGAGGCTCTCAGGAATTCTTGCCGGTTCCCCCACAACAACAAAGGGCGCCCAGACGCGGGGGTGCGCCTCTGCATCGGACATTGAGCCGTTGAGCAGGTCAAGAGTCGCCTGCTGCATCATCTGACCGTGCGACAGGTTGGGCTTGCTCTTCGAGATCTGGAACAGGTCGGACAACAGCTTTTCTGTAGCCTCGTCGCTCACATCCCAATGGGATGCGACAAGCGACTTACCACCGGCATAGAGAAAGGCCCGCGCTAAGCCAGAGAGGGGCTCGGCGCCCACTCCATCACTAGAAGCGGTGTTACAGGCAGACAGCACCACCCAATCTGCATTCATTTTGAGCCGGGCAACCTCGCTCGCTTGAAGCAGGCCGTCGTCAAGGTCGGACGAATTATCGGGAATAGTGAAGACCAGGGCAGGTTCTGCCTTTGCTTTGTCGAAGTCTTCCAGCTCGCCGGCCACCAGGCCATGCGTGGCGAAATAGACCACGCGATAATCCTCGAGATGGGACTGCTTCACCGCTGTCTCCGTAGCGTCTAGGCCAAGCTTGATGTCTTCCCGACCCACGTCGAGGCTTTTGGCGATGGTCTCTACTTCCTTTCGGGTACCGGGCAGTTGAGGGAGACTGTCTGCAAAATCCTTCACGTTGAGCTGAGCGCCCCGATAGAAGCTTGATAGGCTACGCGGGGCGACATGCTCCACCCTCGCCCCTTCTCGCGCCTCCTTCGAGAAGACAGGGTCGGCAAAGGCGATCATCGGCTTCTTGGCTTCAGACGTCGCCACTGGCGACCGCATGGTCCTGAGACTGTAAATCGAAGGAATGACGGTGATCGCATAGGACTTGATGAGCCAGTCTTCATCCTTGAGCGCTTTGCCTTGGGGGTCTGATTTGACGAGGATGCTGAAGGGTATGGAGGTTAGCGCCCCATTAGCGAAAACGGACAGGCGTTTCTTGGCTACAAGCTTCTCTGCGACGGGCCCGAAGGTCTGCTGGTACAGCTTGTAAGACAAGGCGGCATCGAAGGGCTCGTTAGTCTGGAATGTGAGCGACTGCCTGAGCTTCGCGATGTCCTCGCCTAGAGCCTTTGCCTGCACTGGAATCTCGGTCCAGTCAGCCGCTGTCTTGCTGATAACCCACGCATAGCTCTTCTGCTCGCCGATGCTAAAAGCAATGATAGCCTCGTCATCAGTGAGCAGCGCTTGTGTTTCTTCCAGGGTCAAAGGCGGAGGATTTGCCAGAGCGGCATAGTCGGGGAATCGTTCAGCCAGACTACCGGATAGCTTTTTTCTTTCCGCCTCGATCTCACCCAGTCGCTTGCGGAAGTTCTCCTCCGCTGCCGGGTTCCTCTCCTTTGGCGCCTTGGAGACCGCGGCCATGAAGTTCTTATCGAGAGCGCCCGCCTCTGCTGCGAGATCCTGATCCATGCGCACAAGATCGGCCAACTCACCCGATCCAGCCGCAGAGCGCTGCGCAACCCTCTTGACTGCCTCCGCCGCTGCGGAAGACGAAAACGCCTGCAAAACCTTATAGCTGTCAGCAAATGAATCCGCTTGTGAGATAAGGCTTGCGTGCTTAGCGCCAAGAAGGATGCCAAATGTGTCGGTAGGCGGCCATGACATCCGCCGATCGATGGCGCGGCGAACAAGCAGTAGCGCGGCGTCATAGTGGCCCTGATTGGCATAATCCACAGCCAGATTGTGAAGTACTAGCGCGACATCCGGATGATCGGGGCCAAGAGCTTTTTCTCTGATCGCCAAGGAGCGCTTCAGGAGGGGCTCCTCCTCGGCATAGCGGCCTTGATTGCCGTAGAGAACTGCCAGGTTGTTCAGCGTAGAAGCGACCTCCGGATGTTCGGGGCCGAGAGCTTTTTCTCTG
>JBBQKN010000037.1:0-26632 GCA_038326945.1 Hyphomicrobiales bacterium
GTCTACGACACCTCCGGGCCCTACAGCGACGAAGGTGCGAATATTGACGTCAATCGCGGGCTGCCGCCTGTGCGCGAAGACTGGATCGTGGCGCGGGGCGGCGTCGAGCGCTATGCGGGCCGGGACGTCAAGCCGGAGGACAACGGCAATGTCGCGCCGTCGCATGCCGAGCGGGGTTTTAAGCTGGAGCGGCAGCCGCTGCGCGGGTTGCCGGACGCGCCCGTAACCCAGCTCGAATTGGCGCGGGCCGGCATCGTCACCAAGGAAATGATCTATGTCGCGCACCGCGAAAACATCGGACGCGCGGCTGCGGCCGATGGGGCGGAAGCGCGGCTGGCCGACGGGGAGAGTTTCGGCGCGGCGCTTCCGTCCTTCGTCACGCCGGACTTCGTGCGCAGCGAGGTCGCGCGCGGCCGCGCCATCATCCCGGTCAATATCAACCACCCCGAGTCTGAACCGATGATCATCGGCCGCAACTTCGCGACCAAGATCAACGCCAATATCGGCAACTCCGCCGTGACCTCGAGCGTGGAGGAAGAGGTCGAGAAAATGGTGTGGGCGACGCGCTGGGGCGCCGACACGGTCATGGACCTGTCGACGGGCCGCAACATCCACACCACGCGCGAATGGATCATCCGCAACGCTGCGGTGCCGATCGGCACGGTGCCGATCTATCAGGCGCTGGAGAAGGTCGACGGCGATCCGGTCAAGCTCGATTGGGAGGTCTATCGCGACACGTTGATCGAGCAGGCCGAGCAGGGCGTCGACTATTTCACCATCCATGCCGGCGTGCGCCTCGGCTACATCCACCTCACCGCAGAGCGCGTCACCGGCATCGTGAGCAGAGGCGGCGCGATCATGGCCAAATGGTGCCTGGCGCATCACCGCGAGAGCTTCCTCTATGAGCGCTTCGACGACATCTGCGACATCATGCGGAAATACGACGTGTCGTTCTCGCTCGGCGATGGACTTCGTCCAAGATCTATCGCGGATGCAAATGATCGGGCGCAGTTCGCCGAGCTGGAGACGCTGGGCGAGCTGACCAAGATCGCCTGGGATCGCGGCTGCCAGGTGATGATCGAGGGGCCGGGCCACGTGCCGCTGCACAAAATCAAAATCAATGTCGAGAAGCAGCTCGAGCTCTGCGGCGAGGCGCCGTTCTACACACTCGGCCCGCTCGTCACCGATATCGCCCCCGCCTACGACCACATCACGAGCGCGATCGGGGCGGCGATGATCGGCTGGTTCGGCACCGCCATGCTTTGTTACGTGACGCCGAAGGAGCATTTGGGCTTGCCCAACCGCGACGACGTCAAGGCCGGAGTCATCGCCTACAGGATAGCGGCCCACGCCGCCGATCTCGCCAAAGGCCATCCGGCCGCGATCGCGCGCGACAACGCGCTGTCAAAAGCGCGGTTCGAGTTCCGCTGGGAGGATCAGTTCAACCTCTCGCTCGATCCCGACACGGCGCGGAGCTATCACGACGAGACCTTGCCGAAGGAGGCGCACAAGCTCGCGCATTTCTGCTCGATGTGCGGGCCGAAATTCTGCTCGATGGAGATCACGCAGCAGGTGCGCGACTACGCCGCCAAGCTCGCGGAGAAGGGGCAGGTCTCAAGTAGCGAAGCGGTAGACCTGGCAAGGGAGCAGGGCATGGCCGAGATGAGCGCGAAGTTCCGTGACATGGGCAGCGAGGTCTATGTGGCGGAGGAGTGATCACGTCCGCTAATGACCCGAGCGGACCGCGGGCCGAGGGAAGCATAAAGGCCTAGCCGTGTTCATGCGCCGCGGCTAATCTCGCGACCCGGCGAGGCGCGCACAATGTTCAATCATGTCTTCGGTGTCTCTGTTCTTCTCTAGATGCTCGGTGGCGCGGCGCCCGGTTTCGGCGATGACGGTTCCATGTCCGCTCCTGCCAAGGGCAGCGGGCGGGTCACGATCATCTACCAGGACGACACCATCCGGCCCGAGAACCGGGATGCAATAAGGAAGATCAGGGACTCGGGTCTGTTCGAACGGATGGCGGACCGCCTGACGAAGGCGGTGGCGCTGCCCCATGACCTCCAAGTGATCGTCACCGACGACCTGCCTAAGGGCATCGACGACCCGACCACCGAGTTGGACGGTCGTCGGATCTTCTGGCCGGCGGCTTTCTCGAAGGAGACCCGCGACGTCCTCACCGAGTTTCTCCCCGAAATCATCCGCGACAAGGGGGCGCCGAAGGTCATCTCGCCGGAGAACTTCACAGCTGACATCCTGAACGCGTGGGGCAGCCAGTTCATCCTCGGCCACGAGCTGGGTCACGCCGTCATTCACCAGCTGAACCTCCCGCTCACCGGCTTGGAGGAGGACTCCGCCGACGGCTTCGGCACCTTCTTCACCGTCAACGACAAGGACACCGGGCCGAATGCTGCTCTCGGCGCCGCCGTGCTCTTCGATGCCATGGGCAGCAAGAGGCCCAGCCTGACCATCGAGGACTTCTCCAGCGACCATGCTGTCATCCTGCAGCGGGCCTACAATTTCCTGTGCTCCGCCCTTGGGAGCGATCCCCAGCGGTTACAGGTCCTCGTCACCGACGGCTACATCCCCGAGTCCCGCGCCATGCTCTGCGGCAAGGAGTGGACGCAGCTCAACTACGGCTGGTGGACAGTGCTCGAGCCGCATCTCACCCTCGACTACAAGAAGGAGACGGAGGCCGTCCGCCAACAGGCTCGCCAGAATCTCGACGACGAGAACACCGCGCTGTTCGCCAAGCTCAGGCAGATGCGCGGCCAGCAGTGAGCCGTTGGCCGGTCGTCGGCGACGGCGTATCCCGCTGGGAGGACCAGTTCAATCTCTCGCTCGATCCCGAGCGCGGCGTGTCTAGGTAGTTGTGTGCCCCTCCGGCTCGCTACCGTCGATAGACGGCGCGTGCCGTGAGCGGAGCGGCGAGATTGAGAAGATAGGGAAGCATGGCGTAGGCCGGTGCGAACAGGCTCGTGATAATGGAAAGGACCGCGGACGCGATCAGGATCGCGAGCTCGACACGACCGCTTGGCATGTCCCGCCCGCTATCCCGTTCGGCGATGAGCGAGATGGCCAGGGCCGTCACGGCCAACAGGATCATGTTGGCACCGTAGATCCAGGCTGCAGCGGGGACGTCGTATCTGCCAACCGCGAGCATCGAGAACGGCAGAAAGGTCACCGACAGGAGATGAAGCAGCACCGCCCACGCATAGGCGGCGCTGGCCATCTCCGGTTCCTTGTCGGCTTGCGCGCGTGCGAACCAGAAGCTGACGAGGACGAAAAAGGTGATGAGATAGGCGACGAAGGTGTCGGAGAGGTCCGCAAGCCGCGTCAGGAACTCCTGATTGCTCTCGGGATGAAATCCTTTCGGCAGTTCGATATTGACGACCAGCAACGTCATCGCGAAGGCGAAAACGCCATCGGTGAGCGCCTCGAGCCGGTCTCTCGGGATGAAGGCTTCCGTCTTTGTCGATCGTGACAAGCTCGCCCCGCGTGTCTCGCGCGCCGCTAAAGCATCCTCGATCCGAATGACCTTCGCGGTATGTCTAGTTCGAATCGTTGGGAGGAGGCTTAGGTATTCCGGTCTTCCCGTGTTTCTCGATCTGGGCGCGAAGCCCTGAAAGCAGTCGTAACAGAGTTTGGTCTCCGCGTGCCCGAGCATCAAGCTGCAGCTCGATTTGATTCAATCGATCCCTCAGCTCCGTCCACGATGTGGAGGCCAGGCGAACGCGCCTTGCAATAGTCTCAAGTTCGTCGGGGCTCGTTCTCAATCGCGCGGAGAGTTTGACTTGCCTTAAGCGCGCTATGAGATCGGCATCAATCACCGCGCCCGTCATTCCGACTTTTGAGAAGACGCTATGTCGAGACTTTTCGGGAACAATAAACAGAAGACCCAAATTGTCTCGCGTTCCCGAATAAGTCTCCTCGCGATGCATGACCGCCAAGTACTTTGCAATCTGATCGAGCCGAGTGGACGAATCAAGTTTGAGTTCGACCGCAATCAGCGTACTCGATGACAAGAAAAATGCATCTGGTTGCGTGATGTTAGCTTGTTCGGGCCAAGAAAATCTCTTAGAACCAAAGTCTCGATCGTAACTCTCGAAGGGTCCGGCATCGTTGATGCCAAGAGGACCACAAAGCAACTGTGATACGACGTCGTCGCCTGCTATATCCAACGCGATATTAAAAAAGTGATTTAATACGACTTCTTGCGATAAAAGCTTCGTTGTGTTGTCCGCGTCGTTGTCGACTCTGACGTATATGCCGTCGCCCTTCGGTACAGGTACGTCCCGCTCACGGAGCTGCTCTGCAAGCTGGGAGGTAAGTTTAAATCCCTTAACTCCCGCAAATCTCATCTCCCAATAGATGTTGTTGAAAATGCCCCAACACTTCTCGTCCCAAGTCATCGCCTTCCCACTCGTATTAGGTTCTCTGACGGGGCCCCACCATATTCCGGGATGGTAGGCAACGGCTAGTGACGCCGCCCAACCTAAAGCCCGGCTTCGATCGCCTTGAGCAGCTGGTAGCGCAGGCCGCCACCTCCTTTAAGCGCGATGACGAAGCGCACGCGGCCGTGGTTTTTGGTGTCGGCGTAACCGGCGAGCGTGCTGACGCCCGACATCGTGCCGGTCTTGTTGGCGCCCCCGTCATGGCCGTGGAGCAATTTGGCGTGAGGCGCGAACAGCTCGAGCACGTGCGCGAGGCCGCGGGCGGTGAAGCGGGTGCCGCGGCTGATGCCCGAACCCTCCTCGAGGCGGATCTCCCCGGCGAGCCCGTTCATGGCCAGCATCCCGTTCGCCACCTTCAGCGATTTCTCGAGGCTGACGGACCCGCCAAGGGTGCCGCCGATCTCCAGGAAGATCTGGTTGGCGATGTAGTTGTTCGAGGCGATGAGCAGCTGGCGAAGGATCTCCGACAGGGTGCGCGACTGGCGGTGCACATAGACCGGCTCCAGGCCTTGCGGCACGGTTCCGGTCGTGATCTTGCCCTTGACGCTGCCGCCGGCTTTCTCGATGAAGGCGGCGATCAGCTCGCCGGCATAGTGCAGGCTGACCGCGGGGTCCTGGCTCAGGCTGATGCGGCCGCGTCCGTTGGGGCCGCGCGCCCGGAACTGACTGATCGCGAGCGGGGTGATCGGGGTCTGCGTCTCGGCCGAGCTGACCTTGTTGCCCTTGCGCACGGCGGCGATGGTGTTGAAGTTCACCGCCAGTGCCGAGTTGAGCGCGTCATAGGCCTCGCCGGTTTGCTCGATGCCCGGGATGCGGAGGTCGGAAGGGTAGTAGCTCGCATCGAGCACGATGCCGGTGATCGGCTCCTTGCCGATGGCTGCGACCAGCTCCTTGGCGAGCTCGGCCAGTTCCTCTGAGACCAGGAAGGGATCGCCGCCGCCCCGCACATACAGCACGCGGTCCTTGTCCAAATAGAATTTTGTCTGGAAGCGGTAGTTGGCGCCCAGGACCTCCATCGCCAGCCACGCTGTCACGATCTTGGTGACCGAGGCCGGGACGAAGGGCTTGTCGGCGTTCTGGGCGATCAGCTCGTTGCCCTTTTCGTCCAGCACGAGCACCAGCCCCGACGGCGCCAGCGCCGCAACCTTCTCCTTGGCGCCGGCCAGCGCCGGGGCGGGCAGCAGGAGCAGGGCGAGGGCGAGCAGGCGAGACCACATGGCGACTCCAGGCGATCCTACTTACAGGCTCAGGACCTAAACCGGCAAACGACCTTCTACCCGTCGCGAGTCATGGGCTCTACTGGAGCGGCGAGACCGTATAGAACCCCATGCCGGGTCGAACGGCTTGAGCGCGCTTGCGGACGCCGTCATGCCGCCGACGGAACACTGCACGACAATCACAATGCCCAGTATTCGCGTTGTCATGGTCTCGCTCCCTGGAACGTGCCTACGAGGCTATTGGCTGCCACCGCCGCCCAACTATGGTAGAAAACCGGATGCCGGCTTCGTGATTTATGGCGGGGCAAGCCCGGCTGACGCGGGCCTTTGCTGCTGCTACACTGACGTCCTACGCGGCCGCTTCGCGCCGCCTTTGAGGGAAATCGGCAGGGATGAATCCGCTCCGGCTTTTGGCCGTCACGTTGGTTGCGCTTATTCTCGCTGGCGCGACGAACCGGCCCGCGCTCGCCAAAATTCTCATCCAGATCGATAAACCGAGCCAGACCATGACGGTCTCGGTCGACGGCGCCGTGCGCTATCGCTGGTACGTGTCGACAGGAGCTACCGGCTTCTCGACGCCTACCGGCACTTACAAGCCCTCCCGCATGGAGGTGATGCATTACTCGAAGGAATGGGACAACGCCGGCATGCCCCACTCGATCTTCTTCACCTCGCGCGGGCACGCCGTGCACGGTTCCAACCATCCCGGCCTCGGCACGCCCGTGTCGCATGGTTGTGTCCGCCTCACGTTGAACAATGCCGCCACCCTCTACCAGCTCGTCGGGACACGCGGCATGGGCGATACGACCGTAATCGTCAAAGGGTCAGATCCCGCCGGAAGGTTTGCCCCGAGCCAGCCGCCGCAGCCGAGGCCGAGGGGGTTCTTCGGGGGGGTGTTCGGAGGTCCGCGCTAGCTGCTGTTGTTGACGCCGCTCGCCGGGCCGGGTCCATCATGGTCAAACTTCTCCCAGTGGCCTGTTGGCCTTCAGCATCACCTCGACCTCACGTGACCCACCAGCGGCTGGCGACGCAGCGGCGGTCGACAGCAGACTTCTCGAGTCCAACATCCTCCGCTCTCCACGCAATTGCACCGCCGCCATGGATGCGGGGCGTTTTATCTCAAGAAGAGATCTCGCCGTCGGCGCGTGGGCGGTTCAGTGATAGTGCTCGGACTTTGGATGGTGCTCGTCTTTATCGACCTGACGCCGGCACCAACTCCACATGGAGGCTCTCCAAGGCGGGCAGGTTCCCGCCAGCATTTTTCTTGACCTCGTCGGCGACTTTGCGGGATTCAGCCAACGAGAGAGCCGGATCGATCGCCAATGTCATCTCGGCGTGCAGGCGATGTCCAAGCCATCTCGCCCGCACCGACTCGATGCTCGACACGCCTTTTGCATCCCGGGCAGCGTGGCGGAGCTCGCTTACGACCTGAGGGTCGACGCCATCCAGCGTCCGGGTTAGCACGGCCTTGGCCGACTGCCAGACGATTCCAAGGATCATAACGGTAATGACCAGGCCGACGATCGGATCGGCGAGCTGAAATCCCATCCATACGCCGAAAGCGCCGAGGACAACCGCTAGACTGGTAAGTCCGTCGGTTCGGGCATGGTAACCATCGGCGATCAGCGCTGCGCTGTTGATCTCGCGGCCTATGCGGATGCGGAACACCGCAACCGCCTCGTTGCCCAAGAAGCCAATCAGTCCAGCGGCGGCAAGCCAGCCGAGATGCATCACAGGCATAGGATGCAAAAGCCGGTCGGTTGCCTCATACCCGGCCACGAGCGCACTGATCAGGATGATCAGAACGATGATGATCCCGGCGAGGTCTTCTGCCCTGCCATAGCCATAAGTGAAGGTTTGTGTCGGCCGCCGCCGCGCCAGCGCAAACGCGATCCAGAGCGGTATGGCGGTGCCGGCATCGCCGATGTTGTGGATGGTGTCGGCGAGCAGAGCCACGCTGCCCGAGAAATATACGACGACGAGCTGCAGCGCCGCGGTCGCCGCGAGGATCAGGAACGACCACTTGATGGCCCAAATGCCTCTGGCAGTGGTGACGATGTTCGGGTCAATCACGCCATGGGTATGCCCGTGATCGTCGTCGCCTTGCTGATGGTTGGAATCGCTTCGCCGATGAGCGCGGACGCCAAACCAGTCTAGGACCTTTGCGATCACACCTCACTCCTTAGAGATATTTGGTGATGAGCTTGAACTCATCGAGGGATTTCCGACCCTCGCGGGCGTCGCCCTTCGTGCCATTCTCCAAGCAATGGTCGATGTGGTCGTGCACCAAGGCCCGTTTGGCTTGGGTGACCGCGCTCTCGACGGCCTGAAGCTGTTGGGCGATGTCGAGACACGGCCGGCCGCTCTCGATCATGCCGATTGTCGAGCGCAGATGGCCCTCGGCTCGTTTCAGCCGCTTCATGATGTCGGGGTGAGTCTTGTGCCGTCCAGCCGTTTCGGTCATCGGCATATCCTATCCTGGTGGAGAGGATAACTCAAGGAGGTCCCAATGCTTGGAGACGGGGGAGAGCGTCCCATCCCCCTGCCTTGGCAACACCGCAATTGGCTGGTGAACAGGGGCGCATGAGACCTCGCACCGCTCTCGCCGCCGCCCTCATCTTGACTCTTGGGCTGCTTCAGGCTTGCGCCAACCCTGAGGCGGCGCAGGCGAGCCGCCAGGCGGTGGAGGCGGACGCCCAGACTAAGGACGAGGCCAAATGCCGTGAGAATGGGCTGGAGCCCGGCACTGCGGCTTATGACAATTGCCGCGCGCGCTTCGCCCAAGCTCGCGCCGATGAAGCCGCGGCGCAGGAGCGGCGGCGGCTGGAATTTCAGAAGACGCTCGGCGGCGGCACCTCGGATTATTCAGGGCATTGACGCGCGCCAACCGCAACTGCCGGCCTGACTAAGGCGCCTCATACGAAGTTGCAATTGTCCGCCGATGCGGTTTTGCTTGCGCCGGGGCGATCAAATTCGGGGGGCGCAAATGCACAGCTACATTCTCTGGGCCTTGCTCGGCATGGCAGGCTATTCCTTCATGACGTTGTTCGTGAAGATCGCGGAGCGCTCGATTGCCGTTTCGACCTATATGGTGCTCGCGGTCTCGACCACCATCGTCGCGATTTTCGCCATCGGCGTGGTCGCCATGCGCGGCGAGTTGAAGGCGCTCATCTTCGAGCTCGACCGCGAGCCGCTGCTCTGGGCCATCGCCGGAGGCATCGCGCTGACGATCGCCGTCAGCTCCCTGTTCCAGGCGCTCTCGCTCGGTCCCGCCAATGTGGTGGTGCCGATCTATGGCATGTTCATCGTCGGCGGCTCGCTGCTCGGCGTCCTGTTCCTGGGCGAGCCCATGGGCTGGCACAAGATCGCGGGGCTCATTGCCGCCGTGGCCGGCGTCATCCTGATCTCGCTGTAGGGGCATGGGCCCACGCTCAGCTGCCGCTCAACGTGTCGCCGGCTTTGCGGAAGATGTGGCGTGCTTTGCGCACGATCTCCTGCTCGATCTGCCGCTTGAACAGGTTCGACGTGGTGCGGAACGAGAACACCGCGACCGCCACGATCTCACCGCCGTCGCTATCCTCCTTCCTGAGCTCGACGTAAGCGCGCTGGGTGTGTGGATCGTATTTGGCTTGCGCCAGTCTGTAGGCCATTTGCGGTCCGCAACGACTAACGCCCCGGCGAGCGCTAACCCGCCGGGGCTTGGCAAAGTCATCAGGAAAAGCGGAGACTAGTGGGTCTTTGTTACAGTAATGTCTCGCTTGACCGCGCGACCATGGCGCAAGCTAGCGTCGGTCGGGGAAGCGGGCGGTGAAGTCGTCGGCGGTGTTGACCTTCGGGTAGGGCGTCGAGGGGGCGGGCACGCCCAGAAAAGCGCAAAGCGGCTCCCAACCTTGGCCAGACTCATAGATGAGCAGCCGGTTGGGCGGGATCGCGCGGCGCACCGTCTCGTTGTGTGCACTGAACACACGCAGCGTATGGGCCTTTTCGAGCGAGCCGCCGAAGGTCTTCTCCACCACGATGGTGTTGACCATCTCCATATGGCCTCGGCGGCTGGGATCGACGGCGCCCCAATCCTGCGCGGTACGAAGCGCCTCGAATTCGAGCATTCTGGCGAAGATCGTGGCGCAGGCGCTTGCGTACCAGGCTTCCGGATCGCGCGTGGTGAGAATGATCTTGGCGTCAGGGTTGGCGTCCGCCAGCTCGCGCCAGAAATAGGTCGAAGGCCAATCGACGGTGGACGCATAGCCTCGAAGCACGGCCCAGTCCGAGGATTGGCCTCGAGCCAGCGCCAGCCACGCCGCGTCATGCTCCGGGTGCGCGTTGACCTCGGCCATGTGGTAGCAGGGACCAAGCCCAAGCTCCTCAAGCGCCAATTTGAGCGACAGGGTGCCCGTCCGGCCAAAGCCTGCACCGATCACTTTTAGGGTCATGGCTCGATCCTTAGCGCCGGTTGAACGCAGATCGGCCATTGTTGGGGCCATATCGCCAATTATCAGCCTCGCCCCTGCCGTTTTCAGGTTTTTCACTGCATTTGAGGACGACAGCGCAGTCCGCTGGAAAACCTCCGGTTTCGGTTCTTACCGGGCCGACCTGTTCTTGTGAAGGCGAGTGGGTATTGCCGAGACGCCCGATAATGCAGCGCCTGTCAGGTCCAGCGGCGAAGGACGCGGAGCAATTGCCGGGCGCCCGCCAGGCCAAGGCGAGGATTGCGCAGCGCTTCGCGCCTCGGGCCCCATCGGCCGTCGCGCCGGGCGATCTCCAAGCCGATGCCTACGCGCCGCTTCTACGCGCTTTGACGGGGTCCTTCGTCTGGCCGCGGACGCTGATCGCGAGTCTGGTTCTGTTGGCCTTGCTCCCTAACCTGACTGTCGCAGCCTTCCTCTGGCTGCCGGGGTTGCGCAGCTACTGGTCGCAGCCGGTGACGGCGGTCAAATTGGCGGATGCGGGGAGCGCGCCGGTGCGGGCCGATAAACCGAAGCCGGCGCCGGAGATTCACCCGGTGCTCACGATACCCCAGATGGTGGAAGCGAAAGCCGGCGACGACATTTCATTCCCTCTCGCGCTCGACGGCACTGACGGTGTGCCGCCCCGCAGCAGCATCGCCATCAGCGGACTGCCGGCGGGGGCTCTGTTGTCGAATGGGCGCCCCTATGGCGCCACGGGCTGGAATTTGAAGGCGGACGAAATCGGCGACTTGCATCTCGTCCTTGGCGATGCCGCGGCTGGCGAGACCCGAGTTCAAATTGAGCTCTTGGCACCTGACGGCAAAGTCCTGGCCGGCGCCGAGACATTGCTCAAGGTGGCGATGGTCCCCGAGGCGCTGCCGAAGCCGGCACCTGCTAGCGAGCCTCAAGGCGCGCGGGCGGAGCTGCAAGCTCGTGCGGAGCCCGAGGAGGTTGCGGCGCCTGAGAAGACGTCGAAGCCCGATACGGAAGTGGTGGCGGATGCACCGAGCGGAGACGCGGTGCAATCGGCACCGACCGCGCCGCAGCCAACGGCCCCTGCCGCAATTGTTGCCGAAGAGAGCGAGGCGGACTGGATCAAGCCTTCGGCGTTTGTCAATCTTCGCGAGGGGCCGTCATCGTCCTCGGCCGTCATCGGTGTCATCTCCAAGGGCACCAAGCTCAAAGTCACGGGCCGCAAGCGCCGTTGGGTGCAGGTGACCAACCCCACGACTGCGGAAAGCGGATGGATTTATGGGCGCTATGTCGACGGCGCCGCAGGGTCGGGGCGCAGCGCCAAGCGCGCCCGTGCGAAAGACACCTCCGACTCCGGCGATTCCATGTGGTCGAGGCTTGGCCGCTGGTTCACCGGTTCATAGGGCCTAACCGCCCGGCTTACCGCGCCGCGCTTCAGGCGTGTGGCTCGAACTTGCGAGCACGCCTTGTCCATGCATAGGTCGCCGCCAGAGCAGGAGAGAGACTACCACGATGGATGCCAGCGGCGGTGACACCAAGGCTGAAGCGAAGCAGCTTGCCGCAAAGCAGCCTGCTGTAAAGCAGCTTGCCGCCGCGCGCCGCCTGATCGCGGAGATTGCGGCGGCGCTCGACCTCGATGCCTCGGTCAGGCTCTGGGATGGCAGTCTGGTGCCGTTGGGTCAGAACGTCAAAGGCCCCCTCACGCTCACCATTGCCGGCCCGGGGGTGGTGGCGTCAATGCTGCGCTGGCCGACGCTCGACCGGCTGGTCCGCCTCTACGCCAAGGGACGCATCGGGCTGGAAGGCGGGACGCTGATCGATCTCGGATCGCAATTACAGCAAACGAGCACGCGGAAGCGCCTCAAACATTTGGGTAAACTTCGCGTGGCGAAACTCCTTCTGCCCTTCCTGTTCTCAGCCCCAGACCGGCCCGGCCGCTCGCGCGACTACTCTGGCGACGAGACCGGACGCGCCCGCGCCCAGGCCGAGAACCGCGACTTCGTCCAGTTTCATTACGACGTCTCCAACGATTTCTATCGCCTGTTTCTCGATCCGCACATGCAATATTCCTGCGCCTATTTCACCGATTGGGCGGGCACGCTCGACCAGGCGCAGACCGACAAGCTGGAGATGATCTGCCGCAAGCTTCGCCTGAAGCCCGGCGACCGGCTGCTCGACATCGGCTGCGGCTGGGGTGGGCTCATCACGTATGCCGCGCTGAATCACGGCGTTAGCGCCCATGGCGTGACCATGTCGCAGACGCAGCTCGACCTCGCGCAAGAGCGGATCGCGCAGGCAGGCCTGAGCGACAAGGTTAGTGTGGAGCTGAAGGATTACGCCGAGCTCGACGGCACCTATGACAAGATCGCCTCGATCGGCATGTATGAGCATATCGGGCTCGCCAACATCCCGCTTTATCTCACCAAGGTGCGGAGCCTGCTCGCCGATGACGGGCTGTTTCTCAATCACGCCATCTCGCGCCGCGCCAAGCGGCGGCAGCGGCGGCTCGGCAGCCGCCCGGAGCAGCGGGCGATCATGCGCTACATCTTTCCCGGCGGCGAGCTCGACGATATCGGTCACACCGTGCAGCAGATGGAGATCAACGGGTTCGAGGTGCAGGACGTCGAGAATTGGCGCGCCCAATACGCACTAACCACGCGCGCCTGGTGCGAACGCCTGACGGCGCGGCGCGACGAGGCGGAAGCCATGGTTGGCCCTGAGCTGGTGCGGCTGTGGCTCGCTTATCTCGCCGGCGTTTCGCTCGCCTTCACGCGCGGGAGCTTGCGCATCTACCAGACGCTGGTGAGCAAGCAGGGGAAGGGCCCATCGCCGCTACCGCCGACGCGCGCCGATTTGTATCGGTAAGGGACGCGATCAGCTTCTAATCCAAGCGGACATCATTCGGGTTGCCGCTGCTGGGCGAGTGTCGCTTTTACCTCGTAGGTAAATCCTTCTCGAGCATAGTCGAAACGTGGCGGGTCCCCGGCACTAGCGACTGCGCGTTCGAGCAGAACTCTGCCGAAACCCTTGCGCTTCGGTGGCGTGACCGGTGGACCGCCGCGTTCCTGCCATTGAAAGAGGATGGCGGGCTCTGCAGAAACGGCATCGAACGACCAGCGCACCGAAACGGTGCCGGTGTCGGTCTTCAAGGCGCCGTGTTTGGTAGCGTTCGTCGTCAATTCGTGAAGGATAAGCGCAAAACCCTGGGCGGCATTGGGGTTGAGGAAAACCTCGGGTCCGTCAACCACGACGCGACTGCCGAAACTCTCAATTGCGTTACCGACGATATTTTTCATCAGGGCTCCCCGCCCGGCACCGTCGATGATCAGATCTTGGGCTGCGGCCAAAGCATGAAGGCGAGAAAAGAAGGCTTCGCGTCCGTCGCTATCATCCAGGCTGGCCGATGCGATTGCCCGGATAACCGCGAGTAGGTTCTTAGTGCGGTGCTGCAATTCAGCCGCAAGCAGACTATGCCGCTCGAGCATTTCACGCGCCTGGTATTGTCGACGACGAGAGCGCAAGGCTGAACGAGCAATACTGATGAGTGTGCTTGAGTGGAAAGGTCGCTCCAGAAAGGTTACGTTGCCCAGAATATCCTGAAACCGGTTAGCAACTGTTTGGCGGCCGGGCGCGTCTCCGTGACCGGTCAGGACCACGATGGGAAAATCCGACCATGCCGACTGCGCTTTAATCCACTCGGCCAAGCATGTCAGATCTCCCGTTATCAAAGCCTCTTCAGCCACGACGCTAAAGGCTGCACCGTTCTCAAGCTCGACACACCAGTTCGCGACGTCCGCGCATATCAGCGTCGCCAACCCCGCCTCCTGCAATAGCTTGGACGCAATTTCCGCATCGCGCCCGTGCGGAGCGAGAATTAAGACGCGCTCCGAGTTTTGGCCGCCAAAGGGCATTACGCTTCTGGCGGTGAGGGCTTCGGCTTGCCCACATAGGTCGGGACGCCGCGCAAGACACCATGAAACTCTTCTAAAGGATTTCCAAGCACCAGGCCGCGACTGGTAATTTTCATCTCGCGAATTGTGTCCTCATGCCAACCCGTTCGCTTCTTGATAACGGAGATGGCCCGTCGAACCCTTCCCCCCGCTTCAAAGAAGCGCAGGAGTATCACCGTGTCCGCGAGATAGGTAACGTCGACCGGTGTATTCATATCTCCGACTAGGCCATGTTGAGCGACTGTTACGAAGGTCGCTGTGCCTAGGCGATTGAGATATTGCAACAGCTCATGCATATGCAGAATCAGAGATTGTTCCTCTGGCATCGCCATTTGATAGCCGTTGAGGCTGTCGATGATGACCGTTTGCGCGCCGTTATTTTTCACGCATTCACCGACCCGGTGGGAGAATTCGCCGGGGGAAAGCTCGGCTGCATCGATCTTCTCCACGATCAGGCTGCCTTCGTCGCGAAACCCTTCCAAATCAATGCCCATCCCCTTGGTGCGGCGGAACAAGAGGCCGAGCTCCTCATCGAAAGCGAACAGAGCCGCCTTCTCGCCACGGCTGATGGCGGCTGCCGCGAATTGAAAGCCGAGCAGGGATTTGCCGGCGCCGGCCGGACCGAGGAGGAGGGTGCTCGATCCGCTGTCGATGCCGCCACCGAGGAGCGCGTCCAGTTCGACATTGCCGCTGGAAAAGACGACGGAAGGACGAATGCTAAGATGTTCCTTGGAGACAAGGCGGGGAAAGACTTCGACGCCGCCGGTCTTGATGACGAAGTCGTGGTAACCGCCACGGAATGCCTGGCCACGATATTTCGTGACTCGAATGCGACGTCTTTCTGCGCCGTAGGTTGGTGTCAGTTCCTCCAAACGGATGACGCCGTGCGCGATGCTATGCGCGGTTTTGTCCAGCGCGTCGGTCGTGAGATCGTCTAGCGCCAACACAGTGGCGTCGCACCGGCCGAAATAGTGCTTAAGCGCCAAGAGTTGACGGCGATAACGAAGTGAGCTTTGCGCGAGGAGGCGAATCTCCGAAAGACTGTCGAGCACAATTCGGTGGGGTTTAATACGCTCAACCCTGTCGAAAATGAGCTTGACGGTCTCGCCTAACTCCAGCTCGGAGGAATAGAGTAGGCTTTGTTGCTGATTGGAATCGAGCAAATTCTCCGCCGGCTGAAGTTCGAACACGTCAATGTTCGAGTCCAAACTCCAGCCGTGGGAAGCGGCTCCGCTCAGCAGCTCAGACTTCGTCTCTGATAACGTGATGTAGAGATTGCGCTCACCCGCATCTGCACCCTCCAGAAGAAACTGCAGGGCCATGGTGGTCTTCCCCGTCCCGGGATTGCCTTCGACCAGGAACAGGCAGCCTTTCGTGAAACCGCCGGACAGAACCTCATCCAGCCCGGGGATCCCCGAACTAGCTTTGTCGGTCATCTGTAAAGCATCCATGCAACGCCCAAGGTTTCGGGATTGAAGTACCGTAGGGGTGTCGGAAGGGGGGCATTCGGGTTGCCCCCCGTTCTGCAAGCAGGAGCGTGACCTTATTACTCTTAGCCCTTCGCGAGCCCCGATAATGGGCTCGACCGATGATTGGTTGGAGCCTGCGCTTTTAATGTATCAATTGCGATTCATTTGTGGAGGGATGCTCAACTCAGCTCGATGACCACTTCTGGTACGTCTTGCCCTGCCAGTCGGGACCGACGACCATGTAGTCGCCGGCTTCATTGCCGGTGGCCCAGCTGTGGCAGGCACCCGCAAAGGAGGCCTGCGATGCATTTCGCGATTGGAACGCGCGGCGGTCGCGGCCTCAATTATGGGCTATAGTCCGCGTCTAGCGAAAGGGCGATGAAGCGCATGACCAAAGTCATTTATGAGATCGTGGAGCATGACGGCGGCTGGGCCTACAAGGTCGGCGATGTGTTCTCCGAGCCCCATCCGAGCCATGAAGCGGCCCTCGCCGCGGCGAAGCGGGCCGCCGCCGAGCAGGTCCTGCCCGGCGCCACCGAGACCATCGAATATGAGGACGAGAGCGGAAAGTGGCACCGTGAGGTCGATCGCGGCGACGACCGGCCCTCCACCGAGGTGCTGGACGAGGAGGAGTAGCAACGCGCAGGCCCGGGTCGAGGTGCTGCGCTTTATTCCAGGGGATAGTTGGGAGGAATAGGGTGACTCCGCTCAACCGACCTGTCTAGGTTGTCTCCACATGTGTGCTGGCCGGACTAGAGTGGTGTAAATGCAAGTATTTCGCGCATTCGTGGCCAAGATACAACTTGTTGGAACCATGTCCCTGGTCGGGGTTTGGCTTGGGGTGCTGCGCGTCTTCACGCAAGATCTGCCCAATTTTCCTTAGCGTCGTTCGAGCGCCCCGCGTCCCGATTCATCGGCTGGACCCTGTTTTGAGCCTCGTCCACACTGCGGACCATGGCGCGGTGCGTATTCTTTTTTCTTCTCGTGTCGATGCTGCTTGTCGCGCCGGCGGCGAGCGAGGACGCGTCCGAGCCGCGGCATGGCACGACGCCCGTTCCGGACCAGCCGAAGCCCTTCGTCGATATCGTCTGCCCCATCATGCAGGAACAGGCGGTGGCGACCGGCTTGCCGGCCATGGTGTTCGTGCGCCTGATCTGGAAGGAGAGCCGCTTCAATCCGCAGGCCGTCAGCCCCAAGGGGGCGCAAGGCATCGCGCAGTTCATGCCGGGGACAGCGGCCGATCGAGGCCTCGACGATCCGTTCGAGCCGAAATCGGCGATCGTGCATTCCGCCAGCCTGCTCGCCGATCTCCGCGCCGAGTTCGGCAATGTCGGGCTCGCGACGGCGGCCTATAACGCCGGCGCCGAACGGGTGCGGGGTTGGATCGCGGGACGGTCGACCTTACCGGCCGAGACACAAGCCTATGTCTTCTTCGTCACCGGCCGCAGCGCCGAGGAATGGAAGCTGCCTGAGACCGAGCTGCCGGCGGCGCTGACGGATAATGCCGACACCGTGGTGGATCAGTGCCGCAAGCTCGCGCCTTTGGTGGTGCGCGCGGTCTATGAGACGGAGCCTCTGACCGCGAGCGGGGCCTGGCGGCCGTGGGGCGTCCAAATCTCCACATCCTTCTCCAAGGCGAGGGCGCTATCGCAATTCGCGCGGACGCGGGCGCGCTATGGGCAGGTGCTCTCCGAGCGGGAGCCTTTCGTGCTGCCCGAGCGCAATCTCTCCCGCGGCCGCCGCTCGCTCTACATGGTCCAGATCGGGGCCGACAGCCGCGAGGATGCGCAAGCACTCTGCACCGCGCTCCGGGCTAAAGGCGGGGCCTGCATCGTGCAGAAGAACTAAGCGGAACTCCGCCGGATGGGCGGGAAGCCTCGACCCCTGCAACGCGTGCGCACGATGTCACGGCTGGCAACGGGGCGCGGCTGAGCTATGGTGCCCGGGCGGGGAGAGGGCTCAATCGATGCTTACGATTTACGAGATCAAGTCGGGTGCGCTCGAACCGCACAAGAATCCACGGCGCATCCCCGAGCAGACGATCTGGATCGACCTGCTCAATCCCAAGGCGTCGGAGGAGACCAAGGTCGAGCGGGCCGTTAAGATCGACGTTCCGACGCGGGAGGAGCAGCGGGAGATCGAGGCGTCGAGCCGGCTCTACCAGGAGAACGGCGCATATTTCATGACCGCCACGGTGCTGTATCAGGGCGATATGGCCGAGCCCACGACCACCCCGATCACCTTCATCCTTGCGGGGGAGAAACTCATCACGCTCCGTTACGCCGAGCCGCGCGCCTTCTCGCTCTTCGCCACCCGCTGTCAGCGGCCTGAGACCAATCTCTCCAACGCCAACGCCGTGTTGATCGGGCTGATCGAAGCCATTGTCGACCGCATGGCGGATTTTATCGAGCGCATCCAGGGCGAGGTCGACACTTTGTCGCACTCGATCTTCGAAACGACGGGAAGCACCGTCGCGCGGCAACGGCGTTTCGACGTGCTGCTCAGGTCGATCGGGCGGGAAGGCGAGATTACCTCCCGCGCCCGCGAGAGTACGCATTCGCTTGGACGCCTGCTCACCTACCTCACTTACGCCGCCAATGAGCGAAAACAGGATAAGCTGCTGAAGGCGCGCATTCGCACCGCGGCCCGCGACGTCGCCTCGCTAGCCGATCATGTGAGTTTTCTCTCCAACAAGATTGTATTTCTGCTCGATGCCACGCTGGGCATGATTAATATCGAGCAGAACAATATCATCAAGATTTTCTCGGTGGCGGCGGTGGTGTTCCTGCCGCCGACGCTGGTTGCTTCCGTCTATGGCATGAACTTCCACAACATGCCGGAGCTCGACTGGCTGTTCGGTTATCCATTCGCGATTGTGCTGATGATCCTGTTTGCAGTGCTGCCCTATCTCTATTTCAAACGCAAAGGCTGGCTGTAGCTGCTTTTTGATGTGAACCATCTCGCCATGGTCGCATTGATGTTGTAGTAGGCGGGCAAGGTCGGGCCTAGAACCGCAAAGAAAGGAAAAAGTTCATGACCAATCGGATGCTCTTTATCGGTGCTGCCGCAGGCGCGCTGATTTTCGCTGCGTTTTCCTCGCAGGCTTTCGCCACTCCCGCCGGTGCCGCGGGCGCGTCGCAGATCGATGTCGGCACCGTGCAGCTGGTGGGCTATCGCTACAATCGCCGTGGCGCTCGTGTGTGGGCGCCGTTCACCGATGTGGACACGCGGCGCGGCACCTATGTGCGGGCGCCGTTCGCACGCGTTTACTCGGACCGGCGCGGCACCTGGATACGGGCGCCGTTCGTCAATATGTGGGCCCCGCGCTAAGCGGCGGCAATTTCGGCTAATTCGTTAGCGACCAGGCAATCGCGGTGGCGGCGCCAACGGCGAGCGTCACCGTGATGCCGAGGCGGAGCCTGAGCAACAGGAGGGCTGCAAGGCCCGCAAGCGCTACCGCCTTGAGGTCGAGGGTTGCGGTGTCCGGGAGCCAGAGCCGGAGTGCCCCCCACTGGACCGCATCCACGCGTCCGAAGAAGACGTGGAGCGCAAACCACAGGCTCAAATTCAGGATGACGCCGACCACGGCGGCGGTAACGCCGCTCAGCGCGCCTGCAAGTCTCGGATTGTTGGCGATGCGCTCGATGTAAGGCGCGCCGACGAAGATCCATAGAAAGCAGGACGTGAACGTCGCCCATAGCGCGATCACCGCGCCGAGCAGGCCAAAGGCAAGTCGGGGCTCGCCGCCATGGCGATAGGCCGCGAGAAAGCCGACGAATTCGGTGACGAGAATGAGCGGGCCGGGCGTGGTCTCGGCGAGCCCGAGTCCGTCGAGCATCTCGCCGGCGCTCAGCCAGCCATGGGTCTCGACCGCGGCTTGCGCCATATAAGCGAGCACGGAATATGCGCCGCCGAAGGTGACGATGGCGAGCTTGGAAAAGAAGATTGCGATCTCGGTAGTGACGTGGTGCCTGCCAAACAGCAAGACGAGGAGGGCGAGGGGAACGAGCCAAAGGGCGAGCCAAAGCCCGGCGATGCGCAAGGTTCGTGACAGCGGAACGGCTGGCGCCTCTGCCTCTCCTCTCGCTTGGTCCGCTGGCGTTGATCGCGCCAGCCCGTAGCCCAGAAGCGCGGCGACGAGAATCACTAAGGGAAACGGCACGGCGAAGAAAAAAATGGCGATGAACGCCGCCGCGGCGATGGCCCAATCCTGCTTCTGTCGGAGCGCACGCCTCGCCACTTTGAGCAGGGCCTCGATGACTATGACGAGCACAGCCGCTTTGATGCCGACAAAACCCGCCTGCACCATCGGCACCTCGCCGAACAGTGCGTAGACGACGCTCAAGACCAGAACCACCAGCGCGCCGGGCAGCACGAAGAGGAGGCCGGCAACAAGTCCGCCCAAGGTCCCGTGCAGCAGCCAGCCGACATAGGTGGCAAGCTGCATCGCCTCGGGCCCCGGCAGCAGCATGCAGAAATTGAGCGCGCGCAGGAACCGGTCCTCGGTCACCCAGCGGCGCTCCTCGACCAGGATGCGGTGCATCAGGGCGATCTGGCCGGCCGGCCCGCCGAAGGACAGGCCCCCGATTCTTGCCCATACGGCCAGAGCCTCGCGGAAGCTGGGACGGGCTTCGGCGCCCTTGATCACCCTCATTTCCCTACTCTTGTGCGCAACACGTCCATGACGCAGCACACTGCCGTGCTCCCGCCTAGGTCTTTGCTATACAGCATGGTAACGAGGTCGGCGAAAAGAGCAGGGCAGCAACAAAATGGTGTCGGTCCAACTGATCCAAGTGACGGTATTCCTCGCCGCCGCCGTCATCGCCGCGCCGCTCGGACGCTTCCTTCGCCTCGGCGCGGTGCTTGGCTATCTCGCCGCCGGCGTCATCATCGGTCCTTTCGGCATCGGCCTGATCTATTCTCTCTACGACGTCGAGAACATCCTGCACTTCGCCGAATTCGGCGTGGTCATGCTGTTATTCGTGATCGGACTGGAGCTGCGGCCGATCAGGCTCTGGTCCATGCGCTCGGCCATTTTCGGGCTCGGCTCGACCCAGCTCATCATCACTTCGGCGGTGCTCGCCGCGATCGGGCTCATGGTCGGGCTCACCACGCGCCAGGCGCTGTTCGTCGGCCTGGCTCTGTCGCTGTCGTCAACGGCCTTCGCCCTGCAATTGCTGGAAGAGAAGGGCGAGCTCACCACACGGCATGGCCGCCTCGCCTTCTCTATTCTCTTGTTCCAGGACCTCGCGGCCATCCCGCTGATAGCGCTGGTGCCGCTTTTTGCTTCTGGCGGGGCAGAGCGTCCGGCCATGGATCTCGGCACGGCTGTCCTAGCCATTGGCACCATCCTCGGCGTGATCGTAGTCGGGCGCTTCCTGCTCAACCGGCTCTATTACATCGTCGCGGCCACCGGCGTGCGCGAGGCCATGACCGCAAGCGCGCTGCTCACGGTGGTGGGCGTGGCGCTGGTGATGGAGGCGGCCGGCCTCTCCGCCGCGCTCGGCGCGTTCATCGCCGGCGCGCTGCTCGCCGATTCGGAATATCGCCATCAGATCGAGGCGGACATCGCCCCGTTCGAGGGATTGCTGCTCGGGTTGTTCTTCATCGCCGTCGGCATGTCGATGGATCTCACCGTGCTGCTCGGCCGTCCCTTGACACTGCTCGCCATCGTCGTGGGCCTGGTCGCCATCAAGGCCACCGTTCTCTATGGGGCGGGCCTGTGGTGGGGGCTTAAAGGCTATGCCGCGCGACGCCTCGGGCTCGTCATCAGCCAAGGCGGTGAGTTCGCCTTCGTACTGTTCTCGGCCGGGGCGCTGGCCGGAGTCATCGGACAGCAGCTCGCGAGCCTGCTCACCCTTGCCGTCACCTGCTCGATGGCGGCCACCCCCGTGCTGCTGCTGCTCGACGACATGATCCGCCGCCGCACCGCGCCGGAAGCGCCGGACTATGAGATGCCACCCGGTGGCGAAGGCCACGTCATCGTCGCGGGCTTTGGGCGGTTCGGCCAGATCGTCGCCCGCGTGCTCAGGGCGCGGCGTATTCCGTTCACCGCGCTCGACACCAGCATCCAGCAGGTGGACTTCGTCAAAAGCTTCGGCAGCAAGATCTATTATGGCGACGCCGGGCGCCTCGACATCCTGCGCGCGGCCGAGGCGAACAAGGCTCGTGCCTTCGTGCTCGCCATCAACGATGTGGAGTCCTCGCTGAGGGTAGCCGAAATCGTGCGGAAGAACTTTCCCGATCTGCCGATCTATGCTCGCGCTCGCGATCGGACGCATGTGCACCGGCTGATGGATCTCGGCGTGACCATCATTGAGCGCGAGACCTTCCTTTCGGCGCTTGAATTGACACGAAAGCTGCTGCGGGGCTTCGGCCTCAGCGAGGCGGAGGTGAAGCGGCTGACGGAGACGTTCAAGCGCCAGGACGAAAGGCGCCTCTACGAGGACTATCAATACTACACCGACCTCGAGAAGGTTCGCTCCAACGCGCTCTCGCAAGCGACGGAACTTGAGGAATTGTTCATGCGCGACGTGGAGGAGCTGCCGGAGGGCGACGGTCCCCTCGTCAGCGGCGAGACTCGAGATGGTCGAGGATCAGCCGGTTCAGCTCGGAAGGATGGGTGAATGGGCTCATATGGCCCGCGCCTTTGAGCACCTTCACCGTCGCGTTCGGCAGCGTCGCGGCCAGCATGTCGACGACGGCGCGGGCGGGCTTGCGCGTCTTGCCGCCGACGATCAGCAGCGTCGGGGGTTCGACGCTGGCGTAGTCGCTCAATTTCGACTGGGAGTCGATGGCGATCATGAATTCGAGCGCGACCTTGCGGATGGTGGCCGTGATCGCCTGCTTGAACTTCTCCGGCGATAGCCACCAGCGGAAGCGTCCAAGCCAATAGCGCATGAACGCCGCCGCGGCGGTCCGGTCATCGCCCCGTTCGACCGCGCTCAATACCGCGACTCCGAGACGCTCGACCTCCGACCATTCGGGGCGGTGCTCAACGCGCAGCAGATTGAAGGCCACCGGCTCGACCAGGACGAGGCTTTGCACCTTGGATCCTAGCTCCCGCGCCGCTGCGAGCGCCAGCGCCGCGCCATAGGAATGGCCGATGATATGCACGGGCCGCCTGGCCTTCTTCACCAGCGCGAGCAGCACGTTCACATCGGCCTGGCCGGCAAAGACCTTGTCCTCGGGCCAGGCCCCGGACCTGCCATAGCCGATGAAATCGGGCGCGAGCACGCGCCAATCGGGGCTGAGCTTCTCGATCAGCGGCAGCCATTCCTTGTGGGAGGCCGAGCTGCAATGGCCGAGGATGATGGCAGGGCCTTTGCCCTCGTCGAGATAGGCGATTTCGACGCCGTCGGTCTTGAGGCGCTTCACGGGCTGTGCGGCCTTTGCCTGAGCGGCTATCCCCACTGTCGCCAAAGGCGAAGGGCTGTCAGCCAGCGGCTGCGGATTCGGGTATGGCCGCGGCGGCGGCAGCCTTCTGCACGGCCTTCTGAACCTTCTCGAAGGCGCGCACCTCGATCTGGCGGATGCGCTCGCGGCTGACGCCGAATTCGCCCGACAGTTCTTCCAGGGTCAAAGGATCCTCGGACAGCCGCCGCGCCTCGAACACCCGGCGCTCGCGCTCATTCAGGTCCTTAAGTGCGTCGGTGAGCATGGTGTGGCGCCGATCCTTCTCCTCAGACTCGGCCAGAGCGGTTTCCTGATCCATGGTCTCGTCGACCAGCCAGTCCTGCCACTCGCCGCTTTCGGAATCATTGCGGACCGGAGCATTGAGCGACGAGTCGCCGCCGAGCCGCCGGTTCATCGAGACCACGTCGTCCTCGGTGACGCCGAGCTGGGTGGCGATCCGCTTAACCTGATCCGGGCGGAGGTCGCCTTCTTCGAACGCCTTCAGCTGGCCCTTGATCTTGCGCAGATTGAAGAACAGCTTCTTCTGCGCCGCCGTGGTGCCCATCTTCACGAGGCTCCAGGAGCGCAGGATGTATTCCTGGATCGCGGCCCTGATCCACCACATGGCGTAGGTCGCGAGCCGGAAGCCGCGGTCGGGATCGAACCGCTTCACCGCCTGCATCAGGCCGACATTGCCCTCGGAGACGACCTCGCCGATCGGCAGGCCATAGCCGCGATAGCCCATGGCGATGCGGGCGACGAGACGCAGATGCGAGGTGACGAGCTTATGGGCCGCATCCCGGTCGCCATGCTCGCGCCAACTCTTGGCGAGCATGTACTCCTCCTGCGGCTCCAGCATCGGAAATTGCCGGATCTCTTCGAGATAGCGTGTCAGTCCGCCATGCGCGCTGACGCTCGGCAAGCTCGGCGTGGCCATGAGAGCGACTCCCCGCGACCGGTAGCGGCCGCAAACTTTCCACCAAATGCCCCCTCGGCGCCCTTCTATAGGACTTTTGCGGTGAGGATTAAAGACCAGGGGGTCTTCACAGTTGCTTGAAAGCATGAACGATTTGAGCCAACTCGTCAGGCAGCGGACTATTAAATTTCAGTAAGCTACCGGTCGCGGGATGCGCGAAAGCGAGCGTGGCTGCGTGCAACGCTTGGCGGTCCAGCTTGGCTACACGGCTTTGCAACGGCTCGGGCAGGGTGCGGAGCTTGGACTTGAAGCCCGGACCGTAGATAGAATCGCCGATGAGCGGCGTTCCGATCGAGCTCAAATGCACGCGCACCTGATGGGTACGCCCGGTTTCGAGCCAACATTCGAGCAGCGACGCGATCGGCTCCGGCCCGCGCTCGCCATCCCTCATGCCGAAACCGGCGACGGTCTGGTAGTGGGTCACGGCCTCGCGGCCCCCTCTCTCCTCGGGCACGATCGCCATCTTGATGCGGCTTGTGGGGTGGCGGCCGATCGGCGCGTCGATGGTGCCGCGGTGCCGCATTGGCGCTCCCCACACCAGCGCGAGATAGCCGCGCTCCAGAACCCCCGTGCGTCCATGGTCGGCAAATTGCTCCGACAGGGCGCGATGGGCGGAATCGGTCTTGGCCACGACCAGCAATCCGCTCGTATCCTTGTCGAGGCGATGGACGATCCCCGGGCGCGCCACGCCGCCGATGCCGGACAGGCTCTCGCCGCAATGGGCGATCAGCGCGTTGACGAGGGTGCGGTCCATGTTGCCGGCGCCGGGATGGACGACGAGACCGGCCGGCTTGTCGATGACGATGAGGGCGTCGTCCTCATAGGCGATGTCAAGGGGGATGGCTTGCGCTTCCGGCTTCGCGCTCACCGGAGGCGGCACGCTGATCTCGAAGCGGTCGCCTGGTTTGACCGGGTATTTCACGTCCTCTATGGTCGCGCCGCCGAGCGCCACATGGCCCTGCCGGATCAAGGCTTGCAGCCGCGTGCGGCTGAACTCAGGCAAGCGGGTGCTGAGGAAGCGATCGAGCCTCAGACCCGAATGGCTCTCATCGGCTTCTGCGGTCAGATATTCGGTCGAAACAGGCATGAGGACTTAAGATAATGTCGGTGGCCGGTGAGACCGAAAACAGCCCCGTGCCGGGGAGCGTGTTCACTCCGCGTCAGGTCCGCCTCCTGAAGATCGCGGTCATAGTCATGGGGGTCTTGTTGGTCGGGGGCTTCGCCTTCGTGCTCGCCGCTATTGTCTATCAGGCCTCGCACCCGGCACAAGACGTGGGCCCGACAAACGCGGCGTCCGGCCAAGGGGAGGGGAGCCAAAGCATCGATCTCCCGGTGCCACTTGGTGCGGCCGTGGCTGGGTTCGCGCTCGACGGCAACCGGCTCGCGGTGCATGTCAATGGGCCGTCGGGGCCGGAAATCGCCATTATCGATCTTGGCAGCGGCAAGATCGTCGCGCATGTGAAGCTGAAGCCGCAATAGGGGTGGAGACGATGAAGCGCCAAGGTCCTGATGCGAGGGTCGGTGTAGGACGGCGTAATCTGATCCTCGCGAGTGCAGCGTCCCTCGCAGCTTCTGCCTTGCCTTCACAAGCGCAGACGCCTGGATGCGGAGACATCCCCGAAGCAACTATCACCTTCGGTGACGGTCTTGCCCTTTCTATTCCGGCCAAACCCTCACTTGGCCAGGGCAAGGATCGAGCCTTGGTGCTTGGCGGTGGCGGGGAATATTTCGCCGCCTGGATGCTCGGCTTCGCCCGTGGCCTGCATGAGAACGGCATACCCTACGAGACGCCGGACGTGATCATCGGTACGTCGGCGGGCTCCTTCGTGGGAAGCACGATTGCCGGTGGGCATTTAGAGCGGCTGACACGAGAATTTGATTTCTTTGGCCGCGTTCCCAAGCTCCTGGCTGCCATTGTGCCGACCCCGGCGCCAAATCCGAGCCAGCTGCGGGCCCATGAGTTGTGCCGGAGGGCGTGCAATGCAAGCATCGAGACCATCCAAGCCATCGGGCGCGGTGCTATGGCTGCGCGCAATCCGGGCATCTCCGAACTTCAGGACGTGGTCGCTCTGCTCACGGGCAATGCCGCCTGGCCGAACGACAAATTCCATGCGGTCACCATGGATTGCTATAGCGGCGAACGGCTGGTGATTTCCGAGGCTGCCAAGATCCCGGTGTCCCACGCTGTGTCGGCCAGCATGTCGCTGCCGGGCATTTTCGGCCCCACCTGGATCGGCGACCGCGTGTGCATGGATGGTGGCATGAGCGGGACCAGTACCCATTCCGACCTGGTGTTGGGTGCCAAACGGGTCATGGTCGTCTCCCTGACCGATGGAAAGCCGGGAAGCGGCCCGCGCTTTTCCTCCATGCCCAACACCATATTGCAAGAGATCAGCGACCTAGAGGCAGCCGGCAGCAAGACACTTTTGATCGCCGCCAATCCCGGCAAGGTGAACCTCGTCTCGCCGGAAGAGATCGCGCCCGCCATGAAGCTCGGCTATGACCGCGCGGCGCAAGAGGCGGAAAAGGTGAAAGCGTTTTGGACCTGACCGGCGAGGCTGAATCGTCGGCTGCGAGTTCCGATGACGTCGATCGAACAGGTCTTAGAGCATCAATAAGCCTTGATCCGCTTCGTTCGCCCAAGCTATAGGTGTCGCACGCTTGGCCCGATCGGTTCGCCCCGTTCGTCTAGTGGCCTAGGACGCTGGCCTCTCACGCCGGAAACAGGGGTTCGAAACCCCTACGGGGCGCCA
>JBBQKN010000038.1:0-24129 GCA_038326945.1 Hyphomicrobiales bacterium
TGCATAACGACACCGACAACGGCGTCGCCAACTCGCTCGCCGCCGTGCGCGCCGGCGCCCGCCAGATTCAGGGCACGCTGAATGGGCTCGGCGAGCGTTGCGGCAACGCCAACCTCACCTCCATCATCCCGACCTTGATGCTCAAATCCGATTATGCCGAGCGCTTCGAAACGGGGGTGACGCCGGCGAAGCTCCGGACTCTGACCCACGCCTCGCGCATCCTCGATGAAGTCCTGAACCGCGCGCCGAACCGGCATGCGCCTTTCGTCGGCGAGGCGGCCTTCGCTCATAAGGGCGGCATCCATGTCTCCGCCGTGCAGAAGGACCCGCGCACTTATGAGCATGTGCCGCCGGAATCGATCGGCAATCGGCGCAAGCTGCTCGTGTCGGATCAGGGCGGCCGCTCGAATATCCTGGCCGAGCTTGACCGTATCGGCATCGCGGTGCCGAAGAACGATCCGCGCATCGGCAGGCTGCTCGACGCGGTGAAGGAGCGTGAGGCCAAGGGCTATGCCTATGAGGCGGCCGACGCCTCCTTCGAGCTGCTGGCCCGCCGCCTCCTCGGCAATGTGCCGCAATTCTTCGATGTGGATTCGTTCCGAGTCATGGTCGAGCGGCGGCACAATGCGGTCGGCGATCTAGTCACCGTGTCGGAGGCGACGGTGAAGGTCCGCATCGACGGCGAGACCGTGCTTTCGGTGGGTGAAGGCAACGGCCCGGTGAACGCGCTCGACACCGCGCTCAGGAAAGACCTCGGCCGCTACCAGAGCTTCATCTCAGACCTCGAGCTGGTCGACTACAAGGTGCGCATCCTCACTGGCGGCACCGACGCCGTGACGCGCGTTCTGATCGAAAGCCGCGACGGGGAGGGGAAGCGCTGGTTCACGGTCGGCGTGTCCCCCAATATCGTCGACGCCTCGTTCGAGGCGCTGCTCGATTCGATCAATTACAAGCTGATCCGCGCCGGCGCGACCGCGCCCTGAACCCGATGGTCAGAATTTGGCGATGACCTCCGCCTCGACCGCCTCGGCGCTGGGAACGAGCGCGCGCAACACCGCGGGAAGGATCGCTTCGACCCGATCCACGACTTCGAGGTGAAGCTCAAGGCCAGGGCGGATGAAGCCTTCGCTCCGCATATGCTTGAACAGGACCAGCAGCGGGTCCCAGAACCCGTTGATATTGGCGAGCACGATCGGCTTCTGATGCTGTTCGAGCTGGGCCCAAGTCAGCTGCTCGACGAATTCCTCCAGCGTGCCTAGGCCGCCGGGCAGCGCCACGAAGGCGTCCGACTTCACGAACATCAGATGTTTCCGCTGATGCATGTTGTCGACCACGACCAGCTCCTGCACGTCGCGCAGCATGTGCTCGCGCGCGTTCAAGAAGGCTGGAATGATGCCGGTTACGCTGCCGCCATGGTCGAGCACCGAGCGCGCAATCTCTCCCATCAGCCCGATGCTGCCGCCGCCATAGACGAGGCCGATGCCGTCCTTGGCCAGGATCTCGCCGAAGGCACGCGCGGTCTCGGCATAGGCCGGGTTGCGGCCGTGGCCGGAGCCGCAATACACGCAAATATTCCGAATGTTAGTTACCTTTTGCATCGGGCCATCTGGCATTGGCGGCTTCCGGGCGTCAAGAAAAGCCTCCCCATCAGGGTGGCAGCGGGTCAAGCGATTCGATAGGTTGCTGCATGAGCCTGGCCCAAGGACTCCGATTTCGGTCCTTTCAGGCTTCAAGAACATCGCGGGAGCGTTTCGCCAAAGGATCGAGTGTGTCATGGGCAGCAGATTCGTCGCATTGTTAGTCGCAATACTTTTCGTCGTCGGCCTCGCCGCGGCAGGGATTTATAATTACCGGCAACAGCATGCGGGCCCTCCCCACGCCGAGGACAGGTTGGCCCAGGGTGAGAGCCCGAAGCCGGCCCCGAGCCCAGCCGAGTCCGCCGAGCCCCCCCGATCCAAGCCTACGGCGGTGCCGGACTTCGATGTGGTCCGCATCGAGCCGACCGGCGAGGGCGTGATCGCCGGGCGGGCCGAGCCCAATTGGACGGTGAGGGTGGAGAGCGACGGGGCCACGATTGCGGAAACCTCGGCCGACGAAGAGGGCGCCTGGACCATCGTTCTCGACCAGCCGCTTAAGTCTGGCGACCATGCCTTAAGCTTGCGCGCCATTTCGCCCGACGGGACGCGCGCGCTGACGGCCCAGCAATCGGTGAAAGTCGCCGTTGGCGAGGCCGCGGCGGCGGGCGAACCGGAGGTCGCAGCTAAGCCGGATGAGCAGGCCGCCGCCGCCGCGAATGACCTCGCATCGCAACCGCAGCCAGTCTATCCGGACGAAAATGCACCGCGAGAACAGACCAAGCCCCCGGTCAAGATTGGCAAGCTGGACTATCAGGACACGACCGACGACACCGGTAAGATCTCGCTGTCCGGCGTTGGCGAGCCGAATGTTCAAATCTATCTGTTCTTCGACCAGGAACCGCTTGGAGAGGTGATCGTCGGCGAGGACGGGACCTGGGCCTTCGAGGTCGAGAAGAAGCTCGATGCCGAAGAGCATACCATTCGCGCCGACACTTACGACGAGAAGACCCACGTCGTGCAGGGCCGCGCCTCGCTCCGACTGGGGCGCGAGCCGGGAGCGGCGGGGACCGAAACCGCGGCACAGGAGGCCGCTCCGCAGCCGGAAGCTTCGCCCGCGCCTGAAGCCGCTCCCGCCGAGCCAGCGATGGCCCAAGCAGGACAGCGCTCCGGCCAGCCTGAGCCGGTCTATCCCGACGGACCTCCTGAGGCAGACGCGTCTATTGCGAGCCCTTCCACCTCGGTGGCTGCGGTCGAGCCGCCCAGTCTCGCAAGGCAGCCCCAGCCGGTCTATCCCGAAGAAGTGGCCGAGCCTGAGGCGCCCCCAGCGGAGCCATCCATTTCGGTGGCGGCGGCTGAGGGGCCTGCCCCGACGCGGTCCCAACCCCAGCCGGTCTATCCGGATGGTCCGTCAGAGATGGACATATCCGCGCCGCCATCGATGCCGGTGGCCGCGGCGGAGCCATACGACCTGTCTTCCCAGCCCCAGCCGGTCGTACCCGAATTTGCGGCGGCGGCGCCCGAGCCGGTCGACCTGTCGTCCCAGCCGCAGCCGGTTGTCCCTGAACCAGCCGCGGAGCCCGAGCCGGCTGAGCCCGCAACGGCCGAGGCAACACCGGCGGAGCCCCAGCCGGAAGCCTCGCCGCCAGAGCCTTCCACGCCGGCGGTGGTCGCCGAGCAGCCAAGCGCGGAGCGGCCGGCGGAGCCGAAATCTCCCCCGGTGGTGTTCAAGAGCGTGGACTATGAGGACAAGGATGCACGGTCTGGAACCGTGTCTCTTGCCGGGGTCGGAGAGCCCGGCGCGCGCATTCTCCTCTATTATGACGAGGAGCCGTTGGGCGAGGTGATCATCGGCGACGACGGCAGCTGGGCCTTCGAGATCGAGAAGAAGGTCGAAGCGGGCGAGCATAATTTCCGCGCCGATCGCGTCGACGCGGCGACGGGAATCGTCGTGGGACGGGCTTCGATCGGCATGATGCGGCTGGAGCCGCCGAAGGAAGAGGTCGCCGCCGCGCCCGAGCCGGCAGCTCCGCCGGCCCCGACGGCAGGCTCCGAGGGGGCGTCCGGCGAGCAGGTGGCTGCCGGAGAGGAGGCGACGCCTGCGGCGGAAAGCGAAGGACAGGCGCAACATGGGCGCGATCGGCCCAATGTCTATACCGTGCAACGCGGCGATACGCTGTGGGACATCGCGGAAGAGTATTTCGGCGGCGGGTGGCGCTACCGCGCGATCGTGCGCGAGAATCGCCGCAAGATCCGCAACCCCCATTGGATCTACCCGGACCAGGAGTTTCGCCTGCCGGCGCAACGATAAATTCGTCTCGGGGGCGACCGCTCGTCTTCGTGCGCGCTTGAGGCAGCTCCGTCCCAATACTATATGCATCGAGGGCGGGGGTAGCGGCTGACGCTACCCCTTTTTGCCGCGCGGACCCCGCGCCGAACCAAAGCGATCATTCATGCGAGACCGACTGCCGCAAACGAGGAGCGACGCGCTGATGCAGGCGCGGACGGGCCAACTCACGGTATTACGGGAGCTTCTGCCTTACATCTGGCCGGCCGATCGGCCCGACCTCCGCTGGCGCGTGGTCTTCGCCCTCGGGGCCCTGGTTGTCGCCAAAGTCGTCACCCTCGGTGTGCCGATCGCCTATAAGATGGTGGTCGATCTCCTGACCGGAGACGCGAGCGGCAAGGAGGTCACCGCGCTCGGCATTGCCGTCACCCCGGTCTTCCTCATCGTCGCCTACGGCGTGGGCCGCGTGCTGATGGTGCTGTTCGCTCAGCTTCGCGATGTGTGGTTCACCAATGTCTCGCAGAACGCGGTGCGCCAGCTTGCCAACCGCACCTTCAGCCATCTGCACGCGCTGTCGCTGCGCTTTCATCTGGAGCGCCGCACCGGCGGATTGAACCGGGTGATCGAGCGCGGTGTGACCGGCGTCGACACCATCGTGCGCATGGCGGTTCTCAACTCGATTCCGACCGCGGTCGAGCTGGTCATGATCTCGGGGCTGATCGCCTATTATTTCGGCTGGGTTTACGTCGTGGTCGTGCTCGCGACCGTTGTCTTCTACGTCACCTTCACCTTCTCGGCCAGCGAGTGGCGCATCGCCATTCGCCGCGACATGAACGAATCCGACACCGAGGCGCATTCCAAGGCCGTGGACAGCCTGCTCAATTACGAGACGGTGAAATATTTCGGCAATGAGGAGCTAGAGGGACGACGCTTCGATGCATCCATGGCCCGCTACGAGAGGGCGGCGATCCGGACCTATACCTCGCTTGGCGTGCTGAATAGTGGGCAGGCGGTGATCTTCACCGTCGGCATGGTCGTGTGCATGGTGCTTGCCGCCGGCGGCGTCTCGCGCGGAACGCTCACGGTCGGCGATTTCGTCATGATCAACGCCATCCTGATGCAGCTCTATCTCCCGCTAAATTTCATGGGCATGGTCTATCGCGAGATCAAGCAGGGGCTGATCGACATCGAGACCATGTTCGCGCTGTTGCAGGAGCCGGCCGAGATCGTCGATCGTCCCGGCGCCAAGGCGCTGCGCGTCGACAAGGGCGAGGTCAGGTTCGAGAATGTGTCTTTCGCCTACGATCCCGAGCGGCCGATCCTGAAAAATGTGAGCTTCGAGGTGCCGGCGGGCAAGATGGTCGCCATTGTCGGGCCGTCCGGGGCCGGCAAGTCGACCATCTCGCGTCTCCTGTTCCGATTTTACGACCTCACCGGCGGCAGGGTCCTAATCGACGGCCAGAACATCAGCGAGGTGACGCAACGCTCGCTTCGCGCCGCGCTCGGCATGGTGCCGCAGGACACGGTGCTGTTCAACGACACCATCGAATACAACATCCGCTACGGCAAGCCGGGCGCGAGCGACCGCGAGGTGCGCGAGGCAGCGCGGCTGGCCCAGAGCCACGACTTCATCATGACCTTGCCGCTGGGCTACGATTCCCTTGTCGGCGAACGCGGCTTGAAGCTTTCTGGCGGCGAGAAGCAGCGCGTGGCCATCGCCCGGACCATTCTCAAATCGCCGCCGATCCTGATGCTGGACGAGGCGACTTCGGCTCTTGACAGCCATACCGAGAAGGAAATTCAGGACGCGCTCGAGCGGGTGGCACGCGACCGCACCTCGCTCGTCATCGCCCACCGCCTCTCCACCGTCGTGCATGCCGACAACATCATCGTGCTCGACCATGGCGAGATCGTCGAGCAAGGCACGCATCTTGAGCTGCTGGCGAAGGGCGGGCTTTATGCCAGCCTGTGGACGCGCCAGCGCGAGGCCGACGAGGCGCGCGAGCGGCTCGCCCATGTGCTCGAGCCGGAACTGCTCGAGCCGGACTCGGAGCTTCCCTCCAGGGCCGCCGAGCGGCTCGAGGACGAAGCCCTTGCCGGCCAATAATAGCGGGACCGACCAGCCATGAGCGATCGTCACAGCATTCTCGACAGCATCACCGGCGCCTTCGTGCCCGTCCATCCCGACGGGCACAAATTCATTATCGGCCTTGCCGTGGCGACGCTGATCCTGTTCTTCCTGGCGGCGCCACTCGGCTGGCTGGGGCTGATCCTCACGCTTGCTTGCGGCTATTTCTTTCGCGATCCCGGGCGGGTCACCCCCACCAGGGCCGGCCTTGTGGTCAGCGCGGCCGATGGCAGGATTTCAGGCGTGGAGGCGGTCGTGCCGCCAAGGGAGCTTGCGCTGGGGGAGGCGCGACTCACCCGCGTCTCGGTGTTCCTATCCGTTCTCGACGTCCATATCGTTCGGGCTCCCGTGGCTGGGCGCGTGATCCGGAGCGTCTATGTGCCGGGGAAGTTCCTCAATGCCGAACTCGACAAGGCGAGCGAGGAGAATGAGCGCCGAGCCACGGTGATCGAAACGCCCAAGGGAGAATCGATCGGCGTGGTCCTGATCGCAGGGCTGATCGCGCGGCGGATCGTGACTTTCGTGGGCGAGGGGGCTAGCGTGGCGGCTGGCGAGCGCATCGGCCTGATCCGCTTCGGCAGCCGTGTCGACGTCTATCTGCCGGCAGGGGCCAAAATCCTCGTCGCGTCCGGTCAGACGGCGATTGGCGGGGAGACGGTGCTGGCCGAGCTTGCCAGCGGCGAAAATGTGAGTCTCGGCGCGCCCCAGGGTTGAGCTGTCGTGGTCCAATTGGTCGAGTGAGTCTGTTCCCCCATGTTCCCACCCTTCGATCCAGAACGGGACGATCGCAAGCCGCGGCAACGTGTATTCGCCCGTGGCCAAGTGCCGATCCGCATCCTGATCCCCAACATCTTCACCTTGCTCGGACTGTGCGCGGGGCTCACCGCCATTCGCATGGCCATCGAGCATCGCTGGGACCTGGCCGTGGCCGCGCTCGTCTTCGCCGCGTTTCTCGATGGCATCGACGGACGCATCGCCAGGCTATTGAAGGCGTCCTCGCGCTTCGGCGCCGAGCTCGACTCCCTTGCCGATTTCGTCAATTTCGGCGTGGCGCCGGCCATCATCATCTTCAACTGGGCACTCGACGACCTTCGCAGCATGGGGTGGATCGTGGTGCTCGTCTACGCCGTGTGCGCGGCGCTGAGGCTCGCGCGCTTCAACGTGGCTCTCGATAGCCCCGACACGCCGGCCTGGAAGAGCGGCTATTTCGTCGGCGTTCCGGCGCCGGCGGGAGCGCTCGTCTTGCTGCTCCCGATCTACGCGCAGGACCTCGGCCTGCATCTTCCGAGCCTGACGCCATTGGCGCTGGTCTATACGCTCGCCATCGCGCTGCTGATGGTGAGCCGGGTGCCGACTTTTTCCGGCAAGATGATCGGGCAGCGAATCGCGCGGGAAAATGTGCCGCCGGTGTTCGTGGCCGCCGCTTTGTTCATGGCGCTGCTCCTGACCTACCCGTCGCTGACGCTCGCTCTGGGCTCGGTGATCTATCTCGCCATGATCCCGGTCAGCGCCTATCGCTACTTCCAGGAGGAGCGCAAGGACGCGGCTCGTGCCAAGGCGCAAAATGGCAAGGGCGCCGAGGAGTCATCCCCGGAGCCCCCGTCCTTCCCGAGCTGAACCCGGCTAGATGCGAGCGTCGCTCTCGCCGGGCGCGAGCACGCCGGTCACATCGTAGATCAGCCCATTTGGGGCGAGCAGATTTCCGAGCCGCTCGCGTCCAAGGCCGGCTATTTCGCGGTGTTTGACCGCTAGCACCACGGCCTGAAACTTTTCGCTCGGCAGCTCGGAGAGGATGCTGACGCCATATTCCTCGCGCGCGGCGTCGCGATCGGCGACCGGATCGAAGATCGACACGTCAAGGAAGCCGCCAAGCTCCCGCACCAAATCGGCGACCTTGGTATTGCGCGTGTCAGGGACATTCTCCTTGAAGGTGAAACCCATGACGAGCACCTTGGCGTCGTCCATCTTCAACTTGCGCCGGAGCATGGCCTTGACAATGTCGCGCGCAACGAAGCCGGCCATGCCGTCATTGATGCGGCGCCCGGCCAGAATCATCTCCGGATGAAAACCAATCGATTGCGCCTTGTGCGTGAGATAATAGGGGTCGACGCCAATGCAGTGGCCGCCGACGAGCCCCGGCCGATAGGCGTGGAAATTCCATTTGGTGCCGGCGGCACTCAGCACCTCGTGGGTGTCGAGTCCGAGCTCCTTGAACAGCATCGCCAGCTCGTTGATGAGGGCGATGTTGACGTCGCGCTGGATGTTCTCGATGACCTTGGCCGCCTCGGCCACCCTGATCGAGCTCACTTTGTGGGTGCCGGCGGTGATCACGCTGCCATAAACCTTGTCGACGAGATCGGCGGCTTCGGGCGTCGAGCCCGACGTGACCTTGACAATGCTGGGGAGGCGGTGCTGCAAATCGCCGGGGTTGATGCGCTCGGGCGAGTAACCGACGAAGAAGTCGCGGTTGAAGGTCAGTCCCGAAACGCGCGACAGGATCGGCACGCAGATTTCTTCCGTCGCCCCCGGATAGACCGTCGATTCATAGACCACGACGTCGCCGGGCGAGAGGACTTGGCCGACCGTCTCGCTCGCCCGCGTGACGGCGGTGAGGTCCGGGCGCTTGGCCTCGTCGATGGGGGTGGGGACGGTGATAACGTAGAAATTGCAATCGCGCAGCGCCTCGAGGTCGGCGGAGTAGGACATGCCGCGCGCGGCCTCGAACTCCTCGTCGGTCACCTCACCGGTCCGGTCGCGCCCCGCCGCCAGCTCCTCCACCCGGGCCTTGTTGACGTCGAATCCGGTGACCGAAAAGTGGCGGGCCATATAGACCGCGAGCGGTAGGCCGACATAGCCGAGACCGATGATCCCAATCCGCACATTCTCGAGCGCCGGCGGGCTCGCCTTCCCGGCGGCTAGGCCCGGTTGCGCCTTAATTTTGTCATTCATGGGCAGGCTCTATCTGTCCCTCTCTATCGGGGCGTGGCTTAGCATTTCACGATAAACTGCGCAAAGATCGGAGATGCCTGGAGGCCGGCCAAAATTGTCTTCGGCCGCCCTGGGATGCTATGGCCAGGATCCGATAAAAACGCTGCGGGGTGGCTCTTCTATGAAGCACAGACTTTCGACTTATTTGCGCCAGCTCGAAGCCGAGAGCATCCAGATCGTGCGCGAGGTCGCGGCGGAGTTCCGTCACCCGGTCATGCTCTATTCGATCGGCAAGGACTCCTCGGTGATGGTGCATCTCGCGCTAAAGGCGTTCTATCCGGCCAAGCCGCCATTCCCGCTCCTGCACGTCGACACGACCTGGAAGTTCCGCGAGATGATCGAATTTCGCGATTCCGAGGCGCGGCGGCTTGGGGTCGACCTCATGGTCCATATCAATGAGCAGGGCGTGAAAGACGGCATTTCCCCGATCACCCATGGCAGCGCGCTCTATACCGACATCATGAAGACGCAAGGCTTGAAGCAGGCGCTGGAGCTTCACCATTTCGACGCGGCCTTCGGTGGCGCGCGGCGCGACGAGGAGAAGTCGCGGGCCAAGGAGCGCGTGTTCTCCTTCCGCAACTCTGCGCATAATTGGGACCCGAAGCGGCAGCGGCCCGAGCTCTGGCACCTGGCCAATACGAGGGTCAAGCCGGGCGAGAGCATGCGCGTGTTTCCGCTGTCGAACTGGACCGAGCTCGACGTCTGGACCTACATTTATCTTGAGGACATTCCGGTGGTGCCGCTCTATCTCGCGGCTGATCGTCCGGTGGTGGAGCGTGGCGGCATGCTGATCATGGTCGACGACGACCGGCTGCCCATGGACGGGGGCGAGAAGCCGGCCATGCGGCGCGTCCGCTTTAGGACGCTTGGCTGCTACCCGCTGTCGGGCGCGATCGAGTCGAACGCGGCGACCGTGCCTGAGATCATCGAGGAGCTGGTGGCCGCGCGCTCGTCCGAGCGCGAGGGCCGCGTCATCGATCACGACCAGACCGGGTCGATGGAGAAGAAGAAGCAGGAGGGATATTTCTGATGCCGCGGCTCAGTCTCGTGGGCGGCCCCAAGGAAACGGCGGAGGAACGGCTCAAGGCGCGCCTCGCCGCCGAGGAAAACCGCGGGTTGTTGCGCTTCCTGACCTGCGGCAGCGTCGATGATGGCAAGAGCACGCTGATTGGGCGCCTCCTCTACGACTCGGCCCAAGTCTATGAGGACCAGCTCAAAAGCGCCGAGCGCGACTCCAAGCGCCCCGGTACGAACGCCACGCTCGACCTCGCGCTCCTCGTCGATGGCCTTCAGGCCGAACGCGAACAGAAAATCACCATCGACGTGGCCTATCGCTATTTTTCCACGCCGCGCCGCAAATTCATCGTCGCCGATACGCCCGGCCATGTTCAGTACACGCGCAACATGGCCACCGGAGCCTCGAACTGCGAATTCGCCGTGCTCCTGGTCGACGCACGCAATGGCGTGCTGACGCAGACGCGCCGGCATGCGTGCATCGTGTCGATGCTCGGCATTCGCAAGGTCGCCCTCGCCGTGAACAAGATGGATCTCGTCGATTTCGATGAGGCGCGGTTCGACGCGATCACCGAGGATTTTTTGAGTTTTGCTGCGCCGCTCGGTTTTGAGGCCGTGACCCCGATCCCGGTCTCGGCGCTCAAAGGCGACAATGTGCTGAAGCCGAGCCCGGCCATGCGCTGGTACCATGGCCCGACGCTGCTCGGACATCTGGAGACCGTGGACGTCGCGCCCGAGGAGAAGGAGGAGCCGTTCCGGTTCCCCGTGCAGTGGGTGAACCGCCCGCATCTCGATTTCCGCGGCTATGCCGGTACCGTGACCAGCGGCTCGGTCAGGCCTGGCGACGAAGTCATGATCCAGCCTTCGGGCAAGCGCGCGCATGTGGGACGCATCGTCACAGCCGATGGCGACCTTCCGTTGGCGCATCGGGGCGATGCCGTCACGCTGACCTTTGCCGAGGAGGTCGATGTCAGCCGCGGCGACATCCTGGCCGCGCCGGAGGAGGCACCATCGGTGGCCGACCAGATCGCGGCGCGGATCGTCTGGTTCGACGAGGAGCCGATGCTGCCTGGGCGCACCTATGCGATCAAATGCGGCTGCCAGACTGCCACGGCGACCATTTCCAGCCTGAAATACAAGCTCAACGTCGACAATCTCGACCACGTCGCCGGCAAGACGCTCGAGCTCAACGAAGTCGGCTTCTGCAATCTCAGCACCGGCAGGGCTCTTGTCTTCGACCCCTACGCGGAGAATGCTGAGACTGGGAGCTTCATTCTGATCGACCGCTTCACCAACGCCACGGTGGCGGCGGGGATGATCGAGTTCGGTCTAAGGCGCGCTACCAACATTCAGTGGCAGGAGCTATCCATCGACAAGATCGCGCGGGCCCAGCTCAAGGGCCAGAAGCCGTGCGTGCTCTGGTTTACCGGGCTGTCGGGCTCGGGCAAGTCGACTATTGCCAATATGCTCGAGAAGCGCCTGCACGCGATCGGCCGCCATACCTATGTGCTCGATGGCGACAATGTCCGCCACGGCCTCAACAAGGATCTCGGCTTCACCGACGTCGACCGCGTGGAGAATATTCGCCGCGTGGCCGAAACGGCGAAGCTGTTCGTGGAGGCCGGGTTGATCGTCATGGTGTCGTTCATCTCGCCATTCCGCTCGGAGCGGCGCATGGCGCGTGAACTGTTCCCCCACGGCGAGTTCATCGAGGTGTTCGTCGACACCCCGCTTGAAGTCTGCGAGGCACGCGACCCGAAGGGGCTCTATCGCAAGGCTCGCGCCGGGTTAATAACGCACTTCACCGGCATCGATTCGGACTACGAGGTGCCGGAGAAGCCGGAGCTTGCCCTCGAAACCCGGGATACGAGCCCCGATGCACTGACCGACTCCGTGCTCGCTGAGCTCCGCCGCCGTCACTTCGTCTAAGAGCGTTGGGCCGCAGCCGCCGATCCCCCCGATTTGGTCCCTCGGTAAGCGACTGCGGCCCACCTCTAGCTAGTCTGAGAGACTAGCGAGGATCTTTAAGCGCTCGGCGGCTTTGACGTTGCCGCTTTTCGAGGCGCGTTCATACCAAGTCACGGCGCTGGCCCGGTCCGCGCTCGGACCCTTGGCGCCAGGCCCCATCAGGGCCTGCGTGTCAAAGGTGCGCGCGAGCTCGTAGGCTGCGTCGCCCTCACCCTGATCGGCCAAGCGCAGGAACAGGCGCCGCGCCGCGGCGATGTCGCCATCGTCGAGCAAGCGCATCGCCCTAGCCATCAGCAGCGAGGCGTCGGCGGCCACCGCCTCAGCTTCATCCGGTGCGGTGCTCGCCATGGCTAAGGGCGGGAGCGCATCGGAGACGGCTGCGGCGCCAAGGGCTTGTTCGACGCGAATGAGGAGACGCTGCCGCGCCTGCGGCGCGCTGGTTGCGCCGAGGGCATAGATTTCAACGGGGTAGTCGCCGCTTGCATTCGCCCCCACCGACAGGGTGAGTTGCGACACCTCTTTTTCCTTCACGAGCCAGACCCCGCTTGGATTGCGCTGACCGGCGGACAGGGTCGCCTCCTTGGGCAGCCCGCGGACGAGAACGTAGCGGGCCTGCCGCAGCGACAATAAGGGAGCGAGTGCCAGCGGCCGGTTCGATGTCATCATGATCAATTGCGGGGCGGCAAGTTGCGGGGACTCCGCCGCGCCTGGGGCGGCGGCTGGAGCAAGCGCCGGGGGGTCGTTTGCAGCGATTTCGGGCGCCGCCGCGGCGAAAACGAACCTCACTTTCGCTGCGGGTGGTTCATTCCAGTCCGTCGGTGTCGATGTGTCGGGTGCGGGGAGGGCGCCGGTCGCCTCGGGTTTGGCGAAACCCGCAAGCGTCGCGAGGCCGGCGACGGTCAGGACGAACGAGGCCGCGATGCAGCCGGCCACGACGATGCTCGCCCAACGTTGACGTCGACGGAAATCGTGTACGAGCGCCTGCACATGGGCCTGAGGGACGCTTCCGTTGGCGCACGGTTCGAGCGGCAAGCCAGCGGCGAAGGCCTCGCAGTCGCCGAATTCAGGGCCGATGGCGCGTTGGCCATCGCCGGCCGCCTCGATGTCGTCGAGAAAGCTGCGCAATTGATAGTCTGGCGGCAGGGCTTGCAGCCTTTCCGCGAGAGAAGGGGGCGCGAGCGGGGCCTTGTGTCCGCTGGCGGCCTGGCCATGCTCGATGGGAGGAAGACGGTGCCGTGGGTCGGTGTCCCAATATACCCCGGGGATCGATGCCAGGCTTGCCAGCTTGGGACGGCTGCCAGGTTGCGGTGGACACGACGGTCGCGAGCCAGGCTCTGCTTTGCAGGGCGTGATGGCAGCGAGCATGATCTACTCTCCCTTTACTGGCCGGGCGGTCTTAAGCCGCACGACGTCACACGCCCCGTTCCCCCCCAATAAAAAAAGCGCGCCAGTGCCCCTTGGCGCGCTTCCACTCAGATAAAACCTTTGCGCAATACTCGCTTCTGGCATGCCGGCGGCAGAGTGACGTCCTCCGCTAAGGAACGCCCGTCAAAACGTGGGGTGAAGAGGTCAGCCATCTCGGCTGCAAGCTTCGATTGCGATCGGGCTTCGTCGACCCCGATCACACGGCGCCAGCCTAAATTGGCGCCGATCCCCCGATCTTCGCTGTTCCCCACGGGCCCGTTCCCTGCCGCGATGAAGCTGACCAGTGCGAAGCACCGGCAGAGTCGCGGTCTGATATGCAATACGCGCGACGGGATGATACGGTTCCCTTCTTACCGCAGGAGCCGTGGCCATCGGCGGCGCGCCATGGGCCTCAACCAACGAGGATGTGGACGGGTAATTCATTGGATCGACGCCCCCCTGTCTTGAAGGCCGGCAGCTGAACCCCTGTCGGCATTCTGGTGTCTGGCGCGAGCCCCCGTCTTGGGAGCGGGAAGACTTCTTATTGTTAACCGAGAGCGTAGTCCCCGACTGGGGCGCGACTTCGGCCTGATTGCGGCGAAGCGTGGGCCTTGGTCCTTCCGGGGACTAGCGCCTCTTCGGCCCCGATTCAAAAGCTTTGCGGCGGGCCGGCGGGCGCACCAGGGGCCCGATTTCCGGCGCAAATTCGCGTGCGAGGCCATGCATCATGCTGGCATAGAGACGATAGGCGAGCCGGTTGAAGCCAAGCCGCGCCACGACCGCGCAAGGCAGGATGAAACGCGCATAGAGCGATAGCAGCCGCCGCGTGCGGTGCTGCCGAGGCAGCCGCTCCAAGACCATTGGCGCCACGAGATAGTAGGTGGCGATTGCCGCCGGTCCCCCGGGCATCGTGGCCAGGGCATGGTCCCGATAGTGGCGAAGCGCCGCCAGCTCGAAACAATCGTCGTCTAGGCCGAGGATTTCGCAACAGGCCGAGGTGAGGAAGCAGCCTTGCGGGGGGGGCGTGCATTCTTGCGCGTCAAAGGAGCTGGCCAAGGCGTCCTTCCGCTCGGTCGCCCAGTCCAGGGCTTTTCTGAGATCCTCACAGTTGACAGTGAAGCTGCATTCCTTGGTCGCGCCAAGCTTGACCGCGATCTGCACGGAGTTGTTCGACCGGAACAGCGGGGCCGTGGCCAGCGGCAGGACGATGGTCACCTTGTCGTCGCGAATATCGGTGCAAACGCCGCATAAAGGCTCGTCCACGGTTGCGATGCCATCCTCGTTGCGTACGACCAGGCGATTGTCGGACTGGATGAGGAAAGTCTTTGGCAGGCGCGTTCCGTTGGGATCGCCGAAGAGAACGAGCTTCGCATCGAAACTCGCGGCGACCTGGATCGTCCCGCGGAGGTCGCAAGTTCCGGGGTCGCTAAACTCGATCTGGCCGATCTTAGCGCCGGCTTGGGTATTCGTTGCCACGCCTTTCCAGTCGCCGAATGACTTGAGCGCGAAGCAATCCCCGGTTTTGGCGAAGGCGCTTGGGATCGACGGCAAGAAACGCATGCCAGCGGCCGCGCCAAAGAGGAGACCGAGCGCGCGGCGGCGCGTATTGTTGAGCATGGAACAGCCTACTGGGTTGCCTAAGATTTCGGTCGGGAGACTAGCAAAGCCGGGCGAGGAGCGGGAGAATGATGCAAGAGCGTGTTCGATTCGCGACCACCGCGCTAATGGCCGATAAAACAAGGAAGAAATAGGCCTCGTTGCCGCTGGGGGGCGGAGACCGTGGTCAGGTTCAATCTTCTAACCGCTTTGCGTAGCGCGCTTCTCGTCGCCTTGCTGGGCTTGGTGTCGGGCCAAACCGCGATGGCCCAAAGTGGCGGCGGCGATGGTGCCGGGGGCGGGCAGGGCGGACCGGCCGACTATCCCATTCCCGCCACGGCGCGCGAAGCCTACAGCCCGATCGGGGAGGGCTTCGAAAGCCCAATCGAGCCGCGGGAGGATCTCAAAGGTCCGGCGCCGGTCGACGATGAGCGCCGAGCGCAAATGCGGGCGGCGCGGCCCGGCCTGCAAAATTTGAACCCGTTCTTTCGCGACACGGAGTTCTGGGCCTACAGCCGTACCTATTGGCTCGGCGAGGATGTGTTCGGGACGTCGCAGCCAAAGGCGCTGACGACCGGCGGCCATCTGTCCTACCAATCCGGCTATCTCGCCGGCTTTCTCCAGCTCCGCGCCGCGCTCTATACCACCCAGCCGCTCTATGCGCCGCCGGGCGCCGGCGGAACCTTGAACCTCACGCCCGACGGCGATCAGATCACCGTGCTCGGCCAGGCCAATGCCCGGCTGAAATTTGCCGGGCAAGAGCTGACCATGGGCCGGGAGCTCGTCCGCACCCCGTTCATCAACCCGTACGACGTGCGGATGATCCCGATCACCTATGAAGGTCTCGTGCTGCTGCCCGAGCGCCACGGCCAACAGCCCCTCGACTACACCCTGTCCTATCTGTGGCGATACAAGCCGCGCAACAGCGCCGACTTCGTTCCCATGTCGGACGCGCTTGGCGTCGAGCAGGACGAAGGCGTGCTCATCACCGGCATCCGCCATCGCACCAGGGATCTCAACTACGGGCTCGTGAATTACTGGATCAACGACGTAATGAACACGGCCTATGGCGAGATCGACTACGCGCTCCCGTTCGGCGGCGACAACGGCGCGCCTAGCTTTCGCATCTCCCTCAACGACATCGATCAGAGGAGCGTCGGCGCCGATCTGATGGAGGAGGCGCCGTTCGAGACCTACCAGGCGTCGGTGCGGCTGATCGCGAGCTATCGCAACTTCGTGCTGACCGGGGCGACGTCCTGGGTGGGCCGCGATGCCGACATCAGCAAACCGTTCGGCACCAGCCCGACCTATACCTCCATGATCATCTCGTCGTTTCAGCGCGCCGGCGAGAATGGCTATCTCGCTAGCCTCTCTTACGACTTCTCCGACATCGGGCTCCGGGGACTGAAATTTTACGTGGGCTGGGGCAAAGGCATCGACGCCGTCGAGGCGAAAACCGGGAAGCCTCTTTCGGACCGCGACGAGATCGATCTTCGCCTGGCCTTCGAACCGCGATCCGGACCGCTGGTGGGCCTTCGCGCCGAGGTCGAATATGTCGACGAGCACTTCACCGATTCAGACACGCCAAGCAACGATCTGAGGCAGTTCCGCGCCATCGTGAACTACAGACTGCCGCTGCTCTAGCCTGGCGCGGAGGGCTGGTCACGCCCGAGATTTGGGCCTCGCTCGTCGTTCTATCCCGCCCCACTGCCGTACTTCGGGCGAGGATTCGCGACCGCGGATCAGATTGGCAATCAGCTTCTAGGTCTGCCGCGATTCAATTCCCTGAGCTAAAATCAAAAGATCCCAATCCCATCGGACTTTGCATGGGTGATTCAGCGTTTCGTCCAGCCCCGCCCGAACTCGCCAGCCCTTCTGTCGCTGTGCTTAGGTTCTGAGTTGGGCTCGCGGGCCTCTTGATAGGTGGTGGGACGGAGTCCGATCGGCCCTCCGAGGCAGGCTCGGTGACCGATGCCCTTGCGTTCGGCCTTCGTGGCGGGCCGATGTCGATAACTTTGACCGTGCGGACAGGGACCTCTCCTTGCGCGCCTCGTTGCTCCGGCTCTGCGTGGCTTGCGGATCCGGACGGGCTTTCAGCATTGGCGGCCGCCGCCTCAGGAGCGGGACGTTGAACAGGAGTTGAAGTGGAATCGGCAGACGCGGACTGAGACTTAGAGGGTGCGGGATCGGGTTCAGTCACGGCGGCATCTTGCGTCGCCGTCCCTGGATCCGTCGCCAAGAACCGATACGTCACAAGACCGAGCCCTGCGAGCAAAGCCATGGCGACCAGTAAACCCACTACGGCGATCAGGTTGAGACGCTGCTTCGCGCTTCCCAACGTCGTGGTCGGCATCGTGTAATGAGTGGTCGTTTCGACAGCGCCTGGTAGAGGCGGCGTTGCCTCGACACGAATTTGCTTGGGGACATCACCCCGCAAGCAGCGGAGGGTTTTATAACCATCGAAGTCGGGCCCCCATAGCATGTCGTCGGCGCGGAGGCGTCCAAGCTTGGCGAGCAGGAGCAGTTCGTGGTCGGAGACGAGGCACGGCGGCTCGTTCCGGCGCGATAGGTGCCAGACCCGTTTCGCAGTGGCTTGGGCCATGCTCCCCACCTGCGAAGCCCTCACACGATGTGATCGTGCTCCCAAATTAGGCAGACTAGCAAGGCGGGTTCACAAACGAAAACCCTATCCTGCGGCCGAGCAGATTTATCCACACTCCGCCCGTTATTCGCAGACACTTAGCTCGATTTTGCCAAAATCTATAAAACAAATCAAAGCACTCCGGTCGCCGCGAGTTGGCGGCAGGTCGCGTCCACGTCAGAGCGCACGCACGGTCGGGCAAAAGGTCTGTGCCATTGCCAACCATGTTCCCCGGGGCGCCAGACGGTGAGATGACTTCCACAGCTTGTCGCCGCAATCCCAGTCTTGAGGGTTGAGCCGCCGGGGTCGCGATCCGCTCTAGAAATTGATCAGCCCGCCGGCGGTGACGTAGCGGAAGTCCTCGATGTCGCCGAGCGCGGGCCCGGCGATGCTCACCGCCTGCTGCCGGTATTTGATCCACAGCGTCATCGCCGCTGAATCGATCTCCTGCGCCGCGCCGAAGCCCCAGCGCGAGAACTCGCTCCCCGTGGCGCCTGCGTTGAGCGCGGCGGGCGAGAGCTGGTCGAGATATTTGGCATATTCGCCGTAGAGCACGGTGTGGCCGAGCGCGTTCCATTGCCGGCGGATGCCGCCCTTCAAGTACCAATGATGCGTGTCGGGCTCGGTGAGACCCGAGAAGATCGTCTCGTCGTTGTTGTCCTCGCTGCCATAGGCGGCGTGCAGGAACAGGCCCGTGGCCAGATGCTGCGCGTAGCCGCCGGCCTGAAAATAATCCGAGTGCTTTTGCAATGAGATCGGCGGCGGCTGAATCTGCGAGTCGGTGTTGCTCGAATAGCCGACGCCGAGCGCGAGTTTGAACCCGCCGACATCGTCTTGGTAGCGGGCCGCGGCTTCGACGTCGTCGTCCTTGCCATAACTGGCAGAAAACGAGAAGCCGCCGAAAGTGGGGGTGTCGTAGCGCACGCCCTCCATGACGATGCCGTCGCAATCGCCACCCCAGGGCCGCTGCTGCGAATAGCAATAGGCGAAGTCGCCCCAGCGGAGCTTCAGCAAATTCTCATCCTGACGCAAGAAGAAGGCGTTGCCGTCGAACAGCACATAATTGGCGATCAGCTGCGTGCCGGAGAGGTCGGTGAACATCGCGACGCTCTTGGAGGCGAGCGCGTTCTTGCCGAGGCTCACTTTGCCGAGAGTCTTGCTCTGCAAATATAGAAACGACATCTGCGTATTGAGGCCGAGATTGGCGTTGTCGTTGAACTGGTTGAGGCCCATGGGGTTATTGTTGAGGTCCTGGATGCGGATGAGAAATCCGGCGGTCCAGTCGGCCGAGATTTTCGCATTTCCCGAAATCCTGAAATTCGACGCCTGCGTCGGCCCGATGTCGCTGACATAGACGTTGCTCTCCACCCCATCGTCCCAAGCCATGATTTGTTTGGTGATGTAGCCGGAAATCGTAATCGAGACTTGGCGGGTGCCTTTGCGTGCGGTCGTTGCCTCAAGCTCGGCGACCCGCTCCTCCGCATCCGCGCAGCAGTCTCGGCCGAAATCCGCCGCCTTGGCGGAGGGCGGGCCCGCGCTTGTGAACGCGGCGATCCCGCACAAGATCGCCCCTCCGATCAGTCTCGGCTTCCAGCGCACGATATTCGTCCCCCGGGTGTTCTTTTATCTAGTCTTGCCACCAACTCGGCGCTGCCTCAAGCACCGGCGTTGCGGTGCTTGAGGCAGCTTCTTGATTTCGGGCTGGCACGAGCCACAATTCGTGCCGGCTTTGAGATGGTGCCCAACGGCCTCCACCGACGCGGCCGCCGCTGTGATGAGATCCGACCCGTCCGACGCTGAGGCAGGCGCAGATTACCGGCCCGCTGTCCGCGCGATCGAATGGAGATGAACAAAGCGTGCGGGCGCCCCAGCCTGTGCAGTGCACAATTGTGACGCGCCACTAGCGCACATCCGCGATTAGTTCGGGAAAGCGCGCTCGGGCTGCCTCGGAAAGTCGAGGACCGTCACGGATGAGATGAAGCTGGCAGCCTGAAGGGTGGCTGGGGGACTAGGATTCGAACCTAGACTGACGGAGTCAGAGTTCGCCCGGCTTCGTTGATTCATAAGCACTTTTCTCCCAACCAAAGGAGAAAAGGGTCGTGGAATATCAAGAGGCTACACGAAAATTTCCAACTGAAAAGCCACCGCCTGAAAATGCAAACGCCGCCTCGACTGGGGCTGCGTAATGTTCGATAGGCAGGACTTCGCCTGGAAGGGCTTGGCCCTTCACCACGGCCGGCGCAAGACGCCCGTTCTGACCCTAGTGGCCGATGCCACCTATCCGCATCTATTCCGCATTCAATATCCCGACGGCTGGACCAGCGCCGCGGCGAACCGGACGCGCGCGAAGGATGCCGCCTACGGCCACGGTCGGTATTTGCTGGGGGGACAGAGCCGCGTAGAGCGCCCACAGGCGGGCGGAACAAAAAGAGCCGCACGGTTGGCGCCGCGCGACTCGATAAGGGATTCGTTAGCAAGGATTGACAATGCAGCATGTAGCAAGAGCCGTGCCTAGGCGCAAGCCTGGAGACCTTGGCCGATGGGAAATTCTGAGGCGATTGCGTTACGGAGATTTGAGAAAGCTTTTCAGGCACCGATGGGGCCATGTGCTCCCAGACGACGAGTCCGGGCGCGGCGATCTCTTCGAGCTTGTCTGCAACATGTCCCTCGCGCCGTCGGCCACAGCCAAAAAAATAACGAACGTTATCGAGGTTTGGGCTCCGTGGATGTCCAAGGACGAATCGGCGCTCCTGGTCGAGCACGTTGGGCGTTTAGCGATTTATGAGCGGACACCAACGGCAAGAGAACTTGGTGAGCGAATGAACCTCACCGACGCCGAGCGCAAGCGGCTCAATATCCGCACGGTGCTGCCGGCAGACGTGACGGACGAGGACTTGGCGGAGCGGCGCAAGAGACGGAAGCGCGAGCGGGATGCTCGACAACGTAGCGCCAAAGGCATCAAGACGCGAGCGGCTTATCTCGAAGAGGCGCGAAAACCCAAACCTTGGGAGGCCTCAAATGTCAGTCGTAGAACGTGGTTCCGAAGGAATGGCACTGGGTCGGCGGCGCCTTGCACTAAGTCAACGTCAAAAGTGGCACTGGGTCAGCGCTCCACAATACTTACTGAGACTGACGTTTACCCAGTGCCATCGGTGTGCGCTGAGAGTCGGCAGGGCCACCAGGGAAGAGGTGTGGCTAAGCTGAGGACAGACGCTGAGACTGCGAAGGGTGAGAGAGAGAACGAACGGGGTTCGAGAGCTAATGACGCGGACCCAGTGCCACATGATGCATTCAAACAGGCGACGGATGTTTTGAGGGCGAGGGCTGCGGAAGCTTGGAGGAACAGAAATGCGAAAGGCTAAAAAATCGGCCCCGAAAAAATCGACCAAAGTTCGTTTTCTAACGTACTCACGCGCCAGAACCGGCTCGTTATGATGATTACTTTCCCGTGCAATACGCGCGAACGAGAGAAGTTGGCTGTCATGAGGGTGCTCATCAGCGATGGCTAGGCCCAGACATCGCGCATGCTTGGAAGACGGGCTTAAGCTCGATCTAAACAGGTTGAGGCGGAGGGGCTTCGTTCAGCCCGGCGCGAGGGTCGGTCCTCACTTCATTCGTTGGGTCAGTAGCTATTGGGGCGAAATTGGTAAAGGAGTGATCAGTGCGAGCATGGAGGGCGAACATGAGGGCTGGTTCCGCATTCAGATCGGGAACGTCGAGCAGAAACTCACCCTCGTGCCACGGCCCCGTCATTTTGGAGGACGGCAATGGTACTTTGTCTGTCCCACTCTGAACCGTGACGCCTCGGTGCTCTGGAGGCCTCCTGGCGCAACCCATTTTCGCAGCCGACAGGCCTGGGACAGACAAGTCACCTATGCCTCACAACTGCTTGATCGCGACAACCGAGCCCATCGCGGCCAAGAGAAAATAAAGTCCCGCCTCATCCGAGACCTCGATCCCGATGAATGGGATTTACCCCCGAAGCCCAAATGGATGCGTTGGAGCACCTACAATCGGCACGTGGAACGCTACGACGCCTATGACGCTAGCCTCGAGGAGGGGATTCCCGAATTGATCGCAAGGTTCTTCGGTAAAGTGTGAGCGATTTCAACGAACAGGTTCAAGTTCGCCAACAGATTTCGATTCACCCAAACTCGTTGGGCTGTCTGTGGGCGCCCGGGGTCGCGACTTCTATGTGAGTTGAGCGCATGAGCTTGCGTACTTGGATGTTTTGCTGGAGAACGGCCGGTAACGGGTCCCAGGAAGACGCTTCCATGAATCAGGTCGGGGAGACCGGCAGGAAGAATGAAAGTTTAAAGGCCGATCAGCGCCGGGCGGACTCAAATCGGGTAGAGCAGGCCTTCTGAACGGAAACTTTCTGAATCGCCTCAAACTCTCCTTTGAGTCTCGCAAGTTCGGCAGTCTGTGCGTCGTCGCCGGTCACAAGAAATGCCGCAGGCCAAAACACAATTACAGCCGCAGTTGTCGCGACGATGTCTCCGGTGCGCTTGCGATCTTGGACGCCGGAAAGTTCGCCGGCTCGCTGAGAAACACGACCAGCTTCTTCGGCCAGCTGGCGACACGAGTATTGCTCATACGCCAATGGAGAAACGTATGACGCGGCAACGCTCTCCGACTTTTTCGCACAGCTCATGAACAAAGTGCTGGAAACCAGCACGCATGAAACGAAAAGCCGCCCCCGCATGACCGCGCCCCCCAATTGCGGCGAACTATGACAGGTTGCACAACAGTGCGCCAGTCTACTTGTGATTCTTTCGCAACACTTGACCAGGTTCGTTGTTTGTTCTCCATTGATAAAATGGTTACTGGGCGCCCCTTCGACCTTCCATATTCCGTTGAACTTTGGGATGACGCAGACTCGCACGTCGAGGAACTGATCGCCCTCACGGGTAATTACCGGGTTGCCAGGGCTGCGTTCGATGAAGCGGTTAAGCGCCGGCCTGGTCGGATCGTGACGCTCCGGCAAAAGACGAGGCTGTTAGCGGATAGCCGGAGCGGAAGAGATTAGGTCTCGCCATTCGGAGATGAAATGGTGCCGCTTTATCATCGGCGACGGTTAAGCTCGGCTGTCGGAGCCGTTGTCGGGCAGCGCGACCCCAAAAAGGGAAAGAAGTGAAAGGCAACAAACAGACACAAACTAGCTTTGATGGTTGAATCCTAGTTGGTGAACAGTGCCCAAGTTCGCCGGCAATCAGCGCTCAATTCCGCTGATAGAGACCCGGCCGGCGACTGTCGGGTTTCTTTTTGGGGTCCACCTTTGTTCACTTGCGGCAAAAATCGGTAGGCCCAGATTCGGACTCGCAATATTTCAGCGGTCTGCCGCGTCTACATGCTATCGCCGTTCGAGTATTCCGGTCCAAGCCGCAGCCGCAACCTCACGAGCGTTGCGACCGATTAGATTGCCGTGCGACAACACGATCTGCTGAAAGTCCCACGCCAGGATGCGCCGAAGCGATTTCGCCGCTGCCTGACGGTCGCTCCAGCCCATCCGGTATTCCGGCGCGGGCCGTGGATTGTTCCACATCCGAAACACATACTTGAACCAGAACTTCAATGCCCCTCCGGTATGGGGCGTCGCGTCGGTGAAGTTCTCGATGAGGTCAACAAGGATCAACGTGCGGCTGGCGCGGTGAAACATAGCGACCTCGCGCATGATGCGCGTGCCTTGCACGAGCACCTGGTCGATTTCACCGACCCAGTCGGCTGGAGCCACGTCACCGAGCAGGCCATCATATTTCAGGCCGGGGCTCCTGCTCTCGACGCCGGGGCAGATCCATGTCTTCGCCCTTGGAAACGCGGCTTGCGCGGTGGCTGCGTACATGTGGTGGAAATTTCCGGGAGCGACGATGTGGGCAACTGGTCCCAGCGCCGAGATCTCTTCGGCGATAGCCGCGGTGATGTCGCATGGCGAGTGCAGCATAAGTTGACCGGAGGCCAGGCGGATCACCGTCATTCGTGCTTCGAACCTTGTACCCGCCAATCGAACGGGATATGCGCAGAGCCATATTTGATCTGCGACATAGGGCGTGAAGGGCATCGCGTTCCTCGGCGAGATTCGTGGGCAGTTGTGCTCAGGAAACCGGGCCGGGCACAAGGGACCGCCGGCCGCGCCATACGCTGAGCACGATCTCGATCGCAACAACCGTGCCGTAGACCGCCAGCAGCAGGTAGAGACTGGGCCGGTCCGCCTCCCAATCGTGCCACAGCAGCAGGCCGAGACTGCCGGTGGCAAGGACGCCGCCCGCAAGCGGTATCGCGGGCGACAGCCCGATGCGCCCGGCCAACCGCAGCGCCGAGAAATTGACCGCGGCGAAGCTGACCAGGAAGGTCGCGCTCGCGAAGCCTGAAATCGCCGCCAGCGGCGCGACCAGCGCAAATGCCGATGACAGGCCGGTCAGCGCCAGCAGCGCGACATAGGGCACAGGGCGGTTGCGTTCTTGTAACGCGAACACCTGCGGCAGGGCGTGTTCGCGCGCCATCACCATGGCGAGCCGGGCAGCCCCGAACA
>JBBQKN010000039.1:0-23443 GCA_038326945.1 Hyphomicrobiales bacterium
ATGGGCCAACCTCGTGCACAGCTTGCAGACCGGCGCGCCCGCCTTCGAGCACGTCTTCGGCACCGATGTATGGGCGTGGCGGAACGAGAACTTCGATGCCGGCGACCGTTTCGCCGCCTATCTCGCGGGCGAGACCTTCGCCCAAGCCGGAACCATCGTCGAGGCGCTGGATCTGACCGGGGTCGAGACGGTCGCCGATGTGGGCGGCGGCCGTGGCGGCCTGCTCGCCGCACTCCTGCAGGCCCATCCCGGCATCAGCGGCATCCTGTTCGACCTGCCCGAGACGTTGATCGGCGCCAAGAAATTTCTGCGGTCGCATGGCGTGGCCGAGCGCGTGACCCTGGTCGGCGGCGACCTTCTCGCCGAGGTCCCAGTCGAGGCCGATCTCTATCTGTTGAAGGCCGTGCTGCAGCATTGGGACGATGCCGCCGCCCGCACCATGCTGGAGAGCTGCCGCGAGGCCATGAAGCCGCAGGCCCGGCTCGTGATCATCGAGCGCCTGCTGCCAGAGCAGGCGGCAGCGGAGGATGCGGCGGTGATGCTCGACCTGCACATGATGGTCGTCACCGGCGGCCGCCTGCGCAGCCTCGCGGAATTCGCGGCGCTGCTCGCTCACGCGGGGCTGTCGGTCTCGCGCACCGCATCTACAAGCTCGGGCCTGACGCTGATCGAGGCCGTCCCCGTTTAGAGCGACCCAACCCCGACCCTCCCCCTTGCAGGGGGAGGGAGATCGCGCCCATTTTTTCTCCCTCCCCCTAGAAGGGGCAGGTCGGCGCGTCTTAGCGCCGGGTGGGGGTCACCGTCCCAAGCCTCGTGAGTTCCAAAGCAATGACCTCCAGCACGCCGTCCAAATTCGCCCCCACGTCGCGATTGGAGAAGCGAATGACGTGAATGTCGTGGCCGTTCAGAAAATCGGTGCGTCTGGCATCTTGCGGCCTGCGCTCGGCGTGCTCGTCGCCGTCGAGCTCGATCGCCAGTCGCAGCGGAGCACAATAGAAGTCCAGGACATAAGGACCGATGGGGTGTTGCCGGCGAAACGACACACCAAGTTGGCCGCCAAGGACCGCGTGCCACAGCCTCTGCTCGATAGGAGACATCCGCCGCCGCAGAGTTCTGGCCCGAGCGGTGATGGTTGGGGTTCGGTTGAAGCGCGACGTCATAAACTGTTCATGACCCCCACCCCGGCCCTCCCCCTTGCAGGGGGAGGGAGTTTGCATCATCGATTTTCCTCCCCCTTTCAGGGGGAGGGAGCCGTAGCCAGCTCCTTCACGTAGATGATCTTGCCGTCGCCCGGGCCGTAGAAGTCCGGCAGTCGCGCATCTTCCTCAAAGCCCATGCGCTGGTAGAAGCCGCGCGTGGGCGCATAGCGCTCGGATGAGGAGGTATCGACATAGATCCGCTTGGCGCCGGCCTTGCGCATGGCGGCCTCGGCGCGGGCGAAGACTTGGGGGCCCAAGCCCTTGCGCTGCTCCTCAGGCGCAACCGCAATCCAGTACAGATCGAACGAGCCTTGCGTCCCCTCGATCGGCCCGTAGCAGGCATAGGCCACGAGGCCGCTGCCGCGCTCCGCCAGCACGAAATGGTAGCCGGAGCGCGTGCCCTTGGCGAGGCGCTCGGTCACGAGCTCACCCGCGATCTCGACCTCGGCGGCATTGAAGAAGCCGGTCGAGGTGACGAGCGAGCGTACCCGCCCGACATCGTCGGCCATCACCGCGCTTCGCCATTCGAGCGGGTCGCGCGCCGGCGGCCGCGGCGGCGCGCCGAGCGCAAGCGCCGGCACGATCTTCCGCGCCGCCGAATGGCCCGCGATGAGGCCGACGAAGAAATTGCGGGCGTTGATGCCGAGTGTGCGCACCCGGTAGCCGCCTTCCTGCACCACCAGGGTCGAGTAGCCCTGCTCACCCACCATGCGCCCGAGCTGCTCGAAGTCGCGGGCCCGGTTGGACCATGTGCCGGTCGGATCGCCGCGCGCCGTATCGAAGCCGAGCGACAGCACGAGAAAGGCCGGGCTGAAGCGCCTGATGCGCCGCAAGGCCTCCGCCACGGCGGTGCGGTGCTGCTCCGGCGTGATGTGCTCGGGCAGCGGAATGTTCAGATTGAAGCCCGCGCCCAGCCCGATTCCAGTCTCGTCGCGGAAGCCGGTGAAATAGGGATAGGCGAAGCTCGGGTGGCCATGAATGGAGACAGTCAGCACGTCCGAGCGTCCGTAAAAGATCTCCTGTTGGCCGTTGCCATGGTGATAGTCGATATCGAGGATGGCGACGCGCCCATAGCGCGAGAGCAAATTCGCGGCGATGGCGGCGTTGTTGAAATAGCAGAAGCCGCCGAAGGAGCGCGTCTCGGCGTGATGACCGGGTGGCCGCACCAGCGCGTAAGCGAGATCGGACCCTTCGAGCACCTTCTCCGCTGCGGTCAGAGCGCAGTCGACGGCCGAGCGCGCGGCGAGATAGGCGTTGAGATTGAGCGGGGTGAAGGTGTCGATGCAGTAATAGCCGGCGAGCACGGTCTCGTCCTTCGGCGCCCGCGCCGGGTTCCGCAAGGGAAACACGTAAGGGTAGATCGATTTCTTGGGGCCGGCCACGAGACAGGCTTTGCGAATGTAATCCACGAGCCTGCCGTCATGCACGGCGCGGATATGGCGGTCGGAGAACCGCTTCGTCGGCAGCCTTTCGAACAGGCCCGAGGGGGTGAGCTCGGCCATGATCGAACGAATGCGCACCGGCGCCTCGACATAACCGCGCTCCTGCACATGGTGAATGGTGTGGTCGTCATTGACGAGAAGCGCGATGTGCGGCTCGGTGCTCGCCCTGGCCACACCCTTAAGCGCCGCCGTGGGCTTGGTGTAGCGCGGCTCCCGTAACCGGACCGGGTCGTCCTTGAAGGAGTCCACCACCGTCTTCACATAGGTTTCGGGCAGCCCGTATTTCCGCTCCAGGATGGCGCGCACGACCTTCCTGACTTTGTCCCGGCTCGGGAGATCGGTCGAGCCGAGCGGATCTAGTACGAGGTAAGGCGGATCGACCTGCCCCGGCTGCACCGGCGTCTCGTAGGCGGTGTTGATGATCGGCCGCGCACCGTAGCGCTCGTAAAATTTGAGGCGGTTGGCGTTGCTCGCCCTGGTCTCGGGGTTGGGGCTGAGCGCCGGATCGTCGGGCAGGCATTCGAAATAGATCTGCGTGCCGAGCGCGCGCGCCTCCTCGCGCACCCGCTCATAGAGCGTGGCGCCGATGCCCCTGCCCGTACGCCCAAGCGCGGTGGAGATGATCTCCAGATAGGAGAAGCCGATGTCGGGCGCGTAGAGCAGCAGCGCCACGCCAAGCGTCTGGTCCCGCGCATTCTCGGCCACGAACAGGCGCGAGACGAAGCGATGCTTCAAGGGATTGGAGAGCTGGTCCGACATTTTGGCGATGTCGGCGTCCGGGATCAGAGGGAACTGCTCGCGCATGATCTTCTGCGCCGCCTCGATGGCCGAGCGGTTTGGCGCCGTCGTCGCGTCTGCGACTTTGCGGATGCGCAACATGTCAGATGCGAAGCATGTCAGGCGGTGGCTTGCAAGGCTCGCGGCGCGGCGTCGACGATTTGGCCGATCAGTTCGGGATAGGACAGTCCGGCGTCGCGTGCGGCGGCGGCAAACCCCGCATCGGGGCTGAGACAGGGATTGACGTTCACTTCGAGAACCCAAGCTTGGCCCGCAGCGTCGACGCGGAAATCGACGCGGGCATAGCCGGCAAGCCCGAACAGGTCCCAACAGGCGAGCGCGAAGCCCTTCAGTCCAGCCGCAAGCGCAGGCTCGTTCTGCTCGACGCCGAAGCGCCGCGGCGTGCCGGTATAGGCCTCGCTATCAGGCGTCCATTTGGCGTCATAGCCGACGATGCGCGGGCGCCCCTCGGCCCAGTCTTCGAACAGGATCTCGGCCATGGGCAGCACGCGCGCGCCGTGAGGGCCTGCAAGCAGCGCCAGATTGAACTCGCGCCCCTCGACATAGTCTTCGGCGTAATGCTCGGTGTCGAAGCGCGCGGTTCGGTCTTCGATGATGCGGGCGGCGTCGGCAGGTTTGACCACGGAGCTGTCGTCGAGGCCGAGCGAGCCATGCTCCCAGACAGGCTTGACGATAACGAGGCGGTCCGGATCGAGCCCACTGCCATCCACCGACCAGGCTGGCGTCGGCAGGCCGTCGCGGGCGAGCTTCGACTTGGTCGCCAATTTGGAGAGCGTATCGCGCCAGGCGTTGGCACTGGCACCGGTATAGGGCAGCCCGGCCGCATCGAGCAGCGCGGGGACGCCGGGCGCGAGCCTGCCATCTCCCCCCACCGCGTCCACGAGGTTGAAGACGAGCATGGGATCGCGACGCTTTAGCGCTTGGAAGTCCGCCACATCGAGATCGACAGCGACGATGTCCGTGGCGTAGCGAAGCTCGGTGAGCGCTCCCGCCACCGCTTCAGCCGCTACCAGCGTGTCGATCTCGTCGGGACGTTCCTTGGTCGCCGCGTGCACGACGGGAATGAAGCCATGAGGCTTCAGGGCCATCAGGCGCGTCTCCGCCGGGGCTCCATGGCCGGCCGAACCAGGCCGTAGCGCGCCAGCCCCGCATCGAGGATCGTGCCGATCAGCTCGACGAAGGCCATGCCGTTCTGCGCGGCTAGAATGGGAAGATCGGAATGGTGCGGGTGAAGCCCGGCCAGCGGATTGGCTTCGAGGAAATAGGGCTCGCCTGAGTCATCAGACCTGAAGTCGATGCGGGCCGCATCGCGGCACTCGAGCGCGTGGTAAGCGGAGAGCGCCCGCTCGCCGGCAAGTCGCGCTTCGGCATCGTCGGCGCGGCTGTAGATGACGAGGTCCTCGCACAGCTCCTTGTTGTGGAGCGAATAGACATTGGCTTCGGCATGCTCCTTCAACCGGATCTCGCACACCCCGATCACGCTCGCGTCGCCGCCATTGCCGACGATGCCAACGGTGAACTCACGCCCCGGAAGATAGGTCTCGACCAGCACCGGCTGACCGTAGCGGGCCAGAAGCTTGGTCGCGGCGCCTGCAAGCTCCTGCGCATCGTGCACGAGCGAAGCCGCCTCGCAGCCCTTGCCGGTGCCTTCGGCCAACGGCTTGACGAAGGCTGGGTATCGACCCCAGCCGCGCAGCTCCCCCGCATCCGCATGTGCCACCGCGAAGGCGGTCGTCGGCACGCCGGCATCGCGGACAAGACGCTTGGCCACGGCCTTGTCATGGCACGCGGCCGAGCTGAGCGGGTCCGAGAACAGATAGGGCTGGTCGAACAGCTCGCACAGCGCCGGCACCTGCGCCTCGCGCGACCGGCCCTTCACCCCTTCGGCGATGGAGAACACGAGGTCAAAGCGCTCCCCCTCGACCAGCCGCGCCGCGAGCGCTTGCCCACGGCCGACGCGAATGACCTGGCAGCCGAGCAGCTGCAACGCGCCGGCGAGCTGGTCGATGGTGTCGACATTATCGAACTCGGCGATCTCCTCCTCGGAGAAGCCGAGCGCCCGATAGTCGTCGCGCAGATCGTAAACGAGGGCGATGCGCATCAGAGGCTTTCGCCGGACGGCGTCCGATCGGTGCCCACCGTCCCGCCGGGATCGGTGTAGCGATAGGTCTTGCCCTCGAAATTGCGCAAGATCAGGTCGTCGCCGTCACGGCCTTGCACCGAGTCAGGCAGCAGCGGGATCTTGCCGCCGCCGCCTGGCGCGTCGATGACATAGGTCGGCACGGCGTAGCCCGTGGTATGGCCGCGCAGGCCCTGCATGATCTCAAGTCCCTTATCGACGGATGTGCGGAAATGCGACGACCCCGTGATTGGGTCGCATTGGTAGAGATAATAGGGCCGCACCCGCCGCATCAGGAGCCCGTGATAGAGGCTCTTCATCGTGTCGACGTTGTCGTTGATGTCCTTGAGCAGCACGGTCTGGCTCCCGAGCGGGATGCCGGCATCGGCGAGCCTGGTGCAAGCCTCCGTGACCTCGGGCGTCAGCTCGGTCGGATGGCTGAAGTGCAAGCTCATCCACAGCGGATGATGCTTCTTCAAGACCCTGGTCAAGGAGCGGGTGATCCGCTGCGGCAGCACCACCGGCACCTTGGTGCCGAGCCGCACGAACTCCACGTGGCGGATGGCGCGCAAGCGCCCGAGCAGATAGTCGAGTCGTTCGTCCGAAAGCGTGAGCGGGTCGCCGCCGGATATCAGCACGTCCCGGATTTCAGGATGGGCGGCGATATAGTCGAGCGCTTCCTCCCATTGCGGGCGGCTGAAGGAATAGTCGCCGCCGGGCTCGCCCACCATGCGCGAGCGGGTGCAATAGCGGCAATAGGTCGAGCAGAAGCCCGTGGCCAGGAACAGCACGCGGTCCGGGTAACGATGCACCAGGCCGGGCGCAGCCGTATGGCCGTCCTCGCCCAGCGGATCGTCCGCCTCGCCCGGCGCCTTCAGATATTCGGTGCCCACCGGGATATGCGTGCGCCGGAGCGGCTCGAACGAATCCTCACGGCTCATCAGGCTGGCATAATAAGGCGTGATGCCGAGCGGCAGCGAACCCTGGTGACGCACGACCGCGTCGCGCTCGTCATCCGACAACACGAAGATGCGCTCAAGTTCGGCCAGAGTGCGGATGCGGCGCCGCGCCTGCCAGCGCCAATCGTTCCATTCCCCTGGCTCAACCTCTGGGAAGTAGCGCTTGCGGAAGGCGCGGGTCTGCGGTCCGACCGGGAAGCGCTCCAGCCGTGCGGTCAACGCGCCGAGGCTTTGAGCCGTGACGGGCGAGGATGAGGCGATGCGAAGATGTGGTTTGGTGAGGAGTGTTGTTGCTGCCGTGGGGCAACTGGGCGGCTCTTCAGGCTCGCCTGGAAGCAAATTCATAGGACTGGGTCCCCTCCGACTTTCATGGACGGTGATCGGCGCCAATCGCCAATGCTTCGGTCCTCGAAAGCGCGAGTCATTTCAGCGACTCCTTTGTCAATTTCAAGTGGTATTGGGGTCGCGTCCGAATTTTTTTGCGGGGGACGCGCGACCGCTCGAGGCAGCGGGTCCGGAGGCAACGTCCAAGCCGCTCGAAGGTTCGCTCTATTGCCGCTGAAGCACTGCGACATAGAAGCCGTCACTGCCAAAGCCGCGAGGCGTCATGAGCAGCGTCTCGGTCGAGCCGTCGGCCGATGGCGGCGCCGGCGCGGCCAGGGTCCGATCCCATACCCTGGGCCAGGAGACGATGCTGAACTGGGGAAAGCGCGCGATAAAGGCCTCGATTTGGTCCCGGTTCTCCGGGGGGAGCACCGAGCAGGTGATATAGGCGAGATGGCCACCCGGCTTGACCAGGCGAGCAGCCTCGTGGAGGACGGCGCGCTGCTCGGCCAGCCTCGCCTCGAGCATCTGTGGCGCCAGCCGCCATTTGGCGTCAGGCCGCCGCCGCCAGACGCCCGAGCCGGTGCAAGGCGCATCGACGATGACGCGGTCCATCTTGCCCTCGAGCTGCGCCAGCGCCTCCGCATCTCCGGCCTGGAGCACCTGGACATTGCGGGCGCCGGCCCGCTTCAAGCGCTCGAAGATCGGGCGGAGCCGCATCCGATCCCAATCATAGGCATAAAGCTGACCCGTATTCTCCATGGCGGCGGCGAGCCCCAAGGTCTTGCCGCCGGCGCCGGCGCAGAGGTCGAGAATTTGCTCTTTCGGCTTGGCCCCGGCGAGCAGGGTCGCGAGCTGGGACCCCAGATCCTGCACCTCGTACCACCCTTTGCCGTGGCCCGGCTCCGCCTCGACATGGGGGCTGCGGCTAGGCCCTGCGCCCGCGGCGATGCGGACGCCAAGCGGCGCATAAAGCGTGGGCTCGGCTTCGAACCGGCGAAGCCCGTTCAGAACTTTCTCCCGCGTGGTCTTCAGACTGTTCACCCTGAGATCGACCGGCGCCCTTGTCGCCAGCGCCGCCCCCTCCTCCGCCGCGCCGTCGCCGAAAGCACGCTCGAACAGGGGCGCGAGCCATTCGGGATAGTCGCCCCGGACGTAAGCCGGCGCGTCCGGCATCGTCTCGCGCTTGAGCCCTTCAAGCTCTGCCGGCGACAGGGGCTCGGGGGCAAAGCGGCCGCCATCGGCAAGAGCGGCCACGCCGTCCGGGCCTAGCCCCCAACTCGAGGAGAGGGTCCAAAGCACAACCGCGCGCGGGCTGTCGTCGCCCATGACGAAGGCGCACGAGGCGCGGCCGCGCAGCGCGTCGAAGACGAGATTGCCAATGGCCGCCCGGTCGCCCGAACCGGCAAAACGGTGCGAGAGGCCCCAATCCTTCAAGGCGTCGGCCGCCGGGCGCTTGCGCACCTCGATATCGGCGAGAATCTCGATCGCGGCGCTCGCCCGTGCTCCGGGGGTCATCCGCTCGATGCGATCGTGAGACGGGCGGCGACGATGACCCACATCAAGGCAAGGCCGATGGCGCCGACGAGAAAGACCGGCGTGCGGTAGGAGATGCGGTTCGAGGTGACATGGATATAGGCGTGTACCCAGCGAGACACGACGAACAGCCAGCTGAGGACGAAGAGGATGGAATCGGCGGTTTGGGTCAGGAGCGACAGCAGAATGAGCACATAGAAGAGGAGCGGCGTCTCGAGCTGGTTATGGAAGGCGTTGGCGATCTGGATCACCCGGGCAGGCCAGTTCGGCTCCCGAAGCGCCACCGAATGGGCTGGGACGCGGCCAAGCCGCACCGCCCGCAAGCGCAGGATTTGCATCCAGAACAGCAGCACGAAGGTGAGCGCGACCTGCGCAAACACCGGCATCAGCATGGCCTGCATCGACATGGAAGCCTCCCCATTGGCCCGAACGAAGAACGGCCGACGCTGGGCGGCCTTAGGCGCCCTTATACCCTTACTCCGGCGCGTTCACTTCATGAATGGATGTTCAGTTGACGCGGGTCTCTTGCGTGGCTTTAAGGAGGACAAAACAAGCTTTCAAAGCCTGTGGAGGAATAAATGCATTTGTTCAGGCGTTCAGCCCTGGTGTCACGCGCCGCTCTTCTGGTCGGAACGCTGGCCCTTGTCTCGGCCATGGCCATCCCCGTTTCCGCCGAGGACTCCGATGCTCCGGCAGAAGCAGCGAAGGGTCCGATTCTAGAGCCGGTCGAGCCCGCCACGCCTCAAGGCCACACCACCGCCGGGAGTACCGAAGACAATCCCTGCTTTACCGGCAACGGCTCCATCCAGGATGTGCTGGATGCCTGTAGCGCCTTCATCGCCTCCGGCTCCACCGACACCGATCGGATCGTCGCCGCTCACGGCAACCGGGCTATCGGCTTGTCGGCGACGCGCGATTACGACGGCGCGGTGGCCGAGATGGACGAGGCCGTGCGCCTCGACCCCAAAGAGCCCAACCTCTATTTCATGCGCGCCGCGGCCTATCGGGCCAACAAAGACTTCGCCAATGCCACCAAGGACGTGGACGAGGCCATTCGCCTCGACGCGGTCCGCGGGGATTTCTACATGCTGCGTGGGCTGATCTCCAGCGATCAGGGTGACCTCGACAGCGCCATCCGCGACCTCGACCAGAAGGTCAAGCTCGATCCCAAGTCGACGGCAGGCTATTCCAAGCGTGCCGAGCTCTACCGGCAGAAGAAGGACTACGACAAGGCCTCCGCCGATTACAGCGAGGCGATCAAGCTGGAGCCAGATCTGGCCAAGAACTATATCGATCGCGGCTGGATCTATGTGCTCAAGAATGACCTCGACCACGCCATGGACGACTTCACCGCGGCCCTCAAGCTGCAAGACAACAATGCCTGGGCCCTCGTCGGCCGTGGCTTGGTGAAGAGCCGCAAAGGCAAAGCCACCGACGGCAGCGCCGACATCTCCTTGGCCGTGAAGCTCGAGCCGGGCATCATCGATGAGATCAAAAAACTCGGGGTGGAATAGGCGAGCGCGCCCTAAGCGCCTCTAAGCTTCCCGCGGATAGTTCGGGGACTCCCGCGTGATGGTCACGTCATGCACGTGGCTCTCGCGCAAGGCCGCGGGCGAGATGCGGATGAATTCGGCGCGTTCGGCAAATTCGGGAAGGTTGCGGGCGCCGGTATAGCCCATCGAGGCGCGCAGGCCTCCGGTCAGCTGGTGCAGCACGCTCGCCAGCGGCCCCTTATAGGGCACCTGCCCCTCCACCCCTTCCGGTACGAGCTTCAGCATGTCCTTGATGTCCTGCTGGAAATAGCGATCGGCGGAGCCCCTGGCCATGGCGCCGACAGCGCCCATGCCGCGGTAGGATTTATAGGAGCGGCCCTGATAGAGATAAACCTCGCCCGGACTCTCATCGGTCCCCGCAAGCAGGGATCCGATCATCACGCAGTCGGCGCCGGCGGCGAGCGCCTTGGCCAGGTCACCGGAATATTTGATGCCGCCGTCCGAGATCACCGGCACGCCGTGCTTCTTCGCCACCTCCACGGCCTCGAGCAGCGCCGTGAGCTGAGGCACGCCGACACCGGCCACGATCCGGGTGGTGCAGATCGAGCCTGGGCCGATGCCGACCTTGACCGCATCGGCGCCGGCATCGATCAGAGCCATGGTGCCCTCGCGCGTGGCCACATTGCCGGCGATGACCTGAACCGCGTTCGATTGCCGCTTGATCCGGCCGATGGCTTCGAGCACGCGGGCCTGGTGGCCGTGCGCGGTATCGACGACGATCAGATCGGCGCCGGCGTCGATCAGCCTTTCCGTGCGGGCAAAGCCATCGTCGCCCACGCCCGTGGCCGCGGCGACGCGCAAGCGCCCCTGCTCGTCCTTGCAGGCATTGGGGTTCAGCCTCGCCTTCTCGATGTCCTTCACCGTGATGAGGCCGATGCAGTGATAGTCGTCATCGACGACGAGGAGCTTCTCGATCCGGTGCGTGTGGAGGAGGCGCTTGGCTTCCCCCATGTCGACGCTCTCCTTGACCGTGACGAGCCCCTCTTTGGTCATCAGCTCGTATATCGGCTGGCTCGGATTGGTGGCGAAGCGGACGTCGCGATTGGTGAGGATGCCGACGAGCTTGCCCTCGCGCCCGCCGTTCCTGCCGGGCTCGACCACGGGAATGCCCGAGATGCGGTGATCGACCATCAGCTTCAAGGCGTCGGCGAGCGTCGCATTGGGGCTGGTGGTCACCGGGTTCACCACCATGCCGGACTCGAACTTCTTCACTTGCGCCACCTGCGCTGCTTGGGCGTCGGGCGGGAGGTTGCGGTGAACGACGCCAATTCCCCCGGCCTGCGCCATGGCGATGGCCAGATTGGCTTCGGTGACCGTATCCATGGCCGAGGACAGAATCGGGATGTGGACTTGGATGGTCCGGGTCACGCGCGAGCCGATATCGACCGCGCTCGGCATCACATCCGAGGCGGCGGGCCTGATGAGAACGTCGTCGAAAGTCAGCCCGACCTCGGCATTATTGGAGAATTTGGTCTTGTCTTGAGACTGCCCCTGGGGCATCGGCCAACCTCATCGACGGGCGGGAGCTTGTTTTTCTATCCAGCCGGTTGGCGGCTTCCTTTAGCAGCTTGCCCCGCCTTTGGGAAGCGCGCGCGGCAGCCGTCATCATGTCGAAGGGGCGCTTCTTTGCGCCCTCAACCGCGCGCGGAGCCGGGGCGCGGCGAAGGCGAGAAAGCCCTGGACCTTGGCCTGAGGCAGCCGGTCCTCGCGGTGCAACAGGCTGACGGGGATAGGGCCAGGCTCGAACGCCTCCAGAACCAGGCGCAACGAGCCATCGTCGAGGCTCGCCGCGGCCTGATAGGATAGCACCCGGGTGATGCCAAGGCCGGCTTTGGCTGCCTCGATGGCCGCATCGGCGCTGTTGACGACAAGACGCGGCGCGGCCGTGACGCGGCAAGGCTTGGGCCCGGCAAAACTCCAATGCTCGGCATGGGCGAGCGCGCTGAAGCTGATGCAGTCATGGCCGTCGAGCTCGCTGGGCGTCGCCGGGGTCCCGCGCTCGGCCAGATAGGACGGGCTGGCGCAGGCGACGAAACGGATGGCACCGACCCTGACCGCTCGCATCGATGAATCCGGCAGATTGCCGATGCGGATTCCGATGTCGAGCCCCTCCTCGATCAGGTCGACGACGCGATCGAGCAGCAGCATGCGCGCGGTGACACGCGGAAAGGCGCCGAGAAACTCGGTGACGATGGGGAGCACGTGCAGCCTTCCGAACAGCACCGGCGCGGTCAGCGCCAGCTCCCCCTGCGGCACGGCCTGCTCGCCGGCGAGGCGCAGCTCGACGGCCTCGAACTCGGCGAGAATGCGGCGGCTGGAGTCGAGATAGAGACGCCCGGCTTCGGTCAGCGCCAACTGCCGCGTGGTGCGCGTGACGAGGCGCACGCCGACTTGGTCCTCGAGCGCCGCCAAATGGCGGCTGACCGTGGTCAGCGGCATGCCGAGATGTCGCGCCGCGGCCGACAGGCTGCCCGCATCAACGACCGCGACGAAGACCTTGGTGGCGGCAAGCCGGTCCATGAGATTATTCCATTTTTCGGAATTATGAGTTGCAAACTTAGAGGATACTATTTGAAAACGGAATAAGGCATCAAGGGCCTCCAGGACGCAGACAATGGGAGAGCCTGATGGCCAAGATGAAACTTTACGACTTCGAGCTGTCGGGGAATTGCTACAAGGTCCGTCTGCTCTGTTCGCTGCTGGGACTGACAATCGACGCGACCACCGTCGATCTTCTGGGTGGCGCCCACAAGAAGAGCCCCCTTATCGACCTTAACCCCTTCGGCCAGGTCCCGATTCTCGAGGATGGGGATGTGGTCCTCCGCGACTCGCAGGCCATCCTGGTTTATCTCGCGCGGAAGCATGGCGGCGAGGACTGGCTGCCGACGGCCGCGGCGAGCCTGGCGAATGTGGTCGAATGGCTCATGGTCGCCGAGAACGAGATCGCGCGCGGGCCCGCCGACGCTCGCCTCCACGACAAGTTCGGCTACAAGCTCGACATCGGCCTCGCGCGGGAAAAGGCCGCGCGCATCCTCGATCTCATGGAAGCGCGTCTTGACGCCAACGATTGGCTCGTCCTCGACCGGCCGACCATCGCCGATGTCGCCTGCATGCCCTACGTCGCCCTCGCGCATGAAGGCGGCCTGTCGCTCGCACCCTGTCCCGCGGTTCAGGCCTGGATCGGACGCATCAAGGCGCTTCCTGGCTTCATCCCGATGCCGGGAGTGTGACGCGGTCGGCCGATGCCTGCTTCCTCCACCGAAATCGCGTTTACGCCCTCGGTCAAGACCGTCCAGGAAAGCCGTGGCTCGCGCCGCGGCTATGCCGGTCTCGAAGCCAAGGGCGGCTGGCCGACAGTAGTGACGCCCAAGCTCGCCGGGCTCATTGCTGGGGTGCGGTCGCTTTATCTGGCGACGGCGAGCAAGGAGGCGCAGCCCTACATCCAACATCGTGGCGGACCTCCAGGGTTCCTGCGCGTCTTGGACGAGAACACGCTCGCCTTCGCCGACTTCAGCGGCAACCGGCAATACATCACCACGGGAAATCTGGCGGAGAACCCGCGCGCCATGATCTTCATCATGGACTATACGAACCGTCACCGGGTGAAGCTCTGGGGAAACGCACGCGTGGTCGAAGACGACCCGGAGCTGATTGCGACGTTGCTGCCCAAAGGCTACAGAGCCCGAGCCGAGGCGGCGATCCTGTTCACGTTGAGCGCCTGGGACACGAACTGCCCGCAGCACATCCCGCAAATGCTATTTTCCGAGGACGTGGCCGCCGTCATCGATACGCTGAAGGCCCGCATCGAAGCGCTCGAGCTCGAGAATGCGGAGCTGCGCGCCGCCAATTCCTAACTCCGGAGCAGCCGAATGAGAACGCACCGCATTTATCCAAAGCACCCGGGTTTCCGCCTCGGCATCTATGTGTTCAAGGACGCCGAGATTGTCGACTATGCGGCGCCTTATGGCGTGTTCTCGGTGGCGCGGAGATTCGACCCCGAGCTCGATGCCTTTCTCGTCGCCGACGCCATGCGCCCGGTTCAGACCCAAGCCGGCTTCACCGTGTTGCCGAACTACAGCTTCCAGGACCGCCCGGACATGGACGCCTTTCTCATCCCCGGGGGCTTCGGCACGCGCCAGGAGATGCACAACGGGCGCCTTCAGGATTTCATTCGCGATCTGCCGGAGAAGACGCTGCTCACCAGCGTCTGTACCGGCTCCTGGATCTATGGCGTCATGGGGCTGCTCGACGGCAAGCCCGCCACCAACCGCAAGGAACCGGACCGGGTGGAAGCGTCGGGCGCGGGCAAGGTCCCGATCGACCGGCTGGCCGAGATCGCGCCGAAGGCCCGCATCTCGCGCGCCCGCGTGGTCGACGCCGGGCGCGTCATCACTGCCGGCGGCATCGCCTCGGGCATGGAGATGGGCTTCCACCTGCTCCGCCGCGCCGGCTATGACGAGGGGCTGATCGGCGAGATCGCCCGCGTGATGGAATATGCCGCAGCCTACGATCTCTATAAAGACGACGTCGAATATGAGGGCGCCTGAGCGGCCCGCACTCCCCTGCGACATCATTGCACGCCGCCTCTGGCAACCAGCGCCCACGGGACGCAGTTCTCTTGTTATGCGGCGCGGCCGGCGAGAGCGATCTCCGAACGCGCGACACAGTCAAAAGGAGATTGCAATGCGAACACAGATAGTGGCTTTGGCCGCCTTAGCGGCCCCCCTGCTTTTCATGCCCGTCGCGCCGAGTCCCGCCAACGCAGCCTCTGCGGTTGCCGGCTTGAATCCTGTCGCCGGTGCCACACCCGCTCCGGCCCTTGAGCTCGTCCGCGACGGCGGCGGCGGCGGCGGCGGCGGCGCGAACTTCAACGGTGGTGGCGGGAGCCATGCTGGACCCGGCGGCGGCGGCGGACCGAATCTTGGCGCTGGCCCAGGCCGCGGTAACCGTGCTGGACCCGGCGGCGGCGGCGGACCGAATCTTGGTGCTGGCCCAGGCCGCGGCGGACGCGATATCGCCGGTCGGAGCGGCGGACGTGACTATGGTGGCCGCAATTCCGGTGGTGCCCGTTCTTATGCCGGTCGCGACTTCGATCACGCCGGGCCGCGTAGTGGCCGCGACGGCCATGGTCGATATGCCTATCGCGACAACGACCATCATGACCGGTATGACTATCGGTATCGCCACCGCTATCCCTACGGCTACGGATTCGGGTACGGATACCGCGCTCCCTATTGGGCTTACGGCGCCTATGCCTATGGCGGCGGCGACTGCTACTGGCTTGAGCGCCAGGCGCTCGCCACCGGCAGCCCCTATTGGTGGTCACGCTACAATGCCTGCGTTGGCTACTACTAGCCGCCGCTCAACTGCCTGAGCTTGTGAAGGGCCTCCGCCTCGGCGGGGGCCCTGTCTCATTTACCGCCCCGGAACCCGGTAGCGAGGACGTAGATTTCCGGCGATTCGGGACGGCTCGCCTTTGGCTTGACGTGGCTCACCTTGGCAAAGGATTGCTTCAGTCTGGCCATCAGCTCCTGCCCCGCCCCACCTTGAAACACCTTGGCGAGGAACGTGCCGCCAGGCGCGAGCAACTCCTCGGCCAGATCGAGCGCGGCTTCGACCAGCGCGACCACACGGATATGGTCGGTGGATCGATGCCCCGTGGTCGAAGGCGCCATGTCGGAGAGCACGATGTCGGCGCGGCCGCTTCTGAGCGCGGCCTCGATCCGCTCCAGGGCCCCCTCCTCGCTGACATCGAGGCTCAGCATCTCGACGCTGGCGATCGGTTCGAGGTCGAGGAGATCGACGGCGACCACCTGGCCGCTCCCCTCGCCCGCCCCCACCCGCTCGGCCGCGATCTGGCTCCATCCGCCTGGCGCGGCCCCCAAATCGACCACGGTCATCCCCGGCTTGAGGAAGCGGTATTTGTCGTCCATTTCGGTGAGCTTGAATGCCGAACGCGAGCGCAAGCCTCTCCGCTTCGCTTCCTCGACGTAAGGATCGTTGAGCTGGCGCTGGAGCCAGCGTGTCGAACCGGTCTTCCGTCCTTTGGCGGTGCGCAGCTTGACCGAGAGTTGTCGGCCGCCGCCGCCCTTGGGCGAGCCCCCACCTTTCGTTTCTCTTACCATTGGTTAATCAGCCATATCGCCGCGTAGCCCTTGACCCTAAAGGCCCCGTCGCCCCATGTCGGCCCTATCACGCTCTAACCCCTGACTCATGCCCCGCTATTTCGTCACCCTCATCGTCGCGGTCGCCCTGTTCATGGAGACCATGGACTCAACGGTGATTGCGACGTCTTTGCCGGCGATCGCCCGCGATCTAGGCGAAGACCCGATCGCGCTCAAGCTTGCGCTCACCTCCTATCTCCTGTCGCTCGCCGTATTCATCCCCTTGAGCGGCTGGGCCGCCGACCGTTTCGGCGCGCGCACCATCTTCAGGGCGGCGATCATCGTATTCACCTTGGGGTCCGCCGCCTGCGGCTTCTCCCATTCGCTGTGGGACTTCGTCCTGTTCCGCATCATCCAAGGCATGGGTGGGGCCATGATGGTCCCGGTGGGCCGGCTCGTCATCCTGCGTACCGTGCCGAAATCCGAGCTGATCTCGGCGCTCGCCTGGCTCACCATCCCGGCCCTGATGGGCCCCGTGATCGGGCCGCCGCTTGGCGGCTTCATCACCACCTTCGCCTCCTGGCACTGGATCTTTTGGATCAACATCCCCGTGGGCATTGTGGGGATCATCCTCGCGACGCGCTACATCGGCGATATCCGCGAGGACGAGTTGCCGCCTCTCGACATCAAAGGTTTCGTCCTGTCGGGGATCGGACTGGCCGGCCTCGCCTTCGGCTTCACCACCATCGGCCAGGGACTTTTCCCGCCGGAGGTGGTTGCGGCGCTGCTCGTCACCGGCACGATCGGCTGTTGGCTCTATGTCCGCCACGCGCGCAGCATTGCCTTTCCGCTCATCGATTTAAGCCTGCTCAAGGTCGACACGTTCTACGCGAGCGTGGTCGGGGGCTTCATGTATCGCGTCGGCATCGGCGCCACGCCGTTTCTGCTGCCGCTCCTGTTGCAGCTCGGCTTCGGACTGACGCCCTTTCAATCCGGGATGTTAACCTTCGCCAGCGCCGCAGGCGCCATCGCCATGAAGACCACGGCGGCGCCGATCTTGCGCCGGTTTGGGTTCAAATCCGTGCTCGTGCTCAACGCCGTGCTGAGCAGCCTGTTCATCGCCTCCACGGCCCTGTTCACGCCGGTGACGCCGCACGCCGTCATCCTCACCGTGCTGCTTGTCGGCGGCTTCTTCAAATCGTTGCAATTCACGAGCATCAACACGCTCGCTTACGCCGACATTGAACCAAGAGCGATGAGCGCGGCGACGAGCTTCGCATCCGTGGCGCAACAGCTAGCGATGTCGGCGGGAGTTGCGGTGGGTGCGCTGGTGCTGGAGGTCCAGCGGCACGGACGGCCCGACGCGCTGGTTCAGCCGGACGACTTCTCCGCCGCCTTCGTCGTGGTCGCGGCCATCTCGGCCGCCTCGGCCCTGATCTTCGTGTCCCTGCCCAAAGCTGCCGGTACGAGCCTGTCCGCGCCAATCCTTCCCACGTCCACGCCCCAGGACCAGGAGTCCCAGGTCTGACCCGACCGGCATCGGCAAAATTTTGCTACGGGCGAGACGAGCGCCCGGAGGGGTGACGCGGCGGACGGCGGTTGTTGCCGTCCTCGGCCATCAGCGTGGCAAGGATGCCCTCGCGCAAGCCCCGATCAGCTACCCGTAATCGCTGACACGGCCACACTCTGAGCAGCGCTTCGAGAATGGCGCAACCCGCGAGCACCAGATCGGCGCGCTCCTGGCCGATGCAAGGTTGAGCCACGCGCTCGGCATAGCTCATGTCGATCAGGGCGTCCGACACGTTGCGTACATCACGCACGCCAAGCCAGCATCCGTCGACGCGGGAGCGCTCATAGGCCGGCAAAGCGAGATGAATTCCGGCGATGGTGGTCACCGTGCCGGAGGTGCCGAGGAATTGAGTGCATCGGTTGAGGATGCGCCGGCCGAATTTGTGCTCGGCCTCGAAATCCTCAAGTGCCCCGATCACCTCCGCCACCATGGCCTCGTAACTCGCGCGCGTCACCTCGCGGCCACCATGACGCTCGGCCAAATTGACCACGCCAATGGGCAAGGAGGTCCACGCCGCGATGCAGCTCTGCACCTCGAGCCGATCGGAGATAGAGCGGCGCCATGGCCGGTCGAGGCGGCTGAGATCGAGCCAGATCAGTTCCGAGCTGCCGCCGCCAATGTCGAAGACGAGCGACAAGTCGCAATTGCGATCGATCAACGACGCACATCCGGAGACGGCAAGCTTGGCTTCGGTTTCACGGCTTACAATCTCGATGGCAAGGCCGGTCGCGCGGCGCGCACGCTCGATGAACTCATCGCTGTTCGAGGCAATTCGGCACGCTTCGGTGGCGATCAGGCGCGAACGGGAGACATTTCGGCGGCGCATCTTGTCGGCACAGATCTTCAGCGCCTCGACGGTGCGGCTCATCGCAACCTCCGACAGCCGCCCCGAGCCCAGCACGCCCTCGCCTAGACGAATGATGCGAGAGAAGGCGTCGATGACGACAAAGCCACGGCGTGACGGCTTGGCAACGAGCAGTCTGCAATTATTGGTGCCGAGATCGAGTGCCCCGTAAACTGGAGCTGCGCCACGCCTGGCGCGCGCTTCCGCATCGCTCTTGCCCTGGGCTGCCTCCAATGGGCCCTCAGCCGGCGCATCAAGCCGCGCCCGGGCCATGATCTGCGCCGGACCGCCGCCTTCCCCGCAGTCATCGGTCTCTCTCCGCCCGACCAAGTCCGGCGAAGAAATGGCAGCCGCGCGGGCATTGCCGCTCGGCTCAGTCACGATGTTCAACCCTTCAGACCGCGGAGCCGTCTAACCCAGGCTGTGGATGCTCGGCCGCGGCATTGGTTCTATGACTCTACTCTAGCAAGCTGACACGACAGGTAAAGCAGCATTGTACCGGTCACGCAGTCCGCCTCTCCACCGCTCATCCACAATTTGAGCCACCTTGCCATCACAAAGTCGTTTTCCTGGCTTCGTAGCTGAATTTCGGCAGAGGAGCGCAGGCTTTTGTCGAACCAGATACGCTCACTGCAGAACGCGAATGTGAACTTGTGATGCCACCAGCACCCCAACGGAGAACTGTCATGGGTTATGAGAAAATAGAATCGGCGCAGTCTGGAAGATCATGGCGGCTGCCCTATCTGGCAGCAGTTGTTGTGTCGGGTCTGGCTTTGGGCCTGGCCATGCCTCTTCAGTCGGCGTCCGCCGGCGTCGAGACTGGCGCCAGCAGCATCAAGGCCGCTGACACCGACGGCTTGATCGTCCTCGCCGGCAACAAGAACTGGAACAAGAACAAGAACTGGAACAAGCACTGGAACAACAAGAATGTTGTCGTGGTGCGGCCCTATCGGCATTGGAACAAGCGCGCTTATTACGGCACCGTGATCGGCGGGGTGGCGCTCGGGACCATTCTCGGCGCGGCCGCCTATTCGGCCGTGGCGCCGGCGCCGAACCTCTGCTGGTACTGGGCCAATCCGGCGATGACGCAAGGCTATTGGGACTATTGCTAATCGCGACTGAGTGCGGTCAGCGCCTGTAGCTCAACGGATAGAGCACCAGACTTCGAATCTGGGGGTTGCAGGTTCGAGCCCTGCCAGGCGCGCCATTTAAACGGCGCGAAATCGGTGCTTTCTGGGTCCTTTCCACGGGACCCAGGAGGCACTGTTGCGCTTGCAGCATAAAACCAGCATAATTCGACCCTGATTTCGAGCGTTCCCAGGGTTGTGAGCGATGCCGGCACCAATGACAGAGAAGCAGGAGCGATTCGCTGCCGAGTACGCCATGAACGGCGGAGATCACGTGGCTGCTGCCGAAGCCGCCGGCTATAGCGCGGCCTCCGCTGCCGACATCGGGCGGAACACGCTCGCGCTGCCCCACGTCGAATGCGCCATCCTAAAGACGTTGATGAAGCTGCGGAGCCGCTCGGGAGCGATCGGCCTCAACGCGATGATCCGGATTGCAACGAATGAGAAGGCGCCGGCGGCCGCTCGCGTGTCGGCCGCGCGCTCGCTCATGGAGCACGCCGGCCTCGTGGGCACGGCAAAGGAATTGATCGAGGCCCGCGCCGACGTGAGTAGCAATGTCGTCGACTACCTGGCCGTGCTCGAAGCGCTGGGTAGGCTTCCGAAAAAGCCGACGCCATCAGATGCGCCCCAGGAAGGCGCCGTGGCATGATCGACGAGGACATACTACCTCACCAAATGAACGCGGCTCAGTGGGCGAGGTATTGCGAGGAGCTCTTTGGCTTGCCCCCGCCCGCTCGAGAGGCTCCCATAGAGGAAACCTACAAGTGGGGCGTCGCCGGCATGTTCCTTTCTACCTGCAGAGAGATTGGGGACCCAGTCGAAGGCAAGCTCCTCGTGACAAATTTCCTTCTGAGGGATCCTCCTACGGAGCTCTCCAAGTTGCTGCCCTACATCGAAGCCGCGCTCGGCCGAAAGTTGAGTGCCCAGGAGATCGAGCGCGGCGCTATCGAAGAAGTCTAAGCGGCTTTGTAGGCGGCGAATTGCTGCTCAAATTTACTAGCCATCCAGGCGGGAACCACGGCCTCTAATAGGCGCATGGTGTCGCCCGGGTCTCCGTGCATTTCGAAGCTGCCGCCTGGGACGCCATAAAGATGAGTGAGCCTTTGCCATTCCGTTGCCATCGCTGCAGGAATGCAAGCGTCAACTAGGCACTGACCCCCGCCCTCGTCGGACACATCGAAGCCGCCCTTTCGACCGTGCTCATTAGATAGTTCGAGCAATTGGCCGGCACGCCACCGGCGGTGCTCCGATAAATCGACAATCACGGCCGCAAGGTCCGTTGAGCCTACTCTTATGCGTTTACTCCTGGCGGCTCGGCGTTCGCTGAGATTTTCAATCGAGATCATGTTTTGCCCCCTTGAATGATCGAACAGAGGAGCCACTCTAACACAGGACACCGCGCCTGCTAAGCATAAACCATTGATATTATTACGATTTTGTAGGTTTCGGTGATATTCTCTCCTCTACAAATCCAACGCCCGCGCGGAGCGACCCGCTCCTATCTCTGCGGACGTTTCGGGCCAAGCGTGCAATTATTCCTGCGTCAAGTCCGCAGTTTCGTTGCAGCGCTACTGCCTTCTGTAGGCAGTCGGTGACAATCGCGGCGCCGGATTCCACCCCCCTGGCCCCCATACCCACCCCCCGGGGGGAGGGTCGCCCGCGCGGTGACGAACCTCGCAAGCCCCCTCGGGAAATTTTTCGGTGAAAGCTGAATCTCGGGATTTAGGATTTCCAGTCCATTTAGCTCGCCGCTCGGCTCGTCGTCATTGCCGAGGGGCTTGCATGGCTGGCGAGGCGGGTGGCGCCGCAGAGGAGACAAGTTCGAAATGAAAACCCGGCCGGGATGGTCAGCCGGGTCGCGAGGGCGGTCGCCGCCCGAGTTCTCGAAAACAGTCCATGAGTTCCTCGGTTCCGGGCTCTCTCCCTCACCTTTTTGGTGGCCGTCGCCGCGGGAGCACAGCGTCGAGGCAGATTTAGGAGGCGCGCCGCTGATTTGAGAGCACCCCGCTCCACAGCTCAATCTTCGACCACCATTTCGGCCAGCATTTCCGCAGCAGAATAGTGTCAACACCATCCACGTTCATGTCGGTGAGGCAGACGAACTCGTGTGGCAAACTCAGATTCTTCGCCACCATTGCCTTGAGACGCCGGACCCAAATCGGCGAATAGCGGCCGCCACTTCGCAAGACACACGCGATTGTCAGAGGCATTTGCATCATTCCCCTCTGATGTGAAAAACTCATCCCATGAGAAGGTTCAGCTTCTATCTGCTCGTGACGCTGGTGATCCTATGGACCGGCTATGTTTGGATTGCCGGGTTTCAGGACATTGCCATTCAGGCAGCGCGCCAAAGGCAGGGCTACATGGTCACAGACGAGATGATCGGCGCATCGTTCTTCTCAATGCTGCTTGTCTGGTGTCTCGGCGTCGTGCCGTTGGGGATATTGGCGCTGTTGGCTAAGCCACGGTAGCTTCGTCAGCGGTTGTAGAGACGCTTGGCCTGTTCTTCGAGGAAGTCCGGCATCCTTGAAGGATAGCATGAGTTGGGGGGGGGGGATGTTCACCCTAGCAAAGCACCAGGCTATCGTGCTACCTTCGATAGGTGATCAGGCCACAGGACATCCGCCGGGCGAATAAGACCGTCACGGACTGGGGGAAGTGGCTGACGGGCAGGATGCCAGCCAGCATCTTCCCGTTGTCAAAGCGCCGCAGCCGGTCCCTCAGATTGGGCGGGGCTTACGTCTGGCGTTTAATCCGTTTTCAATCTCTTGGGGCAGAGTTTCGGCTGCTCGTTGCCTTTAATTCTGGCAAGGAGCAATATCGCGCGACTCTTGCAATCGACCATGAGCGCGACATGAGCGTTCTTGCGTCGTATGAGTTTCATGGCACGCATCCTGGTTGGCACGTCCTTGCCGCATGTGGTGATGCCCATGCCGTTCCAATGGGAATGATGCGCGGGCCTTGGCAGAGACGGATGCCATTGGCGCGACGGCCCAACCGTCGTGAGAATCAAAATTTTGACATCGCGGACGAGCACAAAGCGCTGGCCGTTGCAGCGGAGTTCTTTCGCTTGCACAAAACTGAAGAGTCACTGGTATGAAAGACGAACTCTGCAAAGCCTTCTGCAATGAACTCGCCATTCGTGACGTGCCGGTTGGGCTTGCCGTTAGTACGGCGTTCCATCTTAGCGATGGCGATCCGCTCGGATTTTATCTCGTTGGCCCCGATGGAGCGGGACGCTATCGCCTGGAGGATGACGGAAACACGGTAGCGCTAATTGAAGCTGCTGGCGCCGATCTTGATAGTCAAACGCGCGCGGACGCATTCGACGCCATGCTGTCCGAGTATGGGGCTCGTTACAATCAAGATACTGGCGAGCTGACAACGATGCCCTTAACAGTTGACGTAGTGCCGCAGGCATCACTGCGATTTGTGGCTTTGTTGCTGCGGTTGCAAGATTTGATCCTGCTCACGCCAGAACGCGCCGCAAGCACCTTCAAGGAAGATGCCACTCGCGCTATCAAGAACTCGCTCGGCTCTCGCGTCAGCATTCGAGAGAATGAACCAATAGCGCCTGGCATTGAATTTCCGGCTGACATAATATTGGAAGTGCCCGGTCGCGACCCGGTGGCAATCTTTTTGGCCAGGTCCGAACAAAGGGTGCTTGAGGCTGTCATAGCGCAAATGGCATCTCTTTATGAAGCGCAGTCTCCTTGTTCAGTGATGGCCTTGCTAGAAAAAGAGACGACGATTCCGCGCAAGCTGCTACGTCACGCCGCAAATAGGCTGGTTGCGCTACCTATATTCGAGGGCGATGAAAAGGTGGCAGTGCAGCGAATCGAGCGAGAAGTCTTTGGGCAAAGGACGG
>JBBQKN010000040.1:0-22767 GCA_038326945.1 Hyphomicrobiales bacterium
AGCCGCCGTTGGAGCCAGTCGGGGCTCGGCCCGTTCTTCACCCCGTGCACGACGCGCCCGGCGAAGACAGGGCAGGCACGGGCAGCGTCCTTGTCGAAATCGAGCTTGATCGGGATCGGGTTGGCGAAGCTGCCCTTGACCGGCTTCAGCGTGTCGGGCTTGAGCTTGCCGAGGCCGGCCGCGGCCAGGTCGCGGGCGATTCCGCGCACGCCAAGGCAGTCCGGCCGGTTCGGGGTGATGGCGATATCGATCACCGCATCGTCGAGGCCAAGTGCCTTGGCGGCTGAAGTTCCGACCTTGGCATTGGGGGCAAGCTCGATGATGCCGGCATGTTCGTCCGAGAGCTCAAGCTCGCGCTCGGACAGCAGCATGCCGTTCGATTCGACGCCCCTGATCTTGGCCTTGGTCAAAGTGAGATCGATGCCGGGCACGTAACTGCCGACGGGCGCGAATACGCCCTTGAGCCCCGCCCGCGCATTCGGCGCACCGCACACGACCTGAAGCCGCTCGGTGCCGGTGTCGACCTCGCACACCTGAAGCTTGTCGGCGTTCGGGTGCCTCTCGCAGGCGATCACCTCCGCCACCGTGAACGGCGCGAGCGCCTGGGCCGGATCGACGATCTTTTCGACCTCTAGCCCGATGCGGGTGAGCGTGTCGGCGATCTCGCGCAAACTCGCCTTGGTGTCGAGATGCTCCTTCAACCATGACAGCGTGAATTTCATGGCTCACATGCCAAGTCCGCCCGCAAGGGTCGGCACGGCGTAAGAGGGGAAGCCGTAATGCTTGAGCCAGCGCAGATCGGCGGAGAAGAAGGCGCGCAAATCCGGCATGCCGTATTTCAACATGGCGATGCGGTCGATGCCCATGCCGAAGGCGAAGCCCTGATAGCGGCTGGGATCGAGCCCCACATGCTTCAGCACATTCGGATGCACCATGCCGCAGCCCAGAATCTCAAGCCACTGATCGCCCTCGCCGATGCGGATCTCGTCGCCGATTTTGGCGTAACCGATGTCGACCTCCATCGACGGTTCGGTGAAAGGGAAGTGGCTGGCGCGGAAGCGCATCTTCACCTGCGGCACCTCGAAGAAGGCCTTGCAGAATTCCTCCAGCACCCATTTCAGATGACCGAGATGGGTGCTCTCGTCGATCGCGAGCCCCTCGACCTGATGGAACATCGGGGTATGGGTCTGGTCCGAATCGCTGCGATAGACCCGGCCAGGAGCGATGATGCGAAGAGGGGGCTTCCGCTCGAGCATGGTGCGGATCTGCACCGGGCTCGTATGGGTGCGTAGCAGCGGGCGCGTGCCGTCAGGGGCTTCGGCGAAATAGAACGTGTCGTGGTCCTGTCGCGCGGGATGCTCCGGCGGAATGTTGAGCGCGGTGAAATTATTGAAGTCGGTCTCGATGTCCGGGCCTTCGGCGATGGAAAAGCCCATATCGGCGAAGATCTCGGTGATCTCGTCGGCGACCTGGCTCACGGGGTGGATGCGTCCCTCTTGCAGAGGCCCGAGCCGTACCGGCAAATTGACGTCAGCGAGTTCGGCCGCGAGCCGCGCGCTGAGGGCGGCGCCGGCCAGCGTCTCACGCTTGGATTCGAGCGCCTCTGCGACCCGATCCTTGAGTTTGTTAACGGCCTGGCCGAAGTCCCTGCGCGCTTCGGGCGGGAGTTGCCCAAGCCGTTGCATCAGCTCCGAGACGCGCCCCTTGCGGCCGAGGGCTACGACGCGCACCTCTTCGAGCTTGGCCAGGTCGGATGCATCGGCGACGGCGCTGAGCAATTCGCCTTCGAGCCCCTCAAGCGTCGGGGTCTCGGATGCAGGGGTCTCGATCTCTGGCGGCGTCATGGCGTCCGGCTCCCCGGGCCGCAAGACCCTGAGATGGGCTTACGCCTTGGCCGCAGCCGACGCGGCCTCGACTAGGCTCTGAAAGGTCTGCGGCTCATGCACGGCCATGTCCGCGAGCACCTTGCGGTCGAGCTCGATGCCGGCCTTGTTCAAGCCATCGATGAACCGGCCATAGGTCAAACCGTGCAGACGCGTCGCGGCATTGATGCGTTGGATCCACAGCGCCCTGAAAGTGCGCTTCTTCACCTTGCGGTCGCGATAGGCGTACTGACCTGCTTTGTCGACGGCCTGCTTGGCGACGCGGATGGTGTTCTTGCGGCGGCCGTAATAGCCCTTGGCTGCCTTCAGCACCTTGCGGTGGCGGGCATGGGCGACGACGCCGCGTTTCACTCGTGACATTTGGGTGCCTCCTGAAAAAGTCTCGCCTAAGCCTAGCGGCTATAGGGCAGGAAATTCTGCTTCACGATCTTGGCGTCTTCGTCGGACAGGACCATCGTGCCCCGCGCATTGCGGATGAACTTGGTGCTACGATTGATCATGCCATGACGCTTGCGGGAGGCTTGGCACTTGACCTTACCTCCAGCCGTGACCTTGAAGCGCTTCTTGGCACCGCTCTTGGTCTTCATCTTGGGCATTTGGCTTCCTCTTTAAGACGGCCCGCGGTCCCGGATGTTCGTGACGGAGCCTTAACGTTGCAATTACTGAAAGCATGGAAACCGCCACGGCATGCCCCGCCGGGCGGCTCCTAACGAACGCGCTTATAGGGTGTATTGTGGCGCGATGGCAAGGGCGCTCAACCCCAAAAAGCCTAGCGTGGCGAGAGCACCATCACCATCTGCCGCCCCTCGAGCCTCGGCTCGGACTCGACCTTGGCCATCGTTGTGGTGTCGTGCTTGACGCGGTCGAGCAGCTTAGTGCCGAGCTCCATATGCGCCATCTCGCGGCCGCGGAAACGCAAGGTGACCTTCACCTTGTCACCCTCCTCGAAGAACCGGACGATCGAGCGCATCTTCACTTCATAGTCGTGAATGTCGATGTTCGGCCGCATCTTGATCTCTTTGATCTCGACGGTGCGCTGCTTCTTGCGCGCCTCGGCCGCCTTTTTCTGCGCTTGATATTTATACTTGCCGAAATCCAGGATTTTGCACACCGGCGGCTCGGAGTTGGGCGCGATCTCGACCAGATCGAGTCCCGCCTCGGCCGCACGCGCCAATGCGTCGGCGATGGCAACCACGCCGACATTGTTGCCGGTAGCGTCGATGAGTTGGATGTTCGGAGTGTCGATGCCCTCGTTGATACGCGGGCCCCCCTTGTCGGGAGTGAGTTTCATCGGCCGTCTTGCGATGTGTCGTTCTCCTCTTTCGTGGCGCGATAGTCTTAAGCCGGACTGTCGGCGATGCCATAGGGACCTCGCGAATAGTCGAGCCAGTGGTTTCTATAGGATCGGCGGCCACACTGGCAAGTCAAGACGAGCGCGCGACGTCGAATCCTATTTGCGCTGTGTAAGCTTTGTCGCAGGTCAAGGCTTTGTGCTTTTCGGACAAATTTGGCATGGTGTCGGCAAATCGCCGAAGGGGGAATCGATGCGCCTAAGCGGAGTGCTAGCCATGGCCCTGGTCGCGTGTTGCTCGCTGCCGGTTTCGGTTTCGGCCGCGCCGGCGCGCTGTTTCTCCTTCTCCGGCACCTCCGACGCTATGGTCAAGTCCAACGCCATCGAAGGTGCGCTCACCACGTTGAGCGATGCGATCGACAAGTGGAAACTCGAAAATGGCGTGACCGGCCCCGTGGTCCAGACGGCCGAGCAGCCGCAGCCGCACCCCTATTGGCGCAGTTCGGTCTCGCCCAATCTGTTTCTGCCCCCCGACGTCGTCACCGACACCTCCCACACGCTGTGCTGGAAGGGCGTGGTGTCTCCAGTGGTGTGCACTGCCGGCGCCAGGATCTGCTGGTAAGGCCAAATCTAGCATCGCTCGCGCTTGAACGTCGCCTCGAGATCGGTGCCGAGCAGCTCGTCATAGACGGCAAGCGTCATCGCCTGCATCTGCAACAGCGCGAACCGCTTCGCCACGTGGGCCCGGGCGCGGGCGCCGATCTCGGCCCTTTGCGCCGGGTCAAGCGCGAGCGCCTTGGCGATGCGCTCCACCAGCGCCCCCACATCGCGTGGCGGCACGAGCCATCCTGTGAACCCGGCGGCGTCCTGCTCCGGCGAGATGATCGTCTCCGGCAGTGCGCCCAGAGCGGGCACGATCACCGGGCAGCCCATGGCTTGGGCCTCGGCGCTGGTGCGCCCGAACGTCTCGGGCACCGTGGAGATGGTCAGCGCGACATGTGCCGCGCGATAGGCTGCGGCCATCTCCCGGCAATGACCGACGAGCCGCACCTTATCTTTGAGCCCATGAGCCTCGATGAGCCGGGCCAACTCGTCGCGATAGGCCTGGCCCGAAGCGTCGCCGGCGAGGATGATGACCGCATCGTCAAGCACGCCTAGGGCTTTCAGCTGTGCCGCCGCCGCGATCAGGTCGCGCTGCCCCTTGATGCTGGTGAGGCGCGCCGCATGCAGCACGATCTTCGTCCCCGGCGCCACGCCCCAAACGGCCTTCAGTCTGTCCGCCGCGTCGGGCTCGACCGCAGCAGGATCGAACATTTTGTCGTCGACGCCGCGATAGATGACACGGATGCGGTCCCGAGCGCTTGCGTCCCGTTCCGCGACCACGCCCGCGGTGAAGCGTGAATTGGCGATGACGCGGTCGCCCCTGGACATGACGCTGTTATAGGCGGCCTTGAGCGGGCCCATTTGGCCATAGGCGCCGTGATAGGTGGTGACGAAGGGCCGCATCTTTCGCCGCGATGCAAGGAACGCGCTCCAGGCCGGCGCGCGGCTCCGGGCGTGGAGGAGATCGACGCCGCGCTCTTCAATCAGCCGGGTGAGGCGGCCGACATTGGCGAGGATGGTGAGCGGGCTCTTGCTCGCGACCGGCAAATCCACGATCTCGCCGCGCACGGCCGCGATCTCCGGCGCCATCCGCCCGCCTTCGGTGGCGACCAGCGCTATTGCGCCGGCGCGGGTCAGGGCCGCCGCGATCTCGATGGTCGCCAATTCGCTGCCTCCAGCATCGAGGCGCGGCACGACCTGAAGTATGGTCACCATGAAGAGGGGCTTGGGCTCCGCTGTTGGCGCGAAAAGGTCTTAGGATGGACGAGCGAGAACCGCAATTCCTGGAGGTTGGCGCCGGCGACGGGAAGCAGCGCATCGCCTATCGCCTGAGTGAGGCTCGCTGCGCCGGGCCCCAATTGATCTGGTTTCCGGGCTTCCTCTCCGACATGGCGAGCACCAAGGCCGCCACCATAGCCGAATGGGCGAGCGCCGAAGGCCTCGCCATGATGCGCTTCGACTATTCCGGCCATGGACGCTCCAGCGGCAAGCTTCTCGACGCGTGTATCGGCGATTGGCTCGAACAATCGCTCGCGGTGTGGGAGCTCATGGGTCACGCGCCCCGCATCGTCATCGCCTCCTCTATGGGCGGCTGGATCGCGCTGCTGCTGGTGCGGCATCTGGTCAAGCAGGGCCGAAGCGATGAGCTTGCCGGCCTGGTCCTGATCGCGCCGGCCTTCGACATGACCGAGGCCCTGATGTGGCACGAGCTTCCGCCGCCTGTGCGGGCCGAGATCGAAACCAAGGGGGTGACCTATATTCCCTCCGAATACGGCGATTCTTATCCCATCACCAAGCGTCTGATCGAAGAAGGCCGGTCGCATCTGCTCACGCCTTTCGATCCAGGCTGCCCGGTGCGCATCCTTCAGGGCATGCGCGATTCCGACGTTCCCTGGCGCCACGCGCTCGCTCTGGTCGATCTGCTCACGGGCCCCGGCATCGAGCTGACCCTGATCAAAGATGCCGAGCATCGTCAGTCGCGCCCCGAGGATTTGCAGCGGCTCACCGCCACCATCGCCGCCCTTGTGGGACGCTGACTGTCTCGCGGCCTCTCCGCTTCCGTCATACCGGCGCAAGCCGGTATCCAGCCGGAGGCAGCGCGAAACCGAACAAACCTGGACCCCGGCTTTCGCCGGGTTGACGCCGTTGCTGCGCACATGCGCCTCCATCGCCGCGACGCGTCCGCGCCCGGATCATGGGGAAAGAGGACTGGCGGGGCACCTAGCGGCCGCGTCCTTTGCGCAAAATGGGCAGCCTCTCGGCGCCCCGCTTGGCGGCGATATTTTACAGCCCATGTCGCCACGCCTTACCTCTGTTTCCGCCGCGCTGCATGAATGCGACGCGGAGGATTAGACCTGGCCGTTCCAATCCAGGCGGCAGCGAATTAGGACCCCCGAGGCTGGTCCGTTAGCCGGCGCGCGGGCGAAGGGCCGGGGCACACCGCACAGCCCTCGTTGTTCGCGCGCACCTCGGGCGCCGCGTCCCACGCCCCAAGAAGCAGACGGTCTGCAGCTCGCGTCCTCATGGACGAGGGATGGGGCAAGTCTAAGCCAGGCGCGAGCGGCGGGGATAAGTTTCACCTCTAAGGGTCATGTTTGACGGGGACGGGGACATCTCTGCGAGACCTCAATCAGTAAAACGTGGGTGGCGGGGACAGGCCCGCCCATGACGGCGCTGGAGATGACGTCCGTGGATGCTTGCCGTCACTGGCGGCACTGGCCCACGCATGACAACGACGAGTCGGGACCAGCTGCTTCGGTCGTCATCGGGCAGGCCAGCGTCTTTTCCAGCGCCTCTCTCAGCTCGGCCTCGGTTTCGACCGGGAGATAGAGCCCGCCATTTTTCTCGGCCAGGCACTGGGCTTCGAGGACGCCCTGGTCCCGCGTCCAGGCGAAGCCCTTCACCCGCAAACCGATGACGTGGATCGTGAGCTGGTCGGCTTCGGCGTGAAGCTGTTTACCGAGTTCGCAGGGAAAGCCACCGCACGTCTCCTCGCCGTCGGTCAAGAGCACGATGATTCCTGGCTTGTTGCGGTAGTCGAGCACCTCGGCCGCCTTCGCCACCGCGGCGCTGAGCGGGGTCTTGCCGGCAGGCGTCAGAGCATTCACCGCGGCCATGATGCGGTCTGTCGCGTTTGCGCTCGGCTCGAGCTCAAGTTTGACGTTGCATTGATTCCATTGCCCCGGACCGTAGGTGATGAGCCCGACGCGGCGGAACCGCGTCACGCTCGGCAGGATCTGCGTCAGTTGCGATCGCACCTTGTCGATGCGGCTGACCGTGCCGGCGGTCTCGCTGCCATACCCCCAGCCATTGCCCGACATGGAGCCCGACGCGTCGAACACGATCATGGCGTCCTCTGTGCAAGGGGAAGGCTTCGGCTCATCGGCGCCTGCCGCACGGATTGGCTGGGCGCTGAGAATGACGAGCGCGAATGCGGCAAGACGCAGGGAATGCGAAATCGAGAGCATGTTCCGTTTTGGCAGCGTCTGTTCAGGCATCCGCACTGGTCAGTGCCTGCAAGCCGTCGCGATAGCTCGGGTAAGCGAGCTCGACCCCGAGCTCCGATTTGATCAGGGCGTTATCGATGCGGCGGCTGTTGCCATAGAAGCTGCGCGCCATCGGCGTGAGCTCGGCCTCCTCGAACGGCACCTCCGGCGGCGGCTCGACGCCCATCAGCTCCGCCGCATAGGAGACGACGTCTTCCGGCGGCGCCGGCTCGTCGTCGGCGACATTGTAGATGGCGCCGGCCCGCGGCCGCGCGATCGAGGCTTCGAGCACGCTGGCGATATCCCCGACATGGATGCGGTTGAACACCTGGCCCGGCTTGACGATGCGCCGGGCGGTGCCGGCTCTGATCTTATCGAGCGCGCTCCGTCCCGGGCCATAGATGCCGGCGAGGCGGAACACTTGCACCGGGCGTTCGATCTCCTCGCCAAGCGCAAGCCAGCCGCTCTCGGCCACCACCCGCGCTTTGGTCCGCTCGCTGTTCGGCACCGGCGCGGTTGCCTCGTCCACGACATCGCCCGACTGGTCGCCATAGACGCCGACGGTGGAGAGATAGCCGATCCAGTCCAACGTTGAGAGGCCGGCGATGAGATCGCGGTAATGACGCAGCACCGGGTCGCCGTCGGCCCCCGGCGGGATCGACAGCAGGAGATGCGTGGCGCCCGCAAGCAAATCCGCCAGCTCGGCATTGCCGGGCTCGCCGGCGAAGCGGATCGCCTCATAGCCCTTGGCGCGGAGCCGCTCGACTTTGGCGGCATCGCGCGCGGTGCCGGCAATGTCCCAGCCTATGGCGGCAAGGCGCTCCGCCAGAGTCTCGGCGGAATAACCGAGGCCGAAACAGAAGAGCCGGCTCACTCGGCCGTCCCCGCCCATTCATTGGCGACGTCGGCGTCGGCTTCGGCCCCGGCATGGGCGGCGCGAAGCGCGCCGAAGCGTTCGGGCGCAAGCCGCGACAGCGCCCATATCGCCATGGCTCGCACCAGCGGCGAGGGGTCGGCGAGGTGGGTCTCGATCTGCGGCACCAGCGCCACATCGGCCGAATTGCCGGCGGCGATCAGCACATTGCGCAAGAAGCGGTCGCGGCCGGTGCGCTTGATCGGCGTGGCGCGGAAGCGCGCGCGAAACGCCGTATCGTCGAGGGTGAGCAGCTCGGCCAGAGGGGGATTGTCGCTACCCTCGCGCACGCTGAGCTTGGCCTCGCGTGCCACGGCGGCGAATTTGTTCCACGGGCACACGGCGAGGCAATCGTCGCAGCCGAAGATGCGGTTGCCCATGGGTGCGCGAAATCGGTGCGCAATATGCCCCTTATGCTCGATGGTGAGGTAGGAGATGCAGGCCCGCGCATCGAGCTGATAGGGCGCGACGAAGGCGTCGGTCGGGCAAATATCGAGGCAGCGGCGGCAGGCGCCGCAATGATCTTGCTCGGGCGGATCGGCGTCGATCTCGGCCGTGGTGAAGATCGAGCCGAGAAACAGCCATGAGCCCAAATCGCGGGAGACGAGATTGGTGTGCTTGCCCTGCCAGCCAAGTCCGGCCTCGGCCGCGAGCGGCTTCTCCATCACCGGCGCGGTATCGACGAAGACCTTGACCTCGCCGGGACAGAGCGCCTGCACGCGCGCGGCAAGCAGCTTCAGCTTCGACTTGATGAGGTCGTGATAGTCCTCGCCTTGGGCATAGACGGAGATTGCGCCGCGCGACCGCTCCGCCAGCACCGCGAGCGGGTCACGCCCGGGCCCGTAGCTCAAGCCGAGCATGACGATGCTTCGCGCCTCCGGCCAAAGCGTGCGCGGGTCCTTGCGGCGCTCGCGGTTGGCGGCCAGCCACGCCATGTCGCCGTGACGGCCCCGCGCCAGAAACGCGTCGAGTCCCGCACCCGCGCCGGGAGGCGCATCGGCGCTGGCGAAGCGCACGGCGTCGAAGCCGAGCGCCTTCGCCGCTTGCGCGATGGTTTCCTTCAACCCGACCGCGCCGCCATGGCGCGGCCTGACACTCAGAACCTCAGAAGTCGAGATCGGCATAGGTCCCCGACGGGATGAAGCCAGCGACTCGATCGGCAAGCAAGGGCCGGAACGACGGCCGCGACTTGAGCAGCGCGTACCAGCTCTTGGCCGGCTCGTAATCTTCCCAAGGCACCTCGCCGAGATAGTCGAGCGCCGACAGATGCGCCGCCGCGGCGAGGTCCGCGAAACTCAGCGCCTCGCCCGCGAGCCACGGGCGCGTCTCGGCGAGATGGCTGAGATAAGCGAGATGATAGCGCAAATTCTCGTGGCCCGCCCGGATCGCCTCGATATTGGGCGAGCCTCCATTCGGGCCGTAGCGCCGATAGACTTTCTCGTCCACGAGATAGGCTGTCACCTCCTCGTGGAATTTGCGGTGGAACCAGTCCACGAGCCGCCTAGTCTCGGCCCGGGCCAGGGCCTCGCCGGGGAAGAGCTTGAAGCCGCGGGACTCGCGCTCGCCGCCGGCGGTCTCGTCCAGATATTCGGAAATAGGGTAGGCGCCGGCAATCGGGCCGTCCTCATCGCTGATCAGCACCGGCAGCGAGCCGGCCGGGTTCAATTCGAGAAAACCCTGGCGCCATTCCCAGGGCCGCTCTTCGGTGAGCGTCGCCTCGATGCCGCATTCCGCCAGCGCCAAGCGGATCGAGCGGGAAAACGGACAGAGTGGGTAATGTAGGAGTGTCGCCATCGACCCGTTGGGCGGTAATCAACGCCGCGAAAAGAATCGCGCGGGGATCAGGCTCGGTATAGAACCTGCACGCGCGCCGAACAAGCGGCCATCGATGGGGCCGAGGGAATCAATGTCGATAGAACAGATTATCGTGCTTGCCCTGGTGCAGGGGATCACGGAATTCCTCCCGATTTCGTCCTCAGGCCATCTCATTCTCGTACCGGCGCTCACCGGCTGGCCCGACCAGGGCCAGTTCACCGACGTCATGGTCCATCTTGGCACGTTGCTCGCCATTCTGATCTATTTCTGGCGCGATGTGGGGCGGCTGATCAAGGGCACGTTCCAGCTTGTCCGGGGCAACGTCACCCCTGAAGGCAGGCTCGCCCTCTATATCCTGCTCGGCACCATCCCTGCCGTCGCCTTCGGTCTCGTGCTGGAGACGCTGAACGTTCCGGATCTGGAGCGGAACGTCTCGGTCGTTGCCTGGAACACCATCTTCTACGGCCTCTTGATGCTCGTCGCCGACAAGGTGGGCAAGCAGACCAAGACCATGGAGGACATGACCCTCAAAGGCGCGCTGTTCATCGGCGCGGCACAGGCGCTGGCGCTGATTCCTGGCACCAGCCGTTCGGGCATCACCATCACGGCCGGACGCTTCCTCGGCTTCGCCCGGCCGGACTGCGCGCGCTTCTCCTTCCTGCTCGGCATCCCCGCCATCGGCGCCGCCGGCGCGCTGAAGCTGGTCGAGGCGCTGCGCGGCGGCGAGAGCATCGGCATGGACACCATCGCCTGCGCCGGGCTCACCTTTCTCGCCGGTCTCGCCGCGATCGCCTTCCTCATGGCGATGCTGAAGCGCGTGAGCCTGTTGCCCTTCGTGCTCTACCGCATGGCGCTCGGCGGCTTCCTCTTGGTGTTGCTCTACACCTAGGCCAAAGCTCAGGGCTGATAATGCGAGAACTGGCCCTTGGGCCGGTATTGCTCGAGATAATCCGGGACCACGGCCTCGACCGCGACTGGTTCGATCTCGAGGCCTTCGAGCGTCCTGCCGTCTTGGAGCGCCGCCTCGCTCACCACATTGTCGGTTTCCAGCAGGCGGACCTGATCCAGGGTGAGCGGCGCGTTCGGCAGCCATTGCAGAACAGCCCCTTGCAGCTTGGCCAGCCAGAAGGGCAGAGGCACGAGCCATTTCCGCCGCATAGTGTAGGCCAGCACGCGGGTCATCACCTCTTCCATGGTCATGATCTCGGGCCCGCCAAGCTCGTACACGGTCCCTGCGCTTGCCTTGCCGGTTAGGCCGGCCAGCACCGCTTTGGCCACGTCGCCCACGAACACGGGCTGAAACCGCGTCCTGCCGCCGCCGATCAGAGGCAAAGCGGGGGAGATCCGCGCCAGCGCGGCGAAGCGGTTGAAGAACTCGTCCTCGGGCCCGAACACCACCGAGGGACGCACGATCACGGCGGCCGGCAACACCTCCTTCACCGCCTTCTCGCCCGCGGCCTTGGTGCGGGCATAGATCGAGGGCGAGGAGGGATCGGCCCCGATCGCCGACAGCTGTACGAACATTTTTGCTCCAGCTTCGCGCGCGGCCTCGGCCACATGGCGGGCGCCTTCGTCCTGCACCGCCTTGAAGGTTTGGAGCCCAGTGGCTGCGAGAATGCCGACGAGATTGATCACCGCGTCGGCGCCCTCGGCCGCGGCCTTGAGCGAATCCGGGTAGCGGACATTGGCCTGCACCGCATTGATCTGGCCGACCCCGCCAAGCGGCTGCAAATGGCCGGCAAGGTCCGGCCGGCGCACGGCCACCCGCATTCGCGCCCCGGTCTTGGCCAGCGCCCGGACCACGTTGCGGCCGATAAAGCCCGAGCCGCCATAAAGAGTGACGAGGGTGCGGTTGTTTAAGGAAATGCCCACGGTCTGTCCTGCATGATCCCCCCGCCCAAACCTCGTCTGGGCTGAGAGGAGACAGCAGCAATACACGACCCGGTCGAACTCTGCGAAGGCTTCGTCGACGAAAGCGTGTCAAAGCGGTTGGACGCGCGGTCGATTGACTTTGCTGAGCCCCGATCGTACCTCAAGGACCTCAAGCCCAGGTGGCGGAACTGGTAGACGCGCTAGCTTCAGGTGCTAGTGCCCGAAAGGGCGTGGAAGTTCGAGTCTTCTCCTGGGCACCACATTACGATTTCGGCTTGGCGCCGACGCTCAAATGCCGGCCGCTCGGTTCAAACCGCATGAGTGACACGATGACGGTCGAGAAACGATGACGGTCGAGCTGCATAGAAACGACTTGCCGGCCGGCCGGCAGTGGGGCAACGCCGTCGCCATCGACACCGAGACGCTTGGCCTCAATCCTTACCGCGACCGGCTCTGCCTGGTGCAGCTGTCCAAGGGCGACAGCAACGCCGAGCTGGTCCAATTCGACCGGCGCTACGGCGCGCCCGAGCTCACGCGGCTCTTGACCGATGAGAGCGTGCTCAAGATCTTTCACTTTGGCCGCTTCGACATGGCGGTGCTCAAACACACTTTCGGGGTGATGCCGCGCCCGGTCTATTGCACCAAGATCGCCTCCCGTCTCGCCCGCACCTTCACCGACCGGCACGGGCTCAAGGATCTTTGCCGGGAGCTGCTGGGGATCGAGATCTCCAAGCAGCAGCAATCCTCCGATTGGGGCGCCGACCAGCTGACCCAGGATCAGCTCAATTATGCCGCAAGCGATGTCTTGCATCTGCATGCGCTGAGAGAGAAACTTGACGCCATGCTGACGCGCGAGGGACGCGAGGACTTGGCCCGCGCCTGCATCGCCTTTCTCCCGACCCGGGTGGAGCTCGATCTTCGCGGCTGGGCCGATATCGACCCCTTCGCGCATTAGGGCCAGGGCCCGGGAACAAGGCGGCAGGCCGCTTCAGGCCTGTCTTGACGCCTGTCCTGGCGTCGCAATGTGATCAAAGTCTTGCGGCTATTGTGTCAGAGGGGCAAGCCGGCCTCGGAGGAACCGTTCCGTGACGTTTGAGGCGCAACTGGCACCGGGCGGACACCGGTATCGCGTGCGCACGGCGGAGGAGAACGAGCGCGCCTTTCTCAGGGCGGCCAATCACAGCCGCATGGTTGTCATTCTCCGCAAGTCGCTGCCGGTTTTGGCGCTGGTGATCTTCGCCGCTTATTTCATCTCCTCGCGCATGAATGTCACCGTTGGTGGCGTCACCGCCAGCGTCAGCGGCATCGAGGTCACCGACGGCAAGCTGCGCATGGTGAACCCCACGCTGAAAGGCGTCGACAAGAAGAAGGGCGCTTATGTCGTCAGTGCCGACTACGCCGATCAGGACATGACGAATCCAAAACTGGTCTATCTGCACGCGATCAAAGCCGAGCTCACGACCGAGCAGAAGGGCTGGTCGCGCATGCAGGCCGCGCGCGGCCTGTTCAACACTGAACAAGAGCGGCTCGTGATGCAGGACGACATCCGCCTCAACACAAGCTCCGGCATCACCGGCAAGCTCACCCATGCGAGCCTCGACATGAAGAACCAAATCCTGCGCTCGCATCAGCCGGTCGCCTTCGACCTGCCGAGTGGAACGGTGCGCGCCCACGCGCTCACCTTGCGCTCCGCCGATAATGTGCTCCTGTTCCGCGGCAAGGTTCGCGTCCACATCAAGAAGGAAGCGAAGGAGAAGGCAGTTGCTGGCGCCCCAGGCGCCGCGGCCGTCCAGATCAAGGCCCCGGCGGAGCCCGCTCGCGTGGCGCCGGAGGCGGTGCCGATGCCCACGGCAGCGACGCCCCAATGAGCCAGCATCCGGCACAGCCCCTCTCCCGATGCGGACACGGCGCGATTCGCGCCGCGGCCGTCATAGCCCTCATGCTTCTCGCCACCATGCCGGCTCGGGCGCAGGGCCTGACCAACAGCTTTGGTGGGTTTTCCCAGAACTCCGACGAGCCGATCGATATCGAATCCGACGTGCTTGTCGTTCACGACGCCAAGAAATACGCGACCTTCAAAGGCAGCGTGAAGGCAGTGCAGGGGAAGACCACGCTCAAGGCCAAGGAACTCGACGTTCACTATGTCGGCAGCGCCAGCTCTGGCATCAGCCAAGCACCGGCGGCCCCGGCAACCCCGGCCGCGGGCGCCGTGGCCTCCGCCGACTCCAAGGCGGCCGGTGGCGCCGGAATCGGCGGCAGTGGCAACCAGATCAGCAAGATCGAGGCGAGGGGGGACGTCGTCATCATCACCGACGAGGACCAGACCACCACGAGCGAATGGGCCCTTTACGACGTACCGACCCAGATGATCACCGTCGGCGGCAATGTGGTGTTAATGCAAGGCAAGAATGTGCTAAAGGGGGATCGGCTCATCATCGATTTGAAGACCGGTGAAAGCCGGTTCGAGAACCAGGGCAATACCGCCGCCGGAGGCCGTATTCGTGCGCTGTTCATGCCAAAGCAGGACGCCAAGTCGGGCGACGACAAAACCGAAAATGACAAGACCGGCAAGGACAAGGCGGACGGCAAAGGCGCCAGCAATGACAAACCCGAGGCCGCCATGCCCGCGATGCCTGCGAGCCCGCCTTCGGACTCGGAGGCAATGCAGCTTGTCCCGGTCCAGCGTTAGGCCGATCTGGGTCCTCTATCCATGCTTAGCGGCCGCGGGCTGAACTGAGTGAGCGAAAGGGCAATGGGCAAATTGCTGTCGTTCCCAGGTCGTCAGGCGGCAGCCGAGCAGGGTGTCGCCATCGCCGAAGATCCCGCCGAGGGGCCGGAGGCTCCGCCGAACCCGTTTGCCGGCTGGCTTACGGTTCACTCGGTGGTTAAGGCGTTCAAGAAGCGCACCGTGGTCCGCGGCGTCAGCCTGGAAGTCTCCCGCGGCGAAGCCGTCGGGCTACTCGGCCCCAACGGCGCGGGCAAGACCACCGTGTTCTACATGATCACCGGACTGATCCCTGTCGACGAAGGCGCGATCAAGATTGATGGGCGCGACGTGACCAAACTGCCGATGTATCGCCGCGCGCGGCTCGGCATCGGTTATCTGCCGCAGGAAGCGTCGATCTTTCGCGGCCTCACGGTTGAGGAGAACATTCTCGCCGTGCTCGAGACGGTCGAGCCCGATAAGGCCGAGCGGCAGGTCCAGCTCGATGCGCTGCTCGAAGAGTTCCGCATCACGCGGCTCAGGAAGTCCCCCGCCATTCGCCTCTCCGGCGGTGAGCGGCGACGCGTCGAAATCGCGCGCGCGCTTGCGAGCCGTCCTTCCTTCATGCTGTTGGACGAGCCCTTCGCCGGCATCGATCCGATCGCCGTTAACGATATTCGCGCGCTGGTGCGCCATCTCACCCAGAGAGGGATCGGCGTTCTCATCACCGACCACAATGTGCGGGAGACCCTCGACCTTGTGGGGCGGGCCTATATCATCCATGACGGCATGGTGCTGACCCACGGCACCGCGACGGAGGTCATCAATAACGAGGACGTGCGGCGCGTCTATCTCGGCGACCAGTTCAAGATTTAGGTCGGTCGTTTGCGGCTGCCGTCCGGAAGACAATATGGCCATCACCACAAAGCTTGTGCTTCGCCAAAGCCAGGGCCTGGTGATGACGCCGCAGCTGCAGCAGGCGATCAAGCTGTTGCAGCTCTCCAACATGGAGCTTGCCGCTTTCGTCGACACCGAGCTCGAGCGCAACCCGCTGCTCGAGCGCGAGGAGCCCGACGAGGCGAGCGGACCCGTCAATGGCGAGGCGTCCGAGCCGGTAAGCCCGTTCAAGGACGAGAGCGATACCGGCGACGGACCGGCCCAGGAGCCGGATAGCCCCGACGGCGAAGGCGAATGGCTCGATCTCCAGGCCGACGACAAGGTGTCGCGCGCCGACGATCTCGACACCGAGCCGCAGGATCATTTCGCCGATGCCGATGGCGCCAACCCGAGCGCGCTCAAGGATTCCGGTTGGACCGGGCTCGCCGGCGGCCAGCGGCTCGAGGGCGGCGAGGCGCCGAATCTCGAAGCCTATGTGGCCGAGCAGCGGACCCTCAAGCACCATCTCTCCGATCAACTCGCCTTTACCTTCGCCAATCCGGCCAAGCGGCTGATCGGACATCATCTCATCGACATGACGGACGAGGCTGGTTACCTCCAGGGCGAACTCGAGGCACTGGCCGAGCGCCTCGGCGCCCCGCTCGATCTGGTCGAGGAGACCTTGGCCGCGATGCAGGGCTTCGAGCCCTGCGGCGTGCTAGCCCGCGATCTACGCGAGTGCCTGACGCTGCAACTGAAAGAGCGCGATCGCTACGACCCCGTCATGGCGGGGTTGATCGAAAATCTGCATCTGCTTGCCGCCCATGATCTGCCGGCGCTGAAGCGGGCCTGCTCCGTCTCCGACGAGGATCTCTGCGACATGATCCAGGAGGTGAAGCGGCTGAACCCGAAGCCGGGGCTGAAATATGGGGCAAGCCCCTCGCAGCCGATCGTGCCCGACGTTCTGATCCGCCCCCTGCCTGACGGCAATTGGCATGTCGAGCTGAACAGCGAGACCTTGCCGCGCGTGCTGGTGAACCAGGCCTATTACGCTTGCGTGACCAAGACGCCGATGACGAGGGAGGACAAGACCTATCTCGTCGATTGCATGCAGACCGCCAATTGGCTGGTCAAGAGCCTCGATCAGCGCGCCCGCACCATCCTCAAAGTTGCGCAAGAGATCGTGCGCCAGCAGGACGGCTTCTTCACCCATGGCGTGCGGCACCTCAAGCCCTTGAACCTGAAGACCGTGGCCGATGCCATCTCGATGCATGAATCGACCGTGAGCCGGGTCACCGCCAACAAGTACATGGCGACCAACCGCGGCCTGTTCGAGCTCAAATATTTCTTCACCTCCTCGATCCAGGCCTCCGGCGACGGCGACGCGCATTCCTCCGAATCCGTGCGCCACCGCATCAAGGAAATGATCGAGGGCGAGGCCGCGAGCAACGTGCTGTCGGATGACAAGATCGTCGAGCGTCTCAAGCTGGACGGCGTCGACATCGCCCGGCGCACGGTGGCGAAATATCGCGAGGCGCTGCGCATTCCCTCCTCGGTCCAGCGCCGGCGGCAGAAGCGAATCGGAGTTGGCCTGAGTGCCTGAATCGACACCAAAGCCGATGCGACGAAGGAAAATTCGCGGCGGCGCAATGCGGATTTGATTGGATTTGACACCATCGGGGGAGCGGTCTAGCTTCCGTGCCCGCGGGTGGGAGGCCAGCTGTTCGAAGCTTGGCTTGGTACAATGTCTATCCCCACGCAGTGTGTCGTCATGCGTCCCGGGGGACAGGGAAAACGGGTCTACCGCGCACGATGACGATACAAATTACTGGAAAGAATATGGACGTCGGCGGGGCCTTGCGCGACTACGTCCAGGATCGCATTTCGACCACCGTCGAGAAATATATTGGGCGTGCCCCGACCGGGCATGTGCGCATCGAGAAGGAACACGGGGAGTTTCGCACCAACTGCACCATCCATTTGTGGCAAGGCCTGAGCCTCGAAGCCCATGGGGTAGCGCCGGATGCCTATCAGAGCGCAGACCGCGCTTGCGAGCGCCTGGAAAAGCGGGTCCGGCGCTACAAGGGAAGGCTCAACCGGCATGGCGGCGGGCAGACGCCCCGCAAGGAGACCCCCGCAACGTCCTATGTGCTGCAATCGCCGCAGGAAGGACAGGAGGAGAGTGATGAGGACAACCCGATCATCATTGCCGAGGCCGAGACTGTCGTCCATGAGATGGCGGTTAGAGACGCCGTGATGCAGATGGATCTTTCGGACCAGCCCTTCGTTGTGTTCCACAATGCGAGCCACGGTGAGATCAATGTGGTCTACCGCCGTGCCGACGGCAATATTGGCTGGATCGATCCGGCGACGAAGCGGAAGCGCGCGCGCCGCTAGCGGTTGGTTCCGCTCGGCGCTCCTTTATCGGACGGATTTAGCACATGCACTTAGCTGATCTCATCAGCCCCGAGGCGGTGATTCCCGCGCTCAAGGCCAAGACCAAGAAGCAGCTCCTGCAAGAACTTTCGGCGCGCGCGGCGCGCGTGACCGGCCTGCAAGAGCGTTACATTTTCGACACCCTGCTCCAGCGCGAGCGGCTCGGCTCCACCGGCCTCGGGCAGGGCATCGCCATCCCGCATGGCAAATTTACCGGACTGAAGCGCATCGTCGGCATTTTCGCGCGCCTGGCCGAGCCCATCGATTTCGAGGCCGTCGACGGCGACCCAGTCGACATCGTCTTTCTTCTACTCGCGCCCGATGGCGCGGGCGCCGATCATTTGAAGGCGTTGGCGCGCATCTCGCGTCTATTGCGCGAGGGGCACGCCGTGGACAAGCTGAGAGCGTCCAAAGACGCGTCCGCCCTCTACGCGGTCCTGACCGAGGAAGCGACTCCACACGCCGCTTGAGTTTGCTTACCGCGGCGCCAGCGTCGCGATCAAATCGTTGGCCAAGGCACCCATGGCCATGGCGGCGCCGAAGTCGAATTTGTTGATGGCGATGAACACCGCCACGCCCCGTGTCGGCGCGAAGGCGATATAGCTGAAATTCCCCTGCAAGCCGCCCGCCTTCTGCAAGATGAATGGCCGATCGCCCTCGGGCATCATGCCGACCCAGGCCAGTCCCATCGCGTCCATATGACCCGACTCGTCCATGCCCGCCACGGTCTGGAGCCCGTCGCGCTGAAGATAGAGCGCGTGGTCGAGCAGCCGCGCCTCCGCGCCCTTTACCTCGAAGCGGTCGAGATGCCACTGCATCCAGCGCAACAGATCGTTCGGCGTGGAATAGAGGCCGCCGGAACCGACGATGACCGACCCGGTGGGTACGTCCGGTAGCGGCTCGCCGCCGAAGCCATGTCCCTGCATCAGCCGCTGCCTCTGCTCGTCGGAGGGCGAGAACTCCGTGTCCTTCATGTTGAGGGGTTCGGTGATGTGCTGCTTGAGCAGCTCGGGGTAAGGCTTGTCCGCCGCCTTGGAGAGGCCGTGGGCGAGAAGATCGAAGCCGAAATTCGAATACATCACCGAGCGTCCGGGCGCGTAGAGCAGCGGCTCCGTTTTCAGCCAGTCGGTGAAGGCCGCGATGGTGATGGTCGAGAAGGGGTCATTGTCAGGACCGGGCTCATGCGGCAGCTCCCGCGGCAGACCGCCGGAATGCGTGACCAAGTCGATCAGGCGAATGCGCGCGACGTCGCCATTCGCGTCACCTCCGAATTCCGGCGCCGACTGGATGAGCGGCTGCGTCAGCTGCACCGTGCCGTCGGCGGCGAGATAGGCGAGTACCTCGCCCGTGAACGCCTTGGTGATGGAGCCGATCCGCATCAGCGTGTCGCCGTTGGGCGCCTCGCTGCCCTCGCCGGCGCGCTCGCCGAAACCGGAGACTGAAGTCTCGCCGTTGCGCACGACACCGAGGACGAGGCCCGGCACCTTGTGCTCAAGGAAGAAAACCTGCCCGGTGAAGCTAACGATTTCGTCAAGAAAGGCATCGGCCCGCGCCGAACCCGCACCGCTTGTGGCGAAACTGGCAAGGGCCAATCCCGCGACCGTCGCGCCGCGGAGAATGCGGCAAGCGCCGCCAAACCTGTTGGTCCAGGTTGTCACGTTTCCTCCAGCGTAAGATTTCCCAATAGCTGTCTGCGCGACGAGCCGGACGCGCCGGCCGATACGCTTACAGCGCGCTAGAGCGTACTACGAGGAGTGAGAAATTGGGAACGTCAATGCACGCTTAGAGGGACGAGATCGTTCTCGATCGCATTGGCGATCGCGGCGTTGCGGCTGTCGGTCAGCGCTAAGGGCGTGCCGTCGGCACCGAGCACGGCATAGAGATCGATGCCGTCGAGCTTGGCGCTCAGCGACGGAAACAGCTTCTGGGCGAGATCGGTATTGAGCTGTTTGATATAGGCCACTTCACCGTCGCCGAGTTGCTTGAACTCGTTCCGGCTCATGGGAAGGCTCGCCTGACGATCTGCTTTTGCCTGGTCGTCCATCATTTACTCCGCATCCAAAACTTTGGCGCGCCTTGACGCTGGCGCCTCGCGTGTGTTGTTGCCGTCCACGATCCGCACCGTCTTGACCGCCGTGTCCTTGACCGGGCGTTCGAGTTCGATCGAGAGCAGCCCGTTCTGCAGCTCCGCCTTTCGCACCTCGACCCCATCGGCAAGATCGAAGCTGCGCGTGAACCGCCGCGCCGCGATACCGCGATAGAGAAAGTCGCGGGCCTCCTCCTCGGCCTGACTGCCGCGAACGGTCAGCTCTCCGCCCTCGACCGTGACGGCAAGCTCATCCAGGCCAAAACCGGCCACGGCAAGCGTGATGCGCAGGACGCTTGGGCTGCCGTCCTCGGCCACCACCAGCTCGATATTGTAGGGAGGATACCCGCCGGATTGCGGCGACCTCACGAAGCGGGGAAGCGCGCCCTCAGGTGCTGCGTCTCCCAGCCAAAGCTCCCCTTTAAGGAGTGTCATGCGCGACATTCTGCCAAGCCCTTTCACCTCAAGCGGCTGCGACATGTCGAAGCGTTGCTTCGGGCCCTGAACGGCGCCCAGACAAAACCTGTGCTCGGCCCGTCGCGGCGCCGAGCTTCTAGAACGACTCTGCATATGGGAAAAATCCCGAGGCAATTCAAGAATGCGTCACAGTGGCGTGAGGGGCGCTTAAACGACGCCCCAGACCCGGTCCCGGACCCCCTTCGTCGGTTAGCGCTTGACCGGACCGGGCCGCGTCGGGTGTGGTGCCGCCATGCACTGGTATGTCGATTCGAAGTTGGGCAGCGAGGCCAATGACGGCCTTACGCCGGAGACCGCCTTCAAGAGCCTCCAGCAAGCCATCCACGCGGCGAAGGCCGAGGATACCGTCCACATCGCCCCCGGCCCTTACGACCAAAACCTGCAACAGCAAATCTCGGCGCTGCGCCAGGCCAATGTCGTTGTCGCCGTCCTCGGCGGGCATTAAGCTCTCGCCGGCCCAAGACCAGACACGGTAATGAAGACGGGCTTCCTCCTGTTTCCCGGCATGACCCAGCTCGATTTCACCGGGCCCTACGAGGTGTTCGCGCGGGTGCCTGAGCTCGAGGTCTTAGCCGTCGCCAAGGACAAGGGGCCGGTCAGGAGCGAGTTCGGCCTCACCTTCATCGCCGACAGCGACTTCGCCTCGGCCCCGCAATTGGATATCCTCTGCGTTCCCGGCGGGACCGGCATCCTCGGGGCCGCCGGCGACCCCGATACGATGAAATTCCTACAAGACCAGGCGCGAGGCGCGCTCTGGGTCACGGCGGTCTGCACCGGCTCGCTTGTGCTCGGCGCCGCCGGCTTGCTCAAGGGATACCGCGCCACGACCCATTGGCTGAGCCTCGACCATTTGCCCCTCGTCGGCGCCATTCCGCAACGGGAGCGCGTGGTGCAAGACCGGAACCGGGTGACGAGCGGCGGCATCACCGCGGGGATCGATTTCGCCCTCCATCTCATCGCCGAGCTGTTCGGCCGCGAGCGCGCTGAGGCCATCGCGCTCATGATGCAATACGACCCGGCGCCGCCGTTCAGGTCGGGCGATCCAAATACCGCCGACCCAGCCTTGGTGAAGCAGGTCAGGGAGGCGCGCTCCGAGCTTCAGGAGGAGCGGCGCGCCTTCCTGTCAAAGCTGGAGCTTTGATGCGCTCAGTAGATCGGGTAGCGGCTGCACAGGGCCAGGACCTCGGCGCGTACATCGTCGATCGCGCGGGTGTCGTCCGGATCGCGCAGAACGCGATCGATCCAAGCCCCGATCGTCTGGAATTCCGCCACGCCGAAGCCGCGCGTCGTGCCCGCATTGCTGGAGAGGCGAAGGCCTGAGGGCGCTTCCGGCGGGCGAGGATCGAAGGGGATCTGGTTCTTATTGACGGCGAGGCCGGCACGTTCGAGCGCGAGGGCGGCCACATCGCCGGTGACGCCCCGGCCGGAGAGATCGGCCAGCATCAGGCCCATGTCGGTCCCGCCCGAGACAATGCGGAGTCCAGCCTCGGTCAAGGTGCGCGCGAGCGCCCGCGCATTGTCCAGCACCGCCTGATTGTAGAGCTTGAATTCGGGGCGAAGCGCCTCGCCCAGGCAGGCGGCTTTGCCGGCAACGCCATGCAGCAGCACCGAGCCTTGTACGCCGGGAAAGATACCGGCGTTGATCTTCTTGCTGAGCGTCTCGTCGTTCCACAGCACCACGCCACCCCGGGCGCCGCGCAAGGATTTATACGTCGTGGTGGTGACGATATCGGCATGGGGGAAGGGGTTGGGATAGAGACGGGTGGCGACCAGCCCGGCGAAATGGGCCATGTCGACCATCAGATAGGCGCCGGCCTCGTCGGCGATCGCGCGTAAGCCGGCGAAGTCGATGGCGTGGGGATAGGCCGACCCGCCGGCGATGATCAGCCTCGGCGTTGTCCGCAGTGCTAACCTGCGAATCTCATCGAGGTCGATCAATTCGGTCTCGCGGGCAACGCCATAGGTGGCGATGGTATAGTCGCGCCCCGTCAGCGTGGCGGGATGGCCATGGCTGATATGCCCGCCCGCGGCGATGTCCATCGAGACGATGGGGTCGCGGAGTTTGAGCAGGCCCAAGAACATTCCGGCATTGGCGTTCGAGCCCGAATGCGGCTGGACATTGGCGAAGCGGCACCCGAACAGCCGGCAGGCGCGCTCGATGGCCAAGGCCTCGATCTCGTCGGCAAATTCCGCGCCGCCGTAATAGCGGCCGAAAGCGGGTCCCTCGACCGTCTTGTTGGTCAGGACCGAGCCTTGTGCCTCGAGCACGAGGCGCGACACGATATTCTCCGAGGCGATCAGCTCGATGCCGTCCTGCTGCCGGCGA
>JBBQKN010000041.1:0-20290 GCA_038326945.1 Hyphomicrobiales bacterium
TGCAAGACTGTCAGCTGTGTTCAAGGAACCACCTTGGTCGCCAGCACTATCGTTAGCATGATGCCGGGTCTTGGAGCAGGTGCCGCTGACCTCGCGTCCAGGCTGTCCGTCAAGAGTGATGCGTTTGGTTTGCGATGGTCAGCAGAATAGGTCGCTGAAGGCAACGCATTATGATGAACTCCGGTCGAACATTTACCCTAGCTTCCGACGAAGCGCTTGTCAGCTTGATCTCGCGTGCGCGCCATCGACTTGTCGTCATAGCCCCCGCGTTGACGCAAGCGGTCGCCGATGCCCTGTCCCGCCGTTTCGACGACCTTGACCAGCTCAATGTGACGGTCGTCCTCGACTCAGATCCGGAGGTGTATCGGCTTGGCTTCGGCAATTATACTGCCCTGGAGACGATCCGCGCCTCGAGTGCGGTGAATTTATTCGATCTTCGAGAGCACGCAGGTGTTCGGATTGGCGTCGTTGTCGCCGACGACACGACCATGATTTATTCGCCGGTTTCGAAAAATATCGAGGCGGGCTCGACTTCGATGGAGAAGCCTAACGCCGTTGTCCTATCCGGCAGCGCCAGCGACCATATTGCCAAGGCCGCAGGTTCGGACAGGAGCGACCAGGCGTGTGTCGCGGAAGTAGGCAAGGCCGCCCTTGGGCCGGCCAAGGTGCAGAGGATGCAGGCGGACCTGAAGGTAAATCCGCCGAAACCTTTCGATATCACGCGGAAACTGAACGTCTTCACGTCGAAGGTGCAGTATGTCGAGTTCTCCGCCTCGAACTACCGCCTCACGACGCGGCAGATACCGCTGCCCACGGAACTCGTCAATGTAGCGGATGATGACTTGGAGGACCGGATCACCAGCCGAATCCGCGCTCCGTTCGACGGCATTGGCAAGCTCGATGTCACCATTGACGGCGACGGAGGAGCGGAAACGATCAACGTCGACGATGATTGGCTCAAGAAAGAGAGAAAGCGGATCGAGGACAAGTACACGTTTCCGATAATCAATTTTGGACGAGTGATTCTCTACACCGATCGAGACGCCTTCGATAAGGCGACAAAACGATTTCAGTCGATCGTGGAGAAGTATCAGACCGCGCTGCGGGATGCTCTTCTATCGAACAATCAGAATTCGAAAAGCGCATCGTTGACGAGTTTTCCCGACGGTGGAAGGAGAACCCCCCGAAGCATTTTGCGCGCTGGGGCATTGAGCCTACTCCTGAAAATATTGGGGTCGAGCTCCAGCGATTGGCGAGAGAGATTTTCGACAGCGCGGTTACGTTCGACCCACCGGTCTTGAAGATTCTGTACAAGAATGTCGCGCCGGAAAATCTTCGAGACGGGTCGTTTTTAGACCTATTGAGGAAGATCATGGTGAAGAGGCGGGTGCCACCCGAAATCGTTCATTCGCTGTTTGAGTCCGGGCAGGCCGCACCGGAAGTGGGTGGCTTTCTTGGCGGATGAAGAATTGTGTGTTCTCGAAATTCCACCTGGCTTCGTCGTGCGCACCGAGGCGCAGAAGGCGGCGTGGGACAATGGCTACCGAATTGAGCGTGGCATCGATAGCGGTTGGCTCCGCTACGACTCAACTACAGCGCACGGCTCTGTCTGGATTGCCGGTGCCGGCCTGCAAGGACCGTGGCTGCTTTCACTCGACCATTCCGGGGTCGCTGCGGAGATTGGTGCGCTATCCATCTCATCTGCCGCTGGTCCGGGCTTAGTTACACTCGTCTTCGATACGCTCAGCCAACTCCACCTCGCGCTGGACCGCGTGTACAAGCTTGCGGTCAGCCTGCCCGACGCGCCGCTTGCCAGATTCCGAACGAAGACGGCCGCGCTACCCCGGTCGACCGAAGCCGAGCGACTGGTGATCCAGCGCATTGGTCAGGATGTCTTCCGCGAAGCGCTCATGGACTACTGGGGCGGCCGATGCCCGCTCACCGGCATTACGGAGCGCGCGCTGTTGCGCGCCTCGCATATTGTCCCCTGGGCGGATTGTGACGACGAGCAGAGGTTAAATGTACATAACGGCTTGCTGCTCTCAGCTCTTTGGGACGCAGCCTTCGATAAAGGCCTCATCAGTTTCGCCGATGACGGCACGGTTCTCGCGAGTCCGGCGCTAAGCGGGGCGGCACGGCGATCACTCGGTATTGACGCAGTCTCACAGCTTCAGGGACTTCGCGACGCGCACTTGGCAAACTTGGCGTTGCACCGCGCCCGTCATGATTTTTGAGGGGAGGTTCGCATGTTCAGACATGGGTCTCAGAAGGCTTGCCGTGGGCATGCCATTCCTTTGAACTCGCCTTGGCAATGGACGTGTTGAATCAAGACTCAAATGGATGAGTGCTCGACTCCTGTCACTCCAGACGTACCTTCAACCCATTCAAATGCGTCCAAGGCAAGTGACCTCCATGCTGGAGCATGCCCACCACAATACCTGGAGCGATTCCCTGTTCATCAGCAAAAGCACGAACCGCCTGTTTGCTACGCGGACTGGTCGCAACGAACTGCTCCCACTGTTTTCGCGGCACAAGCATATTCGACGCCCATTCATTGGCTTCTAGCTCAATATCATTGAGTTCGTCATTCATGCCGTCCACAAAAACGCTCCTCTTGCTATGAAGAAGAATGTGCGCGGCCTCATGAAACAAGCTGAACCACAGGTGGTCGTCCGTCTTATGCCGTAGACTCAACTGGATCACAGCCTTGCGAGGAGAGAGCCACCACGCGGCACCGCTAAGTGCTGTTTTCGGAAGCGACTTGACTAGGGCCAACGAAACTCCCGACCGATTGCAAAGCTGTCGCGACCGGGCCAGAGCATCTTCGACCGGTGCACACTTCAATCCGCGGATTTCCCTCAGTGCCTGTTTGAAACCAAGCTCATTGTAATCCGTGCACTCCTGCCGCTCAGCCTCAAGTTCTCCCAACCAGAGCCAAGTTGCCAAGGCCGCCTCGTCACTCTTGAAACTGGGAGAATGTCGATAAGCCACGTTCGGTAAGGCGTACTTCAGCTCCCAAGCCTCAACCGAGCCCACACGGAAGAACGATAGAAGCTTCGACACAGCCTCTGCCTTAGACGCTGGCGGAGGAATGACCTCACGTTTCACAAGTTCCCGAATGGGGAAGGCTTTCGACCACGTACCCGCCTTAGCTGCATTGGCAGCTTCGGTTTTCCTTGCGCGATGAAGCTGGTAATCAGATTCGATGCCAAGCCAAATGCTCGCGTCAATTCCTAGCACCTTCTCAAACTGGAGCGCCGTCTCCGGTTCGAGGGGTGCTTTCCCGGCAATAATCTCGCTGATTAGCTTTGGAGAGCGACCGCAGCGCCGGGCAAACTCGGCATGGGAGATCTCCTGCACCTCAAGACGCTCCTCCAACATCCATCCGGGTGGGACGGCGTAGTCTGGCCGAAACTGATTTGTCGTCGTAGTCATAATCCTTCTCCCGTCAGTGGTAGTCTTTCACTTCCACGATGGTGATAGCGGTAACCTGTTCCCCAGCGATCCCTCCATCATCTTTACGAGGGACGGGGTCGTGATTGGGCTCGAAGATCAGCCGAAATGGGTGCACAAGATCGACGGCAAATTGTTCGTCGCGATCACCTTGAAGCTGGTGCCTCCGCTCCGGTTTAGAGGTGGGCACCATTTCCAGTGTCCGGGCGGCTCTGAGAACAGCGAGACGAATCTGGATTGTCTTGGCCATTCGAGCGCCATAAGCCTTCTGGAGCGCGTTGGCCGAGTTGAAGGTTTTCTCAAGCTTTCGAGTCCGGAAGGCGATGTCCAACGCACCGTCCCGTCGCCGTTACGCAACAGGTAACGATTTACGGCGAAAAATCAAGGGGGCGCAAGGCAATTTCGCAAAAATACACAACCAGCTGAAGCGCAATACGTTTGAGGTAGGCCGCCTGTGATTGGATTAGAGCCCTGAGTGTCCCTTCGGCCCCGATCCGCGAACCTCTGATGGGTCATCAGTCGTTTTGAACCGATGTGGAGCGGGTAGCGCCAAGCGACTGGGACGCGGGACAGGTTCGGTGTCGAGGGATTTAGTTAGAAACTGTTGCTGACATGGCGCTGACACGGAGGGTGTCAGTAAATCCATAGGTCACAACCTGGTCCGTTTTATTTAGGATTATCACGTAATTAGTGGTGGGCGGTACTGGACTCGAACCAGCGACCCCTGCGATGTGAACACAGTGCTCTACCAGCTGAGCTAACCGCCCGCCTTAGGCCTCAAGATTCGGATTTAGCGATTGGGCGCAAGCCAAGTCAAGGAAGCGGTCGGCACTGCCCTGGTCCAAGGGCGGGAGGGCAGCGTGATTTGCACGCCGCCCCTTGTCCCCAAATGGGCTCTGTCAGCCTCTATTGCTTCGCTACGATGCCATTGACCTTGGCCAGCGTCTGCGTGGCTTCGGCGAGGTTTCCCTCGGTGCATTGAGCGTCGGCCTGGTCGAGAAGCTCATTGACCTTCTCGGTGTCCTCCTCGCTGATGGTGCTGGCCTCGACCTTGTTTTGCACGGCCTCCTCGGTTGCCGCGAGCTGCCGGGTGCACTCGTCGTCACCCTCGGCAGGCTCATCGACAGCATAAGCGGCGCCCCCCATCAGGCAGGCTAAGGCTGCGCCGATCACGACACGTCTCAGCATCGTATGTCTCCTTGGAAAATCGGTTAAACGGGTTGAACTCAGGCCGGTAAAGTGAGCTTCGACTGTGGCTCTTCATGGAGAGCAGTCCGGTCGAAATAGGGCAAATCTGTGGCTCCCTCAGCGATGGCCCGGACCGGCAAGCGGTGCCTCGAGCAGGAGACGCGCTTTAGCCGCGAGTTCATCGAAATGGTCAATGACCGCATCGGGAACGAGTCCGTCGAGCGATTCCGCACCATAGCCGAAGCTCACCAAGATCGATGGCACGCGGGCGCCTTTTGCCGCGCGAAGGTCCACCTCGCTGTCGCCCACCATGATGGCGCGGGCCGGGTTGCCACCGGCGAGCGCGATCACTCCCGTCAAATGGCCCCGGTGGGGCTTCGACACGGCGAAGGTGTCGCGGCCCGCCACGCCCCGAAAATAGTGCTGGAGGTCAAGCGCGGCCAGGAGTCTGCGCGTCAGATATTCACGCTTATTGGTGCAGAGCGCGAGCGTCGCTCCCGCCGACACCAGGGCTTCGAGTGAGGCGACGGCCCCGGGGAAGGGGCGGCTTTCGACGGCGATGTTGCGCTCATAATAGACGAGAAACTCGGCCAGCATCGTCTCGACATCGTCCTCCTCACGGGCACGGCGGAGCGCTTCTTCGATCATCAGCTTGGCGCCCAGTCCGACCGAGGAACGGATCGTCGCGATCGGGACCGATGCGTGGCCGCGTCGGGTCAGCACGTCGTTCAGCGCGTTGGTGAGATCGGGCGCCGTGTCCACGAGCGTGCCGTCGAGATCGAACACGATGGTTGCATCTTGCAGATGGAGTCTTGGCACGGTTCGATTCCCAGTCCAGGCTTGGACGTTGACCCCTCGGGACGCCCGGCATATCTCATCCCTGGCCGGTTAAGGCCAGACCTACCTTCACGCTAAAAGGCGTATTTCCCCGATGATCTCCGAGACCCCTACCGACGATCTCAAGGAGGCTGCGGCTCTTCGCGCGCTCGACCTTGTCTGCGATGGGATGTGGCTCGGGCTCGGCACCGGATCGACCGCGGCGCGATTCGTCGAGGCGCTGGGCCAAAAAGTCGCCTCCGGCCTTCAGGTCCTGTGCGTGCCGACCTCGGAAGCCACGCGCGCGCAAGCGGAGAGTCTCGGCATCCCGCTCACGACGCTGGACGAGACGCCGCATCTGCACCTCACCGTCGACGGCGCGGACGAGATCGACGATCAGCTCCGTCTGATCAAAGGCGGGGGCGGGGCGCTTCTGCGCGAGAAGATCGTGGCGACGGCCTCCGATCAGATGGTGGTGATCGCGGACGGCAGCAAATTGGTCCCCATGCTGGGGAAGTTTCCGCTTCCGCTTGAGGTTGTGCGCTTCGGCTTTGCCGCAACGCGCCGTTTGGTCGAGGCGATGGCGGCGCAGGCGGGATGCGAAGGTGAGATCAGGTTGCGCAAGACCGCGAGTGGGGAACCTTTCATCAGCGACCAGGGCAATTACATTCTCGATTGCCACTTTGGCAGCATTCCGGAGCCCGAGGTTCTCGGCTTTGCCCTGAAGCGGGTTCCCGGCGTCGTCGAGCACGGCTTGTTCCTGGGGGTTGCGGATCTGGCCATCGTCGCCGGCAAAGAGGGCGTGAAGGTTCTCCGGCCAGAGCAAGGACATTGACCGTGAGCGATCACGACTATGATTTGTTTGTCATCGGCGCTGGCTCCGGCGGCGTGCGCGCGGCACGGCTTGCGGCGGAGCTTGGCGCCAAGGTCGGCATCGCCGAGGAGTATCGTGTCGGCGGGACCTGCGTGATCCGTGGCTGCGTGCCGAAGAAGCTGCTCGTCTATGGCAGCCGTTACGCCGCCGCGTTGGCCGATGCCCCGGCGTTCGGCTGGACCTATGAGAATCTAAGCTTCGACTGGCCGACCTTGATCGGAAACGTTCACCGGGAGGTCGACCGGCTGAACGGCGTCTATGTGCGAACGCTGGAAAAGGCCGGCGTCGATTTCTTCCTCACCCGCGCCACGCTCGAGGATCGTCATACGGTGAGGCTCGCCGACCGCGACGATCCGGTGCGCGCCAAGACCGTGCTCGTGGCCACCGGCGGTCATCCAATGCTGCCAAAGGTTCCAGGTGCCGAGCATTTCATCACCTCCAACGAGTGCTTCAAGCTCGAGCGGCTGCCCGAGAGCGTCGCCATCGTCGGCGCGGGCTATATCGGCATGGAGTTCGCCTCGATCTTCGCCGGGCTCGGCGTCAAGGTCAGCGTGATCCATCGCGGCGACCAGATCTTGCGCGACTTCGATGGCGATTTGCGTGACGGCCTGGCCGCAGCCATGCGCAAGCACGGGATCGACATCCGCATCAAGACGGAGATCGAGAGGATCGATAGGGAGGCGGGGGGCTACCGTGTCCATTTCAAGCACGGCGACAGCCTTCAGGCCGGCCTGGTGATGGCGGCGACGGGCAGGCTCCCAAATACGGTCGGCCTCGGGCTGCAAAAAGCCGGAATCGAGCTCGGCTGGAACGGCCATGTCGTCGTCGATGAATTCTCCCGCTCCTCCGTGGGCAATATCTATGCCGTCGGCGACGTGACCGATCGGGTGAACCTGACGCCGGTCGCCATTCACGAGGCCACGGCCTTCAGCGAGACCGTGTTCAATGACAAGCCCACGCCCGTCGATCACACGACCATCCCGACCGCCGTGTTCTCCGATCCCGAAATCGGCACCGTCGGGCTTTCGGAGGAGGAGGCGCGGGAGAAGGGTCATACCATCGACCTCTACAAATCGAGCTTCCGGCCGATGAAATATGCTCTCCCCGGCCGCGACGAGAAAATGCTGATCAAGCTCGTCGTCGACATGGAGTCGGACCGGGTGCTTGGCTGCCACATCCTGGGGCCCGATGCCGCCGAGATTGTGCAGATGGCGGCGATTGCGTTGAGGCTCGGCGCCACCAAGGCGCATTTCGACGCAACCATGCCGCTGCACCCGAGCGCGGCGGAAGAGGTCGTGACTCTGCGGCATAAATGGGAGCCGCCGACGCCGGTGGCAGGGTCCGATGCGGCGGCTTGAGGACAAGATCGCACTCGTCACCGGGGGTGGGGCCGGCATCGGCCGCGCCATTGCCGAGACCTTCGCGCGGGAGGGCGCGCGGGTCGTCGTGGTCGACCGTGACGGCGAGACCGCACGCGAGACCGCCGACGCCATCACCAAGAGCAATGGCGCGGCTGAGGCCGAGACGGTCGATGTCACCGACACGGAAGAGGTGAAGGCGTTGATGCGACGCCTGGCCGAGCAATTCGGGCGCCTCGACGTGCTGGTCAACAATGCCGGCATCGGCCAGCGCGCCGACTTCCGTCATCTCGACGACGCGGCCTGGGACGAAGTGTGGAAGGTCAATGTCGACGGGACCGTGCGCTGCGCGCGGGAGGCCTTCGATCTGCTGAAGGCTTCCGGCAACGCCTCGATCGTCAATCTGTCCTCGGTGATGGCGACCAAGCACACCCGCCAAATGTCGGTCTATTCGGCGACCAAGGGGGCGGTGTCGGCGCTATCGCGCAGCCTCGCGGTTGAATATGCGCCCTATGGCATTCGCGTGAACACGCTCTGCCCGGGTTATGTCGAGACGGCGCTGATCGGCCGCTATATGTCCAAGCCCATGATCGCGAAGGCGCTGCTGAGCCAGACGCCGCTCAGGCGCTTCGGCACGCCGCAGGACATCGCCAATGCGGCGCTGTTCCTTGCGTCCGACGAAGCCGCCTATATCACCGGCGCCGGCCTCCATGTCGATGGTGGCATGAACACCACGCTGTAGAGCCTCATGCGTTTGCGGGCGCCGGTACCGTCATCGTCTCCGCGATGATCTCGTCGACCACGGCGACGAGCGCGGCCTGGTCGCTGGCGCCGAGCGCCTTCGCCGCCTCGTAGCGTGCAAGCTGCCGGTCGGCGCTGGTGCCGCGTTCCAGGATCGTTCGCGCATGCGCCAGCTCGGCCACGCAGCCGAAATAGGCCGCATCCTCAGCAATGAGATCGAACAACTCCTCGAGCAAAACCGGGAAAGGGACCAGCGCGCCCTTGCCGAAATCGACCAGGCCCTGCTCGATGCCGTAGCGCTGCGCGCGCCAGCGATTCTCGCGTACGAGGAAGGGCGGGTAGGTGCGCCAGCGCTGGTTCTGCCGGCGCAAGCGGTAGAGCATGCGGCAGATGCAGCGGAACAGCGCCGCGATGGTGATGCCGTCGGCGAGCAGAGGGCAGACATCGGTGAGGCGCATCTCGAGCGTGGGGAAGCGCGCGGAAAGCCGCAAATCCCACCAGATCTTGGTCGCATCCTCGATCAGCCCGGCATTGACCAGAAGCTCGATGGTGCGGACATATTCGCTGAAGCTGCTGAATTGGTGCGGCAGGCCGGTGCGCGGCAGCTCGTCGAACACCGAGAGGCGATAGGATTTGAGCCCCGTCGAGTTTCCTTGCCAAAAGGGCGAGGAGGTCGAGAGCGCGAGCAGATGCGGCAGAAAATAGGCTGCCTGTCCGAGCAGATCGATGCGAAGATCGTCGTCCTCGATGCCGACATGCACGTGCATGCCGCAAATCACCAGCCGTCGGGCAACTTGCTGCAAATCCTTCGCCAGCAAATTGTATCGCTCTTTGTCGGTCTGCTGCTGCGTCGTCCATTTGGCGAAGGGATGGGTCGCGGACGCGATCGGGGCCAGCCCGAACTCATCGGCGATGGCGCCGACGGTAGCGCGCAAATGCACGAGATCGTCCCGCGCCTCCTGAATCGAATGGCAGACTTTGGTGCCGACCTCGATCTGGGAGCGCAGGAATTCCGGGCTCACCTGGCCGCGCAGTGCCTCCTCGCATTTGGCGAGCAGCGCCGGCGGAGGCTCGGGCTCCAGGTCCCGGCTCTCCTTGTTGACGAGGAGGTATTCCTCCTCAATGCCGAGCGAGAAACTTGGTTCGCGGGTGGTCATGGCTCATGGTGGCACAGGCGCGCGCAAGCGTGTAGCGGCTTTGCGTCAGGAGATCAGACTGCCCAGGACCACGCCGACGACATACGCCATCGCGGCCGCGAACATGCCGATAGCGAAGGTTTCGAGACCGGCGCGCCACCATGGTGCAGGCGACCAGCGGCTGCGCATCGAGCCAATGGAGAAGAAGGTGAGGCCGGTCATGACGGTCGAAGCGGCGACCGTCGCCGGGAGGCCAAGGACAAACGGCAGAAGCGGAATCGAACCGCAAACGAAGAACGCGAGGAAGGTGGCAAAGGCGGCTTTTGCCGGCGAGCGGTTGATCGGGGGAAGACCGTGCTCCTCGGTCATCATGGTTTCGATCCAGCGCTCGCGCTTCTCCGTGATCACATTGACGGCGGTGTCAAGGGCTTCGCCTTCGAAGCCCTTGGCGCGGAAGATTTGGCGAACCTCTTCGCGTTCGCCTTCGGGCGCGATCTCGACGTGGCGCTCTTCCATGAGGCGCACATGCTCATATTCCTCGATCTCAGCCCTCGATCCGGAGAAATTGGCTGCGGCCATGGAGAAGCCATCGGCAATGAGGTTGGCGGCGCCGAGAATGAGCAGGGCCCGCGTGGACAGATTGGCTCCAACAACGCCCGCGACCACGGCGAAGGTGGTCACGGTGCCGTCGATACCGCCATAGACCCAATCGCGTAGATAGCTGACGCGCGGCCCATCCTGCAGGCGCCTCGCGATCTCACGCGGGTGATGGCTGTGCTCAAGGTGCCGGGGGTCCAATTGCTGCTCCGTGCCGCTGCCGGGCTATGTGACACGGGGGGGTGAGGGGAGCAATGGCCGATCGGCACGCGGCAATTGCGGGAAGCGGTGCTATCCTTGCCGATGTCGCGGGAGACCGAGCCGTGCTCTATTTGATCGTCAAGGCCGTGATTTCGGGCATCGTCGTCACGCTCGCCTCCGAGGTGGCGCGGCGGAGCTCGGCTTGGGCGCTGTGTTCGTGTCGCTGCCGGCTATTTAGCGAGGGCGCTGCTAGCCAGGCCAGCGCGAAGCGCTTATATAGCGTCGAATTGTGCAGGAGAGATTGAATGGCACCGCGATGGAGCCCCGAAAGCTGGCGCGCTAAGCCGATCGAGCAGGCCCCGGTCTACCCAGACCCGGCGGGGGTGGCCGATGTGGAGCGGCAGCTTGCGAGCTTCCCGCCGCTCGTCTTCGCGGGCGAAGCGCGGGAGCTGAAGGCGAAGCTCGCGCGCGTGGCGGCAGGCGAGGCGTTCCTGTTGCAGGGCGGGGATTGCGCCGAGAGTTTTGCCGAGCATCGCGCCGATTCCATCCGCGATTTCTTCCGGGTGCTGTTGCAGATGGCGGTGGTGCTCACTTACGCCGGCGGCTCGCCGGTGGTGAAGCTCGGCCGTATCGCCGGACAATTCGCCAAGCCGCGTTCGGCCTCGACTGAGGTCCAGGACGGCCATGAGCTTCCGAGCTATCGCGGCGACATCGTCAATGGCATCGAGTTCACGGAAGCCGCGCGGATCCCCGACCCGCAGCGCATGCTGATGGCTTATCGGCAGTCGGCCGCCACCCTCAATCTGCTCCGCGCCTTTGCCCAAGGCGGCTACGCCAATCTTGACCATGTGCATCAGTGGAACCTCGGCTTCGTCAAGGACAGTCCGGCCGGCCACCGCTACCAGGAGCTTGCCGGCCATATTGCCGAAAGCTTGCGCTTCATGCGCGCCTGTGGACTCACGCCCGAGCGGACGCCTGAGCTTCGCACCACGAGCCTCTACACTAGCCACGAGGCGCTGCTGCTCGGTTATGAGCAGGCGTTCACTCGCGTCGACTCGACCTCCGGCGATTGGTATGCGACCTCCGGCCACTTCCTCTGGGCCGGGGATCGCACGAAGACGCTCGATCGGGCCCATATCGAATATCTGCGCGGCATCAAGAATCCTATCGGCACCAAAGTCGGCCCGCGCTGCAGCGCCGAGGAGTTGCTGCGTCTCGCCGATACGCTCAACCCGACGAATGAGCCTGGCCGGCTTACGCTGATCTGCCGCTTCGGCGCCGATAAGATCGCTAAGCATCTGCCTTCGCTGATCCGTGCGGTCGAGCGCGAGAGCAGAAGCGTGGTGTGGGCCTGCGATCCCATGCACGGCAACACCATCAGAGCGGCCGGCGGCTATAAGACGCGGCCCTTCGATCTCATTCTGCGCGAGGTCGAGACGTTCTTCGACATTCATCGCAGCGAAGGCACCCACGCCGGCGGCATCCATGTCGAAATGACCGGACAGAACGTCACCGAATGCGTCGGTGGTGCCAAGGCCGTCACCGAAACGGATCTCTCCGACCGCTACCACACCCATTGCGATCCGAGGCTCAATGCCGACCAGTCGCTCGAGCTTGCCTTCATCATTGCCGAAAGGCTGAAGCGCGAGCGCGAGGGGCGCCCCGAGCCCGAGATCTCGATTGCGGCCGGCGAATAGGTCAACCTGAGCGGACAATAGTTCTACCGTCATGGCCGGGCTTGTCCCGGCCATCCACGTCTTAGTCACGAATGAGAGGAATCGTGGATGCCCGGCACAAGGTCGGGCATGACGAGGCCAATTTAAATGTTTTCGCACTAAGTTCCGATCATGGCGTACGCGATCAAAGACAGCTTCAAGCTGGCGCTCGCGCAACTGAATCCCGTCGTGGGCGACCTCGACGGGAATGTGCGCAAAGCGCGAGAGGCGCGGGCGAGCGCGGCGGCTAAAGGCGCCGATCTCATCGCCTTCACCGAGCTTTACCTCACCGGTTATCCGCTTGAGGATTTGGTGCTGAAGCCGGCGTTGCAGCAAGCGGCACGGGTGGCGTGCGAGGAGCTTGCCCGCGATACCGACGATGGCGGCCCCGCCGTGCTGATGGGACTTCCCTGGGCGGAGGGCCCGTTCGTCTACAACGCCATGGCGCTGCTGGATCGAGGCCGCATCGAGACCGTGCGGTTCAAATATAATTTGCCCAACTACGGCGTGTTCGACGAGAAGCGGGTCTTTGCCGCCGGACCCTTGCCGTCGCCGATCGAGGTCCGTGGCCTGCTGCTCGGCGTGCCGATCTGCGAGGATATTTGGAGCGAGGAGGCCTGCCGGGTGCTAGCCAAGACCGGGGCCGCGCTTTTGATCGTGCCCAACGGGTCGCCCTATTGGTCCGACAAGCTGCCGCAACGCCTCGACGTGGCGCGGGAGCGGGTCGCAGAAACTGGGTTGCCGCTCGCCTATGTCAATCAGGTTGGAGGCCAGGACGAGCTCGTCTTCGACGGCGCTTCCTTCGTGCTCAATGCCGACGGCGCGCTCGCAATGCAGCTGCCCGCCTGGGAAGAGGCCGTGGCGGTGACCGGATGGCGCCGCGAGGCACTGCCCTGGCGCTGCGAGCCGCGCCTGCTCGCCGAGATCGAACAAGGCGATGCCGCCAACTATCTCGCCTGCGTTACCGGCTTGCGCGACTATGTGGAGAAGAACGGATTTCCCGGCGTGGTGCTCGGGCTCTCCGGGGGCATCGATTCGGCGCTCTGTGCCGTGATGGCCGTCGATGCCCTGGGCGCTTCACGCGTGCATGGCCTCATGCTTCCCTACGCCTACACCAGCGATGAGAGCGTGAAGGACGCTGCCGCGACGGCGGAGGTGCTTGGCTTGCGCTACGACATCATGCCAATTCACCCGGCGGTGGAAGGCCTTGCCGAGAGTCTCGCAGCCGTGGCTGATGCAGGTGGCGCCACCGGTACGACGGAGGAGAATCTACAGTCGAGAGCGCGCGGCACCTTGCTCATGGGGCTTTCGAACAAATTCGGACCGATGGTGATCACGACCGGCAACAAATCCGAGGTGTCGGTCGGCTATGCCACGCTTTATGGCGACATGAATGGCGGCTTCAATCCGATCAAGGACCTGTACAAAACGCAAGTCTATGCTTTGGCGCGCTATCGCAACGCCGCGCGGCCCAAACACTGCCTCGGCCCGGAGGGCGATGTCATCCCGGAGAATGTCATCTCCAAGGCGCCGACAGCGGAGCTTAAGCCGGGCCAGCGCGACCAGGACACGCTGCCGCCTTACGACGTGCTCGACGACATTCTCAATTGTCTGGTCGAGCTTGAGTTGCCGCTGAACGAGATCGTGGCGCGCGGGCACCCGCCGGAGACGGTGAAGAAGATCGAGCGCATGCTCTATCTCGCCGAGTATAAGCGGCGACAGGCGGCGCCTGGGGTGAAGATCACGGCCAAGAATTTCGGGCGTGACCGCCGCTATCCCATCACCAATAAATTCCGCGAGCGGTTGTGACATGAGCGTCACCGTCCGCTTCGCGCCAAGCCCAACCGGCCGTATCCATGTCGGCAATATCCGCACCGCGCTGATCAACTGGATCTTCGCCCAGCAGAGCCAGGGGCAATTTCTGCTTCGCCTCGACGACACCGACGTGGCGCGTTCGACCGAGGAATTCGCGCGTGGCATCCGCGAGGATCTGACTTGGCTCGGCCTCGGCTGGGACCGGGAAGTCAGGCAATCGGACCGCTCCGCGCTCTACGCCGCCGCGGTCGAAAAGCTCAAGGCTGCCGGCCGGCTCTATCCGGCATACGAGACGCAAGCGGAGCTTGAGCTCAAGCGCAAGCGCCAGCTCGCTCGGGGCAAACCCCCGGTCTACGACCGATCTGCCCTGAAGCTGTCGGAGTCGGACCGGGCCAAGCTCGAGGCGGAGGGACGAAGTCCCCACTGGCGCTTCCTGCTTGAGCCCCGCGACGTGGTCTGGAACGATCTCGTGCGCGGGGAGCAGCATGTGGATGCCGCTTCGCTCTCCGATCCGGTGCTGATCCGCGCCGACGGCACCTATCTCTATACGCTGCCAAGCGTCGTCGACGACATCGACTTGGCCGTCACGCATATCATTCGCGGCGAGGACCACGTCGCCAATACCGCCCCGCAAATTCAATTGTTCGAGGCGCTCGCCGGCGCCTATCCGGCCTTGGGCCATCACAATCTGCTGGTAGGCGCCGATGGCCAGGCGCTGTCCAAGCGCGACCGCTCCCTTTCCATCGAGGGCATGCGGCAGGAAGGGCTCGAGCCGCTCGCCGTGGCGAGCTTCGCCGCCACCATCGGCACTTCGGACCCGGTCGCGCCGCATCTCGGCCTCGATGAGCTCGTCGCCGCTTTCGCCTTTGGCAAGCTGTCGCGCGCCCCGGCGCGATTCGATGTCGACGAGCTTCGCGGGCTCAATGCCAAGCTCCTGCACGCGCTTCCCTATGAGACCGTGGCGAAACGGCTGAAGGCGATGGGCATTGGCGGCGGCGAGGAATTCTGGCTCGCGGTTCGCTCCAATCTCGCTCTGCTGGCCGACGCCAAGGACTGGTGGGCCGTGGTCGAGGGTCGGCTCGATCCGGTGATGGCCGATGCAACTTTATGCGGGCAGGCAGCCGCGCTGTTGCCGGCGGAACCCTGGGATCATGCGACCTGGGAGCGATGGACCGCGGAGGTGAAGCAGGCGACGGGGATCAAGGGGAAGGCCCTGTTCCAGCCGTTGCGCCTCGCGCTCACGGGCCGCGAGCATGGGCCAGAGCTTAAGCTTCTGCTGCCGCTGATCGGGCGCTCGCGCGCGGTCGCGCGGCTCGAAGGGAAATCAGGCTAGGTTTCGAGACTTATTGCGCCGGAGCCGGCGTGCGCTTGGCGATGCTCGATTGCTGTCCCGGCGGCGGCACGGCCTCGGCCGCCGGTGCCGCTTCTGCCGCGGGCTGGGCCGGGGCTTCTGCTTGCGGCTCGGGCGCCGCCCGAGGCTGTGGCGGCAGAGCGCCGGTCACGTCGAGATTGAGTTGCTGGGGCGGCTGCGCCGCTGGCGCTGGGGCGGGCGCCTCAGCGACAGCAGCCTTCTGCTTCGCTCCAGGCTTGCCAGGCGCCGGCGCTGCCTCGGCCTTTTGGTTGGCCGCTTCGATCTCGGTCGGATTGTATTCGGCTTCCTTGCAGGAGCACCCCTTCACATATTCCGTGCGATATTTGAAGGCGGCCGGGAGCTCCTGATAGGGAATACCATTGAGCGAGATAGCCTGGTCGATCTCCTGGCCAGGGTTGCGGTAGACGTAGAGCTCGGCGGGCGCAGCGCAACTTGACTGGCATTGCGCCGCGTCTTGGGCCAGCCGCCCGGCATAGGTGGAATAGCTGACGGGGAAGAAGAAGCCGTCGCAGGTCCGGACACATACCGACCGATAGCGGCCGTTCGGGTCGATGCTGCGATAGACCGGCTGATCGGGCTGCATGGGCGCTTCTTGCTCGCTGTCACGGCCGAACCAGCCGAATAGTCCACCGCCGCCGCTGTCACGACGCGTCTGGATCGGCCTGGCGCCGCCGCAGCCATTGCGGGCGAGCGCATCGCTAAGCTCGGCCTGGCGGCGGCGGTTGCCGCCACCGCTCAAAATCGCATCGCGCTGCTGTTGCAGCACGCCGACCTGACGGCGCGAATCCTCGACGCGATCGTTCATCTGGAGGCATTTGGGGCTACGGACGAGCCCCCGGCCGAAGATGAGAAAACCCCGCTCATAGCAACCGGCATCCTCCATGGCCGCCTTGGTGCCCTGGAAAACGCGGGTCGCATCCTGAATCTGCCGCTCGATTGCCGGCAGCGCCTCGCGGCCGCTGCCACCATGGGCGCTGGCGAGCTCCTGCTGGAGCTGCATGCAGCGCGCCTGCTGATCATCCTGCGCGAGCGCTATGCCGGCGCCGGCGATAGCCGTACCGCAAAGGGCCAGCATCGCTAGGCGAGCAGGGCCGCCAACGCGTTGCGCCAAGGAAGCGAGCCAAAGCTCGTGACGGGTTTTCACTTCAATGTCCGACTTATTCAGATCCCCAACAGGCATCCCCGCCTGGGCCATCGGCCTGGGGTATTATGACCGGCCAAGCTTAGGGGTCAATGCGGCATCAATAAGATGCTTCGGCTTGACCTTGTTGAGGATTGCCGCCATAAGGCCGGTCACCATGGTGACAGAACAACCCATCCTTATCATTTCCTGGGGCATCATTCCGAGCTAGCAACAAGCTGGCCCGGTCGTTCTTCCCTTTACCTTTTTCTCCACCCAAGAACCGAACGCCGGCCGGCCGTAAGGCAAAGAGGCTATCCGTGGCGCTTAGGCTCTATAATACGCTGACCCGCAAGAAAGAGCTGTTTCAGCCCTTGGACCCGGGCAATGTGCGCATGTATGCGTGCGGGCCCACGGTCTATGACTTCGCCCATATCGGCAATGCGCGGCCCGTTATCGTCTTCGACGTGCTGTTTCGCCTGCTTCGGCATCTCTATGGGGAGAAGCACGTTACCTATGTCCGCAACATCACCGACGTTGACGACAAGATCAACGCGCGCGCGGCGCAAGACTGTCCCGACCTGCCGCTGAACGAGGCCATCCGCCGCGTCACCGCGAAGACCGAGCGGCAATTCCACGACGACGTTGCCGCGCTTGGCTGCCTACCGCCAACCGTCGAGCCTCGCGCGACGGAGCATATCGAGGCGATGCGGGCCATGATCGAGGCGCTGATCGCGAAGGGTTGCGCCTATGTGGCCGAGGACCATGTGCTGTTCGATGTCGCGGCGATGCCCGACTACGGCAAGCTTTCCGGCCGGCCACTGGATGAGATGATCGCCGGCGCCAGGGTCGAGGTGGCGCCCTACAAGCGCGATCCGATGGATTTCGTGCTGTGGAAGCCATCGAAGCCGGGCGAGCCCTCATGGATTTCGCCCGCAGGCATCGAGACCCCGGGGCGTCCTGGCTGGCACATCGAATGCTCGGCCATGGCGGCGGCGCATCTCGGTGAAGTGTTCGATATTCATGGCGGCGGCGTCGACCTCGTCTTCCCCCATCATGAGAACGAGATCGCGCAATCGCGCTGCGCCCATGGCACCAAGGTGATGGCGAATTACTGGCTGCACAACGGCTTTCTTCAGGTCGAGGGCGAGAAGATGGCGAAGTCGGCGGGTAATTTCGTCACCATCCATGAGCTGCTGACGGGCTGGCAGGGCTATGCCTGGCCAGGCGAGGCGCTCCGCTTCAACATGCTGCGCACCCATTACCGGCAGCCCCTCGACTGGACCCTGGTCGGACTCAATGAGGCGCATAAGACGCTGTGGGAGTGGTACGGCGACCTTGAAGGCAAGGACGCCGCGACTGAAGGAGTGCCGGGCCACGTCAAGGATGCGCTGTCGGACGATCTGAACACGCCCAAGGCCATCGCCGCCATGCACAAGCTTCATAGCGCCGGCAAGTGGGGCGAACTCCGGTCCGCCCTCGGTCTCCTCGGCTTCTCGGGTGAAAAAGCGTGTGTTCGCAGAGGCGTTGAGGCCGGCGTTGAAGTGGGTGTGAAAGCCGAGGGCAACGCGCAAGCAGATGTCGAGACCCTGGTCGCTGCCAGAGTGAACGCGCGCAAGGCGAAGGACTTCAAGGAGGCCGACCGCATCCGCGACGAGCTCGCCGCCATGGGCATCGAGCTGAAAGACGCCAAGGACCCGGACACCGGCGAGTTGGTCACCACCTGGGAGGTGGCGCGATGAACGCGCAAGCCCATCCCACGCTGGCGCTGCGGCCGATACTGCCGTCGGATGCGGCGATGCTCGCCGAAATCTTCCGTGAGAGCATCATGGCGCTGACGGGCGAGGACTATAGCGAGCCACAGCAGGAGGCCTGGGCGGCGTCGATCGACGACGAAGCGGCGTTCGCCAAGCGGCTCGCGCGGGGTCTGACCATTGTCGCGACGCTGGGCGGCTCACCTGCGGGCTTTGCCTCGCTCGAAGGCAACGACAAGATCGATTTCTTCTACGTGCACCCGGCGGCGAGCGGGCAGGGGGTTGGCGCCATGCTGGCCGATGCGCTGGAAAAAGTCGCGGGTGGACGCGGGGCGGAAAAGCTCAGTGTTGACGCGAGCGACACGGCGTCCGGCTTCTTCGCCAAGCGTGGCTACGTCGCTCAGCAGCGGAACAGCGTCCGCTGCGGCGACGAATGGCTCGCCAATACCACCATGCAAAAGCCGCTCGGGGCGGTGTAGAGGAACGTCATGGCCCGCGAACGCCTCTATCTTTACGACACCACGCTTCGGGACGGCGCCCAGACGCAAGGCGTGGACTTCTCGCTCGAGGACAAGGCTCTGATCGCCGAGCAGCTCGATGGGCTGGGGCTCGACTATATTGAGGCCGGCTATCCCGGCGCCAACCCGACCGATACCAAGCTGTTCGCCGAGGTGCGGGAGCTGCAATCCGCAACGCTGACGGCATTCGGCATGACCAAGCGCCCCGGCCGCTCGATCGCCAACGACCCCGGGTTCCAGGCTGTGCTCGCGGCCAAGGCTGGCGCCATCTGCCTCGTGGCCAAGAGTTGGGATTTCCATGTCGAGGTGGCGCTCGGCATCACGCTGGATGAGAATCTCCAAGGCATCACGGAGTCGGTGACGGCGGTCGTGGCCAGCGGGCGCGAGGCGCTGCTCGACTGCGAGCATTTCTTCGATGGTTACAAGGCCAACCCCGCCTACGCGATCGACTGCGCCAAGGCTGCGCATGCGGCCGGGGCCCGCTGGGTGGTTCTGTGCGACACCAATGGCGGCACCTTGCCGGAGGAGATCGAGAGGATCGTGGGTGAGGTGGTCAGGCATGTCCCCGGCGACCGGCTCGGGATTCATGTCCATAACGACACCGACAATGGCGTGGCCAATTCGCTTGCCGCCGTGCGCGCCGGCGCGCGCCAGATCCAGGGCACGCTGAACGGCCTCGGCGAGCGCTGCGGCAACGCCAACCTCACCTCCATCATCCCGACGCTGATGCTGAAGTCGGATTACGCCGAGCGCTTCGAGACGGGCGTCACGCCGGAAAAGCTCAGGATGCTGACGCATGCCTCGCGCATCCTCGACGAGGTGCTGAACCGCTCGCCCAACCGGCACGCGCCTTATGTCGGCGAGTCGGCCTTCGCCCATAAAGGCGGCATCCATGTCTCGGCCGTGCAGAAGGACCCGCGCACCTATGAGCATGTGCCGCCGGAAGCGGTTGGCAACCGGCGCAAGCTGCTCGTGTCCGACCAGGCGGGGCGCTCCAACATCCTCGCCGAGCTCGACCGCATCGGCATCGCCATCCCGAAGGACGATCCCCGCATCGGGCGGCTTCTCGATGAGGTGAAGGAGCGCGAGGCGGTGGGCTATGCCTATGAGGCGGCCGACGCCTCCTTCGAGCTGCTCGCCCGGCGCATGCTCGGCAACGTGCCGCAATTCTTCGAGGTGGAGTCGTTCCGCGTCCTGGTCGAGCGGCGGCACAATGCGCTCGGCGAGCTCGTCACCATATCGGAGGCGACGGTCAAGGTGCGCATCGACGGCCAGACGATGATGTCGGTGGGCGAGGGGAACGGCCCGGTCAACGCGCTGGACAATGCCTTGCGCAAGGATCTCGGTCCCTATCAGGGCTTCATCGAGGATCTCGAGCTCGTCGATTACAAGGTGCGCATCCTCACCGGGGGCACCGACGCCGTCACCCGCGTCCTGATCGAGAGCCGCGACGGGGTGGGGAACCGCTGGTTCACGGTGGGGGTGTCGCCGAACATCGTCGACGCCTCCTTCGCGGCGCTGATCGATTCCATCAATTACAAGCTGATCCGCGACGGCGCCCCGACGCCTTAGCGAAGAGCCGGCGAGTGAGCTGAGAATGTGCACCTTGCTCCACCTCCCCCCTTGCGGGGG
>JBBQKN010000042.1:0-18862 GCA_038326945.1 Hyphomicrobiales bacterium
CGCCACTCTGGCGACCGGCTGGCTGCCGCAGCATCTCCTGCTCGAAGACGCCGCGGGGCGGCTTTCGGCCTGCATGCCCTGCTATGTGAAATCCCACTCCTTAGGCGAATATGTCTTCGATCACGGCTGGGCCGACGCCTATGAGCGCGCTGGCGGGAACTATTACCCGAAACTGCAATGCGCGGTGCCCTTCACCCCCGTTACCGGCAGACGCCTGCTTGCGCGCGAAGGAGACGACAGGAGCGAGCGCGAGGCCATCTTGTTGCAGGCGGCGGTGACGCTCGCAAATCGCATCGAGGCCTCATCGCTCCACATCACCTTCCCCACGCGGGAGGAGTGGGAGCTCGCCGGCTCGCTCGGCTTCCTTCGGCGCACCGACCAGCAATTCCATTGGCTGAACGAGAGCTATGTCAGCTTCGAGGATTTTCTCGCCGCGCTGTCCTCGCGCAAGCGGAAAGCGATCCGCAGCGAGCGCTGGCGCGCGATGGAGGGGGGGATCGAGATCGAGTGGGTGACCGGCTCCGACCTCACCGAGGCGCATTGGGACGACTTCTTTGCCTTCTATACCGACACCGGCGCGCGCAAATGGGGTTCGCCCTACCTCACCCGGGCCTTCTTCAGCCTAATCGGCGAGACCATGCGCAACGAGATCCTGCTCGTGCTCGCCAAGCGCGACGGCCGCGCCATCTCCGGCGCGCTGAACTTCATCGGCCGCGATACGCTGTTTGGCCGCTACTGGGGCGCGATCGAGGAGCACGACTTCCTGCATTTCGAGGTTTGCTACTACCAGGCCATCGACTTTGCCATTGAGCACAAGCTCGCGCGCATCGAGGCAGGCGCGCAAGGCGCCCACAAGCTCGCCCGGGGCTATCTGCCCGTCCCGACCTACAGCGTCCATTGGATCGCCGACCCCGCGCTCAGGCGCGCCGTCGCCGATTATCTCAAGCGCGAGCGCGTGGCCGTCGCCCGCCAGATCGCGCTGCTCGGCGAGGAATCCCCGTATCGGCAGCGAAAGCAGGATTCGGATTCCGGTTGACCTCGCGGCTCCAACGACTCGAAATGACTCACAAAACCGAGCGGAAGGCCCGAGCCCATGACCTACGATCCGAATAATATCTTCGCCAAGATCCTCCGCGGCGAACTGCCCTGCCACAAGATCTACGAGGATGCGGACACCCTCGCATTCCTCGACATCATGCCGCGCACGGAGGGCCACGCGCTGGTCATCACCAAGGCGCAAGCAAGCGATCTGTTCGACGTGAGCCCAGACGCGCTGGCGAAGCTGATGGCGGTGGTGCGGAAGCTCGGACCCGTGATCGAGGACGCGGTCGACGCCGACGGCGTACTAATCCAGCAATTCAACGGCGCGGCCGCGGGCCAGACCGTGTTCCACCTGCATGTCCATATCCTGCCGATCAAGGCAGGCAGGCCGCTCAAGCCTCATGCCGGCCAGATGACCGACCAGGCAGTGCTTGCCGCCACGGCTGAGAAGATCAGGAAAGCGCTTCAATAAGTCTTCTGCCTCTAAGATGCGTCAGGGCCGGGCTTGTCCCGGCCATCCACGTCTAGAGCCCGCTTAGATGAATTCGTGGATGCCCAGCACAAGGCCGGGCATGACGAAATTGCTTCTTGGATATGGTCTCAGCGCGATCCGAGTGGGACCTTGGGCACGGGGCTCGAGCCGAGCCCAGGCTTTGCGCCCGGCTTTTTCGAGGCGGCGGAGCGGCGCGGGCTACGTTTTGCCTTCGGCTTGGACGCCGCTTTGGGCGCGCTGCCGTCAGACCCCGGGCCCGACCCCTCCGGATCGGAATCGTCCGAATCGAGATCGTTGGCCCGGCGCGGACGGATCGGCGTATCGGCCTTGATATACTCGAAGCCGAGATCCTTCTCGCCGTCCTTTTCCGTGACCATCACCCGCACGATGCCGCCATCCTTGAGCTTTCCGAACAGGATCTCCTCGGCCAGCGGCTTCTTGATATGCTCCTGGATCACCCGGGACAGAGGCCTTGCGCCGAATTTCTCGTCATAGCCGCGCTCGGCCAGCCAGGCATTCGCCTCCGACGTCAGCTCGATGGTGATGTTGCGGTCATCGAGCTGGGCCTCGAGCTGGAACACGAACTTCTCCACCACCTTGGAGATGACCTCCGGCGCGAGACTGGCGAAGGGGATGATCGCGTCAAGGCGGTTGCGGAACTCCGGGCTGAACAGGCGGGTGATCGCCTCCTCGTCGTCGCCCTCGCGCTTGGAGCGGTTGAAGCCGATGGCCGCCTTGGCCAGATCGGACGCACCGGCATTGGTGGTCATGATCAGGATCACGTTCTGGAAGTCGACCTTCTTGCCGTTGTGGTCGGTCAGCTTGCCGTGATCCATGATCTGCAACAGGATGTTGAACAGGTCCGGATGCGCCTTCTCGATCTCGTCGAGCAGAAGCACGGAATGCGGATGCTGGTCGATGCCGTCGGTGAGCAACCCGCCCTGGTCAAAGCCCACATATCCGGGAGGCGCGCCGATCAGGCGCGACACCGTGTGGCGTTCCATATATTCGCTCATGTCGAAGCGAAGCAGCTCGACCCCGAGCAGCTTGGCAAGCTGGCGCGCGACCTCGGTCTTGCCGACGCCCGTGGGGCCCGAGAACATGTAGCAGCCGATCGGCTTCTCCGGCTCGCGCAAGCCCGCACGCGACAGTTTGATCGCCGCGCCCAGCGCCTCGATCGCCCTGTCCTGGCCGAACACCACCCGCTTCAGATCCAGATCGATGTTCCGCAACACCTCCGAATCCGACTTCGACACCGTCTTCGGCGGAATCCGGGCCATGGTGGCGATGGTCGACTCCACCTCCTTGACGCCGATGGTCTTCCGCCGCTGCCGCTCCGGCACCAGCATCTGCGAGGCGCCGGATTCGTCGATCACGTCGATGGCCTTATCGGGCAGCTTGCGGTCGTGAATGTATTTGGCCGAGAGTTCGACTGCGGATTTGATCGCCTGGTTGGTGTAGCGGACGCGGTGGAAGTCCTCGAAATAGGGCTTCAGCCCTTTCAAAATCTCGATCGCATCGGTGACGGACGGCTCGTTCACGTCGATCTTCTGGAACCGGCGCACCAACGCCCGGTCCTTTTCGAAATGCTGCCGGTATTCCTTGTAGGTGGTCGAGCCGATGCAACGCAGCGTCCCCGACTGCAACGCTGGCTTGAGCAGATTCGAGGCGTCCATGGCGCCGCCAGAGGTGGCGCCCGCGCCGATTACCGTATGGATCTCGTCGATGAACATGATGGCGCCGGGATAACCTTCGATCTCGCGCATCACGGCCTTGAGCCGCTCCTCGAAATCACCCCGATAGCGGGTTCCGGCGAGCAGCGCCCCCATGTCGAGCTGGAAGATGGTCGACTCGCCCAGCACCTCCGGCACGTCGCCCATGACGATGCGGCGCGCGAGTCCTTCCGCGATCGCGGTCTTGCCGACGCCGGGGTCGCCTACGAACAGCGGATTGTTCTTCTGCCGGCGGCAAAGAACCTGGATCGTCCGCTGAATCTCGGTCGCGCGGCCGATCAACGGATCGATGCGGCCGGCCCGGGCCTTCTGGTTCAAATTGATGCAATAGACCTCGAGCGCATCGGCGCCGCGCTTCTTCTCTTCGCCGCCTTCGACCGTGGCCGCATCCTCGTCCACGCCGCGCACGGGGCGGGGCTCGGACATACCGGTTCTCTTGGCAATGCCATGGCTGATGTAGTTGACCGCATCGAAGCGCGTCATGTGCTGCTCTTGCAGGAAGAACGCCGCGTGGCTCTCCCGCTCGGCGAAGATGGCCACGAGCACATTGGCACCCGTCACCTCCTCACGCCCCGAAGACTGCACGTGGGCGACGGCGCGGTGAATCACGCGCTGAAAGCCGGCGGTCGGCTGGGCGTCGTTATGGGTATCGAGGACGAGGCCCGCGAGCTCATTGTCGAGATAGCCGGTGAGCTTGTCCCGTAACAGGTCGATGTCGACGTCGCAGGCGCGCATGACCGCCGCAGCGTCGCGGTCATCGAGCAGCGACAGGAGCAGGTGCTCGAGCGTCGCATATTCGTGACTACGCTCATTCGCGTATTGCAGGGCGCGCCGAAGCGCCTGTTCGAGACTGGACGAAAAAGAAGCCACCTAAATCCTCACTCTTTCTCCATGGTGCATTGGAGCGGGTGCTCGTGCTGACGGGCGAAGCTCGTCACCTGAGCCACTTTAGTCTCAGCCACCTCGTAAGTGTAGACGCCACAGATGCCGACGCCCTTTTGGTGGACGTGGAGCATGATCTGGGTCGCCTCCTCGGATGGCTTGTTGAAGAAGCGCTCCAGCACGTACACGACGAAATCCATCGGCGTGTAGTCGTCGTTGAGCAGCAGGACCTTGTAGAGATGCGGCCGCTTGGTCTTCGGACGCGTCTTGGTGATAATGTGGGTGCCGGTGTCGCTGCCCCGGCGATTGTCGCCGTTACGCGCCATCGTCAGTCCTTATGTGGCGTCTCGATCGTCATCTGCCAAGGTGAGTCGTCGAGGGTTCCCACCGATCATCCTGATCCATTCTACATGCATCGCGCAAGCCGCGGCAAATCGGGCCCCGCGCCACTGCATAACATAGCGACGATTGCTGACAGGAAAACGGCAAAAAAAAAGGCCCGGGGTCTGCCCCCGGGCCTTTTCGATGGATCAGGTGGAGTTTGGCAGCGCGTTACGCGACCTTCTTGGCGAAGGAGGCCTCAACCGGCTTGTAAGCGTCGCGCGCGAGGCCCGCATACATCTCGCCGATCTTGGACATCTCGGCGACGTAGCTGTCATAAGCCTTCTTGGCGAACTGCGACTGAATTTCGACGGCCTGCTCAACCGACTTGGCGCCGATCAGCTGCTCAAACGCACGGGTCGAATCCTCGAACGCCTTCTTCGAATAATCGGTGACCTCGGCGGCAATGGCCTGGAAGCCCTTGTTCATCTCGCCGAACGATTTGACGGCAGCGTCGAAACCGTCTTTGCCTACTTTATGGAATTCCTCGTAACCTTTGAGCATCTTAAGCCCTCTTCTCGAAATTGGCCTGGGGTGGCTGTTGCACACGCGAACGATATATATGCGTTGCACAATAAAGGTCAACCGTAATTTTGCACTGCACAATAAAATTTTGGGCGGCTTCCCTTAACGCTTTGGCAATCGCCGGATTTTAGCCTCGTTCTTAAGCCAGTCGTGCCAGGGCAGCGCCACAGCGCTGTGACTCTGGTTGCGTTTGGGGAAAGGCATGCCGCCGAGGCGTGCCGCGGGGAAGCATAAAAGCGGGGGGAGAGGCCAGAGGGCCTTCATTACGGGTGGATATTCGACAGCGCAATTTTTGGGCACTGCCGCGGCCAAGCGCCTGGCTTCTGTTCGTCTTGATTCTGGCACTCGCCGCCACGGGCGCCTCCGATGGGGCGCTGGCAAAGGCCAAAAAGTCGAAGTCGAGCGGCAACACCATAGCGGCGTCGATCGTGGTCGACATGAATTCCGGCCGCATCCTCGCCGCGGAAAACCCCGACATGCCCCGCCACCCGGCGTCGCTCACCAAGATCATGACGCTCTATATGCTGTTCTCTTATATGCGTACGGGCGCCATCACTCCCGATTCCGAACTCGTGGTGACGCCTCATGCAGCGAGCCAGTCGCCGACCAAGCTCAATTTGAAGCCGGGTGCGACCATCCGTACATCCGATGCCATCGGTTCTCTCGTCACGCTCTCGGCCAACGATGTGGCCGTCACCGTCGCCGAGAACCTTGCCGGCACCGAGGAGAACTTTGCCCGGATGATGACCAAGCAGGCGCACGCTCTCGGCATGATGTCGACGACGTTTCGCAATGCCTCTGGTCTTCCCAATGAGGGCCAGGTGACCACGGCCCGGGACATGGCCATTTTGGCCCAGCATCTGATCCGCGAGTTCCCGGAATATTACGACTGCTTCCACACGAAATATTTCAGCTACAAGGGGCGCCGCTACCGCAATCACAACCGGCTGTTGTTCGGCTACAAGGGCACCGACGGCATTAAGACCGGATATACCCGAGCCGCCGGCTTCAACCTCACGGCCTCGGTCAGGCGCGACGACAAGCACCTGCTGGCCGTGGTTCTGGGCGGCCGAACCGGGGCGCAGCGCGACGCCGCCATGCGCGCCCTACTTGACAAATCCTTCCCCAAGGCGGTGGCGGGCAAGTCGACCGCGGCGCCAATGATCGCGAGCGCCAAGACCCCGCCGCGACCGACCGCCAAAAAGCAGGTCTTTGCCCTCGCCTCGGCCGGCCCCTCGGCCGAAACCGTGAGGTTTGGCGGACAAAGCGCCAAAGCGGCGCCTGTAGCCGCCCCCATCCAACCCGTCTCTCTGCGGACCGCAGCGCCAGCCGGAGCGGCGGGCCCGTATCACGTGCAGGTCGGCGCCTTTAGCTCGCAAGCCGAAGCCCAGAGCCGGCTCGGCGAGGTCAAGAACCGCGCCACGACGCTCTTGGACGGGCATCCGCCACTGGCGACGATATTCCAGAAGGACGACACGCAGTGGTATCGCGCGCGCTTTGCCGGCTTCTCGCAGGACGGCGCGCGCAGCACCTGCGCCGAGCTCAAGCGCATGTCGCTCGATTGCATCGTCATGCGTGCCAATTAGCGCCGCTCGCCCGGGTTATTTGCGCCCGAGCAAGAGATCCTTCGCCTCGTTGATCCTGGCGGCGAGATAGGTCGATCCGCCCTGATCCGGATGCAGCTTCATCATCAGCTTGCGATGCGCGGCGCGGATGTCCTCATCGCTCGCGCCCGCCCCTAAACCAAGCACATCATATGCTTCCTTGACGCTCATGCGGCCCCGTCCGCCGGCTCGCGGCCCCTCGCTCGTGGCCTTATCCGACTGCCCGTCGCGCCAATCCTGCAGGCGCCGGTCGAGATAGGCCTCCAGCAGCAGGGCACCTTGGGAATCGTTGGCGCGCAGCTCCTCCAGTAGCAGAAGCAAATCGTCATCGCTCAAGGAGGACAGCGCCCTTCCGGCAAAATTGCCCTTGAGGCAGCTTCCTTCCATGCTCCCGGTGTCATGATCGAGCACCATCGCGATCCCCTCGGTGCGCACCTCCGATGTCTGCCCAGGCGATTTCTGGGAGCCGCCGCCGCGCATTCCGAACCACCGGGCCACGGGCAAGCCGAGCAGCGCGAGCCCAAAGACGCCAAGGGGAATAGCCAGCGGCAGCGCGCCCCGCGCCCCGAGCAGGGCGGCGACCGCGAGGAGGGCGACACCGCCTGTCTTGCGCAAGACGCTCGCGAGCTTTTGCGGATCCGCCGTCGCCAAGAGGCGCACGCCAAAAGCGAGGAGCACGAGAGCGGCAAGACCGGCAAGGAAGGCTGGCATTTGGACTGCGCTTTAGGCGAGCTGTTCAAGCAGGCGCACCGCAGCCCCGCTCTTCGTCGCCGTGCCGTAATCCTGCAGCGCCTTGCGGCCACCGGTGGCGTAGACCGCCACGGCCGCGAGCAATTCGCGCAATTGCCGCGCCGAGCCGGCGTCGAAATGGCAATAGGCGCCATGGGTGAGGCGGGCGATCTCCCTGAAGCCGCGTTCGGCATTGGGCTCGCGCCCCTCCTGGAACAGGAACATTGGCACGCCCATCAGACCAAGCTGGCCCGCGAGCCCGCTCAGCTCGTCGATGTCCTCCTCCATGCAGTCGCCGACATAGATCACGGCATTGACCTTGGCCCGCTCGCTTTCGCGCCGGGCGTGGACGAGCACCTTGCGGATCTGGGTGTAGCCGCCCCGGCAGGAGACCCCCGACATCAAACGGGCAAGCGCCTCCGGATCTCCGACCCATTTGCTCGCCTGCGTCTCGCCAAGGCCGCGAAAATAGACGAGCTGAACGGCGAGCCCGCCCACTTCCTTGACCGCGCGGAACATCTCGGCCTGAAGCTCGAGCGCGAGATCCCAGGTGGGCTGCCGGCTCATGGTCGCGTCCATGGCGAAGATCAGCCGCCCCTGCCCCACGACGGCCGGTGTCATGGACTTCACCCGGGCGAGGAAGGTCTCGACCTCGGCGCCGCTCGAGCGCGGGGTCTCGACCGTGCCGCTCTTCTTTTTTGCCGGTGTTTTTGACTGAGCCGCCATGATTGCCAAGCCTCCGATCGGCGCGCTCCCCGAAGCTAAAGATGGACCCTGCGACGCCGTCCGACAATGGTGTGGGGTCGTCCCGAGGCTCATTCCTCGTCCGAGGCCGCAGCGAGCAGGGCGGCATTGCCACCGGAGGCGGTCAAATCCGTAGTCCGAACCCGCTCGAGCGCAAATCCTTGCAGATAATGCGGGCCGCCCGCCTTCGGTCCGGTTCCGGAGAGACCCTCGCCGCCGAAAGGCTGCACTCCAACCACGGCGCCGATCTGGTTCCGGTTCACATAGAGATTGCCGACCTTCACCCGCGCCGCCACGAAGTCGGCGGTGGCCGGGACGCGGCTGTGCAGGCCGAGCGTCAGACCATAGCCGGTGGCATTGATGGACTCACACACCTCCGCCAACCGGTCGCCCCGATAGCGGACCACGTGCAGGATCGGGCCGAACACTTCGCGCTTGAGCAGCTTAAGCGAGGGGATCGCATAGATTGCCGGAGAGACAAAGGTGCCAGCCGCGCAGGCTTCGGGCAGCTTCAGATCGAGCAATTCCCGCGCCTCTTGGCGCATCCGCGCCTTGTGGGCCTCGAGCAGCGACTTGGACTCCAAATCGATGACGGGCCCAACATCGGTGGCGTAATCGAGGGGATCGCCGATCTTGAGCTCGCGCGCCGCGCCCAGAAGCATGTCGAGCATGGGATCGGCCACATCCTCCTGGAGAAAGAGGACACGCAGCGCCGAGCAGCGTTGACCGGCGCTGTCGAAGGCGGAGAGAAGCGCATCATCCACCACCTGCTCGGGCAGGGCCGAGGAATCCACAATCATGCAATTGAGCCCGCCGGTCTCGGCGATCAGCCTCGCGATCGGGCCCTCTCGCGCCGCCAGCGCCCGGTTGATGGCAAGCCCGGTGTCGGTGCCGCCGGTGAAGGCCACGCCGTCGACGCGCGGGTCGCTGGTCAGCGCCGCACCGACCGTCTCGCCCCCACCGGGAAGGAGATGAAGCACCTCTCCGGGCACGCCCGCCGCATGCAGATGGCTAGTAGCGCGGGTCGCGGTGAGCGGAGTCTGCTCGGCCGGCTTGGCCACCACGGCATTGCCGGCGGCTAGCGCCCCCGCGACTTGACCGGTGAAAATAGCGAGCGGGAAGTTCCAGGGCGAGATGCAGGCGAATACGCCGCGCCCGTGCAGCGAAAGCTCGTTGCGCTCGCCGGTGGCGCCCTTCAGCTCAAGCGGCGTGGCGAAGCTTCGCCGTGCCTCGGCCGCCGCGTAGCGTAAATGATCGACCGCCTCCCGTAGATCGCCCTGGGCATTGGCAAGCGTCTTCCCCGCCTCCCGCACCATCAGTCCCATCAGCGCCGCGCGGTCGGCCTCGAACAGATCCGCGGCCCGCTCCAGCATTTCGGCTCGAGCCTCGCCGCCAACCGCATCCCAGTCATGGGCAGCGCCATTGGCCGCGCCGAGCGCCGCGTCGACGGCCGCCGCATCGGCGTATCGGCAAGTGCCAACGACCATTCCACCATCCTGAGGCGAGGCGATCTCGACCATTTCCCCCTCGCCGCGCTTGAGCTTCTGGCCGGAGACGATCGGACCGGCTTCGGCCGGAACCGAGAGTGTCCGCTCGATCTTCTGCACCAATGGCCCCCGGACCTCATCCTCCCACAGAGCCAGGCCCAGGCTGTTCCGCCGCTCGGGCGCAAACAACTCCGGCGGGATCGGGATCAGGGGGTTGGCTTTGGGCTCGAGCCTCGCTGCCTTCTCGACCGGATCGGCGATGATCGAGGCGATCGGCGCCTCGTCGTCGGCGAGGCGGTTGACGAAGGAGGTGTTGGCACCGTTTTCGAGCAGCCGGCGCACGAGGTAAGCGAGCAGGTCCTTATGGCCGCCAACCGGCGCATAGATCCGGCATGGTCTTGCCAGCGCCTCCGGCCTCACCACCTCCCGATGCAGCGCCTCGCCCATGCCATAGAGACGCTGGAACTCGTAAGGGCGATTGCCGGCAAGCACAGCGATGGCGGCAATGGTATGGGCGTTGTGCGTGGCGAATTGCGGAAAGAACGCCTCGGGCCGCGCGAGCAGCGCCCTCGCCGCAGCCAGATAAGCGACGTCGGTGTTGACCTTGCGGGTGAACACCGGATACCCGTCGAGCCCCTCTTCCTGCGCCCGTTTGATCTCGCTGTCCCAATACGCGCCCTTGACCAGGCGCACCGGCATGCGCCGGCCCGTCTCTTCGGCAATCGCGCTAAGCCGCTCGATCAGCGGCAGCGCCCGCTTGCCATAGGCCTGCACCGCGAAGCCAAGCCCGTTCCAGCCAGCCAACGTGGGATCGGCGAGCAGCGGCTCGACCAAAGCGAGGCTGAGCTCGAGTTTGTCCTGCTCCTCGGCATCGATGGTGAGCGGCAGCCAGGCGTCGCGCATGGCAACGGCCAGCTCTCGCAACACGGGGAGAAGCTCCTGCCGCAATTGCCGCTCTCGCGCTGGTCGGTAGCGTGGGTGGAGTGCCGACAGCTTGACCGAAAGCCCGGGCCTTCCCTGCAACTCCTCATCGCTGCGATGGAGCGGAGGCCCGGCCCAATCGGCGATGGCCGCGACCGCCTCCCGGTAGCGCGCGGCATAGCGCCCCGCGTCTTCGACAGTGCGCGCAGCCTCCCCCAGCATGTCGAAGGAGAAGCGATAGCCCATTTTCGCCTCGTCCTCGGCCTGGTCAAGCGCCTCGCCGATGGTCTGACCGAGCACGAATTGGCCGCCCAGGATGCGCATCGACTGCCGCAGCGCCTGGCGGATCACGGGCTCGCCGCTAGTCGCGATCAGCCGCTGGATCATGGCGCTGAGATCGGAGCCATCGCCCTCGCCCCAATCGATCACGCGTCCGGTCAGCACCAGGCCATAGGTCGAGGCATTAACCAGAAGCGAACTGGAGTGGCCGAGATGCCGCGCCCAGTCGCCGCTGCCGATGGTGCCGGCGATCAACCTGTCGGCGGTGGCGCCGTCGGGGATGCGGAGCAGCGCCTCGGCCAGGCAGAGCAGCAAGACCCCTTCCCGGCTCGAAAGCCCATATTCGTGCAGGAAGGAATCGACACCGCCGGACTCACGCCGCCCGTTCCGCGCCGACTGCACCAGCCGCACCGCCAAGGCCTCGATTTCGCGCTGCTCGTCGGCGCTTGTGCGCGCCTGTTCGATCAGCGCCGGGACAAGGCTGTCCTCGTCTTGCAGCAAGGCTTCGCTCAGCCGCTTGCGGTACGACGTCGACAAGGAGGCTCCGATCTTCAATTTCGGCTCGCCCATAAGGTAAATGTAGTCCTTGAAACCTTGCTTGACCTATCTCATTCCAGCGAGCACCGAAATCCGGTATCAAGCGGCCTAAGGACGATGCCTCTCGGGGCCAAGCAGCGGAGACAGGATGGCCCAGCACCCCACCACGGTCCGGACAGTCAAGGATTTGCGGGCGCAGATCGCCAAATGGCGCGAAGCGAGCGAGACAATTGCCCTCGTTCCCACCATGGGTGCGCTGCACGAAGGGCATCTGTCCCTGATCGCGGTTGCCAGGAGCAACGCCGACAGGGTTGTCACCTCGATCTTCGTCAACCAACCCCAATTCGGGCCGAGGGAGGATTTCGCGCGCTACCCGCGCGACGAGGCCGGCGACATGGCCAAGCTCGCGGAGGCCGGAATCGACCTTGCATATATTCCCGACCATAATGAGATGTACCCGCCGGGCTTCACCACGCGGGTGATCGTGCAGAGCCTGACCGAGGGCCTTTGTGGGTCTGCACGGCCCAACCATTTCGAAGGGGTAGCCACGGTCGTCAACAAGCTCCTGCTACAGTGCGCGCCGGACATGGCGGTATTCGGCGAGAAGGACTTCCAGCAATTGTTGGTGATCAAACGCTTGGTGCGCGACCTCGATATCCCGGTGCGGATCGTCTCCGGTCCCATCATCCGCGAGGCGGACGGTCTCGCGCTCTCTTCCCGCAATGCCTATCTCTCGCCCTCGGAGCGGAAATCCGCTCCTTTCCTCTACGAGACGCTGAGCGGTGTTGCCGCCGGCCTGGCGGAGGGTCAAGGCTGCGACGCGACCGCCGTGGACGCTCGTTTCAAACTCGAGGGCAAAGGTTTTCGCGTCGACTATGTGGCCATTCGCGATCCGGAGACGCTTGCGCCTCTCTCCGGCCCCATCAGGGCGCCGGCCCGCGTGCTCGGCGCCGTCTATCTCGGGAAGACGCGACTGATCGACAGCGTTCCCGCCGCGCCTAAAAATCGATAAGGCGAAGCTCGCGCAGATCTGCGCGCATGGCCGGCGGCATTTCACCCTCCTCCGCGATCAGCCGCTGGTCCGGCGGCGCATCGGCCGGGGCCAAGTAACGCCAACCCTGAAAGGCTCGACGCGCCCGGCCTCGAACCGTCACCAGCTCTGGAACGAGCACGATGCCGCAACAGGCCGTGCCGTCGTCCTTGCTATCAGGTCTGAGATCTAGGATGCGCTGGCGGACGAGGATCACGCCCTTGATCACCCAATAGAGCGATCCGCCATCAAGCACCTCGCTCCGCCGCCTCGGGGCCTGGAGGGTGCGGTGACAAAGCTCGGCGGGCATCCGCGCGCGCTTGAGCTGCTTCAGCCGCTCGTCCTGCCAGTCTTTCAGCTCCTGTACATTGTCGACGCCGACGCAGAGCTTGATGAGATGAACGGTCATTGCTGAATGCGCTTTGGCAGAACGGAGATTCTGCCGCCATCCTAGCTCCTGATAGACATGCGCCCAATGCCCGCGATGGGGTTTTGCCCAAATCACAGCAGGCTGACGCAAGCGTGAACAGGAGTGACGCGAAGCCGCGCCTATTCAAGGTTATAGCTCGATCCGGCGGCGCATATCGCCGCCAAGTGCCACAAATACCAAGACTCATGCGAGAGGAGAGGAAGATGAAGCTCACTCAGAAATCCGGTGCTAGTATTGCGATGACTGCCGCCGCGCTGATCATTTCCGGCGCTGCGATGGTGGCCACGGCCAATGCCGATACCTTCAAAGGCCGTTGCTTCGGCGTGAACGGTTGTGCCGGCAAGGGCAACTGCAAGACCGCCAAGAACGACTGCAAGGGCAAGAATGCCTGCAAGGGTCAAGGCTGGATCGAGATGCTCAACACGGAGTGCGAAGGCCAGGGCGGCACGATCGAGAAGAGCTAAAACTTAAGCTAGTCGACGGCCGGCCGCCATTCGCGGCCGGCCCCTTCTCTTGAGGTTCAAGGAGGTGACACCATGGGCACCGAGAAGCCGCCGTTCCTCGGATTTGGCTTGGGGCTCAGGCCCCAGCATTACAGCGAGATCTTGAGCGGATCGCCGAACGTCGATTGGTTCGAGGTCATCTCGGAAAACTACATGGTCGCCGGCGGCCAACCGCTCCGCATGCTCGACCAGATCTGCGAGCGGTACCCGACGGTGATGCATGGCGTGTCCCTCTCCATCGCCTCCACCTCACCGCTCGATCTGGAGTATCTGGCGCGGCTGAAGGCCCTCGCTGCGCGCGTCAAGCCCGCCTGGATCTCCGATCATCTGTGCTGGACCGGTGTGCACGGCGTGAACCTGCACGACCTTCTGCCCGTTCCCTACACGAAGGAAGCGCTCGACCACGTCGTCGACCGTGTGAGCCAGGTGCAAGACATACTCGGCCAGCGGCTGACGCTGGAAAATGTGTCGAGCTACGTATCCTTCGGCCAGTCGGAGATGACGGAATGGGAGTTTGTGAGCGAAGTCGCCAACCGCGCCGATTGCTGGCTCCTGTTCGATGTGAACAATGTCTATGTCAGCGCCTTCAATCATGGCTTCTCGTCCGACGACTTTCTCAACGGGGTGCCGCGCGACCGCGTCGTCCAGTTCCACGTCGCGGGGCACAGCCACGAAGAGAGCCACATCGTCGACACCCACGACCATCCCGTGTGCCCCGAGGTCTGGGACCTTTACCGCGCCGCGGTCGCCCATTTCGGCCCGGTCTCGACCATGATCGAGCGCGACGACAATATTCCTCCCTTGGCTGAACTCGTGGAGGAACTCGACCACGCGCGGGGAATTGCGCGCACGGTGCTGGGCGCTCCGCGCCTCGAAGCGGCGGAATGACCGGCCTTAAAGAGCTGCAAGAAAAGTTTCAGCGCGGCATCCTCGCCGGCGACGACAATATCCTGTTGGAGATCAAGGATACCGCCAAGGAGGAGCGCAAGACGCTGTTCGGCGTCTACCGCTATGCCTATGTCGCCCGCCTCGCCGAAATCCTGGCCGAGGACTATGAAGGCCTGCATGGCTATGTCGGCGATGCGAACTTCGCCAAACTGGCGAAGACCTATATCGCCGCCCACCCGTCGGACCGGCGGAGCGTCCGTGATTTCGGTCGCCACGTTCCAAAATTCCTGAGCGAGAGCGACCTCTTCCCGGGGCATCCCGAACTGGCCGAGATCGCGTCGCTGGAGAAGGCGCTTGCCGACGCTTTCGATGGACTAGACGCGGAGCCGCTAGGATTGGCCATGCTTGGTGAGATTGCGCCCCAGGCTTGGCCAAGGCTCGTCTTCACTCCCCACCCCACCGTGCTTCGTCTAGCTTTCTCGACCAATGCCGATGCGATCTGGTCGGCGGTGCGCGAGGAGACGGCGCCACCGAAGGCAACGGTGCTGCCGGAACGGCAGATCATCCTCGTCTGGCGGCAGGACGTCACCGCGCGCTTCCGTCCTCTCGACCCTGAGGAAGCGATGATGTGGGACGAGGCGGTCCAGGGCACCCGCTTCGGCGTGCTCTGCGAGATGGTCGCGACCTTTGCCGGGGAGGACGGCGCCGAGCTCCGCGCCGCGAGCTACCTCAAGAATTGGATCGAGATGGGGATGCTGGCGGGTTACCGGGTTGATTAGCCGCAAGCTTGCCGCCCTATAACCGCTAGTCAGGCCCGGGGAACAGCGAGCCCGTGCGCCCCGCGACCCAATAGGCCAGCAGACCAGCCCATTCCCGCGTGGCAATATCGACCCGCCGCAATCCTTCCGACACCTTATCGAAGGGGCGCCTCAGATCGGCCGTCCCGCGCGTCCGGTAATCCACCGGCCACGCCTCGACGGCGAAACCCGCTTGGCGGAAGGACGCGATTGCCCGCGGCATATGATAGGCCGAAGTGATCAGCACCCACCGCGTGTTGGGACCGAGCAGGCCGAGCTTCTCCAGCGCGGCCTTGAGAAAGCGTGCGTTCTCATAGGTGTCGCGGGAATCGGACTCAAGAATGAGCCGGTCGGACGCGACGCCCATGGAGGTGAGTAGGCTCGCGGCGCCCGCCGCCTCGGTGTCGGATTTGTACAGGATGCCGGCATCGCCACCGCTAAAGGCAATCTTCGCTTCGGGAAATTTGCGGGCGAGGACCACGGTCTCCACCATGCGCTCCCCCGCCTCGTTCAGGGCCGGCGCGCCGCGCGCCTGGCCCACCAGCCTGTCCTCGGAGCCGCCGAGCACAATGAAGCCGGTGGGCGCCGGTGGCTGATCGAGATTGGCGCGCGGGAACCTGTCCTCGAGCGGCAGCATCAGAGCCTGTCCGAGTGGCGACAGGCCGGCGATCAGGAGCAGCACCGCACCGATGGTGACGAAGCGCCGCCCCCACCTCGCCCAGCCCGTCCAAATCAAAATGGCGCCATAGCCGATCAGAAGCGCGATCAAGGTGGAGGGTTGCAGCAGGAACCACAGCGTTTTTGCAAGATAGAAGAACATCGAAGCCCCCCGCCCCTAAACTAACCACAAAGCGGCCAGCCCTAGGAAGGCGAAGAAGCCCACCACGTCGGTCACCGTGGTGACGAACACGCCGGAGGCGATGGCGGGATCGAGATCGAGCTCTTCGAGCCCAAGCGGAATGAGAATTCCGGCCAAGGCCGCGGCGAAGAGATTGACGATCATGGCGAGCCCGATCACCAGACCGAGGGGCCCGCTCCCGAACCAGAAGAACACAATCGCCGCCATGATGCCCGCGAATAAGAGGCCATTCAGCAAGCCCACCACGGACTCGCGCAGAATGACCCTGACTGCGTTCACGGGACCCAGATCCTGCGTGGCGAGCGCCCGCACCGCCACCGTCATCGTCTGCGTTCCGGCATTGCCGCCCATCGATGCCACGATCGGCATCAGCACGGCGAGCGCCACCATTTGCTCTATGGTCGCCTCGAACACGCTGATGACGGCCGAGGCGACAAGGGCGGTCACGAGATTGGCCAGCAGCCAGGTGAATCGGAGCCGCGTCGTTTCCCATACGCTGTCGGAGACCGACTCTCCCGCCACGCCGCCCATGCGCAAGATATCCTCGGACGCCTCTTCCTGAACGACCTCGACGACGTCGTCGGCGGTGATCACGCCGACCAAACGTTGATCGGGATCGACCACCGGGGCCGAGGTCAAATTGTAGCGCTCGAACTGGCGCGCCACCTCCTCTTGGTCGGACTCGACCGGGATCGGGCGAATGTCGGAATCGGTAATCGATTCGATGCTCGTCGGCCGCTTTGACCGGAGCAGCCGATTGAGCGCGACCGAGCCGATCAAATGATAAGCGGGATCGACGACGAAGATTTCATAGAAACGGTCGGGAAGGTCGTCGGCTTCGCGCATATGGTCGATCGTCTGCCCTACCGACCAGAACGGCGGCACGGCGATGAGATCGGTCTGCATGATACGGCCGGCGGAATCCTCGGGATATTCGAGGCTGCGCTCAAGCGCGCTGCGCTCGAAGTAAGGCAGCTTGGCGAGAATGTCGGTCTGGTCTTCCTTGTCGAGGTCCTCGATGAGGTAGACCGCCTCGTCCGAATCGAGCTGCTGGAGGGCCTCGGCGACCTTCTCATTCGGCATCGACTCCAGCACTTGGTCGCGCACACCCTCGTCGAGCTCCGACAGCGCCGCCGCGTTGAAGTCGCGGCCGAGCATGGAGATGAGAGGTTCGCGCTGATCGGGGCGGAGCAGCTGGATCAGATCGGCAAGGTCAGCCTCGTGCAGCGGCAGCGTGAGCTCGCGCACTCTTATCGCGTCGTCGGCCTCGAGCGCGGCCTCGACCGCGCGTAGGAACTCGGGGCGAAGCGCCCCCTCCTCGTCGCGCAAGTCGATTTCGCCTGCCGCGTCTTGCATCGCGCGTTTCCGATCGCCGTATCGTAAAGGGCTTCAAGTGGTGCAAGGCCGCCGGTACGGAGCGGCAATTTTCGCGATGCTGCGCTTCGCGAGATTGGCGCGTCCGGCCTGCAACAACAGGCACGGCGGATGGGTCACTAAAAGCATGTTTTGACCAAATCTCCAGCCAAAAATGGCGGCGACCCCGGGGGAGCCAGTCTTGAGCTGGGTGGGATTGCCGCCGGCGCGGCTTTGGCCCGGCTCTAGCCTGCGGCGGTGGCCGTCAGACCCGCCGATTGCCGGGCATTGCCTCCCTCAGGCCGAGGCCGGAGCCTCGGCCCTGTCGCCCGAAGGCAGTAGAGGAGTGAAGTTGGTGCGGTCGAGAGGAATCGAACCTCCACGGGCAAAGCCCACAGCGACCTCAACGCTGCGCGTCTACCATTTCCGCCACGACCGCACGGAGCACCACCCGAAAAGTTTGCAAACCTTTCGGACTCATCATGCGCCAAGCTAAAGAAATCCGGAACTTCCAGATATGGCTATCAGCCGGCCCCGCAACAAGCGCGAAGCGGCAGTGGGCTGCCTTAGCAAACCTGCCAAGTGGGCGCAAGCTTGGGGCTTGAATGCCCGCCGCCAGGCGTCCACAAGCAAGCCTCATGGCAGAGCAGACGCTTCAATCGGCACTCCAGGCCTCCGAGGTTGAATGGCTGATCAGCCGGGCTCCCGTCCCTTACGAGGAGGCCGTAGCGGCCATGGAGGCCCGCGTGGAGGCTATCCTTGAAGGTGGGGCGCCCGAAGCCATATGGTTGCTCGAGCACCCTCCTCTGTACACCGCGGGCACCAGCGCCTCGCCGGAGGAGTTGCTCCAGCCATCGCGCTTCCCTGTGTTCCAGAGTGGCCGCGGTGGGCGCTTCACCTATCACGGGCCAGGTCAGCGCGTGGCCTATGTCATGCTCGATCTTCGGCATCGCAAGCGCGACGTCCGGGCCTTCGTGCATGTGCTGGAGGCGTGGCTGCTTGCGGCGCTTCGCCGCTTGGGGGTCGAAGGCGAACGCCGCGATGGCCAGATCGGCGTCTTTGTCGGCGAGGCCAAGATCGCCAGCATTGGCATCCGCCTGCGCCGCTGGGTCAGCTTCCACGGCGTCAGCCTGAATGTGGAGCCCGATCTCGACCATTTCTCCGGGATCGTGCCTTGCGGACTCGAGGATGTGACGATGACGAGTCTTGCCGCGCTTGGGGCCGAAACCGGTATGGATCGCGTCGATGCCGCGCTCCACGCCGCCTTCGTCAGCACCTTCGGCGACGCGGCGGCGATCAGCGCCAATTCCGTCCAATCACCTTGAAGCCGGGGGCGACCGCGCCGCCCTCTTGGATTACCGTCACTTCGGTCACACTGGCGTCGGGCGGACCTTCACCGCAGCGCTTCAGCATGTCGTCGACCTTGTCTGCTGGACCCGAAAATACGGCTTCAACGCTGCCATCGCTGCAATTGCGCACGGTGCCGTCGAGGCCGAGCGACCGCGCAATCTCGTTGGTCCAGGCGCGGTAGTAGACACCCTGCACGCGGCCCTCGATCCTAACCATGATGGTTTTGGTCGGGGTCTCTGCCATCCTCACTTGAATTCAAGGATCACGGCGTCGACGTTGAGGCTGTCGCCCGGCTT
>JBBQKN010000043.1:0-18010 GCA_038326945.1 Hyphomicrobiales bacterium
TCCGGATCCTGGCGCTGCTGGCCAAGGGCGAGCTGAACGTCAAGGACCTCACCCAGATCCTCGGTCAGAGCCAGCCCCGCATCAGCCGCCACCTCAAGCTGATGGCGGAAGCGGGTCTTATCGGACGCTTCCGCGAAGGAAGCTGGGTCTTCTTCCGCCTTGCCGATGCCGGCAACCAATCCGCGCTCGCGGACGCCATCGTGGCGAGCCTCGATCCCGCCGATCCCGTCTTTGCCCGCGACCGCGCCAGAGCCGCGGCGGTGAAAAAGGCGAGGGAGGAAGCCGCGCAAAGTTATTTCCGCGAACATGCCGCCGAGTGGGACAAGATCCGCACGCTGCATGTCGCCGACGCACAGGTCGAGGACGCGATCGACGAAGCGCTTGGGCCCGGTCCCTTTCCGCTCCTCGTCGATCTCGGCACCGGCACCGGGCGCATGCTGGAGCTATTCGCGCCACGCGCTTCACGCGCCCTCGGCTTCGACCTCAATCACGACATGCTGACCTGTGCCCGCATGAAGCTCGAGCGCGCGGGGCTCGCCCAGGCGCAGGCGCGCCATGGCGATCTCTATAATGTACCGCTCCCCGACGGCGCCGCCGACGCCGTCATTCTGCACCAGGTGCTCCACTTCCTCGACGATCCCGCCGCGGCCATGGCCGAAGCGGCGAGGCTGCTTAAGCCGGAAGGCAAACTGCTCGTGGTCGACTTCGCCCCGCATGAGCTCGAATTTTTGCGCGAGCAATCCGCCCATCGCCGCCTTGGCTTCGCTCCCGATCAGCTCAAGCGCTGGCTTGAAGAGGCGGGCGTCAAGGTCGACCGGCAGCGCGACCTGGCGCCGGGCGCGGGCGTTGGCGCGGGCAAGCTCACCGTTTCTCTCTGGCTCGGCACCAAGCCCGCCAGGGCCCGCGACAAGAAGAAGCCCGCCTCGGTCGGGGTCGCCGCGTGATGCTGTGCCACCCCGACCGTAAGAGCCGCTTCCTCGGTGGCGGCGACATCGACGTGTCGTTCGAATTCTTCCCGCCCAAGACGGCGGCGATGGAGGAGACCTTGTGGCGTGCCATCCGGCGGCTCGAGCCGCTCCACCCCACTTTCGTCTCGGTCACCTATGGCGCCGGCGGCTCCACCCGGGAGCGCACCCACGCCACCATCGCCCGCGTGCTGAAGGAGACTGATCTGAAGCCTGCGGCCCATCTCACTTGCGTCGATGCGACGCGCGAGGAGGTGGACGCGGTCATTCAGGATTATTGGGACATCGGCGTCCGCCACATCGTGGCGCTTCGTGGCGATCCCGCCGCCGGCGTCGGCGGCCGCTACCAGCCGACCCCCGGCGGCTATGTTAACGCCGCAGACCTGACTGCGGGCATCAAGAACATTGCCCCGTTCGAGGTTTCAGTCGCGTGCTATCCGGAGAAGCACCCGGAATCGCCGACTGTCGATGCCGAGATCGACATGCTCTGGCAAAAGATCGACGCCGGAGCCACGCGCGCCATCACCCAGTTCTTCTTCGATAACGAGATTTTCTTCCGCTATCTCGATCGGGTGCGGGCGCGCGGCATCACCATTCCGATCGTACCGGGCATCATCCCCATCCACAATTTCCGGCAGGTGTCCGGCTTTGCGCAGAAATCCGGAACCAGTCTGCCTGATTGGATCGGCCACAAATTCGAGGGTCTCGACGAAGATCAGGAGACGCGCTACCTCGTGGCCGCCGCGATCGCGGCGGAGCAGGTGATGGCTCTCGTCGATCAAGGCATCACCGAGTTTCACTTCTACACGCTGAACCGCGCCGACCTCGTCTACGCCATCTGCCATTTGTTGGGCTTGCGTCCAGCCGCTATCGCAACCAAAGCCGAGGCCGCGCAATGACCCGCGAAGACCGCATCGCCGCGCTGAAGCAGGCCGCCAAGGAACGCATCCTCATCCTCGATGGCGCCATGGGCACCATGATCCAGCGACACAGGCTGGACGAGGCCGGCTATCGGGGTGAGCGCTTCAAGGATCACGGCCACGATCTCAAGGGCAACAACGATCTGCTCGTGCTGACCCAGCCCGAGATTATCCGCGAGATTCACAACGCCTATTTCGAGGCTGGCGCCGACATCGTCGAGACCAACACCTTCAACGCGCAATCGATCTCACAGTCTGATTATGGGCTGGAGGCGATCGCGCATGAGCTGAATGTCGCGGCCGCCAAGCTCGCGCGCGAGGCCGCCGATGAATGGACGGCGAAGACGCCGGAGAAGCCCCGCTTCGTTGCCGGCGCCATCGGACCCACCAACCGCACCGCGTCGCTTTCCCCCGACGTCAACAACCCCGGCTTCCGCAATGTGAGCTTCGACGAGCTGGTGGAAGCCTATGCCACGCAGGCGCGCGGGCTGATCGAGGGTGGCGCCGACATTATCCTGATCGAGACCATCTTCGACACACTGAATGCCAAGGCCGCAGGCTTCGCCGTCGAGCAGGTCTTCGACGAGATGGGCGTTGAGTTGCCGATCATGCTCTCCGACACCATCACCGATTTGTCGGGCCGCAATCTCTCCGGCCAGACGCCTGAGGCCTTCTGGTATTCGCTCAAGCATTTGCGTCCGTTCTCGGTGGGGCTCAATTGTTCCTTCGGCGCAGAGCAGCTCCGCCCGTCGGTGGACGAGATCGCCCATGTGGCCGATACCTTGGTCAGCGTCTATCCCAATGCCGGCCTTCCTAACGAGATGGGCGAGTATGACGAGACGCCCGGGCACATGGCTGGGCTGCTGGAGGAATGGGCGCGGGATGGCCTCATCAACATCGTCGGCGGCTGTTGCGGCACCACGCCGGAGCACATTCGCGCCATCGCTGAGGCGACGGCCAAATATCCGCCTCGGGTCGTGCCGGAGGTTTCGCACAAGATGCGCCTCTCCGGCCTTGAGCCCTTCGTGCATGGGTGAGCGCAAGTGACCAACGCAGCGCAAGATTTCGTCATGATCGGCGAGCGGACCAACGTCACCGGCTCGGCCAAATTCCGCAAGCTGATCGAGGCCGATGATTACGCCGCGGCACTCGAAGTCGCGCGCCAGCAGGTCGAGAGCGGCGCCAACATGCTCGACGTCAACATGGACGAGGGCATGCTCAATTCGGAAGCCGCCATGGTGACCTTCCTCAATCTGATTGCGGCCGAGCCCGACATCACGCGCGTGCCGATCATGATCGACTCGTCGAAATGGTCGGTGATCGAGGCGGGGCTCAAATGCGTGCAAGGCAAATCCGTGGTCAACTCCATCAGTCTGAAGGAGGGCGAGGGGCCTTTTCTCGATCATGCCAAGAAGGTTCGCCGCTATGGCGCTGCCGTGGTGGTGATGGCGTTCGACGAGCAGGGTCAGGCCGAGACGGCGGAACGCAAATTCGAGATCTGCAAGCGCGCCTACGACCTGCTGACCGAGAGGGTTGGCTTCCCGCCGGAAGACATCATCTTCGATCCCAACATCTTCGCTGTCGCCACCGGCATCGAGGAGCATAGCAACTACGCTCGGGCCTTTATCGAGGCGACGCGGCGCATCAAGGCCGAACTGCCTTATGTGCATGTCTCCGGTGGCGTCTCCAATCTCTCTTTTGCCTTCCGCGGCAATGAGCAGATGCGTGAAGCCATGCACTCGGTGTTCCTGTACCACGCCATCCAAGCCGGCATGGATATGGGCATCGTCAATGCCGGCCAGCTCGCTCTCTATGACGACATCGAGCCCGAACTGCGCGAGCTCGTCGAGGACGTCATCCTCAATCGGCGCGCCGACGCCACCGACCGATTGCTCGAAGCGGCCGAACGTTACCGCGGTGGCGGCGCCCAGAAGCGCGAGGTCGATCTCGCCTGGCGCGAAAAGTCGGTTGAGGAACGCCTCACCCATGCGCTCGTGCACGGCATCGGCACCTTCGTCGTGGAGGACACCGAGGAGGCGCGGGCACGCGCCGAGCGTCCGCTGCATGTCATCGAGGGTCCGCTGATGGCGGGAATGAGCGTGGTCGGCGACCTGTTTGGCGCCGGCAAGATGTTCCTGCCGCAGGTGGTGAAGTCCGCTCGCGTGATGAAGCAATCAGTCGCCTACCTCATGCCCTTCATGGAGAAGGAGAAGGAGGAGCTCGGGCTTGCCCAAGGTGAACCGGCGGGACGGATCGTGATGGCGACGGTCAAAGGCGACGTGCACGATATCGGCAAGAACATCGTCGGCGTCGTGCTCCAATGCAATAATTACGAGGTCATCGATCTCGGCGTCATGGTGCCGGCGCAGAAGATCCTCGACACCGCGCGCGAGAAGAAGGCCGACATCATCGGCCTGTCCGGCCTGATCACGCCGTCGCTCGACGAGATGTGCCATGTGGCGGCGGAGATGGAGCGCGAGGGCTTCGACCTGCCGCTGCTCATCGGCGGCGCCACCACGAGCAAGGTGCACACCGCGGTCAAGATCAGCCCCAACTACCACCACAGCCAGGCCATCTACGTCACCGACGCAAGCCGTGCCGTTGGCGTGGTGTCGAGCCTGATGTCGCCGGAGGAGCGTCCGAAGGTCATCGCGCAGGTGCGTGAAGACTATGTGCGCATGGCTGAATCGCATGCGCGCGGGCGGGAGGCGAAATCCCGCACCCCCATCGCGCAAGCGCGTGCCAATCACCTACAGCTCGATTGGCAGGCTTATGTGCCGCCGAAGCCAACTTTCCTCGGCACGCGCGCGTTCAAGAGCTACGATCTGGCCGAGCTTGCCCGCTATATCGACTGGACGCCGTTTTTCCAGGCGTGGGAGCTCAAGGGCCAGTACCCGCGCATTCTCCAGGACGACAAATATGGTGAGGCCGCGCGCCCCCTATTCGAGGACGCGGAAGCCTTGCTGAAGCAGCTCATCGAGGAGAAGTCGCTGGTGGCCAATGGCGTCGTGGGCTTCTGGCCCGCGAACAGTGTTGGCGATGACATCGAGCTCTATGCCGACGAGGCGCGCACGCAAAAGCTCGCCACGCTGCACACCCTCCGCCAGCAGATGGCGCGGGAACGCGGCCGCGCCAATCTCGCCCTTGCCGATTTCATCGCGCCAAAGGAGAGCGGTGTCGCCGACTATATCGGCGCCTTCGCCGTGACCGCCGGCATCGGCGAGGAGGATGTCGCCAGGCGCTTCGAGCGCGCCAATGATGATTATTCCAAGATCATGTCCAAGGCGCTTGCCGACCGTCTGGCCGAAGCCTTTGCCGAGGCGATGCATGAGAAGGTGCGGCGCGAGCTCTGGGCCTATGCACCGGACGAGAAGCTCTCAAATGAGGGGCTTGTCGCCGAGGAATATCGCGGCATCCGTCCGGCGCCGGGCTATCCGGCCCAGCCGGACCATACGGAGAAGCGGACGCTGTTCCGATTGCTCGATGCCGAGAAGGCGGCCGGCCTTCAACTCACCGAGAGTTGCGCGATGTGGCCGGCCGCGGCCGTTTCAGGGCTTTATTTCGCCCACCCCGAAAGTCGTTATTTCGGCGTGGGGAAGATCGGCCGCGATCAGGTCCAGGACTATGCCGCCCGCAAGGGCTGGAGCCTGGAAGAGGCCGAGCGCTGGCTGGCGCCCCTCCTCAACTACGATCCGAAGCGGATCGCCGATGCGGCCGAATAGTGTTTGAAAGGGGTGACGCTCAAATCATCCCCAGGATGATTGCGGCGACAAACCCGAACGACACCAAAGCCAGGATGGCCGTCAGCGTACCGGTAAGCTCCATGGGAAGCCTCCTTTCCGATCGATGCGGTCTTTGGCTCTAAGGGGGCGATATTAGGGACTCTTTGTGGCGCCCGCCAAGCCTTTTTCTACCGCAGTGGACAATTCCAAAGCGCGGCAAACTAGACCAACGAACGTCCCTACCAAGCGTTGGTTCCAGGCTCCGTGAAGGGACCCCATGAGGCACGCGTTCCCCACCGAAATCCTTGCAAAACGGCGTTTTCCGGACAGTATAGGAGACGATTCGCATCGGCGGCAGTGCCAGAAAAGGCGCTAAATCACAGTGGCCCGGGCGGCTACGCATTTTTTCGCCGCCGGGCTAACAAAATGCGGGCATCCTGTTCGGATAAGGATGCGCCAAGGCTAAAAAGCCCACGGAGTCGAAGGGACTCGAGGGGCCCTTTTGGGGAGGAAGAGGCATGAGGTTTGTTGTCACCGTCGCCGCGCTTGGGGTCTTGTCTTTGCTCGCCACAGGCCCGGCGTGGGCTCTCACCATTTCCAATTTGGACCCCGAGCCGCACAAGATCACCGTGGTCGCCGGCAGCGACTCCAAGGAGTTGACGGTCGAACCCGAGAAGGAAGTTGATGCCCCTTGCGCGTCGGGGTGCAAGGTCAAGCTCGAGAACGACGAGGAGTACGATCTCGAGGGCAACGAGACTGTGTCCATCGAGGGCGGCATCATTTACATCGACCATGCGCCCGGGATCGACGACGCTGATATTCCGGACATCGATCCCGACGCTGGGCCCGGCGGCGCTGCTCCGGAATAGCGCCCGGGGGGGATGCCCTCATAGCGGAAATTTGCGCAGCAGGATCTCGTCATAACCCTCGGCCACGAGGCCAGGGAGCCTTGCCACCACCTGGAAGCCATGGCGCTCATAGAAGCGCAAGGCCCTCGCATTGGACGACGAAGCGCAGACCCAGAGATTGCGCGCCTCGTGCCGGCGCGCCGTATCCTCGAACCAGGCCATGATCGTCCTGCCGATGCTTCGGTCCTGAGCCTGCGCCAGGAGCGCCAGCAGTTCGAGATAGGGCCCCTTGAGCCAGGGAAAGCGGATCGACACGACACCGGCGTCGGCCCCGTCCAGACTGACCGCATAGCGGCACAACGCGCCGTCGGGACTGGCCAAGAACGCCGCGAGCCTGCCGGCCGGAATGTTCATCACCGACCACGGTTCCATGGTGGCGATCGCCTCGGCGAGCGGACCGACCGAGTGTGGCTCGAGCGGCACGAGGCGCACGCCCGGGGCGCCGGTGCCGGCAAGCTCAATTGCGCCGGTGGAAAAGGGAGAAGAGGTCATGGCCGCTTCGCTGTTTTGACTCCCGCGCGATCCGCCGCGACTTACCCGTCTTCGGTTGAGAGCAGCTTTGCGCGATGACGGGCTTGCCGGCCGCGAGGAGTTCGCTCACGGTGACGAAACTATAGCCTTGCTCCTTCAGCTTCGGCAGCGCGATCGCGAGCGCCTCCGCGGTGTTGCGGCCTCTGCCATTGGCGTGGGCCACAACAATCGCTCCGGGATGGGCGCGGGTGAGAATGGTGTTGGCGATGGTCTTAGCCGACACGTAGAGGTCCGGATCGCCCGTGACCACATCCCACTGCACCGCGAGCAGGCCGGCATCGCCGGCAGCGGCGAACGATTTGGCGTTGCAGCGGCCGTAAGGGAAGCGGAACAGCGTGAGCTGCTCGGGCGGCGCCGGCGCCGCCGTACCGAGCACGCATTGGCGCGCGTCGAGGGCCGTCTTGGCCCGGGCATAGGCGGCCTCTGTCAGCGTGATCTCCTCTTCCGTCCTGGCGTCGTTGGTCTTCGACAGATCGGCGTGCCTGAGCCCGTGGCTCCCGACCTCGAACAGCGGGTCGGCGATGAGCTGCGCCGCGCGTTCAGGGTGGGTCTCTATCCACTTCCCCCCAGCGAAGAAGGTAGCCTTGATCCCGTGCGCACGAAGGAGATCGACGATGCGGCCGTCATAGCCCGAGACGTAGCCGCTTTCCTCGCAAAGATCGAAGGTGAGCGCGAGCAGTTTCTGATCCGGCGGCAGCTCGACGCTTTCAATCAGACCACGCAGCGACGGCGAGACCGGCGTCGGCGGCGGGAGTGCCACTGCTTTGAGGGTGGCGAGATCGAGGGTGCCTTTGGAGGGCTGATGCTCGATTTCGGCTGCGGTGCCGGCAAGCGTTGCCGGCGCCCAGCATTGTTGCGGGTGTGGGCCGTATTCGGCCAGAGCGGGCGCGGCACCGCCAAACGAAAACAGCACAAGGACGATTGCACGAGACAGGGCCATGGATGCGCCTATGAAGGTCTGCGGAAGCTTGGACATGCGGGTGACGGCAGGTCAATGACATCTCTACCGATATGCCTGAAATCGAGCTAAGTGTCGCAATGCAAGCGCGGCCATTGCGATAAAATGCTGCGGTCTTAGAATGCGCCGTTCAAATCCAACCCCCGCAAGAAGTGAGATCATGATCCCTCTCAAAATATTGTTCGTGGTGACGTCCGCTGCCGTCATGGGCAATTCGGACGAGCCGACCGGCCTTTGGTTCGAGGAGCTTGCCACGCCCTATTACGCTTTCATCGAAGCCGGCGCCGAGGTCGAGATCGTATCCATCGCCGGCGGCGCCGTGCCCATCGACCCGCGCAGCCAGAAACCGCTCGGCGAGAATCCGGAATCGGTCGATCGCTTCCTGCGCGATCCCAACGCGAGCGCGAAGATCGCCGACACCAAGGCGATTGCGAGCGTCGACGCCTCCATTTATGACGCCGTGTTCTTGCCCGGAGGTCACGGCACCATGTGGGATCTGCCGAGCTCGACCGCGCTCGCCGACAAAGTGGTCGAGACCCTCGACCGCGGCGCCGTGGTCGCCGCCGTGTGCCACGGCCCGGCCGGCCTCGTCTCGGCCAGATTCGGCGATGGCGAGCCCGTGGTCTCCGGCAAGCGCGTCGCCGCCTTTACCAATAGCGAGGAAGTCGCCGCCGGATTGGACAAAGCCATTCCCTTCTTCCTCGAGGATCGACTGCGCGAACTTGGGGCCAAGGTGGAAACTGCGCCAGACTTCCAACCATTCGCGCTTCGCGACGGCAACCTCGTCACCGGCCAGAACCCCGCATCCTCTGAAAGGGTGGCGCAGCTCGTGCTCGAAGCATTGACTGAGCGCGCCGGGGCGCCTGCCGGCCAATAACCAGAAACAGGGTCTATGCGCCGGTTGCGTGACGCGAAGCCGACCCAACGAGTTGATATCGCAGGGAGAAGAATATCATGCCGCATTCGGGACCTCCTCTGGACGAGCCCATACAGCTCTCGAATCTGTTGCGGGTCGGGCTTGAGAATAGTCCGGACGAGGCCGCCTTGGTTTCGATCAAGACCGGGGCGTCCTGGTCCGAGCTTGAGCGCGCCACGAGCCGGCTTGCGGCCAATTATCTGGCGCTCGGCTTGAAGCCTGGCGACCGCGTCGCCTCGCTGATGCCGAACCGCATCGCGCTCATCGCCCACTATCTCGCCTGCTTCAAGGCCGGTCTCGTGCTGACCCCGCTCAATTACCGCTACACCCCGACCGAAATCGATCACGCTTTGGACGTCAGTGGCGCGAGCATTATTTTTGCCCATGCCGAGCGCGTGGCCGACTTTGCCGGCCGCAAGGCAAGCAAGCTGCCGCTCGGCGTCATCTCCTTTGGCTCAAGCGAAACATCGGACTTCGAGCGCCTGGTCGAAATGGATAGCGCTGACGCTGCCCTGCCGGAGTTGGGTCCCGACGCTCCGGCCGCGATTTTCTTCACCTCCGGCAGCACCGGACCGGCCAAGGGCGTGACTCACTCGCGGGCTTCGCTCGGCTGGATGTTCGCCAGTGCGCTCAAGTCGTTCAAATTGACCCCCGACGACGTCGTGCTTCCGGCCTCGTCCGTCTCGCATATTGGCGGGTTTACCTTTGCCCTGTCGGCGCTCTCGGCCGGCGCGCGCGCCGTCGTCGCCAGAAGCTTCGACCATCACGAGCTCGGCCCGCTGTTCCGCGCCACACGGCCGACGGTGATGTCCATGTTGCCGACGGCTCTGCTCCATCTCATTCGCGAGCACGACATGACGCCGGAAGAGCTGATCTCGCTTCGCCTGTGCCGTTCCGCCGGTGACAAGGTCCCGGCCGAGCTGGAGAAAGAGTACATGGCGCTTACGGGTCATCCGGTCAGCGAAGGCTATGGCATGACCGAGATCGGCCTTGCCGCGCTCAACCCGCCGACGGTTGTCGACAAGCTCGGCTCGGTTGGACTGCCAAGTCCCGGCTTCCATTTTTCCCTCCGCAGCGATGAAGGGCTTGAGCTCGAGAGCGGCGAGGAAGGGCGCCTCTGGGTCAAAACGCCGTCACGAACCGCCGGCTATTGGAACGATCCGGGCGCGACCGCCGACGTGCTCCGTGAGGAATGGCTCGACACGGGCGATGTGATGAAGGCCGACGACGACGGCTATTTGTGGTTCTGCGGACGCAAGAAGCAGATCATCGTCCATGACGGCTCCAACATTTGCCCGCAAGAGGTGGAGGAGGCCCTGCTGGAGCACCCGGCCGTGGAGAGCGCCGGCGTCATCGGCATGCTTGATCTGACGCATGGCGAGAATGTGCGGGCCTATGTGGCCCTGAAGCCGAATGCGCCACGTCCAAAGTCCATGGATTTGATCCAATTCGCTCGCGCCCGCGTGGGCTATAAGACGCCGGAGGAGATCGTCTTCCTCGATACGATGCCGCTTAATGCCACCGGCAAGGTCGATCGGGTTGCGCTGAAGACGCTGGCTGCCGGCGACCACGCCCACCATCGTTAAGCCTGGATTGCGTGTACTGGGAGCGAAGAAGCTTCAAGGAGACGTGAAATGACCAAGATTCTTGCTGAGGTGCTGGCAGCGAACGAGGCCTATGCGGCGGCGTTCGGGGACAAGGGTGCGCTGGCGATGCCGCCGGCCCGGCGCTTCGCCATTCTCACCTGCATGGATGCGAGGCTCGATCCGGCGAAATTCGCCGGCCTGAGCGAGGGCGACGCCCATGTCATTCGCAATGCCGGCGGGCGCGCCAGCGACGACGCCATCCGCTCCCTTGTCATCTCGCACAAGCTGCTTGGCACGAATGAGTGGTTCGTGGTCCACCACACGGATTGCGGCATGGAGACATTCAGCGATGAGGTGATGCGCGCGCTGCTCAAGCAAAGTCTCGACACCGCGACAATCGATGCCGATGGCTGGCACGATGTCGGCAAGGGGCCGGGCTCGGCGGAGGGCGACTTCATCGATTGGCTGACGATCGCGAACCAGGCCGAGAGCGTCACCAGCGATGTCAAGCGGATCAGGTCCCATCCGCTGGTCGCCGGCTCGATCCCTATTTACGGCTACGTTTATGACGTCAAGATCGGGAGGCTGATTGAGGTGCCGGAGGCAACCGAGGCGGGACGTCCGGCGTAGTCCGGCACGCGGTGATGAAAGCCGACCAGGACGGCTATCTCTGGTTCTGCGGACGGCAGAAGCAGATCATCGTGCATGACGGCTCCAACATCTCACCGCAAGAGGTCGGACTCGTTGCTCGATCATCCGGCGGTGGAAAGCGCCGGCGTCGTCGGTGTCCATGATCTGATGCACGGCGAGAACGTCCGCGCCTATGTCACGCTCAAGCCTGGCGCGAAACGCCCGAAAGCGGCGGCATTGATCGATTTTGCCCGCGCTCACGTCGGCTATAAGGCGCCGGAAGAGATCGTGTTTCTCGATGCCATGCCGCTCAATCCAACCGGCAAGGTCGATCGCGCCGCGCTGAAGGCTCTCGCCGCGGGTGATCAGGCTCAGACCCAATAAGAGCGCGTCTCAAGCATTTGTGGCGAAGTCTCGGGGGACTGACACGTGAGTGCGGACATTGACCAAACTGGCGCAATGGAAGTGAACGTGTTGGCCCAAGCTGCTATCAATTGACTGCTAGCCAAATCCTTCGCTTCGATCTCACTTTCTTGCTCGCATGTCGATTTCCCTGCGAAGGGTCCAGCGACATTCAAAAAGGAGTGCCCCCAATGAGTAGGATTATCAGCATCGTTTCGACTGCCGTCGTGGCAGGCTTGACCCTTGTCTTGGCGACCTTTGCCGTTCTCGCGGACAGCGAGTTCGAGGGCGTCTGGGCGGTCAAGAACAGCGACGGCAAGCCGTTTGAGATCACCCTGTCGGCTGACGGGCAGGCGAAGGCCACCCTCGCCGAGAGCATGGAGGGGACGTGGAAAGAGGACGGCGGCGCCGCCGTGATCAGCTGGACCACCGGCTGGACCACGAAGATCGCCAAGAATGGCGATCATTATGTGAAGACCGCCTTCAAGAAGGGCGATCCGCTCGACGGCCCACCCACCAACACCTCGGACGCGCAAAAGAAATAGCGCTTAGGCTAGCCGGAGCTTGGCCAAGCCGCGGTGATTGGCCGGCAGGATGCGCGGAATGATTACGTTCAGCGCACCCTGCAGCAGCTCGAATTCTGCCGGCGTAGTGGCCGAGAGCTCGCCATCGACATTGATCGCCTTCGGCTTGGCGGTGCGAAGCGTCACCCGCTTTGCCCGCGCCTGCTTGAGCAGATCGGGCTTGGCCAAGCCGAATTTGAGATGGGTGAGGCAGGCGAACAATTGCCAAAGGTCGCCCGGCGCGACCAGATAAAGATCGAACTTGCCGTCATCGATCGCGGCATCCTCGCCCACGGCCAGCCCTCCGCCATGGAAGCGGCCATTGCCGACACTCGCTTGATAGACCGCGCCGGACCAGGCGGGCGCGCCATCAAGCTCGACCGACAGATAAAAGGGCCGCGCGTCCCGCACGGCGGACCAAAGCGTGATGGGATAACTGAGCACGCGCCATCTTCGCTTCAGCGCTTTCGATTGCGCCTTGATGGTGGTGGCCGCCACACCGACGCTGGCGACATTGACAAAGGGACGGCCATTAATGCTACCGACGTCGATCCGATGCTCGCGCCCCGCCAAAGCAATTTCTGCGGCCGCGATCGGGTCTTCGGGTAGACCGAGCGTGCGGGCGAGATCGTTGGCGGTCCCGAGCGGAATCACCGCGACGGGTTTGCCGAGCGCCAGCAATTCGGGCAGCGCCGCCGAAATCGTGCCGTCTCCACCACCGATGACAATGCGGTCGACCTTTGGACCATGAGTCTTGAGCGAACGCTTGAGTTGGTCCGGCGACGTCGTCGGCACGAAAGTCGAGGAGCAGCGCGCGGCGATCCATTCAGACAGCTCCCGCAAGGACGCTTCCGTGCGCGAGGCGCCAGGATTGACGGCGACCAGGACCCGCATCAATGCCGGGTCCGAGGAAGTGAGATTAGGAGGTCTTCGATCGCCATCGGGGAGGGAACTCGCTACACAACTTACTAAGCTGGAGGCGGCGCGTTGGTTCCCTAAGTGCGAAAGGGGCGCAACAAACTCCTTGCTGCGCCTCTCTCCCGGTATCCACGCAGAACGCCTAATGCGTTTCGACCACGACCTCGACAGGGAGGGAGTTCGAAACGATGTCATACACCGGCGAGAATTTAGCCAGTTCGGCAAGTTGCTTCGCCGGAGCCTCGCTCTCCACGCTGAGAGCCACCCGGACATGGTGATAGCCCTTGCTCACGTCATTGGCCAAACCCATGAAGCCGCGAACGTCGATATCGCCCTCGAGTTTTGAGCTGACGGCCCGGATTAAAACGGGCCTCCTGGCAGGACGCCCTGCGACCTCGCACTGGGCCTATCAGGATATCTTTCAGAAGCGCTCGCCCCGAACCCAATCTCGCCTTCGCCGATTTGAGCGGCCGCATCGTGACGGCCGGGGGCACCACCTCCTGGCACGATCTCGTCATTCACATCATCGCGCGCCATTGCAGCCCGGGCGAAGCTCTGCGCATCGCCAAGGTGTATCTCCTGAGGTGGCACGGGGCCAGCTTCCCTATGCGAGCCTGGTACGCGGCGATCCGCACGCCGATTCGGTGGTGCGCGCTTGCCAAGCCTGGCTCGCCAGGCATGTCCGCGAGCCGAGCGCCGTTACGGGAGTCGAGCGTATTGCTGGTTTGCCCTCGCGCACGCTGAAGCGCCGCTTCAAGACGGCGACTGGCTCAACGCTAATTGAGCATGTGCAGAACCTTCGCGTGGAGGAGGCCAAGCGTCACCTGGAAATGAGCGACATGGCGGTCGACGAGATCAGCGCGCAAGTGGGCTATGAGGACCCGGCCTTCTTCCGCAGACTCTTCAAGCGTGGCACCGGGCTAAAGCCGAACAAATATCGCCGCATGTTCAAGCCGATCGCCGATAGGCAGGCCTCAGAGAAGCAACTGGTAAGATCGCGGCAGGGTTAATCCTGAGCGGCGCTTTTGGCGATGTTCTCCGCCCGCTCAATGCCGGTCGGGTAGTAGGCGCCGGTTGGCGTTGTGCCGAAGCTCAACATCCTCTGTCGCGCGGCCTCGATCGCGTCCGGCTCGTGCGTGGCCTTAAGCATCTTGACCGCGCAAGCATCGGCATCGAGCTCCATATTCCTCAGCGCCGGCCGGATATAATAGAAGGGTTGGGGCCCCAATTGGCCAAGTCCACTGAAGTAGCGGCGCACGTGACCGAGGGTGTGATGGCAGCACTCATGCGCCATCAGGAAGTGGCCGTAAAGCGGGGTCGCCGCGAGGGTAAGGGCACTCACCACAATGGCGGGATGTCCATTGCGGTCCATCATGGACGTCGCCTGCTCGGAGAAATCCGGCAGGAGATAGGTCGAGATCGCGCAGTAGGGGTTGTCGATGCTCGGCAAGCTCGACCTCGGCGTCGGGTTGCTCGCGGCACTAACGCCTCCGCACCAAAGTGCGAGTCCCAGCAATAAAGCCCCCGCCAGCGGCGACACGCGAATAATTTGAGCCTCCTTAATGATGCTTTCCTGTAAGTCTAGCGTCCCCGAGGTTGGCCGCCAAAGGTCTTTTGTCGCCAACGCCTTTCGTGACGCAATCGTGATATGGGGTGAACTGGCCGGCATAATCAGTGCCTACCTGTCGTCGAGCCTCGTTCGCTCACTAGCTCTTAGCCTCCGCCCGAACTAACATCCCGCGCCATCAGCGCCGATTCGGCGCGCGGGCTTCACGCCAATGCCCAACACCGAGCCCAAGACGCGCCACCCCATCCTGCTCTTCGTGCTCCTCGCCTGGGCGCTCGTCATGATCGCTCCGGATCTCTGGCGCGTGGTGCAGCCTTTGGGCTCGTACGGCTTCACCGCCAACAATGACGGCCTGATCTACGACGTTCAGGGCCCATTCGACGCCTTGGCCGATTCCCCTGCCTGGCGGGCTGGGATCAGAGAGGGCGACCGGCTCGATCTGTCGCGGCTTGAATGCTTCCCCTACGATGCCACCGCCTGCGGCAATGCCCTTGCGGTACTCGGCGGCCGCCAATTCGTGCTGCCGGGCCGTCCGGCCACCTTCTATCTCCTGCCGATCACCGGGCAGCCGGCGAGAGAGGTCAACCTGGTGGCGAAATCGGAGCCGGCGAATCCATTCGAGCGATTCGTCGTGGCGCTGGATCAAATCGCCGGGATTCTCGTGGTGCTTGCCGCGGCGTGGCTGGTGTGGACTCGCCCAGGCGCCATGAGCTGGGGCTTTTTCCTCTATGTCATGTGGTTCAACCCGGGCCAGATCTATGGGTTCTACGCGCTTTTGCAGCAAGTTCCCCTGGTCTTGCTGGCGCAGAACGCAGCTGAGTGTGTCGCCGAGGCCGCGGGCTATATGGGGCTCATTCTCTTCGTCCTGCGCGCGCCGAACGATAAAGCCGATCCCAGATGGCGCTGGCTCGAGCGAGCTTTGCCGGCGATTGGCGTCGTTCTCGCGCTTGGGCTGATGACCTCCTATGGCAATTTATTCGACTACCGCACCGAGAATGGCACGCGGGCGGCCATTCTTATCGGCCTCGTCGTGGCCATCTGCGCGGTCGCCATTCTGCTCGAGCGTCGACGCCGGCTGCCCCCAGAGGACTATCAGCGCCTGCGTTGGGTGATCTGGGGGTGCCTGATCGGGCTTCCCGCCTTCATCCTCGCCGAGCTCGCCTCTACCACCACCATTTTCGACACGACGTGGGGCGACTTCACCCCGTCCGACGACGTGATCGGTCTGCTCTATCTCGTGAACGGCATCCTATGTCTGTTCGTGTTCGAGGCCATTCGCCGGGAGCGCGTGGTCAGTGTGGCCATCCCGCTTCGCCGCGTGACCATACTCGGTCTCACCTTGAGCATCCCGGCACTCTTGCTGCATCACGAGGTCGAGTACCTGCAGGAACATCTCGCCATCCCGAACTGGGCCTGGCTCGTGGTCGGCGCCGGAGCCCTCTATCTCATTTCCCGCCTGCATGAGCATGCGACTATTCTCACCGACCGCTTTTTCAATCGCGGGCTCGATCAGGCCGAGCGGGACCTTGGCCAGGAGATCCTCAAGGCGACGAAGCCGGACGACATCGATCGACTGCTGGCCGGCGGTCCGTTCCGTCTGCTCAAGCTCACCTCGGCCGCCTCCTTCCGCCGGAACGGCGCTTCTTTCTGCCGGGGCAGAAATGGTCATGGCTGGGGCGTTTCCACGACGAGGGCGCTCCTACCCGATGAGCCGATGCTCGCGCCTTTGTCGAAGGGCGTGCCCTTTCCGGTCTGCGACCCGGATCAAGTAGAGCCTTGTCTGCCGCCGGGCTTGAAGCGCCCCATTCTCGCGGTTCCAGCCGCGACCCCTGTCCGTTGCTTCGCGCTTTCGCTTTATGGGCCGCACGATTCCGGCACCGATCTCGACCCCAATGAACGCGCGATGCTGGCCCGCATCGCCGGGCAGGCCGCCGCCGTCTACGCTGAACTCGAGAGCGGCGGTCTGCGCGAAAAAGTCGTGAGGCTTGAACGGGAGCTGTCGGAGGCTCGCTCGCGCCCTGGCTCGAAGCCGAAACAAGGCGCCTGACGGGGCCGCAGCCGGCTTTCGAATAGGCGCTCATGTCTTGTATAAACGCCAGCGTCGAAATGTGAGCGCGTCGAGAGGAAGGGGGCGATGGCCAAGAAAAGCAATTGGGACGGCGAGCCGGACCGGCTCAACCCGGTGAGATTTTCGCTTCTGCTCATCTTTGTGGGCGGCATCGTCTTGCTGATCTGGTGGGCCTACACCACCGGACATATCAAGCACGTGGACGACGTGCCGCCACCGATCACCGCTCCGGCCCAGCGATGACCCGCAGCGTGGCGCCAAGAATTTGAAAGCAAGGATCGGAGTGCGGAGAAGAGGGGAGGGGCGTAATCCCGAGCCAAGAGATATGATCCTCAAGGAGACCGCCATGATCCGCATGCTTGCAAAGCCGCCGCCAACCTACCCAACCGATGACGCCCATTGGGAAGCCGTGGTCGCGCGCGACGCTTCTTTCGACGGCCAGTTCTATTATTCGGTCGAGACCACCGGCGTCTACTGCCGTCCCTCTTGCGCCGCGCGCCTCGCCAAGCGCTCCAATGTCCGCTTTTACGCCACCCTCGCTGACGCCGAAAGGGCGGGCTTCCGCCCTTGCAAGCGCTGCAAGCCGGACCAGCCGCCGCTCGATCGGCGCCATGCCGAGAAGGTCGCCGAGGCTTGCCGTCTGATCGAGACGGCAGAGACCGCACCCACGCTCGACGCTTTGGCCGAGGCGGTGAGCTTGAGCCCCTATCATTTTCATCGAATTTTCAAAGAGGCCGTTGGCGTGACACCCAAGGCCTACGCCATGGCGCATCGCCATCAGCGCGTGCGTGACGAGCTTGGGCGGAGTGGGACCGTAACCGAGGCCATTTATGATGCCGGCTTCAACTCGAATGGCCGCTTCTATGCGTCCTCCTCCCAGGCGCTCGGCATGACGCCCACTCACTTTCGCGCCGGTGGCGCGGGTCAGACGATGCGCTTTGCCCTCGGCGAGTGCTCGCTGGGTTCGATTCTGGTGGCAGCAAGCCCCAAAGGCATCTGCGCCATCCTGCTCGGCGACGATCCGGAGGCGCTCTTGCGCAATCTGCAGGACCAGTTTCCCCGCGCTCAGCTGGTCGGCGGCGATGAGGCGTTCGAGCAATTAGCCGCCAAGGTGATCGGATTCGCCGAGGCCCCGGGCATTGGGCTCGACCTGCCCTTGGATGTGCAGGGCACGGCCTTTCAACACCGCGTCTGGGACGCGCTCCGCCGCATCCCTGTTGGCGCCACCGCGACCTATGCGGAGATTGCGGAAGGCATCGGCGCGCCGAAAGCAGCGCGGGCCGTGGCGCGGGCTTGCGCGTCGAACCGCCTCGCCGTGGCAATCCCTTGCCACCGTGTGGTGCGAACCGATGGCAG
>JBBQKN010000044.1:0-17737 GCA_038326945.1 Hyphomicrobiales bacterium
TTCCTTCGCGGAAGCGTCCGATAAGACCCGCTTCCGCCATCAGCTTGAGGTGGCGGCTGATGCGGGGCTGGCTCTGACCGAGGATCTGGGTGAGGTCCTTGACGTTCAGCTCGCCCTTGGCCAGCAGCGCCAGGATCCGGATGCGGGTGGCCTCGCCCGCGGCGCGCAGCACGCCGAGGGCTTGCGCGCGGGAGAGACTCTCCGAGTGAGGCTCGACCTGCTCCACATCTGACATAAAGATATGTTTATACGTTTCGACGGCGATTGCAAGGACGCTCGCCTCCGCGCCTTCTCGACGCGCGCACTCTCGCTTCGTACACGTTTAACGTGTATTTTATCCCCGCCAATTGAAGTGGTTGTAGCCTGATCACCGACTTTAGCGATGGAGGAGTGGTCCATGATGCCGATCGACGGTCAAGTTATGTTCGAAGTTGCTCCCCGGTTCAGCGGCTCGAAAGCCGCGCGACAGGCGGAGATCATTGCCGAGATCAGCCCGGTTCTCGCTTCGACACTTGCGTCCTACGGTATCGACACGCGCCTGCGCATCGCCCATTTCCTCGGGCAATGCTGCCATGAGTCTGCAGGCTTCCGCACGACCGAGGAGTTCGCCAGCGGCGAGGCTTATGAGGGACGCAAGGACCTTGGCAACGTCAAGAAGGGGGATGGTCCGCTCTTCAAGGGACGCGGCCTGCTCCAGCTCACAGGCAGAGCCAACTACCGCGATCTCGGTAAGGTTCTGAAGATTAATCTCGAGGCCACACCGCACAGGGCCGCCGAGCCAGCGCTATCCCTGATGATCGCCTGTGAGTACTGGAAAAAGCGGAAGATCAATCCGGATTGCGATCGCGACGACATCATTACCGTGACCAAGAAGATCAATGGCGGACTGAATGGCTTGGAGGATCGTAGGAACTACACGCGCAAGGCGAAGGCAGCGCTGGCGCGTGTCGAGGGCATTCAATTGACCGGCGCCGTCTCCGACCCGCGCCCGGTCCTGCGCCGAGGGTCGCAGGGCGAGGCCGTGGGGAAGCTGCAGGCCACGCTACAGACGCTGAAGTTCCCGCTCGCCATCGATGAGGATTTCGGCGCGGCGACGGAGCTCGCCGTCATGCGCTTTCAGGCCGACAAGAAGCTCACGCCCGACGGCATCGTCGGCGCCAAGACCTGGGACGCACTCGGCAAAAAGGCGTGATTTCTAAGCGCGGGCGAATTTCTTGTATTTGATGCGCTTCGGCAGGACCGAATCCTCGCCGAGGCGGCGCTTCTTGTCCTCCTCGTAGGACTCGAAATTGCCCTCGAACCATTCGACATGGCTGTCGCCCTCGAAGGAGAGGATGTGGGTGGCGATGCGATCGAGGAAGAAGCGATCATGGCTGATGATCACGGCGCAGCCGGGGAAATCCTCGAGCGCGGCCTCGAGCGAGGACAGCGTCTCGACGTCGAGGTCGTTGGTCGGCTCATCCAACAGAATGAGATTGGCCCCAGATTTCAGCATCTTGGCGAGGTGAACGCGGTTGCGCTCTCCGCCCGAGAGCTGGCCGACCTTCTTCTGCTGGTCGGCCCCCTTGAAGTTGAACCAGCCGACATAAGCGCGTGACGGCACTTCGCGATTGCCGAGCTTGATCACATCGTTGCCGTCGGAGATCTCTTCGAACACGCTCTTATTGCCGTCGAGGGTGTCACGCGACTGATCGACATAGCCAAGCTTCACCGTGTCCCCGACCCTGATGTCGCCGCCGTCCGGCTTCTCCTGGTCGACGATCATGCGGAACAGCGTGGTTTTGCCGGCGCCGTTCGGGCCGATCACGCCGACAATGCCGCCCGGAGGGAGCTTGAAGGAGAGATCGTCGATGAGGAGGGTGTCGCCGAAGCCCTTCTCGATATGGTCCGCCTCGATGACGACGTCGCCGAGCCGGGGACCGGAAGGAATGGTGATCTGGGCCTTGCCGGTCTTGTCGCGGCCGGCCTCCGCCACCAGTTCGTCATAGGCGCGGATGCGCGCCTTCGACTTGGCCTGGCGCGCCTTCGGGCTCGCCCTGATCCAGTCGAGCTCGCGCGCAAGCGTCCGCTCCTTGGCCGCGTCCTGCTTGCCTTCGACCTCAAGCCGCTTGTGCTTCTGCTCGAGCCAGGAGGAATAACTGCCGTGATACGGAACGCCGGCGCCGCGATCGAGCTCGAGCGTCCATTCGGTGATATTGTCGAGGAAGTAGCGATCATGGGTCACCATGACCAGGGTGCCGGGATAGTCGCGGAGATGATGCTCGAGCCAGGCCACGCTTTCCGCATCGAGATGGTTGGTCGGCTCGTCGAGCAGGAGGATGTCGGGCTTAGCGAGGAGCAGGCGGCAGAGCGCAACGCGGCGCTTCTCGCCGCCCGACAGAGACTTGACCGCGGCGTCGCCTGGCGGGCAGCGCAGCGCGTCCATGGCCTGCTCGACCTGGGCATCGAGGTCCCACAGACCTTCGGCGTCGATCGCGTCCTGGAGCTGCGCCATCTCGTCGGCGGTGTCGTCGGAATAGTTCAGAGCAAGCTCGTTATAGCGGTCGAGCTTGGCCTTCTTCGCGGCGACGCCCTCCATGACGTTGCCGGTGACGTCCTTGCTCTCGTCGAGCAGCGGTTCCTGCGGCAGATAGCCAACGCTGACGCCGTCGGCGGCCCAGGCCTCGCCCATGAACTCCGTTTCGTCGCCGGCCATGATGCGGAGCAGCGTCGACTTGCCGGCGCCGTTCAGCCCGACCACGCCGATCTTGGCGCCGGGCAGAAAGGCGAGCGTGATGTCCTTGAGAACCTGCTTGCCGCCAGGATAGGTCTTGGACAGCCTATTCATAACGTAAACGTATTGCGGGCTGGCCATGGGTCTCCCGAGGCTTGCTTGGAATGGGGTTGCCGGAATTGAGCGAGCTTCTAGCCAATCCGCCAGCCGGACTCAATGGCTAGAACAACTGAGGAAGCCGCTCTTTCAGCTTGGCGGCGAGGGCATCGAGCGGGTTTTCCTGAATCGGCTCGATCTCGGCCAGCGCGGCGGCGAAACTGTCTGGGGTCAGGTCGGCGATCGGCAGCACGCGGCACCAGCCGTTGCGCATCAGTAAGTCGCGATAGGCCGATTCCTCGTCAGTGAAGCGATGCGCGGCCGGCGCGACGCCCACCACCGGGAGCCGCGCCGACACGGCTTCGGAGACCATGGTGCTTGAATCCTCGGTGCAGACGATCATCTCGGCCTTGGCGAAGATTTGCGGCAAGGTGCCGGGGCCGGCGCGGCGGTAATCGATGAAGCGCTCGATCACGCTCTCGTCCTTGCCAAGCTCGGCGAGCATGTCGCCGACATGCGACGGCGTCCGGCGCGAGGTGGACACGAGCCAGCGCGTGCCCCAGGTCCTCGACACCTCGCGAGCGAAATCGAGCAGCCGCTCCCATTCGGCGCGGGTGTAGCGGAACGGACCGGCATTGCCGCCGATCAGGAGGCCCGCGAGCCCTGGATGGTGTGCGGGGCCATAACGCGGAATGGCCGCGGGGCGCCCGAGCGCATCTGGATCGATGGAAGAGGGCTTCAGCACCACCATGTGCCGCGGGCTTCCCGCGTCGCGGTCATAAGACGAGATGACGAGGCTGAAGTTCTCCGGCCCGAGCCCCCGCAAGAGCGAGCCGCAAAAGATATTCGGCACTTCCAGATACCGCGTCACGCAGATATTCGGCATCTGCGTCTCGCCCCCGGCCGAGACCACGAGATCGGCGCTTGGCAACGCGTCGGCATCGATGCGATAGGCCATGCGCAACATGCGCGGCGGAAAGAATCCCTCGGCGTTGATGCGCCGGCGCAGCCAACGGGTGGGCACGATCCAGCGCCGCTCGACAGGGACGCGCATGACCTCTATTGGGCGCAGCCGCGCGATCGCCGCAATGACGCCTTCGGCGAGATGATAATGTCCGGGCCTCGTGTCGGCGAGAAGAATGATCTTGAGCGGCGTCACTGTCGGGGGCTTGGCCATGGCTGGAGCAACGGGTTCCGCGTCATAGCCCAGGCTTTAGCCGCGTTCCAAGCCTCCTTTGCCGCTTGGCAAATTGGGCGCGGCTCAGCACAATCGCCGCGCAACAGGGCAAGGAGCCGAAGGTGACGGAACGGCCGGCGAATCTCAGAGCCGATCTCATCCTAAAGGCGATGATCGCCGTGGCTGCTGCCGATGGCGGCCTCGATGAGAAGGAAGCCGGTCTTATCCAGCAGGTTTATCAGGACCAGTCGGGCCAGCGGATCGCGGCCGAGGAGATCGCCCGCGCGGCCGATGCCAATCCGCGGGAGGCGCTATTGGCTGAGCTCTCAGCCGCGGCGCCGGTACTGGACAAGGCAACCAAGGAGGAGATCGTCAGAACTGCTTATCTCACGCTGCTGGCCGACGACCGTATCACCGGGGAAGAGCGCAAGAAGCTCAAGGACATCTCCGCCGCGCTCCAAATCCCAGAGATCCATTTCGGCGCGATCCTCGAAGACCTCGCCATCTGGCTCTCCGGGCAAAAAGCAAAATAATTCAGGCCCAGATGATCGTTTCACACGAGCATAAATTCATTTTTCTCAAGACCAAGAAGACGGCCGGCACCAGCGTCGAGCTTGCCTTGAGCGAGCTTTGCGGTCCGGGCGACATCATCTCCCCGTTGACCACGATCGACGAGGCGCGGCGGGCGACGTCGCGCGGCGCGCAAAACTGGCGGTTGCATGGCTGGTGGGGATCGCCCCGGCCGCTGCTCAAGCGCCGCTGGATCAAATTCACCGCCGAGGATTACGGCTTCTATAATCACATGCCAGCGGCGGAGGCTCGCGCGCTTATCGACGACAGGCAGTGGCGGAGCTATTTCAAATTCGCCTTCGACCGGAACCCGTGGGACCGGCAGGTCTCGTTCTACCACCACCGCTTCCGGGGCGAGAAAACGCCGCCGCCCTTTGCCAGCTTTCTGCGCGAGGACCAGCATGCGCGGGTCAACAATTACGACATCTATTCGATCGATGGCCTCGTCGCGGTCGATTTCGTCGGACGCTATGAGAGCCTGGAGGACGATCTGAAGCTCGCGCTCGAACGCGTCGGCTTGAGCCTCCCCGCCGCGTTGCCGCGCGCGAAGTCCACGTTCCGCCGCGACAGCACGCCCTATCGCGATTATTACGATGAGGAGACGCGCGATCTCGTGGCGCGCTGGTATGCGCGCGAGATCGAGTTCCTCGATTATGCGTTCTGAGCGCCTGGTCTCGGCATGATCATCTCGCACCAGCACAAATTCATTTTCCTGAAGACGAAGAAGACCGCGGGCACGGCGATCGAGGCGGCGCTGTCGGAGCTATGCGGGCCGTCGGACGTGATCACGCCCTATCGCGCCGAAAGCGAGGAGGATCGGCGCGGCAGGCCGCCGCAGAATTACCGCATCGAGCATAAGCTGAAGCCGAAGCGTCCGTTATGGCGGCGGCTGCTCGGGCGGCCTGAGCGCTATTACCACCGAAGCGTCGGCTATTACGAGCACATGCCGGCCCAGCTCGTGCGCGCTTATGTCGGGGAGGAGGCGTGGCGGAGCTATTTCAAATTCGCCTTCGACCGCAATCCCTGGGACCGGCAGATCTCCTGGTATTTCTACAAGACGAAGACCAAGGGCTCACGGCCGAGCTTCGAGCGTTTCATGAAGAGCCGTAGGCGCGCTTATGTCGACAATTACGAGATCTATAGTGAAGGCGGCGCCCTCGCCGTCGATTTTCTCGGCCGCTATGAGAGCCTCGATGACGATCTCGCCAAGGCGCTTCAATTGATCGGCGTCGGCAGGCGCCTGGATGTGCCGAAATCGAACGTCACCCCGAACAAGGCCGAGCGGCACGACTACCGCAGCTACTACACGCCCGAGACCGAGGCGCTGGTGCGCGACTGGTACGCGCCGGAGATCAGTTTACTCGGTTACGCGTTCTGACGCCGACGGAGCCGTCTTCCGCCCGGCCATGTGCTTGAGATAGGCGGCGATGAGGTCGATCTCGGGCTCGCTCAGCGCGTCGGGCGAGAAGCCCGGCATCCTTTGCTCGGGCCAGGTGCGAACCGATTTCGGATTGCGGATCAGCGCACGCAGTCCCGCGGACGTCAGATATTCGGTCGGGTTCATCGGGCGATTGAGGTCGGGACCCACATCGGACGAGCCGCCGCCGTTCAATTTGTGGCAGGGCAAGCACTGGGCGAGGAACAGGGCCTGACCGGCGCGGGCCGGGTCGGTCGCAGTCAAACCCGCATCGACCGCAATCGTCGGCCAGCGCGCGGTGGGCGGTTCCTGGCTCACGAGTTTCGCCGCTTGATAGGCCCAATATTCGCTGCGGATGCTGGCGACCTCAGGCCCAGTCCACACGATGTAAAAGGGCCCGGCGGTGTAATCCTTGCCCGAGATTTTGGGCCAGGGGCGATCGGCTGGCTCGACCGCGACCCAGGCCAGCGCCTTGCTCGCATCTTGGTTGAGGAGGAGGTCGAGCGGGATCTGGGCGGCAAAACCGTCGACCGCGACGGCTTCAATCACGCTGCCCGGTGGCAAGGTCAGGCCAGCGAGCAGGGCTGCGACCGGCACCGCCTGGTAGGTCATTGGCCCGCCATAGGTCGCGTCCTTCGCCACCTCGATGGTGGCCGCGTCTGGCCGCGCCAGAATCTCCCCTTGAGTGAAGCGCCTCGTGTCGCCGCCGACCTCGACCTCGAGCGCCGGCTCGGCCGCGCGCGCCAAGCCCGGCAGCAGCAGCAGCATGAGACAGGCGAAGACCAGAGCCCGCATCGTTCTTCCTCCGCATGGCCGGTCAACAGCGCCTTGTGCCGGTCAGGTTAGCGTCACTTCGTACCACCGTTGCCCGTTCCCAGCCACAATAGGAGTGCTGGGAGTTGGAGTTGGAGTGCAGTATTGTCCGAATTATCATCAACGCTTTGGGGGAGCTCCTATGAGATCGCCTGTAATTGCTTTGGCTCTGTTGATCGCCGTTGCTTGCACCGGGTACGCCTTGGCCGAACCTCAGCCGCTGTCGCGCGCGGCCTGCGAGGCAGCCAGCATGTCCTGGGATGAGGGCGCGAATGTTTGCGGTGGCGGGGCCGCCGAGGCTCCGGCCGCGGCTGCGGCTGCGGCGATGCCCGAAAAGAAGATGATGGCGCCGGGTGAGAAAAAGGTGGTCAAGAAGGTGACGACCAGCCGCGGCACGAAGAAGGTCGTGAAAAAGAAGACCGCGCACGGGACCACCGTGAAGAAGGAGAGGCGCCCCTTCATCGACTGGCTCAAAAGAACGAAAAACAAATCCTGAGACAGTCAAGCGCGCCGGCTCGTCCGGCGCCCTCTCCGCCGACGAACGTAGTGGTGGGCCCGGGAGGGCTCGAACCTCCAACCAGACGGTTATGAGCCGCCGGCTCTACGTTCCAGTCTGTTTTGGGTACTCATCTAGCCGCTTGGAGCTGGTTTCCGGAGTCTTGAAGAAGCCAAACTCTTCTCTAAGCCAGTTGGCCTCGTTCTGGTCGTCCCCGGTCCAATCAGCCTGCTCCAAAAGGCAGAGGTCAAATGAGAGCCCGCGCGCACCATCGTCGGCCCGCTCCGAGGCGATGCCGACCACCGTTGACGCATCCCGAAACTGGCCCCGAGCAATTTTGCAGCGCGCTGCCAGTTCCGCCACGCGATACTGTCGGTCTTCGCCGCGATTGAGTGCAAGGAACACATAAGCGGTACCAGAAAGTGATTGAAGCGCCCGAGAGCTGACGCGGCCCCCAAGCAAAACCTCGTTCAGCGATTCGGCCAAGAAGCGACGGCAAAATCGGTCCTCTCGAGCCATTGCTCGCAGAACCTTCTCAGCCTGGTTCGGAGGATCAACATAGAGCAGGTCGTTCTTGTGAAGGTCGCTTGTCACATATTCGATCACGCGGTCCCAAGCATAGCTAACGCGATCGGCTTCCCGTCGCGCTCTAAATTCGTCGGTCTCAACCAAGCCTTTCCAACAATCATCCGCGATGACGATCCGATCCCACTGCGCTGGTAGGGAGCGATTGCCTCTCAAATAGAGGGCGAGAAGGTCCTCCTCTCCGCAACAGGTCGTCTTGCAACCCAGGCCGACACGTTCAGCCTTGTGGACGAGATAGGCGGAAAGGTCAGAAATCGTGTCCAGTTCGCGCAGTAGGATGGGAAAGCTGCGCTCTTCCATGATGTGAACAAATCCGCGCCCAAAGTCCCCCATTGGGAGTGATATTTCACCATTGCTGCCGAACGCGACGCAGATCCGATGCAGGCGCCTTTGCCCCAGATCAGGCAACTTGATCGCGCGACCCTTCGCGTCGTGAACCTGATCCAAATCACGCAATGCACGCTCGGCGCCGTAAACTTGGTCTACCGACTTATGAACTGCTTTCCGTACCCAGCGCTCGGCTGCGATGGCTTCAGCTTCGCGTGCCAACGCGACATCTTTGACTGAGAAGATCATTACGTCAGGAGTACAGACCACTATGTAGTCGCAAAGTTCCTTTCCTGGGCTCCTCCCGAGCGGGTTGGCCATGCCCCAGAGTGGTAGGAATGTGCTATCGCAATGGGCAGCCACAAACTGCTCGGAAGGGTTCACTCCATTTGCCATCTTCTTTGCTCCCAGCCGAAGGGGTGGTTAGCTCGAGTTTGGTGGGCCCGGGAGGGCTCGAACCTCCAACCAGACGGTTATGAGCCGCCGGCTCTAACCAATTGAGCTACGGGCCCCACTTCGCTTTCGCATGATTCCGCCTCATTAGCAGACTTCCCTTGGTCAGCGAAACGGCCGGTGAGCATTTGCGCCGGCGTCCAGTCTGCCCGATGCTTTGGCCGGGCCGGCCAACCGTCGAAAGGATGTCCATGAGTCTCAGCGGCAAGACTATCTCCCTCGCCCTCCTCCTTCTGACCATGGCCGGCGCCGGCCTTGCAGCCGCGGACGAGGCGCCGAAGCGCATGATCTCGCTCTCGGCCACCGGCGCCATCAAGACCGCCCCGGACCAGGTCGAGATCTCGACCGGGGTCACGAGCCAGGCTGATACCGCGAAGGCGGCGCTGGCCAAGAACACCGAGTCCATGACCAACGTGATCGCGGCGCTGAAGGAGCAAGGGCTCGAGGCCAAGGATATTCAGACCACGAATTTTTCGGTGCAGCCGCTCTACGAAGACCGGAAAGAGGGACAGCGCTCGCCCAAGATCGTCGGCTATCAGGTCACGAATTCAGTCCACCTTACCGTGCACGACATCACCAAGCTTGGCGACATCCTCGATAAAGTGGTGACGCTCGGCGCCAACGATGTCGGGTCGATCGAGTTCGGCGTGGCCGAGCCAGAGGCGCTGAAGGACGAAGCGCGAAAGCTCGCCATCGCCAACGCCATCGCCAATGCCAAGCTTTATGCGGAAGCGGCAGGGGTGAAGCTCGGCAAGGTGCTCACCATCAACGAGGACCAGGGCGTGATCCTTGCCCGCTACGCCTCCCCCGCCCCGGCCATGGAAATGGCGAAGGCCGTGCCCATCGAAGCCGGGACCGCCACGGTCGAGGCGCGGGTCAGCGTCAGTTTCGAGCTGGAGTAAGCGGAGGGCGTTGCGTGGCCCGCCTCGATGATCCAAATCAAGGCTGCTGGGCTGTGGCGTCCGCTAGGCTGGAGGAATGATGGCCATGCAACGCGCCGATATTTTAGACGATGCCTATGCCCGCGATCGGGCCCTCATGGTCGCGCGGCATCTCAAGGCGCGCGGGATCGCGGATCCCCTTCTCCTTGCGGCGATGGGAGCCGTGCCGCGCGAGGCGTTCGTGCCGGACCCCTTGCAGGAATTCTCCTACGAGGATTCGGCGCTGCCGATCGAGGCGGGCCAGACCATCTCGCAGCCTTATATCGTCGCCCGCATGATCGAGCTGGCCGAGATCAAGCCCGGCGACACCGTGCTCGAGGTCGGCGCGGGCTCCGGTTATGCCGCGGCGGCGATGAGCCGCATGGCCAACAAGGTCTATGCCATCGAGCGGCATGAGGAGCTGGCGAAGCTCGCCCGCGCGCGGTTGAAGCGGCTCGGCTTTGGCAATGTCGAGATTGTCTGCGCCGACGGGACCAAGGGCTTGATCGAGGAGGCGCCGTTCCAGGCCATCATCGTGTCGGCTGGCGGGCCGCGCGTGCCCGAGGCGCTGAAGCAGCAGCTCGCGCCAGGCGGCCGGCTCGTGATTCCCGTGGGCGAGCACGGCTATCAAACGCTCATGCGCATTCGCCGCACCGGCAAGGACAGCTTCGAGGAGGAGAATTTCGGCGCCGTGGCCTTCGTGCCTCTGATTGGGGAGCAAGGCTGGACCGAGCCTGACAGGTCCAAGGAGCCGGAAGTCGGTGCTGAGCCCTCGGGCTTCGCCGCCGGACTTCTGCGGCCGGAGAAGCGGGCGCTCACGGCCCGCAACCAGCTTAGCGGGCTCATGGCCGAAGCCGCCGAGCCGTTCGGCGATCTGCACGAGCTGTGCACTCTGGTCGAGCGTTTCGCCGGCGCCAAGGTGGTCATGCTCGGCGAGGCAACCCATGGCACGGCCGAGTTCTACCAGGCGCGCGCGCGTATCACCGAGATGTTGGTCGACCGTCATGGCTTCAACATCGTGGCGGTCGAGGCCGATTGGCCCGATGCCGCGGTCTACGACGCTTTCGTCCGCGGCCTACCCCGGCCCAAGGCGCCGCAGGCCGCCTTCACCCGCTTCCCCACCTGGATGTGGCGCAATGGGCAGGTCGCCGAGTTCCTGGACCGGCTCAAGGATATCAACGCCACGATCGGGGACCTCGACCGCAAGGCCGGTTTCTATGGGCTCGATATCTATAGCCTCGGCGCCTCCATCGAGGGCGTGCTCGACTATCTCGACAAGGTCGATCCCGAAGCCGCGACGGTGGCGCGCCAGCGCTATGCGTGCCTCGCGCCCTGGCGCGCGGAGCCTGCGCGCTATGGGCATATGACGCTGACGCGGGGGTTTGCGGTGTGCGAGAAGCCCGTTGCCGCCGCCCTGGTGGACCTGTTGCACAAGCGGCTCGACTATCTCGGCCAGGACGGCGAGGCCTTTTTCGGCGCAGAGCAGAATGCGCGCATCGTCGCCGGCGCCGAGCACTATTACCGCGCCATCTATTATGGCGACGCTGCCTCCTGGAATTTGCGCGACCAGCACATGTTCGACACGCTGGAGCGGCTGCTTGCCCATCGCGGCCCTCACGCCAAGGCCGTGGTCTGGGCCCACAATTCCCATATCGGCAACGCCGCCTTCACCGAGATGGGCCAGGTCAGGGGCGAGCACAATATCGGGCAGCTCGCGCGCCAGCGCTTCGGCCACGATGCGGCCCTGATCGGCTTCGGCACCGACCGGGGCACAGTCGCCGCGGCGTCAGATTGGGACGGGCTCATGGAGATCAAGCGCGTGCGCCCCGCGCGCGAGGATTCCTATGAGGGACGCTCCCGCGACACCGGTATCGCCGCCTTCATGCTGGAGACCGGCCCTGGACAAAAGGACGAGATCCGCAAGGCGCTGGCCGAGCCCCTGCTTGAGCGCGCCATCGGCGTCATCTATCGCCCCGAGACCGAGCTGCTGTCCCACTATTTCCAGGCCGAGCTGTCACGCCAATTCGACGCCTGGATCTGGTTCGAGGAAACCGAAGCGGTGGCGGCGCGGCGCATGCACGCCCACGGTCCCGACGAGACCTACCCCTTCGGTCTTTAGGCCACAGGCCCTCAGAACCTAGGCGGCGCGGGCAACCTCATTGCCATCGCTCAGCACCACCACGGAGGGGCTGTAGTTTCGCGCCTCCGCCGGCAGCTGGCAATAGGCGATGATGATGACCTTGTCGCCGGTCTGCACCAGCCTGGCCGCGGCGCCGTTGACGGCGATCTCGCGCGAGCCCCGCGCCGCCTCGATGGCGTAAGTGGTGAAGCGGCCGCCGGTGGTGATGTTCAGCACGTCGACCTGCTCATGCGGAAAGATCCCGGACAGATCGAGCAGATCGCGGTCGATGGCAATCGAGCCCTCATAGTCCATATCGGCGCCGGTCACCGTGGCCCGGTGCAGCTTCGCCTTGAGCATGGTGAGAAACATGGTCATCGCCGCCGATATAGAGCAAGCCTCCCATTCTCGCAACGCCGCACGCCCGCGCTCTTCCTTCTCCCTCGTCATTGCCGGGCTCGACCGGCAATCCATTCCGTGGTGCCCCGCGGCAAGTGTGCTCGGCCGCGGCGCGGATGCCCGGATCAAGTCCGGGCATGACGAGCAAGAGGCCCGGGCGAGGAGAAAAAACGCCGACGCAGTCCCCTCCCCGCTCGGGGGGTTAGGATGAAAACGAAGAAGACTAGCGGCGCCCGGACACCATCACGCCAATGAGAAAGCCGAGGCCGGCAGCGAGCGCCAGGGCGATATGCGGGTATTCCTTGGTCGCCTCATGCACCTCCTCATAGGCGTCCGCCGCCATGTCCTGGGCGCGCGAGAATTGCTTGCCGGCTTTGCGCGCGACATCGGAGGCGAACTCGCTCGCGTCATCGCCAAAATCCTTGGCGGCTTCGGCGGCACGGCGCGCCGTCGGGGAGTTGGCGGCCCTGCGGTAGGCTTCGTTGGTGCTCGTCATCTCTCGGGTTCCTTTGGCTGTGGACTGGCGGCGCCAGCCCTTGGGGGGTCTTGAACATAACGAAGTTCGGCGGGCGAACGTTCCGGCGATGGAAACTCACGCTAACGGCGCGGTCCCCTCTCCCCTGTGGGGAGAGGGTTAGGGTGAGGGGGATAGCGTTCGCGAATTGGCGACTCCCAAGCCCCCTCACCCGATCGCAAAGCGCAGCTTTGCGATCGGCCTCTCCCCATCGGGGAAAGGTGAAAAAATAAGCGGCTGAACTTGACGCTAGCGCGAGAGGCGGCGCTTATTGCTGCTGACGCGGCTCTGCACCCGGCGAACGACCTTCTGCATCGAGCCGCCGGTGGCGAGCGTCGAAGCAGCCTCGGCCAAGGCCAAGCCCTTCTCGGCGACCATGCGTTGCGCCTCGCGCTCGGCCGCCTTGCCCCCGCGGGCGAACTTCATCATACGCAAGGCGACAACGGTCTGCGCCTCGCGCTGAAGCCGCGCGGCATTGAAGGCAAATGTCATCCAGGTCTTGAACATGGCTGGTGCATAAGGGGCGCTGATGCGGGGAATACAAGGGCTGACCGCAGCGCGACCCCGTTCACGACCCGGCCAAGCGCCGAATTCGAGGCGCTCTGGTGGCGCCGGGACAGAGACCCAGGCGGCCGAGCGCTCAGCGTGAAGTCGATGCCGTCCTGAAGGGCCGCCCGATCGGTGCTGGCGCCTAAACAACGATTTTCCGAGGCTGCTTCCAGGCAGCCTCGGCTTAGTTTCACAACCGGGACTAGCGAAGGTGATGAGCGCGCGCTACGCGCTCGCGTCTCCCCTCGCGTCTTGGTCCTGCGCGGCTTGAAGGTCAGCCGGCTCGATGGCCACCATCTCGACCCCGCGTCCGGACGGCCCCGGCACGAAGATGACCGTTGAAACGCCGCGGTAAGCGTTGAAGGACAGACCCTCGATGCGCTCCTCCTCGGTCACTACGCGATAGTTGGCGGGCGGCAGCGACCGATCAACGCCTTTGAGGCAGAAGGGCCGATGGAAAGTAACGGTTTTCTCCGTCGTCCGTAGTGTCATCGGTGGAGCTCCCGCCAAACGCTAAGGGTCGAGCCGAGTTGCGGCTCGACCTGCTCGACCTAGTGCGACCGGCCTGAGCCATCGGCGCCGCGGGCGACCGCCGCCTTGATCGGCTCCGTGGTGTCGGCCGCCACCTTGGTCGACAGCGCGCGGACTTCCTCGGCCTGAGCCGTCAATATTTCGAACTGCTTGCGCCAGAAGGACGCTTGCACCTCCACCATGTCGGCGAGGTTCTTGGCGCCGGCCAAGCTCTTGGCGAGGTCGAAACTGGAACTGACATTGCGCCGGGCGATATCGGCGATCTTGCGGTTGAAGGCGACGGCGCCCTGGCCGGCGGCGTCGAAGGACCGCTCGAAACTTGCGACCGAGGCGTCGAAGGCGTCGGTGGAGTGGTCGAAAGCCTCGCGGGTCTGGTCCACGCTCTTCTCGGCCATGCTACGCACAGCCTCTGGAATGGCGGTGTCGAGGCCGAGCTTACCGAGCTGGTCCGTCATCTCGCGATAAGTCTTGCGGGCCTGGTCGGCGGCGGCTGGGGGAATGTAGGTGGCGGTCATGGAATACCTCTTGGGGTTACATCGCAGGCGATGGTTCGCAGGCTGGAAAGCCGCGGGCCTCGAGCATGAAGGGGTGCTCGGCGTGCTGAGATGTTCGGAAAAGGGGGCGCGCACAGAGTCGGCGCACTAGTCTTCACCGTCAGCGCCTGGGTCCGGCGTGCCAGTGCTCAAACCATAGGCGCTGCCTGATGGAATAGCAAGCTTTGCGCGAAATATCGGGATTCTTCTAGCTAAAGTTGAGGCGCTTTACCCCACATCCATCGCCCAGAGGCGGCGTGCTTTGGGGATGCCTCTCAGCTCATGCAGGCCGAGATCGGCGAGGGCCAAGCAAGAGCGCTTCGCGACCTCGTCGCTCACCACCACCGGCCGCTGCAAGCTCTTGGCCATGTCGGCGGTGCGCGCGACCTCGTTCACGGCGCGGCCGAGCACGCCGAATTTGAGCCGCTCCGGCGTGCCGGCGTTGCCGAACACCACATCGCCGAAATGGACGCCGATGCCGAACTCGATCGCGCCTGAGCGCGCGCTGCGCTCGCGCTTCAGCGCCGCGAGCCGGGTGCGGGCGCTGGCCGCGGCCTGAAGCGCCGCGGCGCAAGCGTCCGCTGCGCTCGTCCCCGTCTCGTCGCCGCTGGCGGGAAAGAAGGCGAGGATGGCGTCGCCGATGATGTCCAGCACCTGACCGCCCTCCTCCATCACCGCGCCGGCGGCGCAATCGAAATAGGCGTTGAGCAGATCGAGAAAGGCATCGACCGGGAGCTGATCGGCGAGGCCGGTCGAGTTGCGCAAATCGCTGTACCAGAGCGCCGCGGCAAGGCGCTCGCCGTCGCCGCGCTTGATGGTGCCGGAGAGGATGCGCCCGCCTACGAGCGGCCCGTGAAAAGTGTTGAGCGCGTTCTTGGTGATCTGGTCCTTGATCGCGAGGCGGAACACGAGCGCGAGCGGGGTCAGCACGCCGCGCATGGTGGCGATGTCGGCCGCCGAGAAGCCTTGTGGCGCTCGCGTCGCCCAGGAGGTAGCGATGCCGTCATGGGAGAGCGGGTGCAGCTCGGCCCCGCCAAAGGCGACGATGAGGGCGAGATAGTCGGTGAAGCCTGTGGTTTTCAGCTGCTGCAGCAGCGGGAAGCTCACGACGGCTTCGTCGGTGTCGAGGCGAATGCGGCGCTCGCTCTCGCGCGCGCTGAGCATGACGTAGAACGGGCTGAGCCGGTAATCGGAACCCTCCTGGTCGACGAGGGCGGCGTAATTCACCTCCGCGCCCGCCTCGCGCGTCCAGGTGATGCTCATGCCGTCGAATAGCGGATGCAGGATGCGGAAACCGACATTCATGCGCTCGATCGGCACGCCGGAGGCAATCAGCCGCCGCATCGCCGCCTCGACCAGGCTGGTAAGCGGCGCATCGGCGATGCCCGAGGCGATGATCGAGGCCGGAATGTCGGTATCGCTTGCGGTCACGCTGTCAGCCATGCTGCGATCTTATCGGGTCTTTGCATGGATTTTGTAAGGCGCGGCCCGTGCGCCACGCTTGGCTCACGCACCTTGAGCGCCATTTGCGGCTATAGTCCCGGCGGGGCAATCGGTTGGGAGGGCAAGCATGAGGCGCATCGCCGTCATTTTCAGTGGGCTCGCGGCGCTCACCGCCGTGCTGTTCCTACTCGTCTGGTTCATGCCGGGGCTACAGGACAAGATCGTGCGCGGGGGCATGGTACGGGCACTGACCAAGGCCCAGAACCCGAGCTACATGCAGGATGACGGCCTGCATATTCTGATCTGCGGCACGGGCTCGCCCATGCCCGACCTCACCCGCGCCGGCGCCTGCGTCGCGGTGATCGCGGGCGGGCACGTGGTGATCATCGATACCGGCCCCGGCGCCTGGGCCAAGCTCGCCGCCACCAATGTGCCCGCGCCCAAGATCGACACGGTGCTGCTCACGCATTTGCATTCAGACCATATCGGCGATCTCGGCGAACTCGCGACGCAAAGCTGGCTCGGCGGGCGGACGGTGCCGCTCAATGTCTATGGGCCGCCGGCGCCGCCTGACACCGAGCGCACCACCGACGCGGAGGGCGAGATTTTCGGCGCCTCCGGCACCGAGGCCGTGGTCAAGGGATTTGCGCAAGCCTACAACGCCGATTCCGAGTTCCGCATCGCCCAAGCGCACGAGCTGGTGCCGACCGAGGCCGCGCGTATGATCGGGCACGACATTCCGCGCCCGGGCTTCCAAGAGGCCGTCACCGTCTATGACCAGGACGGGCTCAAGATCTCCGCCTTCCTGGTCAATCACGATCCGGTCGAGCCGGCCTATGGCTACCGCATCGACTATAAGGGCCGCGCCGCCGTGATCAGCGGCGACACCACCAAGGTGCGGAACATGGTGCGCTTCTCGAAGGGCGCCGACGTGCTCGTGCATGAGGCGCTGAGCAACGCCCTGGTCGAGATGCTCGCGGGCGCGCTCGACAAGAGCGGCAACGAGCGGGCGGGCACCATGGCGCGGCAGATCGAGGCCTATCACACGACGCCGGTCGAGGCCGCGGACATCGCGCGCGAAGCCGACGTGCCGCTCCTCGTCTACACCCATATGGTGCCGCCGCTCCGGAACGCGCTGATGCGGCATATGTTCATGGCGGGCGTCGACGCGGCGCGAGGCGAAAGCGGCAAGACCATGCTGGCCACGGACGGGCTCTTGATCACGCTGCCGCCGGACTCCAAGGACATCACGACCACGCCGCTGCTGTAGCCGCTACGGTTTCCGCGCCCGGGATTTGCGGCTGCGCGACGGCGCTTTGGCCGCGGCGCCGGCGGTGTCGTCCTGGTCGGGCAGATGGAAGGCGTGCATCACGCGATGGAACAGCGGCGTCAGGATGAACACGGTGACGCCGATGAGCAGCAGCCCCGAATAGAGCGCGAACAGCCCGGCGAACAGCTTGCCGCCATCGGTCTTGGGCTCGCTATAGGGGCCCATGCCGCCGACGATCATCGCCGTCTGGTCGAAGGCATCGAGCCAGCCCGCGCCCTCAAGATAGTGGTAGCCGGCCATGCCGGCGAGGAGCGACAGCAGGATCAGCGCCAGCGCCAGCCCGACATTGGTGGCGAGCCGGCGCGCAAACAGCATGCGCGGCGCGAGCGGCTGACCACGGCGCTCGAGCCTCGGCCACAGCCACATCCAGCGATCGGGTTGGGATTTCGTCGCGGTCATGGTCCCCGTTCTAACGCGCATCGGGCCGATTTGGCGATGGGCGCATGCTGCTGCATTCCGTCTCGGCTCGCCTCGGGCTTGCGCGCCGATCACATCAACGTGAGCGGCGAGTGTAACCACGGTCACAGAAGCGCTGCCTCCAGGGTGTTAGGTTGGAGGCAGGCGGGAACACCCCAAGCCCGCAACACCCCCAAGGAGGACAGCATGATCAGAACCACCCTCACATCGGCCCTTGCCGGCGCTTGCCTGCTCGGCCTGGCCACGGCGGCCTTCGCCGCGACCGGCGAGTTCGACAATATGTGCGCCGAGGGCCTGGCGCAGGGCAAGGAGATCCAGACCGATTGCTCCGTCAA
>JBBQKN010000045.1:0-17640 GCA_038326945.1 Hyphomicrobiales bacterium
TCGTTCCTGCTTTTGCACCCGCAACGCCCTCCGGATGCTCCGGCGGGCCTCTCGACCATCGGCAAGCCCTAGCCAAGCCGGCGGTCAATTCTCATATAATGACTGACTGGTCAGTACTGCAAGGGCAAACAGGTTGGAGCCGTCGCCGTGGAAGAGAAAAAAGGGGGTTCTAGGCCCTGGGGTGAGCGCGGGCGTAGGTCTTCAGCAGCAACTCGCGGTCGACTTCCGTATAGCCTTGCGTGGTGGAGAGGCTGGCATGGCCGAGCAGCTCCTGGATCGCGCGCAAGTCGGCGCCGGCGCCGAGAAGGTGCGTGGCGAAGGAGTGGCGGAGCGCATGCGGCGTCGCCGTCTCGGGCAGCCCCAATGCGACACGCGACCGCGCGATCACGAGCTGGATGATCCGGGGGGAAAGCGGCCCGCCCCTCGCCCCCACGAACAGCGGATCGTCGGAGCCCTGCTGCATGGGGCAGAGCGCGAGATAACGCTCGACCGCCTCGCGCACGATCGGCAGCACCGGCACCACGCGCGTCTTGTCGCCCTTGCCCGTGACCCGCAACATGTCGCGGCCGCGAATCGGCGCGTCCTTGCGCGCAAGCGACAGCGCCTCCGAGATGCGCAAGCCCGAGCCATAGAGCAGCGCCAGCACTGCGGTATCGCGCGCGACGATCCAATCAGGTGCATCCGGCGCGGCGATATCGGCGCTCTCGACCAGGGCCGTGGCCTTCGCCGCCGTGAGCGGCTTCGGCACCGAATGCGGCAGCTTGGGCAGCGCCACGGCGCGCACCGCATCGTTCTTGCCGAGCCCACGCCGTTCGAGAAAGCGGAAGAACATGCGTAATGCCGACAGCGTGCGGGCAAGGCTGCGGCTGCCAACCCCTTGCGCCCGGCGCGAGGCGAGAAAGGCGCGGATGTCGCGCGCGGCCAGGGCCTCGAGCTGCGCAATCGTCGGCAGGCGGTTCAGATGACCGGCAAGAAACGCGAGGAATTGGCTGAGATCGCGCGCATAGGCCTCCGACGTGTTGGCCGAGAACTGGCGCTCGACCGCGAGATAAGCGAGCCAAGCCTCGACTGCGCGCTGGAGATCCGGCGCGGCGACGACGATTTGCGCTTCGGCAGCCTTAGCCAAGAATCACCCCCAATTCGAGCCTTGAGACCGAGACGCTCTCCAGCCGCTACTATGGGATAGGACTCCTTTTAGTCCCTTAACCGATTCGAGCTGAAACCTTGGCGAAATCGAAGACAGGCCCCGCGACGGTTCCCGTGCTGCTGCCGCTCGCGCTGCCGGCGCCTTACGACTATCTGGTGCCGCGCGGGATGGAGGTGCGGCCGGGGCAATTCGTGATGGTACCGCTCGGGCCGGTGGAGCGGCTGAGCGTGGTCTGGTCTCGGGGCGAAGGGTCCGGCGCGCCTGAAATCGCGGCGAAGAAGCTGCGCGCGATCATCGAACTCCTCGACGACGTGCCGCCGCTCCCGCGCGTGTCGCTCGACTTCGCCGATTGGGTTGCAAATTACACGCTGTCATCGCCCGGCATGGTGCTGCGCATGATGATGAGCGCCGGATCGGCCTTCTCGCCACCGGCGCCGCGCTATGGCGTGAGGCTGGTAGGCCCCCCGCCCCAACGCATGACCCCGGCCCGGTTCCGGGTGCTGGAGGTGGCGGCCAACGGCCTGACTTGGGTCAAGTCGGCGCTGGCCGAGACGGCCGGGGTGAGCGGCGGCGTGATCGACGGGCTGGTCGATGCCGGCACCCTTCTCACCGAGGAGCTGCCCTGGGCCCCGCCGCCGCTCGATCTTTCCAAGGACCGCGCCCGTCTCACGCCTGAGCAGGCAGAGGCCGCAACCGAGCTTCTCGCCAATACGAGCGACGGCTTCAGTGTGACCCTGCTCGACGGCGTCACCGGCTCGGGCAAGACCGAGGTCTATTTCGAGGCGATCGCGGCGGCGGTGGCCAAGGGCAAGCAGGCGCTGGTGCTCATGCCCGAGATCGCGCTTACCAGCCAGTTCATTACCCGCTGCGAAGAGCGCTTCGGCGCCAAGCCGGCCGAGTGGCATTCGGGCCTCTCGGCGCCAATGCGCGGACGCGTGTGGCGGGCCGTGGCCGAAAATCAGGCGAAGCTGGTGGTCGGCGCCCGCTCGGCCCTGTTCCTGCCCTTCCCCGATCTCGGCCTCATCGTCGTCGATGAGGAGCACGACCAAAGCTACAAGCAGGAGGAGCGCGTCGCCTATCAGGCGCGCGACATGGCGGTGTTGCGTGGCTCGCTCGGGGCATTCCCCGTGGTGCTTTCTTCCGCCACCCCCTCGATCGAGAGCCTGGTGAATGTCGGCCACGGCCGCTATCGCCACATCAAGCTCGCGCAGCGCTACAAGGCCGCGAGCCTGCCCGACATCACGGCAATAGACATGCGCGCGAGCCCGCCCGAGCGCGGCAAATGGCTGTCGCCACTCCTGGTTGAGGCGGTGGGCGAAACCCTGGCGCGGGGTGAGCAAGCGCTCCTGTTCCTGAACCGGCGCGGCTATGCCCCGGTCACCATCTGCCGCAATTGCGGCTTCAAATTCGAATGCCCGAACTGCTCGGCCTGGCTGGTCGAGCACAGATTCCGGCGCAGGCTCGAATGCCACCATTGCGGCAAGTTCACGCCGATCCCCGAGAGCTGTCCCAAATGCGGCGCCGAGCATTCGCTGGTGCCTTGCGGTCCCGGCATCGAGCGCATCGCCGAGGAGATCGCGGCGGACTTCCCCAATGCGCGCCGCGTGCTGCTGTCGAGCGACCTCACCCCCGGCGTCAGCGATTTGCGTGAGACCTTGCGCGAGATCGAGGACCGCGAGGTCGATCTCATCATCGGCACCCAACTCGTGGCCAAGGGCCATCACTTTCCCGGACTGGCGCTGGTCGGCGTGGTCGATGCCGATCTCGGCCTGGCGCATGCCGACCCGCGCGCGGCCGAGCGCACCTTCCAGCTTCTCAATCAGGTGACGGGGCGCGCGGGCCGCGACGATACCATCCCCGGGCGTGGCCTGATCCAGACCTATATGCCCGAGCATCCGGTGATCCAGGCGCTGGTCTCCGGCGACCGCGACACCTTCCTTGAGCGCGAGATCGAGGCGCGTAAGGCCGCGACCATGCCGCCCTTTGGCCGGCTCGCGGCGCTCTTGGTGTCGGGAGGCTCGCGCGAGGCGGCCGAGAATTACGCGAGAGCCGTGGCCAGGGCGGCGCCGCAGGCGGCGAAGATCGAGGTGCTCGGCCCGGCCGAGGCCCCGCTCGCGGTGATCCGCGGCCGCTACCGCTTCCGCCTGCTGGTCAAGGCCACGCGCGAGGCCGACCTCCAGACCTATCTCCGCCTCTGGCTGGAGCAAGCCCCGAAGCCCAAAGGCGACGTGAGGCTCAACGTCGACATTGATCCTTATAGCTTTTTGTGACGTCACCCCCGGGGCTTGTCCCAACAGTCACCCCCTTATTGCGCCGCCCTAACCCATATGTTACAGGCTCGGCGGGCCTTCCGGGGGCCATCGGCGGCTGGTTCCTGGCTGTTGACGCGGAAGCTCCAATCCCAGAATTTGCGGGGTCCCAGGGGCGTGGATGCTTGTTGTCAGGCACCCCGTCCGGGAGGAAAGGCTTTAGTTCAGTGGCAGGTGGAGAAGACACCCCTTCAGGCGTCTCGGGGCGGTACGCGACGGCCCTGTTCGAGCTCGCGCTCGAGGCAAAGGCGCTGGATCGGGTCGAGCAGGATCTGAACCGTTTCAATCAGGCGCTCGATGCGGTTGAAGACCTCCGCCGCCTGGTGCAAAGCCCCGTCTTCACCGCCGACGAGCAGCAGCGCGCGCTCGCCGCGGTCCTGGACGAAGTCAAGATCGAGGGCCTCACCGCCAATTTCCTCAAGCTCGTCGCCAGGAACCGGCGCCTGTTCGCCACGCCGGACATGATCAAGGCCTTCCGCGCGCTCATGGCGCGGCATCGTGGCCAGACGAGCGCCGAGGTGATCTCGGCCGAGGCGCTGGAAGAGGGCCAGCTCCGCGCCCTGCAAACCGCGCTCAATGCCGCGTTGCACAAGGACGTCCAGATCGAGCAGAGGGTGGACCCCACGCTTCTCGGCGGCCTGATCGTCAAGATCGGCAGCCGCATGATCGACAATTCGCTCCGTACCAAGCTCAATAGTCTCAAAGCTGTCATGAAAGAGGTTGGCTGATGGATATCAGGGCCGCCGAGATCTCCGCGATCCTCAAAGAGCAAATCAAGAATTTTGGCCAGGAGGCTGAAGTCTCCGAAATCGGCCAGGTGCTGTCGGTCGGCGACGGCATCGCCCGTATCTACGGGCTCGACAACGTCCAGGCGGGCGAGATGGTCGAGTTCGCCGACGGCACGCGCGGCATGGCGCTGAACCTCGAGGTGGACAATGTCGGCGTCGTGATCTTCGGCGAAGACCGCCACATCAAGGAAGGCGACGTGGTCAAGCGCACCGGCGCTATCGTCGAGGTGCCGGTCGGCAAGGGCCTGCTCGGCCGCGTGGTCGATGCTCTCGGCAACCCGATCGACGGCAAGGGCCCGATCGTGTCGGACGAGAAGCGCCGCGTCGACGTCAAAGCGCCCGGCATCATCCCGCGCCAGTCGGTGCATGAGCCGATGCAGACGGGGCTCAAGGCCATCGATGCGCTGATCCCCATCGGCCGCGGCCAGCGCGAGCTCATCATCGGCGACCGCCAGACCGGCAAGACCGCCATCATCCTTGATACCATCCTCAATCAGAAATCGGTCAATGCCAGCGGCGACGAGAAGGCGAAGCTTTATTGCATCTACGTCGCCATCGGCCAAAAGCGCTCGACCGTGGCCCAATTCGTCAAGGTGCTCGAAGACAACGGCGCCATGGATTATTCCATCGTCGTCGCCGCCACCGCGTCCGACCCCGCGCCGATGCAGTATTTGGCACCCTTCTCCGGCTGCGCCATGGGCGAGTTCTTCCGCGACAACGGCATGGCCGCCGTCATCTTCTATGACGATCTGTCCAAGCAGGCCGTGGCCTATCGCCAGATGTCGCTGCTGCTGCGCCGGCCGCCTGGACGCGAAGCCTATCCGGGTGACGTGTTCTATCTGCATTCGCGCCTGCTCGAGCGCGCGGCGAAGCTGAACAAGGACAACGGCTCGGGCTCGCTGACGGCGCTGCCCGTGATCGAGACGCAGGCCAACGACGTGTCGGCCTATATCCCGACCAACGTGATCTCGATCACCGACGGCCAGATCTTTCTCGAGACCGACCTGTTCTATCAGGGCATTCGCCCCGCGGTGAACGTGGGCCTCTCGGTCTCGCGCGTGGGCTCCGCCGCCCAGGTCAAGGCGATGAAGCAGGTCGCCGGCAAGATCAAGGGCGAGCTCGCCCAATATCGCGAGATGGCGGCCTTCGCCCAGTTCGGCTCCGACCTCGACGCCACCACCCAGCGCCTGCTCAATCGCGGCGCGCGCCTGACCGAGCTGTTGAAGCAGCCGCAATTCTCGCCGATGACGGTCGAGGAGCAGGTCGTGGTGATTTATGCCGGCGTCAACGGCTATCTCGATCCGATCGCGGTCAAGGATGTGCGGCGCTTCGAGAGCGAGCTGCTGCGCTACATGCGCACCGAGCACAAGGACGTGCTCGACTCGATCCGTGACAAGAAGGAGATCACCAAGGAAACCGACCCCAAGCTGAAAGCGGCGGTCGACAAATTCGCCAAGGCCTTCGCGTGAGGCTTAAGCCATGGCATCGCTGAAAGACCTCCGCAATCGCATCGCCTCGGTGAAGGCGACGCAGAAGATCACCAAGGCCATGCAAATGGTGGCCGCGGCGAAGCTTCGTCGCGCCCAAGCCGCGGCCGAGGCCGCGAGGCCCTATGCGGAGCGTATGGAAGCGGTGCTCGTCAATCTCGCCACGGCGCTTTCCGGCCGCGAGGGCGGCCCGCTGCTCATGGTCGGCACCGGCCAGGACAAGTCCCATCTCCTCGTCGTCTGCACCGCCGAGCGCGGACTCTGCGGCGGCTTCAACTCCTCCATCGTCAGGCTCGCCCGCGAACATGCCAACCGGCTGACGCGCGATGGCAAAGAGGTGAAGTTCCTCTGCGTCGGCAAGAAGGGCTTCGATCAGCTCAAGCGCCAATACGCCTCGCAGATTGTCGAAGTCATCGACCTTCGCGGCGTCAAACAGCTCGGCTTCGTCGATGCCGAGAAGATCGCGGCGACGGTGCTGGGCCTGTTCACCGCCGGCGAGTTCGACGTGGCGACGCTGTTCTTCTCGCGCTTCAAGTCCGTGATCAGCCAGACGCCCACGGCGTTGCAGCTCATTCCGGCGGAGATCCCGGACGAAGCGCCGAAGGCCGAAGCCGCCCTCGGCGGCGCCGTCTACGATTATGAGCCGGGCGAGAGCGAAATTCTGACCGACCTCCTGCCGCTCAACATCGCCACCCAAATCCTCAGGGCGCTGCTCGAAAACGCGGCCTCGGAGCAAGGTGCGCGCATGAGCGCCATGGACAGCGCCACCCGTAACGCCGGCGACATGATCGATCGTCTGACCATGAAATATAACCGCTCGCGCCAGGCCATGATCACCAAGGAGCTGATCGAGATCATTTCCGGCGCCGAGGCGCTATAGTTTCGCGAGATGTAAGGAATCCAGGAATGGCAAAAGCATCCCCCGTGGTCGCGGAGACCAAGAAGCAAGCGAAGAAGGTAGCCGAAGGCAAGGGCGCCAAGGGCCATGTGCGCCAAGTCATGGGCGCCGTGGTCGACGTGCAGTTCGGCGAGCAGCTGCCGGAGATCCTGAACGCGCTGGTGACCGACAATCACGGCAACCGGCTGGTGCTCGAGGTCGCCCAGCATCTCGGCGAAAACACCGTTCGCACCGTTGCCATGGACTCCACTGAAGGCCTGGTGCGCGGCCAGGAGGTCGTCGATACCGGCGAGCCGATCGCGGTGCCGGTCGGCGAGGAGACCCTGGGCCGCATCATGAATGTCGTGGGCGAGGCCGTTGACGAGGCCGGCCCCATCAAGACGGCCGAGAAGCGGCCGATCCATGCGCCGGCGCCTTCTTACGTCGATCAGTCGACCGAAGCCGAGATCCTGGTCACCGGCATCAAGGTCGTCGATCTGCTCGCGCCTTACGCCAAGGGCGGCAAGATTGGCTTGTTCGGCGGCGCCGGCGTGGGCAAGACCGTGCTGATCATGGAGCTGATCAACAACGTGGCCAAGGCCCATGGCGGCTATTCGGTGTTCGCCGGCGTTGGCGAGCGCACCCGCGAGGGGAACGATCTCTATCACGAGATGATAGAGTCCGGCGTGAACAAGGACCCACGCAAAGAGGGCTCGGCCGCCGGCTCCAAATGCGCGCTGGTCTATGGCCAGATGAACGAGCCCCCGGGCGCCCGCGCCCGCGTCGGTCTCTCTGGCCTGACCGTGGCCGAATATTTCCGCGACCAGGGCCAAGACGTGCTGTTCTTTGTCGACAATATCTTCCGCTTTACCCAGGCCGGCTCCGAATTGTCAGCACTTCTCGGCCGCATCCCCTCGGCGGTGGGCTATCAGCCGACGCTCGCCACCGACATGGGCGCGCTGCAGGAGCGCATCACCACGACGAACAAGGGCTCGATTACATCGGTACAAGCGATCTACGTGCCGGCCGACGATTTGACCGATCCTGCGCCAGCCACCTCCTTCGCCCATCTCGACGCGACGACGACACTTTCCCGGTCGATCGCCGAGAAGGGCATCTATCCCGCCGTGGATCCGCTCGACTCCACCTCGCGCATGCTCGATCCGCGCATCGTCGGCGAGGAGCATTACGCCGTCGCCCGCCGCGTGCAGGAGATCCTGCAACGCTACAAGGCCCTCCAGGATATCATCGCCATTCTCGGCATGGACGAGCTTAGCGAAGAGGACAAGGTCGCCGTGGCTCGCGCCCGCAAGATCGAACGCTTCCTGTCGCAGCCCTTTTTCGTCGCCGAGGTGTTCACCGGAGCGCCGGGCAAGCTCGTCGACCTCGCCGACACCATCAAGGGCTTCAAAGGCCTGTGCGATGGCGAATACGACCATCTGCCGGAGCAGGCCTTCTACATGGTCGGCACCATCGAGGAGGCGGTCGCCAAGGCCGAGAAGCTCGCCGCCGAGGCCGCCTAGAATTTCCTCATGCTGAGGAGCGAACCGCAGGTTCGCGTCTCGAAGCAGGAGGCCCTGAATGGAAGTCATCCTCCGAGACGCGCGCTTCGCTCGCGCTCCTCAGGATGAGGATTGAAACGAGGCTCGAGCATGGCTGACAAATTTAAATTCGAGCTGGTGTCGCCGGAGCGGCTGCTCGTGTCGGAAGAGGTCGAGCAGGTTTTGGTGCCGGGGTCAGAGGGCGAGTTCACCATGCTCGCCCATCACGCGCCGCTCCTCACCGGGCTCAAGCCGGGTCTGCTCGAAATCAGCTTTGGCGGAACTGAGCGCCGGCGCTATTTCGTGCGCGGCGGCTTCGCCGAGGTCGGACCTTCGGGCCTCACCGTGCTGGCCGAAACCGCAATCGACCTGGTCGAGCTCGAGGCCGACGTCCTCAATCAAGCGATCAAGGACGCCGAGGAGGACGTGGTCGACGCCAAGGACGACGACCTTCGCGATCGGGCCAAGACCAAGCTCGACCACCTTCTTCAGGTCCAGCTCGCGCTCAACCTCTAGCGGTTTTTTGGCCCTAAGCGCCTGCGACACCAGGGATTTGGGCGTCCGCCCCATCCTTGCTATAACCCCCTGCGAGCAGGGGACGGGGGACGCCAAAAGGGCCCCGACCGGGCGTCAAGCCCGCGGGGCAGGGGAATGCAGCAGAAAGTCGAGCCGAAACGGGTGCGATCCTTGAGCTTCGGGCTCGAGCGGCTTGGCCTCACCGCGCTGCGCTATTCCACCCTCACCGCCGCTCTCGTCATCGCCGTCACCATTGCCGCCTTGTTCGGCATCAACAAGCTTCGCGTCGACGACTCCCTGTCGGAACTGTTCCGCACCGATACGGCCGAATTCCACGACTACGAAACCCTCTCCGAGCGCTTCCCCTCCAGCGAATATGACGTGCTCATCGTCGTCACCGGCGACCAGCTGCTCGCGCGGAAATCCGTCGACGCGCTTCGCGATCTCGTCACCGAGCTGCAATTCGTCGAGGGCATGGACGGGTTGGTTTCGCTGTTCTCGGCCCGCGAAGCGCCAGAGCCGGGCAAAGTCCCCGGGCCCGTATTTCCGGCCAAGCTCCCGACCGGCGCGGCCTACGACCAACTCATCGACCAGGTTCGCCACAACGAGATCATCTCCGGCAAGCTCCTCTCCGACGACGGCACGCTGACCTTGATCCTGCTCGCCCTCGACCGTGCCGTCGTCGCCGATAAGGGCCTCAACTCGGTCGTGACGCAGATCGATCAGACCGCGGCGGAATTCCTGCATGGAACCGGACTCGGCATGAAGCTCTCCGGCGCGCCGGTGATGCAGCTCGAGATCAGGAACGCGGTTGAGCGCGACCGCAATCTCTACAACGCCCTCGGTTTCATGTTCGGCGCCATCGTCGCCTACGCCTTCTTCCGCCGCTTCTCCCTGATGGTCATCGCGGCGCTGCCTCCGGTCGTCGCCATCATTTGGTCGCTCGGCATGTTCGGCTGGCTCGGCTTCAAGCTGAATCTGTTTCTGAACGTGATGATCCCGCTGATCATGGTGCTCGGTTTCTCCGATTCGATGCAGCTCACCGTCGCCATGCGCAACCGCCTGGTCGAAGGCGACCGCCGCCTAAAATCCATTCGCCACGCCCTGCTTGTCGTGGGGCCGGCCTGCGTGCTGGCGAGCGCCACCGCGGCTGCGTCCTTCATCGCCCTGCTGTTCTCCGATTCGGCCCTGATCCGGACCTTCGGTATTGCCGGCGCGCTGTCGACCCTCATCGCCTTCATCGCCTGCATCACGCTCGTGCCGCTGCTGACCCGAGCGTTGATCGGGCGCAACACCCATCGCTTCGTCGCCAATCTTAAGTCCCACGACTGGGCCATGAACGGGCTGAAGCGCTTCTGCGGTCGGGTGGCCACGATCGGCGTGCGTCATGCCAAAACCGTGGCCGGGCTTGGCCTAGCGGTGGTGATCGCGCTCGGCGCCGTCTATACCACCCTGCCGCCGCGCTACCGCCTCGCCGACCAGGTTCCGGACCGCGAGCAGGCGGTCGCGGCCAGCGCCCAGCTCGACGAGAAGCTCACCGGCGCGAACCCGCTCCACGTCATGGTTGATTGGCCGCAAGGCAAGTCCCTCTACGATCCAGAGGTGCTGCAGGTCCTCGGCGACATTCACTCGAGCCTCGAGACGCAATCTGGCGTCGGCAATGTGTGGTCGGTCGAGACCTTGCGCCGCTGGCTCGCCCGGACCGGCGAGGACACGCCGGACAAGCTCAAGCAATATATCGACATCCTCCCCGACTATCTGACCAGGCGCTTCATCGACGCGAAGGACAATTCGGCCGTCGTCACCGGCCGCATCCCGGACGTGGATGTCGGCGACCTTCTGCCCGTGATCGAGAAACTCGACGACCAGCTTGATGTCATCCGCAAAGCGCATCCAGATTACCGCATGGTGGTCACCGGCCTCTCGGCCATCGCCGCCCGCAACAGCGCCACCATGATCGGCAATCTCAATGCTGGGCTGACTTACGAAATCGCATTCATCTGCATTTTTCTCGGCCTCGCATTCCGCTCGATCATGGTGACCTTCGTCAGCATCCTGCCGGTTCTGTTCCCGGTATTCACCGCCGGCGCGGTGCTCGCCGCCTCCGGCGAGGGTCTGCAATTTGCCAGCATCGTGGCACTAATCGTGTCGTTCGGCCTCTCGCTCAACGCCACGGTCCACTATCTGAACCGCTTGCGTCTCGAGGACCGCCCCGGCGAAGACCCCGCCATCGGAGTCGAGCGGGCGACGGTCCTGATCGGCCCCGCTTTGGTGCTGACGTCGCTGGTGCTCGCCTTCGGCCTCGGCGTCACCATCCTGTCGGACCTCCCGTCGCTGCGCGTGTTCGGCAAGCTCTCGGCCTTGACCTTGATGGCCGCCCTCGTAGGCGATCTCCTGCTCTTGCCGGCAAGCGTGCTGCTCTATCGCCGCTTCATGGCGCGGGCGGGCAAGACCGCCGACGCGCAGGAGCATGCTGGGGCCTAGGCGCGGCCTGCCAGCACCAGCGGCTCGAACTCTCCGACCACGCCTTCATAGACATGCCGCTTGAACGGCACCACGAGGGTGGGCAGCACATCCAGCGGCACCCAGCGATAGGCATCGAATTCACGTTCATGGCCGGGCTTGGGGCCGAGATCGATCTCGCTTTCGTCTCCCTCGAAGCGCGCGGCGAACCAAAGCTGCCTTTGGCCGCGATAGCGCCCTTGCCAGATCGTGCCGACGAGACCGGGAGGGAGGTCGTAAGAGTACCAATCCCGCGACCTGGCGATGAACCGCGCCCGCGTCACCCCCGTCTCCTCCTGCAGCTCTCTTCGCGCGCCGGCTTCGGGGTCTTCCCCCTCATCCAGGCCGCCTTGCGGCATCTGCCACCATTGGCCCACGCCCTCGGCGGCTCCGGGCCGGTCGGCGCGCCTGCCGACGAAGACATGCGCATCTGCGTTGACTAGCATCACGCCGACGCAAGGCCGGTATGGCAACCTGGATTGCGATGTCATTGACGGGTCAGCTTTGGCGCTGCGAGCGCACGGCGGCACTGACGGGGATGAGAATGATGCCCTTGCCCGGAAGCTGCTCGGCCCAGGCGGCGATCTGTTTGACCGTGTCGGGCTTGGCGCTCGCCACGCCGATGGCGGACCCCTGTTGCCTGGCCAGAGCCTCAAGACGCGCGAGCGCCTTGGCGATGTCGCCGGGCACGGCGTCGATCTGGACATCGGCGATGGCATAATCGAGGCCCAGCGCCCGGGCCACGTTCTCCGCCGCGGGGGCATTCGCCTCGTCCGAGGCCTGACCCGTCGAGGAAGCCGTCTCTAACTTTGCAGTTCTCGCCGCACCGTCATCGACGAACAGCAATCCCCGTGCCTTGAGCTCCTCCATCACCGGCGCCAGCGCATCGCTCGTCGCCTCGAATTTAGCGCCCATGTGATTGGTGATGCCGACATAGCCGGTGAAGCGCGACATCAACCATTGCAGGCGCTTGATATTCTCTTCCGGCGGCAGGGTCGTCAGTAGCGTATGCGGCCCGGGGTCGGTTTTAGGATAGTCAGGAGGTTCGAGCGGGATTTGCAGCAGAACCTCATGCCCGTCGCGCCGCGCCTGCGTCACCCAATCCTGCAGATTGCGGCCATAGGCGCCGTACGCCACGCTGATGGGGGGCGGCAGTCCCTTAATCGCCTCGGCGGTGATGCCGTCGGAGAGGCCCATGCCGTTGACGAGAACCGCGACCCGCGGCGGCTGACCAGGGGCCTTGGCCGTGTAGCGCGACGGGCGCGCATAGACGTCGATCGCCCTGCGGCCGTCTATGGCCACTTTGGGCAGCGGCCCATACACCGATTCCTCGACCAGCTCGTCGACGGGCACGCTCACCAGCGTGATCGCCGCGGATTCAGTCTCGGGCGGCTCGGGTAAGGCCGGAGGAGGATAGACGGCGGCGGTTTGCTGAAGCACCTGAGGCGAACCCGGGGCTGATTGCGGCAGCGGCGGGGGTAGCGCGGGTTGCTGCGGCTGACCCGGTGGTGGCGGCGGTCCGGCAATGCCGAAGCCGGGTGGCAGGTCGAACTGCGAGCCCTGAGTGGGGGAAGCCGCCGCTGGTGGCGGCGCCGCAGGCTTTGGTGGGGGCGGCGTCACCGCGACCGTCACCGAGGGTCCGCCGGTGTCCGGTCCCGGGAAGAAGGCGAACCACGCAATGGCCACCACCAGGACCGTAAGCACAATCGAAGCCGTGACGGTCAGCGCCTTCATCTCGCCTGCACCTCCCCCGCATCCAGGTCCCTGCGAGCGGGACCAGTTTCAGTTTGACCTGTCGTGAGCCGCGTGGCCCTAGGCCTGGACGCCCGCAAGGGTCGCGCTAATTGGCCTCGGCCTTCTTCTTAGACTCCGTATTGACCGATTTGATGCCGCGCAAGAGGTCGAGCGCGTATTGGAGCTGGGTATCCTTGTCCTTTTCGGGGGCTACATAGGCTGAGCTGCCGGATTCGTCCTCTTGCGTCTCCTCCTCGTCGTCGCCCTTGAGGTGTCCGCGCAAATTGGCCTCGCCCCGCGTCTTCTGCGCGGCGGCCTTCTCCTTCAAATCATCGGGAAGCTCTTCCTCGACCAACACTTCCGGATCGATGCCCTTGGCCTGGATCGAGCGGCCGGACGGCGTGAAATAACGCGCCGTGGTCAGCCTCAGCGCACCATTGGAGCCAAGTGGAATGATGGTCTGCACCGAGCCCTTGCCGAAGGACCGAGTGCCGAGCACGATTGCCCGATTATGGTCCTGCAGCGCGCCGGCGACGATCTCCGAGGCGGAGGCGGAGCCGCCATTGATCAGCACGATCAGCTTCTGGCCGTCGGTCAGATCGCCGGGCCTCGCATTCGACCGCTGCGTCTCCTCGAGATTGCGGCCCTTGGTCAGCACGATGGCGCCCTTGTCGAGAAACGTATCGGAGACCGAGATTGCCTGATCGAGCAAGCCGCCCGGATTGTTGCGGAGGTCGATGACGAAGCCCTTGAGCTTCGGACCGATCTCCTTCTTCAGACCCTCGATAGCACTCTGCAGATTGGCCGTGGTCTGCTCGTTGAAGGTGGTCACCTTGATATAGCCGACATCGCCCTCGACGCTGTATTTAACCGGATTGATGTGGATCACGTCGCGCACGACCTTCACGTCGATCGGATCGTCGACGCCCTTGCGCACGATGGTCAGCGAAATGCCGGAATTCACCGGTCCGCGCATCTTCTCTACCGCTTCCTGCAAGGTGAGGCCGAGGATCTGCTCCTTGTCCAGATGGGTAATGAGATCGCCGCTCTGGATGCCTGCCTTGGCCGCCGGCGTGTCGTCGATCGGGGCGACGACCTTGACCACGCCGTTCTCCATCGTCACCTCGATGCCGAGGCCGCCGAACTCGCCGCGCGTCTGCACCTGCATGTCGCGGAAGTGCTTCGGATTGAGATAGGCGGAATGCGGATCGAGCGACATCAACATGCCGTTGATCGCGGATTCGATCAGCTTGCTGTCCTCAGGCTTCTCGACATAGTCGGCGCGGACGCGCTCAAGCACCTCGCCGAACAGATCGAGTTGCCGATAAATCTCCGAGTTGGCGGCCGAAGCCGTCTGACTGCGCGCCAGGCTCACCATCGTCGAGCCGGCGGCGAGCACCGCCAGCACCAGAAGCGTCCACAGCGCGTATTCGGATTTCCGCATCATCCTTGCACCTTTTCGGAAGCCTCGGTCCACCATGGACCGGGGTCTATTGGCCTGCCGTCCTTTCGAAACTCGACGTAAAGGACGGGGCGTAAACTGTCGTTGCTACCCTGGTTCGCCGGAGGCGACGCGCCCATCACCGCGATCGGCTCGCCAGCAAGAACGAACTGGCCGAGGCTCACGTCTATGCGGTCCATGCCCGCAAGCAGAACATGATAGCCCCCGCCCGCATTGATGATCAATAGTTGCCCATAGGACCGGAACGGCCCGGCATAGACAACCCAGCCATCGGCGGGCGCGATAATTCGCGCCTCTCCTCGGGTTTGCAGGGAAATTCCCTTCAGCGTGCCACCGACGCCGTCTGCCTGGCCGAAGCGCTTGAGCCGCTTGCCTTGCGCCGGCAAAGGCAAATTGCCTTTCGCCGTCTCGAATGGCAGCGCCGGCTTCATCCGGTCCGGACTGGCAAAGGCGACCTTGGTCGAATCCGGCTTGATTTCGACCAAGGTCTCGTTGCCGGAGGTGGCGAGCGCCTGTTTCTGCGCGCGCGCCCGAAGCGCCTGCTCGGCCGCGACTTCCGCGTCATATTGCGCGACCTCGGCCTTGGCGATGCGCTCATCCAGGCGCTGGATCAGCTCGTTTAGCTCCGTCACCGTGGCCGCCTGCTGCGCCGCCGCGAGCCGCGTGGAGACGAGGTCGGCCTCGCTTTTGGCAAGCTTCACCTTCCGTTCCTGTAGCAGCTGGTCGATCCGGCTCTGCTCGGCCGTGAGCTTGTCAGTCTCGGTTTTCTCGGCGTCCCGCTGGTCGCGAATACCGCCTTCGAGGCTCACGAGCCCGTCGAGTTCATGCGACAGATTGTCGGCCTGATATTTCAGCTCGGGAAAGACCTGGGCCAGGAGCATGGCGCTGCGGACCACGGCAAGCGCATCGTCCCGGCGCGTGACCAGCGCCGGCGGCGGTGTGCGGCCGATCCTCTGCATGGCGCTCAGCATCTTGACGATGGTTTCCTTCCGCTCCGTGATGGAGCCGCGAATGACGTCGACCTGGTCGGTGAGCTCGGAGAGCTTCGCCTCCGTCTCGGACAGTTTTGCCTCGCTCGCCTGGACCCGCTTGCCTGCTTCGATCAGCTCGGTGTTGAGCTGGGCCCGCGCCTCCGCCAGGGCGGCCACGTCCTGGGCGAGTCCTTGCTCCTGGGCGCGGCTCGATTGCAGCTTTTGCGAGGTCTCCTCGAGTTTCTTCCGTGCCTCCTCGCGGGAGAGGTCGTCCTCTGCCGCAACAGCTAAGGGGAAGGCGCTAAGGATTCCCACGAGCAGCAAACCGGTGATGAGAAGCCGGGAGATGTGCTCCGGGGATCGATGGATAGGCGCAATCCGCATTGACGGCGTGCTCTTCCCCCGTCCTGTCTTCCCGCCGCCGGCCGGAAAGAAGGGACTCGAGCGAGGGTCAAACGAAGCGGAGCCATGAGGCAGAATCAAGGCAAATATGCTGAACAATTCTTAACCATTCACCCCCAACTCAGGCGCGGTGATAGGGATGGCCGGCAAGGATGGTCATGCCGCGGTAGATCTGCTCGGCCAGCACGATGCGGGCCAGCCCATGCGGCAGCGTCATCGGGCCAAGCGACAGCCTCCTGTCGACGCGGTCAAGCGCCTCCGGCGCCAATCCTTCGGCACCGCCGACCAGGAAAGCAAGGCCGATGGCGCCGTGGTCGCGGAACTCGCCCATCAGCTTGGCGAAATCGGCGCTGCTGAGTTGGTCGCCCTGACGGTCGAGACCGATCAGTTTATGCGAGACGGGAACCTTGCCGAGCATGACCATGCCTTCGGCGGCCATGCGGGCTGCGGGCGTCGGTCCCCGCGATTCCGGCACCTCGCCCACCGTGAGGGGTGTGAGTCTGAGCTTGCGGCCGGCGGTCTCGGCACGCGTGACGTAATGCCCGAAGAGATCGCGTTCCGGCCCCTGTTTCAGCCTGCCGACGGCGGCGATTAGGAGCCGCATAGCGCGATCCTTTGGGCGTCAGCCCTGAGCGCGGCGTGAACGATCAGATCACCATGCGCTCCATGGGGCGATCCGCCGACCACATCTTCTCCAGATTGTAGAACTCCCGGACCTCCGGGCGGAAGATATGGACGATGACGTCGCCGGCATCGATCAGCACCCAGTCGGAATGCGGGAGCCCCTCGACGCGGGCGCGCCCAAAGCCTTCTTCCTTGAGTTTCCGGCTGAGATGATCGGCAACGGCGGCGACGTGCCGTTGTGAACGCCCCGAGGCTACGACCATTTGGTCGCCGATCGAGGTTTTGCCCTTGAGGTCGATGCATACGACATCCTCGGCCTTGGCATCGTCGAGAGTGTCGAGCACGACGTTGAGCAAACGGTTCGGCTGGGCGCGAAAGGACGCAAAGCCGGAGGGAGGCGTACCGCTATGGGCACCCTCTCTGGGTGAGCGCATGTTGTGGTGGATGTCCTTCTCTCATGGCACCTTGCGGAAGCGGCTTGAGCCTGTGCTCCTGCTGAACGCGCCGGCCCATGTTTGGTTGCCGCTTCGAGCTAAACATAGTCTGCGTCGGCCGCAACTTTCAATAGCTAGTGTCGCTTGGCCTTCTTCTTGCTTTTCTTCGCCGCTTTCTTCACCTCCTTCTTCGCCTGCTTGACCTCCTTTTTCGCGGCCTTCGCCGCCCTCCCGGCCTTGGGCGCCGGTGTCTTGGCGACGCCCGCCCTGTCGCCCCGCAAAACTGTGGAAGAAAGCCGCGAGAGCGGCAACGTGAGCAAGGTCCAGGCCGGCGGCGTCATAGTTGCCAGCCCGCGCGCATCCGATTCGTCGATCTGGGCCCCGGCGAAGCGCTGCGCCGCCCTGCTCGAGCGCGCTTTGAGCCGGAAACCAGGCCGGTCCATTACTGCGATCGGCACCAGCCTGAACAGCTCCGCCCAGTCGCGCCAGCGATGGAACGAGGCGAGATTGTCGGCGCCCATCAGCCAGACGAAATTGACGGAAGGGAAGCGCCGCTTGAGGAACCGCAGCGTGTCGATCGTATAGGCCGTGCCGCGAGCACTCTCAAATCCGGTGACGAGGATTCTCGGGTGATGCGCGAGTTCGCGCGCGGCGCCCATGCGCGTGGCGAGCTCCGGCATCTTGGCCGTGTCCTTGAGCGGATTGCCGGGGCTCACCAGCCACCAGACCTGATCGAGACCGAGCCGCTTCATGGCCATGAGGCTGATCTGCCGGTGGGCGGCGTGGGCCGGATTGAATGAGCCGCCGAGCAGCCCGATGCGCATCCCGGCGGCGGCCATCGGCGGC
>JBBQKN010000046.1:0-16512 GCA_038326945.1 Hyphomicrobiales bacterium
CGGAGCGCAAGGGGTTGCAGAGTTATGGACCGGCCTTCCACGCGGCCTGGACCGACGAGCGCGACGCGGCCAAGCTACTGGCGGCGGTTGCAGCCGATGCCGATGCGCCGGCCTTTGCCCGTGCGAGCGCGCTCGACGAACTCGCCCCGCTGATCTCGCCGTCCAATGTCGGCCTGGCGCGGAAGGGCCGCTCCGATCCCGAGCCCTTGGTCCGGATTGCGGCGCTCGATCTGCTCGACGCGGTCCCTGCGGGCGAGGTTTGGCCACTCGTCTCGCCGCTTCTCTCCGACCCCGTGCTCGGGGTGCGTATCCGCGCTGCCTCCCTGCTGGCGACGATGCCGACCGCGGGACTGTCGGCAAGCGATCGCGAGCGGCTCGGTGGGGCGGTGACTGAGTTCATTGCGGCACAGCGTCTCAATGCGGACCGGCCCGAGGCCCGGGCCATGCTCGGTCATTTCTACGCCAGGCGCGGGCAGACCGCCGAAGCCGAAGCGGAATATCGCGCCGCGCTCGGCTTGAGCCCCAGCTTCGCGCCGGCCTCCGCCAATCTCGCCGATCTCTACCGTCAGCTTGGACGTGAGGCCGAGGCCGAAAGCGTGTTGCGACAGGGGATCGAGCGTTCGCCGCAAGATGCCGGCCTGCATCACGCGCTTGGGCTTGCGCTTGTCCGGGCCAAGCGTGGGGAGGACGCCCTGGCGGAGCTTGGCCGCGCCGCCGAGCTTGAGCCCGCCCGCGCCAGATATGCTTATGTCTATGCCGTCGCGCTCGACTCCAGCGGAAAGCGTGGCGAGGCCATCGAAGTGCTGAAGCAGAGTCTGGCGCGCCATCCGGCCGACCGTGACACGCTCGCGGCTCTAATCGGGTTCAATCGCGCCGCGGGCGATAGCGCCGCCGCGCTGGCCTATGCGGAGCAGTTGGCCGAAGCCGAGCCCACGAATGCCGAGCTCAAGGCCTTGATCGGAAGGCTGCGGCGTCAGGTCGAGAAACGCTAGAGCCCGCCGTCGCAACTCTGCGACGTTATGCTGCCATACTGAGCGTTGTGCAGCTATAACACTGACGTATGTTCAGCTGCGACGCAGCCACAACACGACGCATTCATGACAGGAGGAACGCAATGGCGGATAAGGCGATTACCCGTGACCAGCTGGCGGAGCTTTTGAACGAGGATTTATCCCGCGAATATCAGGCCATCATCGCCTATGTGGTCTACTCGCAGGTGCTGAAAGGCGCCGAATACATGAACATCGCCGATCAGCTCGAACAGCACGCGCATCAGGAGCTCGAGCACGCTTTGACCATTTCACGTCAGATTGATTATCTCGGCAAGATGCCGAGCGTCACGCCGAAACCGGTTAAGATCTCGGAGAAGGCGCGCGAAATGCTTAAGTTCGATCTGGATAACGAGAACGAAACCATTCTCAACTACCGTGAGAGAATTCGGCAATGCGAAGCTCTTGGCGAGTTTGCCATGGCCGAACAGATCCGAGAGATTCTCGTGCAGGAGCAAGATCATCAGATCGATCTCGCAACCGCTCTTGGCGAGGAGGTGCCGGACGTCAGCCGCTTAAGAGGCGCGCGCAAGTAAGGCCGCTGACGCCTGGCATCGGTGTGGATGAGGGCGCTTCTCGGCCCTCAAGAAAACCATGGAGGAAACTGACATGGAAACCACCTGGATGCCGAGCACGGAATATGGCGAGATCCACAATCGGGCCGAACTGCCGGAAAGCGTGTTTGCCTTTCCGCAGCAGCGCAAGGAGCCGCTCACCGATGCGAGCCACGTCATCAATGCGCTGGCCCGCTTCGACCAGGTCGAAGGCGTCTCCGACGCCGATCGCGACCTCGCCTTCGCCAATATCAAGAAGGCGGCGGCCTATTACGGCGTCGACGTGAAAGAGAATAGCTGGCGCGAACTCGGCCGCGGCTGACAGCGCCGCGCGTTTCACGCGATCATGCCGAGGGGGCCAGCCAAGGGCTGGCTCCCCGGCGTTTCGCGCTTCGCCTCAAGGACGCGAGCATCACTCGGCCACGACCTGATATCCGTCGCCCAAGAGGGAGACACACGTCTTATGAGCCCACCGCAGGGGCGCCATCACCTGAGCCGCTGGGGCGGTCAGGATGGGAACGTGCCTGCGAAGAGGGGATTGCAGTTAGGCCAGCGGCTTGAGGCGGAAGCGACAGGACTGGCTCCCGCGCTGCATGCATTCCTGATGCTCGACCTCGCTGCCCATGAGGCCGCTGATAAAGCCGATGTCGAACCGGCACACCTCGACATAGTCCTTGGACAAATCGTGATAGACGCAGTTCTTGCACTCGATTCGCGGCAGGGTATCGCCCTCTTCGGGCGCCACGGTGCGCGCGGCGAAGCCGGTCTCGTTCATGATCTTGACGATTTCCGTGACCCGCTCGAGGCGTGTCTTGCCCACCAGTCGCGGGATGGCCGCTGCTGACATCTCGACACCGAGGTCGAACATGTATTGGGCCAGATAGTCGGTGCCGACCTTCGTGCGCAGGCTTTCGAACAGTACGCGGGAAAACCAAGAATATTTCTTGGGAAAGCTGTCGATACCCGCGTTGGTCAGCACATAAACGCGGCTCGGTCGGCCACCTGTCTTGCGCGACGCATTGCAGGCGATAAAGCCGGTCGCTTCCAGCCTGGATAGATGCTGCTTCACGGCGCTGCGGCTGACATCGAGGCGCGCAGCCAATTCATCGACCGTCAGCCCGCTTTTACAATCCAGAAGTTGGGAAAGTAAGCGCTGCTGCGTGTCTTCGGTGGGTGACGAAAGCTCTTTTGTCTCCATGATTCCCTATTTACGCAATGGAAAGCGGCATAGCAACCGCTTCGCTTCGTCGAGACGGTGGAAACCGCTTTAGGCGATATGATTCTGACGGCAAAAAAGCTTTTGACATTTTAACATGTCGAAAGTACCATTTCTTTTCGCACGTGAAGTGAGCCCCGCGACCTGCTTGATTGCCCTCGGTGAAAGGGGTGGGTCCCTGACCCAAGAAGCGGGCAAGTCATAGGGGAAAGCCCGATCAGGCGCGGGAATTCAGGGACCATGTTCGTTTGCTGCTTGAGTGATCATTTTTGTTCTCCTCCACCTGACTAGACGCCGGACGGTCTCCTCCCTTCGGCGTCCTTTTTTTGCCTATCGCCTCGGCGCCCCCCGTTTTTCCGAGAAATCACATGTCGACGCGGTCGCCTCGAGCGGGCCCTGGCCGCCGCCACTTTGGTACTTGTCGAACTGAAATTAGATGGCCGGCGAACCTGAAAGGTTCCCGAACGCCCCTCCGGCCCACTAATGTGCGGAACCGATAGTGCGTTTGGGAGTGGATCCGCGACGCCGCGTCGCGCAGATCTCGGCGGAGCGGCTGGGGATCGAGCCGCGGTTTCGCGGTCAAATCGCCATGCTGAGAAATTCTTGGCGAGTCAGGTTGTCGCGAAAACAACCGAGCATGCGGCTGGTGACCAAATCCGTGTCGGGCTTATGCACGCCCCGTGTGGTCATGCAGCGATGCGACGCCTTGATAATGACGCCAACCCCACGCGGCCTGAGAACGTCGTTGATCGTTTTGGCGATTTGCGCGGTCAGTTTCTCTTGGGTCTGGAGGCGCTTCGCATAGATCTCGACCACTCTGGCAAGCTTGCTGATGCCAACCACGCGATCGCCTGGAACGTAAGCGACCCACGCCCGGCCGGTCATCGGTTCCATGTGATGCTCACAGTGGCTGTCGAAGCGGATGTCCCGCAGCACGATCATTTCATCGTAGTCCTCGCTCTCCGCCGCGCTCTTCTGGAGCACCGCGACCGGGTCCTGGGTGTAGCCTACGTAAAAGTCTTCCAAGGCGCGGACAACTCGGCTTGGGGTTTTGACCAAGCCCTCGCGCTCCGGATCGTCGCCCGTCCACCGGATGATCGTCCGAACCGCAGCTTCGGCCTCGGCGCGGCTCGGCCTATCGTCATCGGTGGCGAGGGGGATGCGCTCGACGGCCTGCACGGTTGCACTCATGACGGCGATCTCCTGTATGGGTGCCGGCGCGGCACTAGATCTTCCTGACCGGTTGATGATGTTGAACGGGACGGTAAATGGCAACGGCCATTCATTGGGATGAATCGAGCCGCAGCGTCATGGCGCCGAGCATGGGCTTTATTTGCCATCCCGCACAGCCCGGGGATCTTGAGACTGCCTGGCGCCTTGAGCTGATGATTCCATACATCTGACTAGCATAAGCCCTTTTATAGGGTTCGATGAGTCGCAAGAAAACGGCCTCCCCATCGAGGCGTGCATGCGTTTCAGGCTGGATTAGGCGACTTTAAGGCAGTTCTCGGCGCGCTTGCAAGCTATTTATCCTTTTTGCTTATTTCCCTGTCGTAAGGTATTATCAATTTAATTCTAGGCAATCCTGTCCGTGATTGGGCTTGGCCGCTCCGGGGAAGCGAGCTGTGCAATGGCGATCGATTTCACCCTCACTCAGTCGCAACGCCGCCTGCAGCGCATCGCGCGGGAGTTCGCGAACGAGATCCTTGGCCCGTTGGTTCGGGCGGCGGACGAGACAGAGGACACCCAGACAGCATTCGCCATGCTGAAGGGCGCCTATGTCGAGGCCTATAAACTGGGCTTCGCCACCGGCTTCATTCCCAAGGCCTATGGCGGTGCTGGCGTCTGCAATTTGGATCTGCAGGTGATCGCGGAAGAGATCACCGCCGTGGATCCTGGCTTCGCTACCATCCTCCTCGTCAACGGTCTGGCGCTTATGCCGCTGGTTTGGTTCGGGTCCGAGGCGCAGAAGCGCAAATGGCTGGGGCCCGCGACCAGCGACCCCCGCGGCGAATATCTCGCCGGCTGGACGGTGAGCGAGGCCGCCGGCACGCCAGGGGGAACGGCCAATTTCGACCATCCAGACCCGGCGCCGGTGGGTATCGGCCTCATCGCGACCCATGATCGGGCCAACGGGGAATATGTGCTGAATGGCAGAAAGAGGTGGCCCTGCAACTCGGCCGGATGGGACCTCAGGGGTGCAAATGTCAATATTTGCGTCGTCCGCACCGCGCCCGAGGCCGGGGGCGATACCGGGCTCAGCTGCGCCATCGTCCCGCGCGGGACCCAGGGCGTTATCTATGAGCGCCCGATCTCCAAATTCGGCCACCGCCTTTGTCAGAACAATTCAATCATTTTCAACGATTGCCGTATCCCGGAGGAGAACATCTTCGCCGAAAGCTATGGCGACTTGGTTATCAACAAAGCGTTCACCTGGTCGGCGCCGGTGGCCGCGATCGCCTCGGTCGGGGTGGCGCGGTCGGCCTATGAATATGTGCTGGACTGGGCCAAGACCTACACGGCAGGCGGCGCCAAGCCGATCATCAACCACCAGGCCGTGGGCTATGCCCTGGCCGATGTCGCCATGAAGATCGAGGCCTGTCGGGCGTTTGCCTGGAAATCGGCGCATTACAACGATTTGCATGATGCGAACGGCCATGCGGTCAGCCCAATGGCCAAGGTGTTCTGCAGCGAGCTCCTGTTCGGGGCGGTGTTTCAGGCCATGAAAGTCGTGGGCGTCAATTCATTGGACAAGGCCCTCCCACTGGAGCGCTATTTGCGGGAAGCCAGCGTGTTTCCGCTCTACGACGCGGGCAATATGGGCATGCAGATGCGGAAGCTCTGGGGAGTCATGAGCCATCCCGACTTCGACCCTAGGGCCATCATGAACAGCGAATTGACGCCCTTTGGCAAGACCTGGCCTCCGGCCGGCGCCGACGAGACCGGAGATGACTGAGCCCGGGTAGCAGCCCTGCGGGGGGGTGGCAAAATGTCGCCCGACCGATGCCATAAGGGCCGGCGCGGCCGCTAACAGCAAAACCTTACTTGCCCGCTCCAGGCTTTATTCCCATTGCACGCCAATCGTTTAGCCCGCAGCCACCGACAACTAAAAAGCCTTTTGACTAATTAAACTGCATAAAGTAATGAAGTGGATGGGCTAACCGAGCTCGAGCCTCGTCGGCCGCCCCTGTTCGATCGGAAAACGGCCCAAAGACATCAGGCAACGGCTAGTTCCAGTCACAAACAAAAGGAATGGGAGAAAACGCCATGGCTATCGACTTCTCTTTGACGCCTGAGCAGAAGACCTTGCAGAAGGTCGCACGCGAGTTTTCCGAGGACATCCTGAAGCCGATCATTCGAGCGGCCGATGCCGAGCCTGACCCGCAAAAGGGGTTCCAGATGATCAAGCCCGTCTACAAGCAGGCCTATGAAATGGGCTTCGCGACGGGGTTTCTGCCGAAGGAATATGGCGGCGGCGGACTGACCAACGTCGACGTGCTGATCGCCGTCGAGGAAATCGGTGCGGTCGATCCTGGCTTCGGCTGCGTGTTGCTCGTCAATGGCCTCGCTTTGATGCCGTTGAACTGGTTCGGCAGCGCTGAGCAGAAGAAGAAGTGGCTGACCGAAGCGTGCAACAGCCCCCACCAAAGACTATCTGGCCGGGTGGCTGGTCTCTGAGCCGGCAGGCAGCCCCGGCGGCACCGCCAATTTCGATCATCCGAGCCCGAAGGCTGGGATCCAGGTGACTGCAGACCTTAAAAACGGTGAATACGTCCTCAACGGCCGCAAATTTTGGCCTTCGAACGGCGCCGGCTGGGACATGAAGGGTCCCGACGTCAGCACCGTCGTGGTCCGCACCGATCGCGACAAGGGCGGCAGGGGTGGCCTGTCCTGCATTCTCGTGCCTCGCGGTACCGCCGGGGTGACCTACGAGCCGTGCATCGACAAAATGGGGCAGCGGCTCAACCAGAACGCCGACATCCGGTTCAAGGATGCGCGCGTGCCCGAAGAGAACGTTTTTGCCGTCGGCAATGGCGATCTCGTCATCAGCAAGGCTTTCACCTGGTCGGGTCCCGTGGCCGGCATCGCGGCCGTGGGCACCGCCAGAGCGGCGTACGAGTACGTTCTGAAATGGTCGAAAGAATATACGGCCGGCGGCCTGGATCCGATCATCTATCATCAGAATGTTGGGTACATGATGACTAACGTCGCGATGAAGATCGAGGCCATGCGCTATTTCTGCTACAAGGCCGGGTACACTGCCGATCTGTGGGACAGCGAGAACCATTCGCTCGGTGCAATGACGAAGATCTTCTGCGGCGAGGTCGGGATGGAGTGTGTGTATGACTGCATGCGCGTCATGGGCGTCAATAGCTACGACCGCCGCAGCCATCCGCTCGATAAGTACTTGCGCGACATGATGTGCTTCCCGATCTACGACGCCGGCAATATGGGCATGCAGCGTCGCAAGATCTGGGGCGTCATGGCAGACCCGAGCTTCAATCCGCGCTCCTTCATGGACAATGAGGAGATCCCATTCAAGAAGTCGATGGAAGGGATTGGCACGGTTACGACCAAGCCGGCCGCGTAGGCAAAACGAGGTCCGAATTTGGACACAGAGTGAGGCCCCGACCGAACGGTCGGGGCCGAACTTTTCAACCAGCCTATCGGTAGGCTCGCCATGCCCGTGCGTGACACGTTCGGCCTCGTCCCCCTGTGGACGGAAATAGGCCTCTATTTGGTCTTCGCGCCGTTCGCCGTCGTGTTCCTGGTCGGCCTATGGCGGAGGCTGAAAGGGTTCAGGCTCGGCCACATCATCGCTGACAGCTCCGGAGGCATCGCCGGGGCGCTGGGCCGCTTTGGCCGCTACGCCCTATTGCAACACCGCGTGCCCCGTCGACCGCGCGGCCTACCGCATCTCGGAATCTTTTACGGATTCGTCGCGCTGTTGATTGCCACTACGATCGTGGCGATCGACTGGGACATCACCAGGCCGTTCGGGTTCCGCGTGCTGGAGGGCATGCGCTATCTCTATTTCGAGGTCTTCGCCGATTCATTCGGGCTCCTTTTCGTCATCGGGCTGACCGGCGCCCTGATCTGGCGGCTGGTGAGGCTCCGGCAGACGGGCCCGGATCAACGCCGCGTTCAATACCAGTTCATCATTCTCATCTGCGGCCTGCTCTATCTAGGGATTACCGGTTTCGTGCTGGAGGCTCTGAGGCTGATCATCCACCCTGTCGCGTGGGCCGACTGGTCAATCATCGGCGTCCGGCTCGCGCCCCTGCTGGTAGCGGCGGGCATCGAGCCCATCGCGCCGACTTTCTACCTCGTGCTGTGGTGGACCCATGCCTTCGTCGCTTTTGGGCTGATCGCCTCACTCCCCTACACCACCTTCCTGCATTCCGTCGCGGCCCCTCTCAATCTGATGGCGCAGCCTGGACAGCCCCGAAAGGAGATGAGTACCCCCTTCGACCTGAGACAGCTCATGGAGACGGGGGAATTCGACGTGAAGGTCGGCGCCGTCACCATCTCCGATCTCGAGCCAGGTCTGCGCTTCGCGCTCGAAGCCTGCACCAATTGCGGGCGATGCGACGAGGTGTGCCCGGCGAAGGCGATGGGGACCGCCTTGTCCCCGCGCCGGCTGGTGCAGGCCTTGCGCGCAAGACTGCTCGCCGGCGAGACGAACGAGGACGTTCTCGCCACCGGAGTCGTGACGGAGGGAGAGCTTTGGGCCTGCACGACCTGTGCTGCCTGTGTCGAAGCCTGCCCAGTCTTCATCCGGCCCGTCGACTACATCACACCGTTCCGTCGGGAGCTCGTTTTCAAGCAGATTCTCGACAAGCGCCAGACCGAGTTTTTCACCAATCTCGGCCTCAGCAACAATGCCTACGGCCAGCCGGCAGAACAACGAAACCAGCTCGCGGCGGAATTGCGCATCGTCGCCGGCTCATCAGAGGAATAGGACCAGCCGATGCACGATGGCGAAGACACTTCCTCCACACCCGAGGACTGGGTGTATTGGATGGGCTGCGCCGCGACTTACGATCCGCGGATCGGCGATATTGCGCGTGCCACGGCGAAGGTGCTGGGCGCCGCCGGTCTGCGCCTTCGGTTCCTTGGTGCTGAGGAAGCGTGCAGCGGAGATGCCGCGCGCCGGATAGGCGAGGAGGGCTTGTTTCAGCAGCTCGCGCTGCAAAACATCGAAACGCTTAAGCGCCACGAGGCGAAGAATATCGTGACGCATTGCGCGCATTGCTACCACGTCCTCAAGAACGAGTATCCCCGCTTTGGCGGAGAGTTCGAGGTGAGGCATCACGCCGAACTCATTGCCAGCTTATTGGAGGAGGGGCGGATCCGGCTGCGTCGCGACGAGATGGAGCCGGCGACGTTGCACGATTCCTGCTATGTCGGCCGGTACAACCGGATCTTCGAGGCGCCCCGCGAGGTACTGCGCGCGGTGTATGGCGACGCCCTCGTCGAGATGCCGCGGCATGGCGAGCAGAGTTTCTGCTGCGGCGGCGGTGGTGGCAATTATTGGTACGACGTGGCCAAGAACGAATCCGCGGGCGCGCTGCGCATCAAGGAGGCGGTGGGCACCGGGGCACGGACTGTCGTGGCCGAATGTCCATTTTGCGTCAAGATGTTAGCGCAAGGCGCCACGGTCGCCGCGCCCGATAGCGATGTGCAGATCAAGGACATCGCGGAGGTCGTCGCCCAAGCCCTCGACCAAGAGGGAGGCGAAACAAGGGGGGAATCGATAGCGCCGTCTCCGGCCCAAAAAGAAGGGGAGCCACTATGACCGGAAGCCCACTCAACATACTCGTCTGCCTGAAGTTCATTCCCGACCCCAACCAATTGCAGGCCGATGCGGAAGGGCACCCCGATCTGGCGCGGGCGCCATTCCGGATCAGCACCTTCGACGAGAACGCGATCGAGGCTGGGCTTCAACTCGCCGCTCAGTATGGCGGTCGTGTCTTCGGTCTCAGCGTTCTGGCGGGCCAGATGCCGCCGCGCGACGTGCTGCTGCGGTCGCTCGCCATGGGGCTGGAGGCGCTCTATCTCGTCAAGGATGAAAACAGCAACGCGGTGGGCCCCTACCGCCTTGCTCTGGCGCTCGCCGGGGCGGTCCGCGCGATTCAGGCCGCGGAGAACATTTCGTCCTTCGATGTGTTCATTACCGGCGAAGCCTCCGCCGACCAATTCAACGCCCAGGTCGGACCGCGCGTAGCCGTCGCTCTCGACATTCCGGCGATTACCTACGTCACGAAGCTCGAAATCGAGCAGGGCAAGCTCATCGCCCATCGTTCCACGGAAGACATGTCCGAAACGTTGGAAGCCGACCTTCCCGCCCTGGTGACGGTTGGGAACGAGATCAATCAGGCCCGCATTCCGACGGTGCTTCAGGTCATGGGCGCGAGCAAGAGGCCGGTGAAGGAGCTGCCGATCGGTGAGCTTCCCGGGTTCGATCTCGAAGAGCCGAAGGACCGTCCCTGCTTGCGGACGCTCGATATCACGGCGCCGCCGAGTTCGCGTAAGCGGATCATCGTCGTCGGGGACAACCCCGCAGAGATGGCCGCGAACCTTCTTTCCCTGCTCGGCGCAGATGGTGAGGTGAAAGTCTAGTGGATAACCAACAGATACTCGTCTTTTCCGAAAGCTCCGATACGCTCGCCGAACTTCTGACCGCGGGCCGGTCGCTCAGTGGACCGGCGGGACGCGTGACCGCCGTTGCCATCGGACCGACGGCAGCCGCGATGGCGCAGGATTGCCTGGCGCGGGGCGCCGATGAGGCTTTAGTGCTGCAGACGCCCGAAGGGTCGCGCCCTGGACCTGACGAGCTCGTTGTCGGTTTGCGTGAAGCGGTCCGCGTCACCAACCCGGCCACGATCCTGATCGGCGCGACGCGGATGGGTGCCGATGTTCTGGCACGCTTGGCCCAGGCGCTGGGGGTTCCCTGCGCCAGCAGCTGCATGGCGTTGCGCCGGGATGAGGACGGCAATCTCGAAATCGAGCGGCGGGTCTATGGCGGCCGCTTCACCGCCAAGCAAATTCTTAAAGGCAGCCCGCAAATCGTCTCCATTCCGCCCAGCCGCTTTCCCAAGGCCGAGCCCGTCAAGGACCCTGCCGGATCGACCAAAGTGCTCGAGATCACGCTCCCTGCGCCGCGGGTCCGCGTGCAGGCCACCTCGCCGCGGGTCAGGAGCTCGGTCGACATGACCAAGGCCGAAATCATCGTTGCGGCCGGGCGCGGCGTGAAGAAGGTCGAGGATCTCTCCATGCTGGAGGAGCTTGCAGCGGTTCTGGGCGGTGTTCTCGCCGGCTCGCGCCCGCTGACGGGAGATGTCGATTGGCTGCCAACGGACCGGCGCATCGGCCTGTCGGGCCAGACGGTGAAGCCCAATCTCTATATGGCTTGCGGAATTTCCGGCCAGATCGAGCACATCGTCGGCATGAAGGGAGCGCGCACGGTCGTCGCCATCAACAACGATCCCAAGGCGCCGATCCACGCCGAGTCCGATTACAGCGTGATCGGCAATCTGTACGAGATCGTGCCGGCTTTTCTCAAGGCGTTCGAACAGGCGAAACGGAAATAGGCGTCGCCCGTCTGGCGAAGGACGCGTGCTCCAGCCGACAGATGGAAGTCTTATCTCGCGATTATGGGTGGAGCTCGAGCGATCTTCGCGAGCAATCTTGATGTCTTGCCCGATGCGCTCGAGGGCCGCCAGCCTTAAGTAGCCCTCAGCTGGTCCCGTCCCCGGACGAAGGAGGAGTGGTGCCCCAGGCCTGACTCGAACAGGCACGCCCTTGCGAGCAACAGATTTTGAGTCTGCCGCGTCTACCATTCCGCCACTGGGGCACGGTCGGAAAGATGGGATAGACCGGAGCCATGGTCAACCGATGACGCAAGCGTCACGCGGCCTATTCGAGCCGATGGACAAGCTTTCAGCTCCCGGGTAAGCAGGCGGGATGCTGAAGCGGCTTTACGACAGGGTGATCGAGCTTTCCAAGGGCCGCTACGCGCTTCCCGCGCTGGCCGCGGTGTCCTTCGCCGAGAGCTCCTTCTTTCCGGTGCCGCCGGACGTCATCCTGGTGCCAATGGCGCTCGCCAATCCGGAGAAGGCGAGGCTTTACGCCCTGGTCTGCACCGTCGCGTCGGTGGTGGGCGGCCTTCTCGGCTACGCCATCGGCGCGCTGCTCTACGACACGCTCGGGTATTGGCTGATCTCGGCCTATGGTTATGGCGAAGGTATCGACGCCTTCCGCGAGGCTTATGCGAAATGGGGCGCCTGGATCATCCTGATCAAGGGCATGACGCCGATCCCCTACAAGATCGTGACCATCGCCTCGGGCTTCGCCGGCTACAATCTGTTCTATTTCGTGCTGCTGTCCATCATCACGCGCGGCGCGCGCTTCTTCCTCGAGGCCGAGTTGTTGCGTATCTATGGCGAGCCGATCCGCGAATTCATCGAGCGACGCCTCACCCTCGTCACCACAGGGTTCCTCGCCGCCATCGTTGGCGGCTTCTTCATCGCTAAATATGCGTTCTGAGATGAGGCCGTCATTGGACAAACTCGCGGGCGAGTTGATGCTGATCTGCGCCTTCGTCTTCGCGATTGCGTTCGCGACCATCCTCACCGCGCATGGGTTCGAGATATTCGGCGGCTACGCGCCCTGTCCGATCTGCCTGGAGGAGCGCTATGCCTATTATTTCGCGGTGCCGGCTGCACTGCTCGCCTTCTTCGCCGCGCGCGCCGAGTCGATCACGCTTACGCGCATCGTTCTCGGGCTGATCGCGCTTGCCTTCCTCGTCAATGCCGGGCTTGGCGTGTATCACGCCGGCATCGAATGGAAATGGTGGCCGGGGCCGGTCAGCTGCTCCGGCGGCACCGAAATCGGCTGGGGCACGGGCGGCCTGGCCAAAGAGCTTGATAATGCCCGGGTCGTCAGCTGCGACGAGGCGATGTGGCGTCTTCTCGGTCTGTCTTTCGCGGGATGGAACGCGGTTCTCTCGGCGATCCTCGCCGGTCTCGCCGCCTGGGGCGCCACGCGGCGCCGCTGACACAAGCCCTTAAGGCTCGAGCTCGGTATCCCAGTAGAGATAATCGAGCCAGCTCTCATGCAGATAGTTCGGCGGGAATAGCCGCCCGTTACGGTGGAGCTCGAACACGGTCGGCCGGTAGGGCTTCTGCGACGGCCACATTTTGGCCTCGGCCGGCATCTTGCCGCCCTTGCAGAGATTGCAGGGCGCGCAGGCCGCGACCACATTGTCCCAGCGGGTGAGACCGCCGCGCGAGCGCGGCACCAGATGATCGAAGGTGAGGTCCTGTGCATCGCCGCAATATTGGCAGGAAAAGCGGTCGCGCAAGAACACGTTGAATCGCGTGAAGGCCGGATAGAGCGCGGGCCGCACATAGGTCTTGAGCGAGACCACGCTCGGCAGCTTCATCTCAAAGCTCGGCGAGTGAACTGCGCGATCATATTCGGAGACGATGTTGACGCGGTCGAGGAACACGGCCTTGACGCTGTCCTGCCAGGCCCAAAGCGAGAGCGGGTAGTAGGAGAGCGGCCGGAAATCCGCGTTGAGCACGAGAGCGGGAAACGAACCCGGCGATGCTGATGCGGTGGCGACGGTCAAGGCGGCTAAGTCCTCTTAGCTTTGACTTTGCCCGTCGCACTCGGGTTACGCCGGGGGATACTATAGGGACGCGTCGGAATTGTGAAGGCCCCTAGATGCGGTAGGTGAGCGCAGGCGGGGCACTTCTCGCCGCAAGTGCTGGTGTGCCTCGACTCTCGGGCAACATGGTACCAAAGCGCCGCTTTGGCGTTTAAACAACAGGGAACCCTCAAGGAGGTCAGCTCGGAACCGGCATCATGGAAAAATTGCTCACCTGGCTCCCCGTAAAACCTCAACCCGTGGTCGTCCGCTACGGCATGGCGACCTTGCTGGTCGGACTTTGCTTTCTTTTGCTCTTAGCCGTGCAGTCGTTTACGGAACTCAGCTGCTTCTTCTTGATGTACCCGGCGGTGTTCTTCAGCGCGCTCTTGTTCGACCGGGGCAGCGGTTTCCTGGCGACGCTGTTGAGCACGGCGCTGCTTCTCGCCATGAGCTATGACAGATCGACGGTCCCGGACACCTTTTGGCTGCCGCTCGTCTTGTTTCTCCTCGTCGGCTTCCTGCTCGCCGGTGTCAGCGAGGCGCTGCGGCAAGGATGGGAGCGCGCCATCGACGCCGAGCGGATCAAGGATGTGCTCTACCGGGAACTTGCGCATCGCACCAAGAACGACTTTGCGCTGGCGAGCTCTGTCCTAAGGCTGCAAGCCCGTTCGCAATCCGACCCCACTGTCAATGCCGCGCTGCTTGCTGCGGTCGGCAGGCTCACTGCGCTCGGGCGGGCGCAAGAGCACTTCGATCTTGACGCCGGCGACGCGGTGCCGATGCGCGCTTATCTCGAGCGGCTCTGCCGTCGTGTCGATGATCTGTCAGGCGAAGGCGTCGTCTCGGTGCGGGTCAATTGCGACGACATTGCGCTAAGCTCCGCTCACGCCGTACCTGTTGGCCTGATCGTCAACGAGCTCCTGACCAATGTCTTCAAGCACGCCTTCGGCGAGATAAAAAAAGGCGAGGTCGAAGTCAGCTTTGTCCGGGGCGACGGGTTCACCCTAACCGTCAAGGACAATGGCCGGGGGTGTCCGGAAGGGGAGCCGGGCGGGGTCGGGTCCAGGATCGTGGACCTGTTGGCCAAGCAGCTGAACGGCTCCATGGAGCGGGTCAGTGGCAGCTCCGGTTGCCGCGTACGGGTGTCCTTCCCCGACACGCTGGCCTAGGACAACCGGCGGGAAAAAGCCTGCTTGAGAAAGTCGCCGCCGAGCTTCAGACCGGTCGGGTCGATGCCGTGGCCTAGCCCTGTCGCCACATGCCATTCGACCGGAAGACCAGCTTGCGCGAGCTGTTCGCGCGCAATCATCATCGCATCGACCGGGATCACCTCGTCCATGTCGCCATGGACTAGCAGGATCGCCGGGCCCTTACCACCCTCGGGCAGGGCCTCGACACTCGCAAGCGCGCCGGAATAGCCGACGATGGCCGCAGGCGGCGGCCGCCGGCCTAAGCCTGTGCTCAGCGCCACCATTGTGCCCTGACTGAAGCCGACGAGCCCGAGCGCGCTCGATCGCAGCCGCAAGCGCTCTAGTTCAGCGGCAAGAAACGCATCGACCATCGGGCCGGCTTTGGCCACGCCCTGGGCCATCTCGTTCGGATCGCGGAAGGTGAGGTTGAACCATTGCCGCCCCGTCGGCGCCATGCCGCAAGGCTCGGGAGCGTGGGGCGAGACGAAGGCCGCATGAGGAAGCGCCCGCGCCCATTCGCGCCCCAGCCCGATCAGGTCGTTGCCGTCGGCGCCATAGCCGTGGAGGAAGACCACGAGTTGCTTCGCCGCCCCGCCAGAGGCCGGCGCGAGCCGCGGTCCATCGAGACGAGAATTCATTCAGTGCGTCCGTGCTGGCCGCGAACATGGACCGGCAATTGCTATTCCTCTGGGAAGTCGTCGGCGGAGTGGGCGTTGAGCTGCCCGTAATTCTCCATGCCGATGTCTTTGAGCAAATTGAGCTGCGTCTCGAGATAGTTGATGTGGCCCTCTTCGTCGGCGAGCAGCTCCTCGAACAGATCCATGCTCACATAGTCTTCCTCTTTGCGGCAGCAGGCACGCGCCTCCATGTAGAGGGCACGGGCGCCGTATTCGGCCTTGAGGTCGCTCTCCAGGATTTCCTTGACGTTCTGCCCGATCATCAAGGGATCGATGTGCTGCAAATTGGGAAATCCTTCGAGGAAGATGATGCGCGTGATCAGCTTGTCGGCGTGATGCATCTCCTCGATCGATTCCGCGCGCTCCTTCTTGGCAAGCTTGGTGAAGCCCCAATCGTCGAGCAGGCGAAAGTGCAGCCAATATTGGTTGACGGCGGTAAGCTCGCTTCTCAGTCCCTTGTTCAAATACTCGATGACCCGTGGATTACCCTTCATGCGACATCCTCCTCTCAACCTCGGAAACGATCATGGCCTGTTCTCGCACGCGCGGCTAGAGCCGTTTGGAACGGCTCAACGCGGCACGTCTTCGGGCTAAGGCTCCTCGACTCCGCGGCGCGTCTTCGGGCCCGACGCGTTCATGCCCTCCTCGTCATAGGCGACCATCAACTTGGTGATGAGCGGCAAGCAGCTGCCGCAAGAGGGGCGCTTGCCGAGATGGCGATAAATCAGACCGGGCGTGAGCACGACGAGCGGATCGGCGGTTCGGAGCGCCGTCACCGCATCGGCCACGTCCCTGGCCGTGATCATGGAGCAGGAGCAAACGATCATGACTCTCTGTAGGACATTGATGCGCTATTTGTCGTTACCGGGCGACAATCAGGTTGAAGTCGGGGTCTTGCCGCGGTTCAGCGAATAATAGGACCAGAGCAGCCTGGCGGCGACGCCGCGCCAGGGCCGCCAGGCTTCGGCAATTTCGGTCATCTGCACGAGGCTCGGCCGTTGTTCAAGGGCGAGCGCGTCCTTCACCGCATATTGAAGAGCGAGGTCGCCCGGCGACCACGCATCGGCGCGGGCGAGGGAGAACATAATATAGATGTCAGCCGTCCACGGGCCGATGCCCTTGATCGCCGTGAGCCGCGCATGAATGACTTCATCCGGCGCGCGGGTGAG
>JBBQKN010000047.1:0-16043 GCA_038326945.1 Hyphomicrobiales bacterium
ACTAGCGCCGAGCGGATCACCGCGGCTATCATTTCGTGGAGGTCGGTGATTCCTTCTAGTGTGTCGACCAGCGTCTCGTCGTCGGTGCCCGGAAAATCCGTCATTAGGCGCTGTTTAAGCAACCGATATTTCGCAACTTCATGCTTGATCAAAAGCGATGGACTCATGTCTGCTACCTTTGGAATCGTATATGAGTCTAAAAGTAGCATTAAGGGGACTATTAGTTAAGGACAGGCTGACCTCCAATGATCCGCCCGGAGCAAATACGAGCGGCTCGAGCTCTCTTGGCCGTAAACCAGCGTAAGCTTTCGGAATGGGCCGCTATCAGCGTGGCGACAGTTAAGCGCATTGAGGCCGCATCAGAAATTCGCGGAGCCGCTGACACTGTTTGGAAAATTCAGCAAGCTCTCGAGGCGGCCGGCATCGAGTTTATCCCGGCGGACGGGAGCAAGGGGCCGGGTGTCCGGCTCAAGCAAAACAACTGAACGTCAATTACAAAACGAAGCCAATTGCAGCATCGCAGCTAGAGCCGCTAGGATCTTGCTTAAGACCTCCGATCGCTGCCGCTTTTCGCTCGTCCAGGATTGGTTACACTTATATTACTAATTACTTTTTTTGGCTCATGGTGCTCGACGAAGTACAGCATCTGAAGCGTTCTTGTGACTCCATTCATCAGGGCGGCCTCGTACCGGGAGATTTTTCCCAGCACGTCATGACTTTGCCCGTCTTGAATGAGAGCAAGCCCGATGGCTCTAGCAGGGGTTCTCACTCGGGTTGGTGGAGAGTCGTCGGTCCGATTGGGAACTGATAAGGGTGCCTTTTTTTCCGCCCTCGCTCTCGGGGAGCCGGAATCTTTCTTCTAAAGCTTTGTTGCGAAAGCCCGCGCCGCCAAAGGAGGAAGCCCCTCAGAAGGTGGCTCAGGAGGCCGAGCAACCGCCGCCGGAGCCACAGCAACCGCCCCTCCCAACTGACCTCGATTGCCGATGCCGAACGACGACAGGCTCGTGATGATGATTACTTCCTCAATCATTGCCCTCAATCAAGCCAACGCGACGAACAACTACACGGTGATGCGCGGCGAATCTGCTCCGGCTCCAACGGATCAACAGCCCGGAGCGACTGGCGCAGATCTTCAGCAATCTGTGCTCCCGCAACCTCGATCTATCGTCGGTTATCCTCTACCATCCTAAGCTCTTTCGCCGTCCGGAAAGGAATGGCGAGGATATAATCAGGGTCACGGGCTTCTTCCCGACGTAGCCGGAGCGGGGTGAACTTCGACGTGGTCTACCAGCCAGTGCAGGGGCGGTGGCGACTCTTCGGCATCGCCGTCGAGACGGGCTCTCTTCAGCCGACGCCCGGAGCGCAAAAACAACAGAGCGCGCCCGCGAGCCCGCCTCCGGAAAGGGCTACTGAGGCTGTAGTGACCGAGCCCCCCACGGTGCAGCTTCGTAAAGCCAAAGCAAAGGCTAAAACTGAAGACGCTGAAAGAGGGGGTGTGCACCTCAAAGCCGGCGGTTCAGGGGTGTGACGTTAGGGATCGTCTAGGACAACCGCCGGCGGCGCCCCCACCCGAAAAGCCGAAGCCGAAGGGCATCTGGAACCCCTTCGGCCGCTAGCCGCCTGAGGGCCCGTCAGGACGCACGCCGGCGGCAACCGCTCGGCGACGGAGTCGCTAGGCGACTGAATCGGATGGCGTGCGCGGCCGGAACAAGAAGGTCATCAGGAAGCCGGCGGCGAAGCCGCCAATATGGGCCATGTAGGCCACGCCACCGACATTCGCGCTCTCATCGGTATAGGCAATTGTCCCGACCCCGCTCACGAGCTGTAGCGCGATCCACGCGCCAAGAACGATGATCGCGGGCATGGCGACGATCTGCCGGCCGAGCAGCACATTCACGCGCGATTGTGGGAACATCAGGATATAGGCCCCAAGCACCCCGGCGATGGCGCCAGAGGCGCCGACATTGGGCACGGTCGAATGGGGGGCGAGCGCGAATTGGGCGAAGGTGGCCGCGATTCCCGCCAGCAAATAGAACACCAGGAATTTGGAGTGGCCGAAGCGGTCTTCGACATTGTCGCCGAAGATCCAGAGAAAGAGCATGTTGCCGAAGAGGTGAAGCCAGCCGCCATGAATGAACATCGCGGTGAAAATGGTGATGGCGTTGCTCGCGGGGCTGGCGGAAAACTCCGCCGGGATGAAGGCCCATTTCATGATGAAGGGGTCGCCCGCGCTCAGTTCGAGCAGGAACGCCAGCACGTTCAAGCCGATTAGAATCGGCGTGACGATGGGAAAATTCCGGCGTTGGGAATCGTCGTCACCTATGGGGAACATCGGCGCCGCCCTCGTTGTCGATCAGGACCCGAACGCCCGAATCATAGACGCGATGCAGGTGAAGTCCATCGCGTCGTTACGGCGCCTGCTTAACCCGCGCCGCAACTCTCGCCCCGCGAGGCGTCCGTTGGTCGCAGCCAGTGCAAGTGCCCCGGCGCGGCCCCGCATCCCTTTGGAATTTCGCAAATTCTTCCTCCGCGACGACCCGAGGCTGTGGCGGTTCGAGCCCGCAGCTTGATCCTCGTCAAGGTTCCCGCGGCTCAGCTTGGCAAAGGTAGGGCCGAGACGTTCGAAGGGGAAGACAGCATGACCGCATTGTTGGAGCGCGAGGAGTGGCACGCGTTCTCGGACGGAGCGGCGCTGCTTGGCATCGTCGTCTGCGCCGTGATCGGTCTGATCTGGGCCGTGGCCGGCAAGGATTCGGGCATCGCGCTGCATGGAGGCTTCCTGCTCGTCGCGGCCGCCATGGCCGGCGTCTATATGCTGGACCGGTTGTCGGGCAAGGCGCCCCCGCCGCAGGAGACCGGTTATGCCGACGGCGTCATTCGCGCCGGTGTCATCGCCACGGTTGTCTGGGGCCTCGCCGGCTTCATCGCCGGCGACGTCATCGCCTGGCAGCTCGCTTATCCAAGCCTCAATCTCGATCTGCCCTGGACGAATTTCGGGCGCCTGCGGCCGCTCCACACCTCCGCCGTGATCTTCGCCTTTGGCGGCAACGCCCTGATCGCGAGCTCCTTCTATGTGGTGCAGCGCACCTCCCGCGCGCGGCTCGCCGGCCGGTGGTCGCCCTGGTTCGTGTTCTGGGGCTATCAGCTCTTCATCGTGCTGGCGGCCACCGGCTATCTGCTCGGCATCACCCAATCGAAGGAATATGCCGAGCCGGAATGGTATGTGGATCTCTGGCTCACCATTGTCTGGGTGGTCTATTTCCTCGTCTTCATCGGAACCCTGGCCAAGCGCCGTGAGCCGCACATCTATGTAGCGAACTGGTTCTATCTCGCCTTCATCGTCACCATCGCCATGTTGCACATCATCAACAATCTGGCGGTGCCGGTGTCCCTGCTTGGCTCGAAGAGCTACGTGATCTTTTCCGGCGTGCAGGATGCCATGACCCAATGGTGGTACGGCCACAACGCGGTCGGCTTCTTCCTCACCGCCGGCTTCCTCGGCATGATGTATTATTTCGTGCCGAAGCGGGCCGACCGACCGATCTATTCGTACCGGCTCTCCATCGTGCATTTCTGGTCGCTGATCTTCCTCTATATCTGGGCCGGACCGCACCATCTGCATTACTCGGCGCTGCCCGACTGGGCGCAGACGCTCGGCATGACCTTCTCCATCATGCTGTGGATGCCGTCATGGGGCGGCATGATCAACGGGCTGATGACGCTGTCCGGCGCTTGGGACAAGCTCAGGACGGACCCCGTCATCCGCATGCTTGCCGTCTCGGTGGCCTTCTACGGCATGTCCACCTTCGAGGGGCCGCTGATGAGCATCAAATCCGTCAACGCGCTGTCGCACTATACGGACTGGACCATCGGTCATGTCCATTCCGGCGCGCTTGGTTGGGTGGCCTTCATCACCTTCGGCGCGGTTTATTGCCTCGTGCCGTGGCTGTGGCACCGCAAGGCGCTCTATTCGCAGCGCTTGGTCGAATGGCATTTCTGGATCGCGACGCTCGGCATCGTTCTTTACATCACCTCGATGTGGGTGTCGGGCATCCTGCAGGGACTGATGTGGCGGGCTTACGATTCCCTCGGCTTCCTCGAATATTCCTTCGTGGAGACGGTCGAGGCGATGCATCCCTTCTACATCATCCGCGCGACCGGCGGCCTGCTGTTCCTCATCGGCGCGGTGCTGATGGCCTACAATGTGTGGCGGACCATTCGCGGTGACGAGCCGGTCGATGCGGCAGAGCAGCCGCGCATCGCCGCGGCCCCTGAATTTCGCCCCGCACCGGCGGCTTAGGGGGGAGAGCCATGAACTGGTCGTCGCATCAGGTTCTGGAGAGGAGTTCGATTCTCCTTTTGATCGGCATCCTCATCACCGTCGCCATCGGCGGGATCGTGGAGATCGCACCGCTATTTTGGCTCCGCTCGACCATCGAGAAGGTCGAGGGCATGAGGCCCTATACGCCGCTGGAACTCGCGGGCCGCGACATCTACATCCGTGAGGGCTGCTATCTTTGCCACAGCCAGATGGTGCGGTCCCTCCGCGACGAGGTCGAACGCTATGGCCATTACAGCCTCGCGGCCGAAAGCATGTACGACCATCCCTTCCAATGGGGATCGAAGCGGACCGGCCCTGATATCGCCCGCGTTGGCGGCAAATATTCCGACGAGTGGCATAGGGTCCACATGCAGAATCCGCGCGCCATCGTGCCGGAATCGGTCATGCCTGGCTACCCGTTCCTGGCGCGCCACGAGCTTGACTATGGCGATATCGCCGAGCGCCTGAAAGCCAACAAGATCGTTGGCGTCCCCTACACGGACGAGATGATCGAGAATGCCAAAGCCGATCTCGAGCGGCAGCTCGATCCCGCGGCCGAGGGGGTGAAAGAATTTCTCAGCCGCTATCCCAAGGCCCAGGTCCGGCAGTTCGATGGCAACCCAGGCAAGGTGTCCGAGCTCGACGCCGTAATCGCCTATTTGCAGATGCTCGGCACGCTTGTCGACTTCGCCAAATTCGATGCGGCGGGACCAAATCTGAGGTGATGCGCCATGAGCTATGAGTCGGTCGCCAATATTACCCAGGTCGGGGCGCTTCTGTTCTTCGTCGCTCTGTTCATCGGCGTGCTCGTTTACGCCTTCTGGCCCGGCAACAAGAAGCGCTTCGAGAAGGACGCCCAGATCCCGCTGCAGAACGACCCCGATCAAGACGACACGGAAGAATGAAGACGATGGCGAAGCGCGGAGCCGAAAAGCCGGCAAAGTTCGAGACGACGGGTCACGAATGGGACGGCATCACCGAGCTCAACAAGCCTTTGCCGAAATGGTGGCTGTGGACCTTCTATGCCACCGTGGTCTGGGCGGTCGCCTATTGGCTGCTGATGCCGGCTTGGCCTCTGGTGTCGAGTTATACCAAGGGCGTGCTCGGCTATAGCCAGCGCGAGGTCTTGGCCGGGGAAGTGGCGCAGGCGAAGGCAGCCAAATCTGCGTTCCGCGACAAGATCGCGGCCAGCGATCTCGGCGCCATCAACGCCGATCCGGAGCTGTTGCGTTTTGCCCTGGCGGGCGGCGAAGCGGCGTTCGGCGACAATTGCGCACCGTGTCACGGTCGGGGCGCGCAGGGCGCCGAGGGTTATCCCAATCTTCGCGACGATTCCTGGCTGTGGGGGGACGGCACGCTCGATGCCATTCACAAGACCATCCAGCACGGCATCCGCGCCGACGACCCGGATACACGGACCAATCAGATGCCCGCCTTCGGCCGCAGCGGAGTCCTGCCGGAGCCCAAGGTGAACGATGTCGCCGAATATGTTCTGTCGCTGTCCGGCCGCTCGCACGACCCGGGCGCGGCGGAGCGGGGGGCGAAAGTCTTCGCCGAGACCTGCGCGCCCTGCCACGGCGCCGAAGGCAAGGGGAATGCCTCGCTTGGCGTACCCAACCTCACCGACGAGCTCTGGCTCTATGCCGGCGACAAGATGACGGTGATGGAGAGCATCCGCAACGGCCGCGGCGGCGTGATGCCCGCATGGGACACCCGCCTCGATCCCGAGACGATCAAGGAGCTCGCTATCTACGTCCACTCGCTCGGTGGCGGACAATAGCCGGAAGGCTAACATGCTGATGACCGAGACAGACCTCATTCGCGCCGGGAGCGCGAGTTCCGACGCAAAGGGCGTGCCGCCGACCGCTCGGCCGGAAAAGGCGCCTAAAGGCGACGATGAGGGCAGCCTCTACGTGTCCCGCGTCAAGGTCTATCCCAAACGCGCACATGGAAAGTTCCGCACCGTCAAATGGATCGTGATGGCGGTCACGCTCGGCATCTATTACATCGTGCCCTGGTTTCGCTGGGACCGCGGGCCTTATCTCCCCGATCAGGCTGTCCTCATCGATTTCCCTTCGCGGCGCTTCTATTTCTTCTTCATCGAGATCTGGCCTCAGGAATTCTATTACATCACCGGGCTGCTCGTGCTCGCCTCGCTGGCGCTGTTCCTCGTCACCTCGGTCGCGGGGCGCGTCTGGTGCGGTTATACCTGTCCGCAGACCGTCTGGACCGATTTGATGATCGCGGTCGAGCGCTTCTGGCAGGGCGACCGCAATCAGCGTCTCCGCCTCGACAAGTCGCCTTGGTCGGCCGAGACGCTGTCGCGCAAGGGCGCGACGCATATTTCCTGGCTCCTGATCGCCATCGCTACCGGGGGCGCGTGGGTGTTTTATTTCGCCGATGCGCCGACGCTCGCCCGCCAGCTGGTGACGCTCGAGGCCCCGCTCGTTGCCTATCTGTTTATCGGCATTTTCACCGCCACCACCTATGTGCTTGGCGGCATCGCCCGCGAGCAGGTGTGCATCTATATGTGTCCCTGGCCGCGCCTCCAGGGGGCGATGTTCGATCGCGATTCGCTGCTCATCTCTTATCGGACCTGGCGCGGGGAGCAGAGAGGGCCGCACAAGACGGGTCAGTCGTGGGAGGGTCGCGGCGACTGCATCGATTGCAATCAATGTGTCGCGGTTTGCCCGACGGGGATCGACATCCGCAATGGGCCTCAGCTCGAATGCATCCAATGCGCGCTGTGCATCGACGCTTGCGACGCGATCATGGACAAGGTCGACCGGCCGCGTGGATTGATCGCCTACGACACCGAGCGCAATTTGGCGGCTGCGGGTCGCGAAACAGTCCCGCTCAGGCTAATGCGCCCGCGTGTAATCCTCTACGCCTCGGCCATGGTGGTCGTGAGCGCGATCATGGTGGTGGCGCTGTTGTTGCGGCCGGATCTCGAGGTCAACGTGCTGCACGACCGCAACCCGGTCTATGTCCGCCTCTCCGAGGGCGGCCTGCGCAACGGCTACACCGTCAAGCTCTTGAACAAGCTCTACGAGCCGCGCTCGTTTCGGCTCGCGGTACTGGGACTGCCTGGAGCGAGCTTGAGCATCGTCGGGCTCGAGCGCGAGGCCGACCCAGCCGTGGCGGTCCCGCCGGATAACCTGCAATCGATCCGTCTCTATGTCACGCTCGACAAGCAAGGTGCCGCCGCGCTGGACGGCGAGGGGACCGATTTCTCCATCTCGATCACCGACATCGCGAGCGGCGAAGGGGTCGAGCATCGAGCCACCTTCCGGGGACCGGAGCGATGAGCGAAAGGTCCTGGTTCCAGCGTGGCCTTCAAGGCCGGCATGTGTTGATCGGCCTGGTCGCCTTCTTCGGCGTGATGCTCGTGGCCAACGGTATCTTCCTCTATTACGCGCTCACCACCTTTGGCGGCGGCGATACCAGCGATCCCTATCGCAAGGGCCTGCACTACAACGACACCATTGCCGAGGCCGCGCGCCAGGACGAGCAGGGCTGGAGCGCGCAATTGACCTACGGCGCCGATGGCGGCGCTCTGGCGCTGACATTGTCCGACCGCGAAGGACGCCCCGTATCGGGCTTGCATTTCAGCGCGACCGCCAGCCGGCCCGCCACGGACAAGAGCGATATCGCCGCCCGCTTCAGCGAGGCCGGGACAGGGACCTACCAGGCAGAATTGCGCCTCGCGCCCGGCCAATGGGTTGTTCAGCTTCGATCGGACGAGCTGTCGCGCGACGGGGGTCCGGCCTATCGCCTCAAGCAGCGCCTTTTCGTCGCGCAATCGCCATGACCGCGCACGTGCTTTCAGGGCGCGGCGCCACGACGGCAGGCGCGCTCGATCGCGCGATGCCGCAACGGTTCACGCTCGCGGTCGAGAACATGCGCTGCGGCGGCTGCATCCGTTCGGTCGAACGCGCGGCCATGGGCGTGCCGGGGGTGATCAGCGCTCGGGCCAATCTTTCGGCCAAGAGGCTCGACGTTGCGGTCGAGCAAGGCAGCGCCAGCGAGGCTGATCTGATCGCCGCACTGGCGCGCGCGGGTTTCGCCGCGGCGCCGATTGAAACGGTGGAGCCGGATGCCGAGACGGCGCGGGAAAAATATTTGCTGCGACGCGTTGCCATCGCCGGTTTCGCCGCGATGAACATCATGCTGCTCTCGGTCTCGGTGTGGGCCGGAAGCGCGGGCGACATGGACCCAAGCCTCGCCGGTTTGTTCTCCTGGCTCTCGGCGCTGATTGCGCTGCCAACCGTGGCCTATGCCGGACAGCCCTTTTATGCCTCCGCCCTCGGCGCGCTCCGCGCCCACCGGCTCAATATGGACGTGCCGATCTCGCTCGCCATCCTGCTGGCGACGGGCATGAGCCTGTATCAGACCGTCCAGGGCAACGATCAGGTCTATTTCGATGCGGCCGTGACGCTGCTGTTCTTCCTGCTGCTCGGCCGCTTCCTCGACGAGCGACTTCGCGTCCGCGCGCGGAGCGAAGCGCAGAACCTGGTGAGCCTCCAGAGCGGCATGGCGAGCTTGATCGAAGCCAACGGTGGCCAACGCCTGGTCCCCGCTCACGCGCTTCTCCCGGGCGACCGTCTTCTCGTCGCAGCGGGCGACCGCGTCCCAGCCGATGGCGTGGTTCTCGCGGGCGCGGGCGAAATCGATCAGAGCCTCATTACCGGCGAGACGGACCCGGCGCCCATATCTCCCGGCCAACACGTTTATGCCGGGACGCTCAATTTGGCCGCGGTGTTGACGGTCGAGGTGACCGCCGCCGACAGCGGGACGCTTCTGGCCGAGATTGGCCGGTTGATGGCGGCGGCGGAGCAGGGGCGGGCGCGCTACCGCAGGCTCGCCGACCGCGCCGCGCAGATCTACGCGCCGGCGGTACATGGGCTTGGCGCCGCGACCTTCATCGGCTGGCTCGTCATCGGCGCGTCCTGGCAGACGGCTCTCACCTACGCCATCGCAGTGCTGATCATCACCTGCCCTTGCGCGCTCGCGCTGGCCGTGCCGGCGGTGCATATCGCGGCGGCGAGCCGTCTGTTCCGGCACGGCATCGTGATCAAGGCGACTGACGGATTGGAACGCGCCGCCGAAGCCGACATGGTGGTGTTCGACAAGACGGGCACCTTGACGCTTGGCCGGCCGCAACTGCTCGATGAAAACCAGATCCCAAGTGAAATGCTTGCGGCAGCGGCCAGCCTTGCCGCCGCGAGCCGGCATCCTTATGCGCAAGCCATCGTGGCGGCCGCCTCCCGCCGGAGCCAGGACGCGATTGTCGTGGCTGGGGGCGTCGAGGAGTTTCCGGGCAGCGGTCTCTTGCGGCGGTTGGCGGCAGGCGAGGAGCGGCTGGGCTCGGCCGCATGGTGTGGGGTCGATGGCAGCAGCGGCGGCAGCGAAGTCTGGTACCGTCGCAAAAGAGAGGCGCCGATCCGCTTTGGCCTCGCCGATCGTGTCAGAAACGATGCGGCGGAGGTTGTGGCGAGTCTGAAGCGGCGGGGCTATGCCGTGGCGCTGCTGTCGGGGGATCGTAGCGGCGCGGTCGAGAGCGCCGCGCGTGAGACCGACATCGACACTTGGCTGCCGGAGCTGACCCCGGCGCGCAAGATCGATTGGCTCGCCGCGCGCGAAGGCGAGGGACGCAAGGTACTGATGGTCGGCGACGGGCTCAACGACGCCCCGGCGCTCGCCGCGGCGCATGCGTCGCTGTCGCCGGCAAGCGCTGCCGATATCAGCCAGCGCGCGGCCGATTTCGTGTTCCAGGGCCAAAGGCTTGAGCCGGTGCTTGAGGTGTTGTCGACGGCCAAACGAGCGCGATCGCTCGCATTGCAGAATTTCGGTGTTGCCTTCTGCTACAACATCGTCGCGGTGCCGTTCGCCATGGCGGGCTATGTGACGCCGCTGATCGCGGCCATCGTCATGTCCACCTCCTCGATCCTGGTCACGCTCAACGCGGCGCGGCTCGCAGGCGGGAGGGACTCGTGACGGCGCTCGCTTGGCTCATTCCGGCGGCCTTGCTTCTGGGTGCGATCGGCCTTCTTGCATTCCTCTGGGCCTTGCGCTCGGGCCAATTCGAGGATCTGGAGGGGGCAGCCTATCGGGCTCTAGAAGACGAGCCTCTGAACGATGAAGCCCGATCGGGCCCGCGCGATCATCGCTAGTTCGCTCTCCTCGGTTTGCCTCTATAATTCGATTTTCGAGGATCGGGCATGGCTGCGGCTGGCACAAATGTACCAAATATTTCAATCACTTATTGTCGGCTGTGCGGGTGGCTGCTGAGGGCCTCCTGGATGGCGCAGGAGCTTCTGACCACCTTTGCCGAGGAACTCGGTTCGGTCACCCTCGTCCCCGACGACACCGGCGGCGTGTTCGACATCGCCCTCGACGGACAGCTGGTTTGGTCGCGCAAGGAGCATGGGCGCTTTCCCGACATCAAGGAGCTCAAGCAGCTCGTCCGGGATCGGGTCGCGCCCGAGCGCGGGCTCGGGCACAGCGACGCCAAGCCCGGCGGCAATGACGGCTAACCCCTGGTAGAAGGCCGCTTGCTCCCCCACATCTGAGTCTGGTCCCTTGGCCCCGGAATTCAGAAGGAAAGCATAGGACATGGCTGAGCCCGTCGTCGTCACCATTCCCCATAAGCTCGGCAAGGAGGAAGCCATCCGCCGGTTGAAGAACGGCTTTGGCAATGTGCGCTCGACCTTTGGCGAGAACTTCGTGGTGCTGACCGACAAGTGGGCCGGCGACCACCTCGATTTCCGCGCGAGCCTGCTCGGCCAAACCACCATTGGCATGGTCGACGTTGCCGACGACAGCGTGCGGCTGGAGGTTCAGCTGCCGTGGATTCTGGCCATGCTCGCCAACAAGGCCAAGGCCATCGTGCAAAAGCAGGGCCAGCTCATGCTGGAGAAACCGGACGGGAAGCCGTCGAAGCCGGCTTGATCGCTCGTTATCTCAGCTGATTTCGATGATCTCGGCCGGGGCGGTCCCCGCCTCAACCGACTCGCCAATTGGCTTCCCCATCAGCGCCTGGGCCACGGGCGACACGTAAGACAGCGTGCCCATGGAGGGATCGGCCTCGTCCTCGCCGACGATGCGATAGGTCTGGCGGCGGCCATCCTCGCGCAGGATGGTGACAGTCGAGCCGAAATGCACTTCGCTCGCATCCGTCGGGGGGCTCATTACCTGGGCCGTGGCGCGGCGCGAGGTCCAATAGCGCAAATCCCGGTTGATTTTGGCGAGCTTGGCCCGATCGTCGGCCTCGTGCGCCGCCGCGTGCTCCGCATGCAGCCGCCCCAGCTCAGCCTCGATCAGCTCGAGGCCCTTCGGGGTCACGAGGTTGTGGGGCGAGATCGGCCGGTCGGGCAGATCGTCGTAGACGTCGCCGCCTTCCGGCTCCTTGGTAAAGGCCTTGCTCATGATGCTAATATAACACGCCAACACCCTGGATTGTGCCGCCGTCTGGCGCCCTATTTCCGCTCGCCCTTTGGCCAACTGGCTCTGCCTTAGGCACGTCGCCCCTGCCGCCGCCCGCTCCACGCTAGGCAAAGTCGAAAAATTGTGCAGATTGGCTCGCGCGGTCGAGCCTTGGGGTTGCAGGGGGAGGGGACGATGATCGATGCGGGAGATACCGCCTGGCTGCTGACGGCCACGGCGCTGGTTCTGTTCATGACATTGCCTGGTCTGGCGCTGTTTTATGGTGGGTTGGTTCGGGCCGAGAACCTGCTTTCGGTGCTGATGCAGTGCTTCTCCATCGCCTGCCTCGTCTCCGTGGTCTGGCTGCTTTGCGCCTACAGCCTCGCCTTCAGTGGCGGGTCGCCTTGGATCGGCGATCTCGACAAGTTTCTGCTGATGGGGGTCGGCCGCGAGACCGCGGCGTCCGGGACCACTATCCCCGAAACCGTGTTCTTCATGTTTCAGATGACCTTCGCCATTATCACGCCCGCCCTCTTTATCGGGGCCTTCGCCGAGCGCATGCGGTTCGGCCCGGTGCTGGTGCTCACCGCTCTCTGGGTGCTCCTCGTCTATGTCCCGGTGGCCCACTGGGTCTGGGGCGGCGGCTGGCTCGCGAGCAGAGGCGTGCTCGATTACGCCGGCGGCCTCGTGGTGCATTTGACCGCCGGAATCTCGGCGCTGGTGCTTGCCATCGTGATCCAACCACGGCGCGGTTTTCCCGACGACGTAAGGCCGCCACACGCGCCGTGGATGACCATGGCCGGGGCCTGCATGCTCTGGGTCGGGTGGTTCGGCTTCAACGCCGGCAGCGCCTTGAAGGCGGGCGGCGACGCGGGCATGGCCATGACCGTCACCCATATCTCGGCGGCGACGGCAGCGCTGGTCTGGCTCGTCATCGAAGGCGTCAAATTCGGCAAGCCCAGCATGATCGGCATCGTCACCGGCGCGGTCGCGGGCCTTGCCACCATCACCCCGGCCTCCGGCTATGTCGGGCCCGGCGGGGCCCTGATCCTCGGTCTGGTTGGGGGGTCTGTCTGCTACGCCATGGTCATGCTGATCAAGCACCGTCTCCGCATCGACGATTCGCTCGACGTGTTCGCGGTGCATGGCGTCGGCGGCGCGGTCGGCGTGCTGCTCACAGCGATCTTCATCGACTCCGCACTGGGCGGCGCGGGTCTCCCCGAGGGCAGGACCATCGGCAATCAGCTCGTCATTCAGATCTTGGGGCTGGTCGCCGTCCTGATCTGGTCGCTGGTGGTGAGTTTCTTCATCGCCAAGGCGGTGCAGGCCTTTGGCTGCTTGCGCGTCGACGCCGAGACCGAGGAGCAGGGGCTTGACCTTCGCCTTCACGGCGAACGCGCCTACAATATGTAAGGGCCGGAAGACCAAGGCCCCGCATGGCCGAAGGGGGCAGCTCTTGGCGTGATGGCCGTTTCGAATCTCGCAGGCGACCGGTCCACCGACCATGGCCGTGAGCGGCTATGGGGATGGGTCGCGCTCGGCCTCGCCGTCGCCGGGCTATTGCTCAGGGCGTCTCTCTATTTTCCGCTCGCAGCCTTTCCCGCCGATGCCGACGGCGCCGTCGCCGGATTATGCGGCCTGCAAGTACTGGACGGCGATCTCCTCGTCTTCAGCCCCGATGGAACGCGCCACAGCGCCATCAAATGCTATGTCGCCGCAGGCTTCTTTGCTCTTATCGGGCCTGGGCGCGTCGGGCTCGCGCTGACGGGGCTCACGTTCGAGGCGTGGTTTCTGCTCTTTACGCTGCTGTTCTTGCGGACCGCGCTCGACGCGCGCCGCGCCTGTCTCGCCATGATTTTCGTGGCCGTGCCGCCGGTACAGGTCCTAATCGCGAGCTACGTTCCCTGGGGCTATGGCGAGGTCATGGCGGTTGGCGCCGCGATCTTGCTCCTCGCCGCACTTTGGCGCCGGTCGCCGACGCCGTGGATCAGGCTCGGCTTCGGCCTGGCCACGGGCCTCGGGCTCTGGTTCTCGCTGCAAACGCTGACGGTCTCGGCCCCAGCCGGGCTGTGGATCGCGTTCCGTCGGCGCGGAGCCATGGCGCGCGAGATGGGCCCTGCGCTCCTCGGCGCAATCATCGGCTTCCTGCCCTGGCTCGTCTACAATTTCACCCAGGGCTTCCCCTCGCTCACCCAGAACTTTGCCACGCGGCCGGCGGCGAACCTGGCCCAGGTTTGGGACAACGTGCTCTATCTGCTCGCCTACAATCTCCCGATGCTCTTGGCGAATGGCTCCTCGCATCATTGGGGCCTCGCCAATACGGCGCTGATCCTCGCTTATGGCCTCGTCGCGCTCGGCGTGCTGCTGGCGTTGCGCGCTCCCGCGACGCCGCTCGGGCAGGGGGAGGACGTCGGCTCGGCCATCGTGCTCGGCGTCCTCGTCATCGGGTCCTCGCTTCTCCTTTGCGTGGTCTCGGAGCCTGGCTCCGTCCGCGGCTGGACCGTTCGCTATATCGCGCCGCTCTATCTGGTCATGCCGCTGCTCATGGCCATTGGCCTGTGGCGCCTGTGGCAGATCGGCAGAGTGCTTGCGGCGCTGCCGCCGATCGTGCTCATTGGGCTCAATCTCAGTTTCTACAGCCTCCCAGGCTCGGCCAGCCGCGAGGCGCTCACGGCCGAACTCGCCCAGCATGAGCGCTTGCGTCAACGCCTCACGCAAGCGGGGATCGAGGCGGTGGTCGGGGATTTCTGGCTGACCTACCACCTCAATTTCGACAGCCGGCGCGAGCTCATCGCCGTGCCGTTCCAACGCCACTCGGACTATTTCACGGTGTGGCGGCTTTTGCCGGATAAGGGCGTGCGCTGGGGCATGATCGCGCGCAGCGAGGACGAGCTCAGAGAGCGCGCCGGGCGTGTCGGCGCGCGCGGCAGCATCATCGATTTCGAGCAGTTGAAGCTCTTCCTTCCCGATCCGCCCGCCAGTGCCTTGGCGACCGAGGATCTGTTGCGGGCGCTCAGGGGACCCCGATAATTTCACTCACTTTCGTTTGAAAGCGAAGGCGCCAAAACTTCTTGACGAAAGGCCGGAAGGGGCCGAATTTTTCAGTCCCGCGAGGTGATTGTCCTCCTTTCATACCGGCAGACGGCGACGCCACGGCGCCATCGGAGAGCGAGTGCCATGAAGTACATCATTGCAGTGATCCAGCCGCATCGTCTCGACGCCGTGCGCGAGGCCCTCGCCGCCATCGGCGTGCAGGGGCTCACCGTGGCCGAAGTCCGCGGCTTCGGCCGGCAGAAGGGGCAGACCGAGATCTATCGCGGCGCCGAATACACCATGCATTACGTGCCCAAGGTGAAGCTAGAGATCGCCGTTGACGATGCGCTGGCGGATCGCGTGGTGGAGGCCATTGGCGAGGGGGCGCGTACAGGCCGGATCGGCGACGGCAAAGTATTCGTGCTTGACCTCGAAGGCGCCATGCGGGTGCGCACGGGGGAGATGGGCGCCGACGCGCTGTGACGCGCGCGCCCTTATGAATTTTCGCTCCTACCTCGACCATATCTTCGAACGGCCCAAGGGGGAGATTGCCGCTGCGACGGTCGTGCGCAATTTCTCGATCTGGTTCTTCAACCTCTTGCGCAATTTCGTCCTGGTCGGGCTGCTGAAATATTTCTACGACAAGACCGGCAGTCCGGTGCTGTTCTGGATCCACCAACTGGCGATTTTCGTCATCTTCATCTACTGCGTCTCTTACCTCGATCAGTGGTACGTCAATCTGTTCGGCTTTCTCGACGATAAGCGGACGGCGCACCGGCTCAATCTCGCTCTAAATGTCCTGATCACCATCGCCCTTTTCATCCTGATCAACAGAGCGACGGGCATCGTGGTGGCGGAGCTTTCCCAGGCGCATGCGAGCGTGAAGGGCTCTTAGCGCCGCCGCGCCCTCGCGGCCTCGTCGGCAAAGCGCAAATCCTCGACGAACCGATCGAACTCCCGCCGCTTGTCCTGCTCATCTCGGAGACGAAGCAAATAAGACGGGTGGACGGTGATAACGGCCCGGCGACGGTCGGGTAGCTCGATCAGCCGTCCACGGTTGGCGTTGATGGTGAGGGCCTTGCGCACAAGCGCGCGTGCCGCGGTCGCGCCCATGGCCACGGTCACTTGCGGTCGTACAATGGCAAGCTCATTTTCGAGCCACCAGCGGCACGCGTCGATCTCGCTGGTATCGGGCTTTTTGTGGATACGCCGTTTGCCTCGCGGCTCGTTCTTGAAATGCTTCACCGCATTGGTGATGTAAATT
>JBBQKN010000048.1:0-15885 GCA_038326945.1 Hyphomicrobiales bacterium
CCGTGCCCTTCAGCGCGTCGAGGAGCAGCGTGAGCGCGGCGAGCCCCTTGTTCCCAGTGCGCAGCACATTGGTCGCGCCGATATTGCCTGAGCCGATCTGACGAAGATCGCCATGACCGGCGAATTTGACGAGAAAGAAGCCGAAGGGAATGGAGCCGAGGAGATAGCCAAAAGCGAAAGCGAGGAGAGGGTAAAGGCTCCAATCAGTCGCGAGCACCATCGACCCGACCTCGCAAGAAGAACTGCCTATTCGCCGTGGCGGTCAGCGTAGTTGTAGACGCGGCGTCCGGCAACGAATGTCATCAGGACACGGCCTTGCAGGCGCGCTTGGTCAAAGGGCGTGTTCTTCGACCTTGAGTGCAGCAGCTCGGGGCTGACCACAAAGGGCGCGTCGAGATCGATGAGGACGAGGTCGGCCGGTGCATCCTTGGCGAGGCGTCCGCTTGGTAGCCCAAGGAGCCGCGCCGGGTTCGCCGTCAGCGCGGCTAGCAAAATGGCAAGATCGACGCTGCCGTCATGGTAGAGGCGGAGGGCGGCGGGGAGCATGGTCTCAAGACCGATGGCGCCATCGGCGGCCTCGGCGAAGGGCCTGCGCTTGCCGTCGGCGTCCTGAGGATCGTGGGCCGAGACAATCACGTCGATATCGCCGCTCGCTACACCTCCGACCATGGCGCGCCGATCCTCCTCGGATCTGAGCGGCGGCCGCATTTTGAAGAAGGTGCGGTAGGAGCCGATATCGTTCTCATTCAGCGTGAGGTGATTGATCGAAACCCCGCACGTCACCGGCAAACCACAGGCTTTGGCGCGGCGTACAATGTCGAGCGACGCCCGGCAGGAGATCTGGCTGGCGTGATAGCGCGCGCCCGTAAGCTCGGCGAGGCGCACGTCGCGCTCGAGCATGATGATCTCTGCTTCCAGCGGGATCCCGGGGAGGCCGAGGCGCGTCGCGACCTCGCCCGCGTTCATCACGCCGTCTTGAGCCAGCGCCGGCTCTTCGAGATGGTGGATGATGAGGGCGCCGAAATCCTTGGCGTAGGCCAGCACGTTCCGCATCATCTTGGCGTTGGCAAGGCTCGTCTTGCCGTTGGTGAAGGCGACGGCGCCCGCCTCGCGCAAAAGGCCGATCTCCGTCATCTCCTCGCTGAGCAAGTCCTTGGTCATCGCCGCCATGGGATGAACGTTGACCACGGCGGTGTCGCGCGCGCGCCGCAGAATGAAGTCGACGAGCGCGACATCGTCGATGACCGGCTCGGTGTTAGGCATGCAGATGATCGTGGTGACGCCGCCGGCGGCAGCGGCTTGGCTCGCCGTGGCCAGCGTCTCGCGGTGCTCCTGCCCTGGCTCGCCTGAGAATACCAGCATGTCGACCAGACCGGGCGCGAGGACGTGACCACCGCAGTCGATCAGATCTGCATCGCCCAGGGGGCCCGCACCCACGGCGGGTCCGAACTCGGCGATCTTGCCATGGGCGAGGAGCACGCCTCCCTTCTGGTCGAGGCCGGAGGGGGGGTCGATCAGCCGCGCATTGACAAGCGCAGTGACGCGGGCCTCGCGATGGGTGTTTTCCGTCGGCATCGTCATCAATCGTTGGGTAGGTGGCGGGCCAGCGCCTGAAGCACGGCCATGCGCACCGCCACGCCCATTTCCACCTGCTCGCGGATGACGCTACGCGCATCGTCAGCCACGTTCGAATCGATCTCCATGCCCCTGTTCATCGGACCTGGATGCATGATCAGCGCGTCTGGCTTGGCGTGCGCGAGCTTGTCGTAGTCAAGTCCGAAGAAGTGGAAATATTCCCGCTGGCTCGGCACCAGATTCGAGGACATGCGCTCGCGCTGAAGTCTCAGCATCATGACGATGTCGGCGTCCTTCAGCCCGTCCCGCATGGAGGAATAGACCTCGACGCCGAGCCGCTCGATGCCCGCCGCGATTAGGGTTGAGGGGGCGACGACACGGACCCGCGCGCCGAGCGTGTTGAGCAGGAGGATGTTAGAGCGTGCGACGCGCGAATGCAGGATATCGCCGCAAATCGCGACAGTCAGGCCGGCAATGCGCCCCTTATGGCGGCGGATGGTCAGCGCGTCGAGGAGAGCTTGGGTCGGATGCTCATGACTGCCGTCGCCGGCATTGATCACCGAGCAGCCGACTTTCTGCGCGAGAAGCTCGACCGCGCCGGCTGCGTGATGCCGCACCACAAGAATGTCCGGGCGCATCGCGTTCAAGGTTACCGCGGTGTCGATCAGGGTCTCGCCCTTCTGCACGGACGAGGATCGCACCGACATATTCATAACGTCGGCGCCGAGCCTTTTGCCCGCGAGCTCGAACGAACTCTGGGTTCTGGTCGAGGATTCGAAGAAGAGATTGATCAGCGTGCGGCCGCGGAGATCGTCGCGCTTTTTGGCCACTTGGCGGCTAAAAGTCGCGGCCTGTTCGGAAAGATCGAGCAGGCCCACGATTTCATCGCGGGAAAGCCCTTCGATCCCAAGCAGATGGCGATGAGGGAAGTAAAATTCGGTCGCTTCGGCCGCAATGCTCATTAAAGTGGACTCTATAAGCCCACTTTGCGCGCGCGGCAAGCTTGGCGGAGCGGTCAAGCTGCAGCTATGGGTCAATCCGAAGAATCCTGAGAAGATCATGCCTCCCGATCCCGCCCCGGGCGAACCGGTGTTTAACCAGAGCCCGCCTTTCGCCGACGTGAATCTGTTCACCTCGGATCTGGCCTTGCGCGAGGCCGTTGCGCGCGAGGGCGCGATCGAGGCCTCCGACAACCTCGCCGCCTTTGGCCGTCTCACCGGCAGCGCAGCGGCGGGTGAGCTTGGGCGCCTGGCCAATGAGCACGCGCCGCGGCTTCGCGACTTCGATGCTGGTGGCGCCCGCCTCGACCGCGTCGAGTTTCATCCCGCCTATCATCGGCTTATGGGCTTCAGCACGAGCCAGGGGCTCCACTGCTCGACCTGGGACCATCTGGCGAGTGGCGGCGCGCCGCGCCCCGGCGCCCATGTTGCGCGCTGCGCCGGGAGCTATATGGCCGCCCAGATGGAGGCCGGCCATTGCTGCCCGATCACCATGACCCACGCCTCGGTCGCGACCCTCCGCCACGAGCCCGCGCTGGCCCGTGGGCTGCTGCCTCGCCTGTTGGCGCGGAGCTACGACCCGCGCTTCGTGCCGTGGCATAAGAAGCAGGCCATCACCATCGGCATGGGCATGACCGAGCACCAGGGTGGTACCGATGTCCGCGCCAACACCACCACCGCGGTGCCGCTCAATACTCCGGGTCCAGGCAAGCCTTACGCAATCACCGGCCACAAATGGTTCCTGTCGGCGCCGATGTCGGACGCGTTTCTGGTCCTCGCGCAAGCCAAAGCGGGTCTGTCGTGCTTCTTCGTGCCCCGCTTCATGCCCGAGGGCTCGATCAACCGGCTCCGGCTCGAGCGCCTCAAGGACAAGCTCGGCAACCGGTCCAATGGCTCCGCCGAGGTGAGTTTCGACGGCGCCCTAGGCTATCTGGTGGGAGAGGAGGGGCGGGGCGTCGCCACCATCCTGGAGATGGTGACGCTGACCAGGCTCGATTGCGCCGTGTCCTCGGCCGCGTTGATGCGGCAAGCGCTCGCGCGCGCCGTGCACCACGCACAGCATCGTAGCGTCTTTCAGAAGCGGCTGATCGATCACCCATTGATGCTCCAGGTCCTGGCCGACATGGCGCTCGACGTGGAGGCCGCGACCGTGCTCGCCTTCAGGCTCGCGCGTTCCTTCGACGGCGGCGCGGATGAGGACGAGGCGGCCTATCAGCGGCTGATGACGCCGGTCACGAAATATTGGGTGTGCAAGATCGCGCCGGCGCTGATCTGCGAGGCCATGGAGTGCCTGGGCGGCAACGGCTATGTGGAAGAGGGTGGCTTTCCGCGCCTTTATCGCGAGGCGCCGGTCAACGCCATCTGGGAGGGCTCTGGCAACGTCTTGTGCCTCGACATGCTGCGGGCGGTGGAGCGTTCGCCGGAAACGCTCGAACGCGTTCTGGCTGGGATCGAGGCGATGAGCGCCGGCGAGCCAAGATTGAAGTCGGCGGTGGACGGGGTTCGGATTCTTCTTGCCGAGGCGGCAAGGGACCAGGCCAGGGCGCGGGCCGTGGTCGAACTTTTGGCGCTGACCGCCGCTGGCGCTGTTCTTCAGGCCTACGCCCCGCCTGCCGTGAGCGACGCCTTCCTCGGGTCGAGGCTTTATGGCGCGTTTCGGCATAGCTATGGCATCGGGATCGCCGGGGCCGACATCGAGGGCATTGCCGCTCGCGCCGCGCCCATGGTTGCCTGACATCCGGGCCCGAAGGCCTTTTCGATTCTCCGACCCGAAATTGCTCGAACGGGTCTGACCTGAGTCAAAGCGGGCTTACCCCACCCGCATTAAGTTTCAATAACTTATAGTTTACCCCTGGGCGCGAATCATTGAGGATCGGGTGATCGGCTTCCGATGACCCCCGTCAAGAGGTCATTTCGGTGACGTCGTCGTTTTTCCGTGACGGTGTCATGCGGACGAAGCCAGCGTTTCATGATGCGGTCATAGGTTTGGTCAGGCGGAGGCTTAACCATGATGAGCTTGCCCTTTCTCCTGTTTGCCTGCGCTCTCGGCGCGGCGTGGACGAGTCGTCGCGAGGCCGCGATGGGGTTCTGGGTTGCTGGCATTGTCGTGTTTCTTGTGTTGTTCCGTATTCACGCAACGGAAGTGTTGAATATCGGACTGTAGCCGGAGCGTTTTGAGTGACCCCGAACCTGTCGAAGCTGCTCAACGCCCTTGGGCTCGTGGCGATCGATACGGTGCTCGTGGTAGCCTTCGCCGATCAGCTCTGGTTCCGCGACCTGCCGTGCCCGGTCTGCATCTTGCAGCGGGCGGGCTTTATCGCGGCGGCGTTTGGGCTGGCTCTCAACCTCATCTACGGACCGCGGCCAAGCCATTACGGCACGGCCATCCTTGGCGCTATCGCGGGTGGGGTTATCTCGGCCCAACAGATTCTAGTTTACATCGTTCCGGACAGCGGCTCTTACGGCAACGCGATCTTCGGGCTGCACCTCTATACCTGGGCGCTACTGATGTTCGCGCTGATCGTGGTGGGAAGCGCCTTCATGCTGCTGTTCGACCGGCAATTCGCGCCGACCGAGCCGCTCGTGGCGCGGCCGAAGCTGTTGCCCGTGATGGCGATCGCGCTGCTCCTCCTGCTTGCGGTCGCCAATGTGATTTCGACCCTGGCCATTTGCGGCCTTGGCGTTGCCTGTCCTGAGAAACCATCCGGCTATTTGATCTTAAACGACAAACTAAGCGTGACCTTGCTCGGCAAGTCGTCTTAGCCGGTCGAGCGCGCCCTGAAGGATATAGGCCGCGGCCATCCGGTCCACGACTTCGGCGCGGCGTTTGCGCGAGGCATCGGCGTCGATTAAGTGCCGCTCGACGGCGGCGGTCGAGAATCTTTCGTCCCAGAACACCATGGGAATCTCGACATGTGCCGCAAGGTTCCTGGCGAAAGCGCGGGTCGACTGCGCGCGCGGACCCTCGGAGCCGTCGAGATTGATCGGAAGTCCAATCACCAAGGCCCCGACCTGATTCTTTTCCACCACTTCCCGAATCGTCTTGGCATCGGCGGTGAACTTCGTGCGCCGGATCGTGTCGAAAGGCGTGGCAATGCTGCGGGTCACGTCCGACAGCGCCATGCCGACGGTTTTGGTGCCGACGTCGAGGCCGAGTAGCCGCGCTTCGCGCGCGAGCTTGGGAGGTAAGTCTTCGATGGCGATGAGAGAGGATTGCGTCACCGCTTAAAGGGGGTGCGGCAGCTTTGCGCGGTTGTCAACACGTTCTGCTTTCCTATAGTCCGGGCCCTGAAGCCTTCGTGCAGCGTAACGCGAGATCCATCATGCAAATCACCTGGTTTGGTCATTCCTGTTTCCGCATCGATACGGGCAAGAGCAGCATCCTGATCGATCCGTTTCTCACCGGTAACCCGGCTTTCGAGGATTCGCGTTACACCATCCGCAGCGCGAGCAAGGGCGTCACCCATGTGGCGCTAACCCATGGCCATGAGGATCACACCGGGGATAGCGTCGCCATCTGCAAGGAGACCGGCGCGCCGCTGATCGCGGTGTTCGAGCTCGCTATGCATATGGCGAGCCTTGGGGTGGAAAAGATCGATCCCGGCAACACCGGCGGCACCCTTCCACACGAGGATTTCGATCTGACTTTCGTGCCGGCCTGGCATTCGTCGGGCGTCTTCCACGAGGGGCGGTCAATCTATCTTGGCGCCTGTTGCGGGGTCGTGATCGCGCCGCGAAAGGGCAAGACCGTTTACCACATGGGCGACACGGCATTGTTCTCCGATATGGGGCTGATCAACGAGATCTATCGCCCGCAGATCGGCATGGTGCCGATCGGGGACCGCTTCACCATGGGAGCTAAGACCGCGGCCATCGCCTGCAAGCGCTTCTTCCAGTTCGAGCGGGTGATACCTTGCCATTACGGCACCTTCGCCATCATCGATCAGACGGCTGACGAGTTCGTGGCGGAGATGGGCGACAAGACCGTCCTGGTGCCCGAGATCGGCGTGCCCTTCGAGGTTTGAGGTCGGCTGGGGGAGCCGGAGCAAGCCAAGTTGATGCTGCTCCGGCCCGGTGCTACAGGAGCGGTTGATAGAGTATCACACCCCAACAGTCCTCATGTCCGTCGATCGCGCCACCGTTCATCGCATCGCCCGCCTCGCCCGCATCGCCATCACCGACGCGGAAGCGGCGCGGCTCGAGAAGGAGTTGTCCGGCATCCTCGATTGGGTCGCCCAGCTCGATGAGATCGACACCGAGGATGTCGAGCCCATGACCCGTATCGTGGCCATGACCATGAAGAAGCGCAAGGACGAGGTCACCGACGGTAATTGCGCCGACGACATCCTCAAAAATGCGCCTTCGGTGGATGACCACTATTTCGTCGTCCCCAAGATCGTCGAATAGGGTTTGGCGAAGCTCATGGCAGATCCGACCGACCTCACCATTGCCGAAGCGCGCGAAGCCCTGAAGCGCAAGGAGTTGTCCGCCACCGAACTTGCGCAATCCCATCTCGACGCAATCGAGCAGGCGAATGCGGCGCTGAACGCCTTTGTGCTGCCGACGCCCGAGCGCGCGCTCGAGCAGGCGCAGGAGAGCGACAAGCGCATCGGCAAGGGTGAAACGAGGCCGCTCGAGGGCATTCCGCTCGGCATCAAGGATTTGTTCGCGACCAAGGGGTATCGCACCACCGCCTGTTCGCACATTCTCGACGGCTTCGTCCCAACCTACGAATCGACGGTGACCGCCAATCTTTGGTCGGCCGGGGCGGTGATGCTTGGCAAGCTCAACAATGACGAGTTCGCCATGGGGTCGTCCAACGAGACCAGTTACTACGGCGCGGTGGTCAATCCCTGGAAGCGCCAGGGCTCCAACGCGAAGCTTGTGCCCGGCGGATCGTCGGGAGGATCGTCGGCGGCGGTTGCGGCGCGGCTTTGCATGGGTGCCACCGCGACCGATACCGGCGGTTCGATTCGCCAGCCTGCGGCCGTCACCGGCACGGTCGGGATGAAGCCGACTTATGGCCGCTGCTCACGCTGGGGCATCGTCGCCTTCGCCTCGTCGCTGGACCAGGCGGGGCCGATCGCGCGCACCGTCGAGGACGCGGCGATCATGCTCAAGGCCATGGCGAGCCACGATCCGAAGGACACAACCAGCGTCGACGTTCCGGTGCCAGACTATGAGGCCGCGCTGAAGCAGGGCGTGAAGGGCCTTACCATCGGCATCCCCAAGGAATACCGGGTCGATGGCATGGCGGCGCAGATCGATGCGCTGTGGCAGCAGGGGGTGAAGTGGCTGGAAGAGGCGGGCGCCAAGATCATGCCGGTGAGCCTGCCCCACACCAAATATGCGCTGCCCTCTTATTATATTGTGGCGCCGGCGGAAGCCTCATCCAACCTTGCCCGTTATGACGGCGTCCGCTACGGCTTGCGCGAGCCGGGCAAGGACGTGCTTTCGCTCTATGAGAACACCCGCGCCGCGGGCTTCGGTGAGGAAGTGAAGCGGCGCATTCTGATCGGCACCTATGTTCTGTCAGCCGGCTATTACGACGCCTATTATCTCAAGGCGCAAAAGGTGCGGAGCCTGATCAAGCGCGATTTCGACCAGGCCTTCAAGCAAGTCGATGTGATCTTAACGCCGACGACGCCGTCTCCGGCCTTCGCCATCGGCGAGAAGTCCGGCGATCCGGTGCAGATGTATTTGAACGACATTTTTACGGTGACGGTGAACATGGCCGGGCTTCCGGGCATCTCGGTGCCGGCCGGCCTCTCCTTCGAAGGCACGCCGCTTGGGCTCCAGCTGATCGGGCGGCCCTTTGACGAGGAGACCCTGTTTCGGACGGCGCGCGTGATCGAGATGGCCGCGGGGCCATTGGTGAAGCCGGTCGATTGGTGGAGCAACGCGGCATGAGTGAGGCAGAGATCAAAACAGCGTGCGAGCGAATTCTGGTTACCTCGGGTAGCCCTTATGAGCCCGTGATCGGCTTCTCCCGTGCGGTGCGCGTGGGCAATATCGTCGCGGTCGGCGGCACGACCGCCGGAAGCGGCGGCAAGCCGGTGGCGGTCGGCGACCCTGCGGCGCAGACAAAAGCAATCCTCGAGATCATCGCCCAGGCGCTGGCCGACGCCGGCGCGAGGCTCGATGACGTGATCCGCACGCGGATCTATCTCACCGATATCGCTCATTGGGAGGCGGTCGGCCGCGTGCATGGGGAGATGTTCGGTTCGATCAGGCCGGCGGCAAGCATTCTGCAGGTGTCGTGCTTCATCAATCCCGACTGGCTCGTCGAGATCGAGGCGGACGCTGTTGTCCGGTCCGAGGGAGGCTAGTCCATATGACGCCGCGCCGGGCTGAGGAGTGCAGCAACATGGATGAGGTGAGGGCGGAGATCGACCGCATCGACAAGGCCCTCGTCGATCTCATCGGCGAGCGCTTCACCTTTGTCGATCGCGCTTGGCAGCTGAAGCAGTCGCCGGCGGACGCGCGGGTGCCCTGGCGCATCCAGCAGGTGATCGACAAGGTTCGCGCCCGGGCGGCCGAGAAAGGCTTGCCGCCCGAGCTGGTCGAGGCCTTGTGGCGGCAAATGATCGGCTGGTTCATCCAGTATGAGGAGGAGAAGCTGCGCGGCACCGGTCACGACGGGTGAGCGGGCTTTAGTCATGGACGCCAAGAGCGAAAAATCCAATCTGATCGAAGGCGCATCCGGCTCCTGGGAGGTGGTGATTGGCATGGAGGTGCATGCTCAGGTCACCTCCAGATCGAAGCTGTTCTCGGGCGCCTCGACCGAATTCGGGGGCGAGCCCAATTCCCATGTGAGCCTCGTTGATGCTGCGATGCCCGGCATGCTGCCGGTCATCAACGAGGAATGCATCGCGCAAGCCATCCGTACTGGGCTCGGGCTCAAAGCCAAGATCAATCTCACTTCGGTGTTCGACCGGAAGAACTATTTCTATCCCGACCTGCCGCAGGGCTATCAGATCTCGCAATATAAGAGCCCGGTGGTGGGCGAGGGCGAAGTCATCGTCGATCTCCTGAGCGGGGCGCGGGTCATCGTCGGCATCGAGCGGCTGCATCTGGAGCAGGACGCGGGCAAGAGCCTGCACGACCAGCACCCCAAATATTCCTACGTCGACCTCAATCGCTCCGGTGTGGCGCTGATGGAGATCGTGTCGAAACCCGACCTCCGCTCGTCCGAGCAGGCGAAGGCTTATCTCAGCAAGATCAGGACTATCCTGCGCTATCTCGGCACCTGTGACGGCAATATGGACGAGGGCAGCTTGCGCGCCGACGTCAATGTCTCGGTGCGGAAACCCGGCGCGCCGCTCGGCACCCGCTGCGAAATCAAGAACGTCAACTCGATCCGCTTCATCGGCCAGGCGATCGATCATGAGGCGCGGCGGCAGATCGAGATCATCGAAGATGGCGGGGCGATCAAGCAGGAGACGCGGCTGTTCGACGCCAAAACCGGCGAGACGCGGTCCATGCGCTCGAAGGAAGAGGCGCATGATTACCGTTATTTCCCCGACCCCGATCTCCTGCCGCTCGAGTTCACCCAGGACTATGTAGACCAGCTGGCGAAGGGGCTTATCGAGCTCCCCGATGAGAAGCGGGCGCGCTTCATCGAGACGTTTGGGCTCTCGCCTTACGACGCCGACGTGCTCGTGTCCGAGCGCGAGGCGGCGGATTATTTCGAGGCGGTGGCACGCGGTCGCGATGCCAAGCAAGCGGCGAACTGGGTGATCAACGAGCTGTTCGGGCGTCTCAATAAGGAAGGCAAGAGCATTACCGAGAGTCCCGTGTCGGCGGATCAGCTTGGCGCTATCCTCGCTCTGATCGAGGACGACACCATCTCCGGCAAGATCGCCAAGGATGTATTCGAGATCGTGTTCACCGAAGGCGGCGATCCGCGCCAGATCGTCGAGGCGAGAGGCCTCGTCCAGGTCACCGATCTAGGCGCGATCGAGAAGATCGTGGACGACATCATCACCGCCAATCCGGACAAGGTCGAACAGGTCAAGGCGAAGCCCACGATGCTTGGCTGGTTCGTCGGCCAGGTGATGAAGGCGATGGGTGGCAAGGCAAGCCCGCAGGCGGTCAACGAGCTTCTGAAGGCCAAGCTCGGGATCGAGTAGGCGGGCTTCGGAGTCCTCTTGATAGCTTCATAGCGAGTAGGGGGAAGAATTGACGTACGCGATCCGCGTTCATGGTTATGGGGGCCCCGAGGTCCTGAAATGGGAAGAGGTGGAAATCGGCGAGCCCGGTCCGGGTGAGGTGCGCATTCGCCAGACCGCGGTGGGCCTCAACTATATCGATGTGTATCACCGGGCCGGGCTCTACCCACAGCCCTCCGTTCCCTTCACCCTCGGCACGGAAGGAGCGGGAATGGTTACCGCGGTCGGCGAAGGCATTAAGGATCTCAAGGTGGGGCGCCGCGTCGCCTATGCGAGCGAGATTGGCGCCTATGCCGAGGAGCGCCTGCTTCCGGCCGATCGTGTCGTCAGGCTGCCGGCGGGGATCGATGACCAGGTGGCGGCCTCGATCATGCTCAAGGGTCTCACCGCGCAATACCTCCTGCGCCGGACGTATAAAGTCGGGCCGGAGACAACAATCCTGTTTCATGCCGCAGCGGGCGGCGTTGGGCTGATCGCGTGCCAATGGGCCGCGTCTCTCGGGGCCAAGGTGATCGGCACTGTGGGTTCGGCCGGAAAGGCGCTCATCGCGCGGGCGCATGGCTGCACCCACGTCATCAATTACCGGGAGGAGGACTTCGTCACCATGGTCATGGCCTACACCGAGGGCCAAGGCGTCGACGTGGTCTATGATTCGATCGGCAAGGATACCTTTCCCGCCTCGCTCGATTGCCTGAAACCGCTCGGGACGTGGGTGAGCTTCGGCCAGGCCTCCGGCCCGGTGCCGGAGTTCAAGATCTCGCTGCTGGCGCAGAAGGGCTCGCTCTACGCGACCAGGCCGTCACTCGGCGACTATACCGCCACGCGTAAGGACCTAGTTGCTGCCGCGAACGAGCTGTTCGACGTAGTGACGAGCGGCAAGGTGAGGATCTCGGTCAATCAGACCTATCCGCTGGCGGAAGCTGCCCGTGCCCACCGGGACCTCGAGGCGCGCCTCACCACCGGATCGACGGTGCTGCTGCCGGCCACGGATGCCGCCGCCTAACCCGCTCGCCGTGGTCGCCCGCTTTTTGCTAAAATTGTTATTGGTTAGCGGCCCGTGACCGGCATTGGTCAAGGAATTCTTGCCAGCGGTTGAGATTAACCATTGGCCCGCGCAAACGCGTATGCGCGTAAACCAGTGTTACCTCGCCATTTATCTATGGTCAGTTTGCATTAAGCACGCCCGTTCAGACGTTGTTGAAGGTGTCCGCCAAGAATACCCATCGAAGTTCAACAACCCCGTCGGGACGCAAAACAGAAGAAGCGGCCCTTAGTCGGGAAAATGCAAAAAGGGGGAGTGTGAAATGGCGCGGATGGATATCTCGACGGACGTGGTGGCGCTCGGAACGCAGACCGCGACGCCGGATGCATTATTCGAACTGGGATTGCTTTATTCGACGGGCCGGGATGTCGAGCCCGATCTCGTCGTGGCGCATAAATGGCTCAACCTCGCGGCTATGCGGGGCAATCGCTCGGCGTTGACCCTTCGCCGGGAACTCGCCCTGGAGATGTCCGCGAGCCAGATCGCGGCGGCGCAGAAGCTCGCCCGCGAGTGGATCGCCACGCAGTGGCACGCGGTCGAGAGAGCTGCCACGCATTAGCAAGTCCTAGAACGGCCTGCCGGCTTACTCGTCTTCGCCGCCGCAGTTCCGGAACAGCGAGCGCATGCAGCGATAGGAGTTGCGGGTAAAGCTGCCGACGTTCCGCGCGCCGCGGCTGACGCGGTTCCCGCGTTCGGGCGGGGGGGCCGCACTTTCGAGCGGGACACCGGCGGATTGGAGACTTGGTTCCGTCACCGCGCTCAAGGGCAGGGGCGTCGAGGATTGGGCTGGGAGTTCCGGCAACGGGTTTTGTGGCAGGGCGGTGCTTTGCGGTGGCGGGGACGGATTCTCCTCTTCACCGCCGCCGAGCGAGGCGCGAAGATTGCGGATGCCCCGGCGCGAAACCCCGACCAGGCTCTTGGACGGCTCGTCGTCCTGACGGAACTTCTTATTCTCGCGGGCCATCTGGTCCCTGAGCTTCTTCACGCGAGGATCTTCAGCGAGGCCTGAAGGGATGTTCGGCAAATCATAGCTATAGGTCTTCTCGGCCCCATTGCAGCCGGCGAGGTCATCGCGGGCCGAACAGGAGGCGTGGCCTCCCTCTTTCGCTGTGCGCACGACACAATAAAGCTTCAGGGCGTCGCTCTGACTGCCAAGATCGCCCTTGACCCGGCAGCGATAGGTCTGGTCGGGCCCCTTGCAGGTGACACAGAAAGCCACGTCATCGGCGCGCGCGTCGGGCACGGCGGAGGCGAACAGCCCGGCGACGAGGCCGGTTCCTACCGATGCGATGATATAGGCGTGAGCACGCATGGCGCAGGACAGCTCCCCTGTGGGGTTGAGCCTAGCACGTCGAGGGTGCATAGCGGGCCACATCCGGGCCAGCTTGCCGCCCAAAAATGGCGGGAAAGCGAATGGAGCGTCCAACTCGGTGGCCTGCTCCGGCGGCCATGGATGGAGGAGAGTGGCCCCGCTCAAGGCAAGGGCGTAGCCCCCCGGCTCTTGTTGACCCAAGGAGCGCGGGTCGTTAGGTCTTTTTCGCGCGGAGACGTGGCCGAGAGGCTGAAGGCGGCGGTTTGCTAAACCGTTATACGGTCAAAAGCCGTATCGAGGGTTCGAATCCCTCCGTCTCCGCCAGACTTTCGGCTTGTGAATGTTGGGCACAGCCCGGTGAGGATGACGCGCCCACCGGATCTTGCGAGGATTTCAACATGCCACGTTCCAGCAAAAAAGGCCCCGACGGAGCGCCAGGGCCGTCCAAAGGCGATTTCGATCCTCAAGCCTTCCTAGCCATGGCCGGCGACGGCCACTCGATAATGAAATTTGCCGAAGGGCAGCCCGTGTTCGTTCAAGGGGATCCGGCGGACTCTCTTTCCTACGTCCACAAGGGGAAGGTCAAAATCAGTGTCGTTTCCGACCGTGGAAAGGAGGCCGTCGTTGCCGTTCTCGGGCACGGCCAATTCTTTGGCGAGGGATGCCTGGTGGGCCAGCAGCATCGCATGTCTTCTGCTGTGGCGATGACCGAATGCACAATTGCCAAGCTGGAGAAGGCCATGGTGGTCAAGGTGCTGCATGACGAGCCTGAATTCTCGGAGTTGTTCATGGCCTATCTTCTGGCGCGGAACGTGCGCATGGAAGCGGATCTGGTCGATCAGCTGTTTAACTCCAGCGAGAAGCGTTTGGCACTGCTCCTCCTGTTGCTTGCGAATTTCGGCAAAGAAGGAAAGCCGGAGCCGGTCGTCGCCAAGATCAGCCAGGAGACGCTGGCCGAGATGATCGGCACGACACGGTCTCGCGTCAGCTTCTTCATGAACAAGTTCCGACGGCTCGGCTTCATCGAGTACAACGGCGGCCTGTCCGTCCACAGCTCCTTGCTGAACGTGATTTTGCACGACTGAGGGCAGGTGGCTAAGCCACCTAAATCAAGATTCTCCAAACCCCGCCTTGAACCGCGCGGATTTCCTCCCCTTCCACTGAGCCGCACCGAGCGGCTCTTTTTTATTGAAGCCCGAGGACCTCGTAGAAATACTAGTGTGCTGTTTTGCATAGACCTGTGAACCGAATCATCAGTGTAGTGAGGTAGGAGGAGGCCTATGCCCTCTGCCAATCAAAACCTCAGGAGGTCTGATCTCTCGTCGACTGAACTTTTGAAATCGTTCCCGGTCGACTCGGATCTGACCCCAAGGGAGCGTTTGGTCCTTGCCGGAATCATTGAGGGACGCACCAATAAAGAAATCGCGCGTGCCCTGAACATTAGTCCGCGTACCGTCGAGTTCCATCGGGCCAATCTGGTGAGAAAATACGCCGCGAGAAACACCGCCGAGCTTGTGCGCAAAGTCCTCGGCCAATAGTGCCGTCTCGAGCGACAGATGAAACCGCAGGCCAGCTCCGCGCCCAGAAGCCATTTTTTTGCGTACTTCCGCTCTCAAGACGCGACCTCTGTGGCCTAAGGGCAACTCCTTGAAAAAATGAGACAACCTGGGCGGGCAAACCTCGTAGTTGTACGAGTAGACCTCTTGCCCCCCCCGAGCGCCTCATCGATTTGTGCGAATCGGCACACACCAATGGGGGACTGGGGTGATGGGGTGGAGAAACAAAGCGGCTCGCCATCTTTCTCGGCAGCAAAGGGCGACGTACCTATCACAGGGCAGGACGGTCGCGCCTCCGCCGCCACCCATCCCCCAAAAAGCCAATAATCGGTATGCCGTCGCAGGCATAGCGGCACTTGGCCTGATGGCTCTCGGCAGCGACGCCGAGGCTCAAGACGTCCCCCTGGGCACGGCAGCCGGCTTCGCAGTCCTCGCCCACGAGTCGGTCACCAATACAGGTGCGACGGTCATTGGTAATGCCGCCGTCAAGGCTGACGTCGGGGTCTCGCCCGGTACCTCGATCACGGGTTTCCCTCCCGGGATCGTCGTCCCGCCAGGCGAGATCCATAACAACGATGCCGTCGCAGCGCAGGCCTTGATCGATGCGAACACTGCCTATGTGGACTTGATGGGCAGATCCCCTACCGCCGAGCACGCCATGATGCTGGGCATGGGCGAGACCCTTCTAGCCGGGGTCTATCACTTTGAATCGTCGGCTAATCTCGTCGGGATGCTCACGCTCGACGGCGCCATGAATCCCGATTCGCAATTCATCTTTCAGATTCCGAGCTCGCTGACGACCGCCAGCAGTTCGGCCGTTCTCTTGATCAATCTAGCTGACCCCAACGACGTGTGGTGGGCGGTTGGTAGCTCCGCCACACTGGGCGAGGGCTCGGTGTTTGCTGGGACCATCATCGCACAGGCGAGCGTCACCATGGGCGACGACGTCACCATCACTTGCGGTCGGGCCATTGCCTTAACCGGCTCTGTGACCATGATCAACGATACCATCACGCTCTGCGCGTCGCCGCCATCGCCGCCGCCGCCACCGCCGCCGCCGCCACCGCCGCCGCCGCCGCCGCCGCCGCCGCCGCCACCGCCGCCGCCTCCGCCACCGCCGCCACCACCGCCACCGCCGCCACCCCCCCCGCCGCCGCCGCCACCACCGCCGCCGCCGCCGCCACCGCCGCCACCACCACCCCCCGCCGCCGCCGCCGCCGCCGCCGCCACC
>JBBQKN010000049.1:0-15633 GCA_038326945.1 Hyphomicrobiales bacterium
GTGCGGCGATAGCTGCCAGCGACGCGATAACCGCGAGCGAGCAGCGCCTTGGCCAGATAGGCGCCGTCCTGACCCGAGATGCCGGTGATGAGGGCCGTCTTTGCCATGGTTCGGTGCGCCTAATTTCCACCGGGCGCGCGAGGATCGAGGCCGCCGAGCGCGGTCAGACGCTCGCGCATCAGGCTGCCAACCGCGGCCAGGCTGTGATGGGTCTTGATGAAGTCCTGGCCGGCGCGGGCGAGGCGCTTGGCCGCCTCGGGCTCGGCCTCGATGGCGGCCATGCACTTGGCGGCAACGGCGATGTCGGGCTCGGCCCAGACCTGGCCGTCATGCTCTGGATATTCGCCGGCCTTCACCGGAACCAGCCGGTAGGGCACGGGGTAGCCGGTATCGCTGTCGAGGAAGTCGGCGCTGCCGGAATAGGCGGTGCCAACCACCGGCTTGCCGAGCAGCATGGCCTCGGCGAGACCGAAGCCGAAGCCCTCCGAGCGATGCAGGGAGACGAAGGCGTCGGTCGTGGCGAGGAGACCGTTCATCTCCGCCCGGCTCACCGTGCCCTCGAGCAGATGAATGCGGGGGTCGCCGCCGATCGCTGTCCGTAGCGTCTTCAGCACGCCAGCATGGGGACCGGCATCGAGGGTCTTGATCACGAGGCCGACATTGGCGGGCCCCTCGCGGCCAAAGGCTTGATGGAAGGCCTCGATCACCGCGATTGGGTTCTTGCGGGCGACGAAGGAGCAAGGGTCGAAGGCGAACAGGAACAGGGTCGCGTGTTCCGGCAGGCCGTAGCTGGCGCGGCTGACGGCCGCGATCTCGCCCAGCTCGACCGGAACCGGAACCCGGTACACCGGCACATCCAAGGTCTCGGCGAAGGCCGAGCGCACGAATTCAGATGGGGCCCAAATCTCCTGAAACCGGCCAAGCGTCTCGGCGAAGCGCGGCGGCACTTTGGCGAGCTCCCAAAACGGGCGGAGGATGTTGGTGCGGCCGGCGAAGGCTGTAGGTCCGAGCGCGCGGACGGCGATGTCGGCGCCGATGAGGCCGTCGCAGAGAAGATTCACGCGCGCCCCGAGGCGGGAGACCTCATGCCGCGCCATGCTGCGGTCCTGAAGCCGCGCCGTCGTATATTGGTCGAGACCGAGGAGCGTGAATGACACCTCGGCCGCCTCAAGCGCCCGCGCCGTAGCGCGCAAGGCCTCGCCCACGCCCGATTCCGCGCTCGGATGGCCGATACAGGCGACGCCAGGCTCAAGGCGCTCCGGCGTCACGATCTCGGAGGTCCTCACCAGAGGCGAGGTCACGGTGGCGCCGTTCCACCCTATCCGCACCAGCGCGGTCACGGCGCGGGCGCGCTGCTCCAGCCCGATTTGCTGGTAGAGCGGACGCAGAAGCGGCGCCGAAAGCCGCAACAGACGATAGGCCTGCCGCGCGGCGCTGCGCGCCAGCATCTGTGAAAGCGCCTGGCCCATCTCGCGATCCTTGCCCTCCCCGGTTCACCGCTGCCGGCAGGTTAGAGCGGCCACGGACAAACTACTAGGTCAAAGCCGGGTCCGGTTCGCACCCGCGCTCAAGCCTCGCGCGCAAGGCGGCCGCGGCGCCTTTCAGCGTGGCGAATTCTGCGAGGATGACGTTGATGGGGATCGGAGCAAGCAGGCTCCGCATGCGCCCCTTCGCCTCGAAGGCCTGGCGGAAAGCCCCGGTCGAAAGCGCCTGAAGCATCCTCGGCGCGATGCCGCCGCCGAGATAGACGCCGCCGCGGGCGCCGAAGACGAGCGCCGCATCGCCGGCGAAGGCGCCGAGCCAGGTGACGAAGGTCTCTAGCGTCTCGGCCGCAATGCTGTCGCCGCCGGCCAGCGCCCGGTTCAGCACCTCGCCGGGCGGCAGCGGCTCAGCTGGCTTTCCATGAGAGGCGGCGACCGCGCCATAGAGATCGGCAAGACCGGGCCCCGAGAGCACGCGTTCCACCGACAAATGTTCGCGCCCGGAGCGAAGCCGCATCGCCAGCTCGAACTCGCGGGGCGTTTGGGCGGCGAAGGACATATGTCCACCCTCGCCCGGCACCGCCACCCAGCCGGCTTCCGACCAGACGAGGCCGGCGACGCCGATGCCGGTGCCAGGCCCCAGCACCAGTTTGGTGGCGTGGGGCGCGGGCTCAGCCCCACCGATCTGGTGCAGCTCGTCGCCGCGCAAATAAGGCAGCGACAGCGACAGTGCCTCGAAATCGTTGAGGAGGAGAAGGTGGCCGAGACCGGTGGCGCGGCGAAGCTCTGCCCCGGTGGTGGACCAGGGCGAATTGGTGAAGCTGACGGCCCCGTCCACGACAGGCGCGGCCACGGCCAAAGCGCCGTGGCGGGGCTTCTCCGGCAAGCCCTGAAGATAGGCGCAGGCGGCGCTGGCAAGCGTGGGATAATCGGAGCAGAGGAATTGCCTCGTCTCCCTGAGATCGAGGGTCTCGAGGCAGGCGAGCGCGAAGCGGGCATTGGTGCCCCCGATATCGGCGACGAGGGCGCTGGCAGGCGGCATGGCGGGCTCGATGCGGTGGCGCGTCGGAACAGGGCTTTGGTGCTGCCGCTACCTATCCCATTTCACCGAGCTTCGCGACCCATCGCCAGCGGGGCGAAGCGAGGCTCATGGGCACCGCGTGGGCTCAGGATTGCGAGGGCAGTTCGACCCCGGACGGCGCGAGCCGCAGACCGCGCGCACGCTGGCTTCCCATCAAGCCCACAATGATGCCTGCGGTCAGCGCATAGGCCACGAGCTGGGCAGCACTCGGCCGGTCGGAATAGCCGATCAAAGTGTGAAGCAGGCGTCCGACCACACTGTCTTGGGGAAGAAGCCAGGAGGTGTCCCACACGGTGAAGGTGAGCATGTCGACATAGCCGGCCTGCTGGAGAAAGGCGACGGCCTGGGCGGCAAGTCCCGCGGCGAGGAGCGTAATCAGCAAGGAGGTAGCGGAGAATAGATAGCGCGCGGGAATGGCGAGCAGACCGGCATAGAGAAGAGCCGACACGCCGGCGCCGGCGAGAACCCCGAGCGCGCCGCCAACAACCATGCCCGGCACCGTGGTGCTGCCGGAGGCGAATATGCCGTAGAGAAACAGGACAACCTCGGATCCCTCGCGCAGAACCGCGAGGCCGCACACCAGCGCGAGCGCCAGCAGCGACCTTTCGCCCGTCGCCACCTCCACGCCGACGGCCTTGACCTCCCGGGCGATGTCGCGGCCGTGACTGGCCATCCAGACATTGTGCCAAGCCAGCATGCACACGGCGAGGAGGAGCACGGCGGCGTTGAACAGCTCTTGACCGGAACCCTGAAACAGGTCGCCAATCTCGCCGGCAAGCGCGGCGACGACGCAGGCGCCAGCCACGCCCGCGATCACACCGAAGCTCACCCAGATCCCGCGCGCAGGTACGTCCTTGGTCGCGGCAAGCACGATGCCGACGATCAGGCCGGCCTCAATGACCTCGCGAAAGACAATGAAGAGCGTCGCCAGCATCCGCGCCTATTCCGCGATGACCACGCCTTGGGCGGTGCCGGAATGGAATTCACCCATGAAGGGATAGCGGCCCGGATCGAGCGGGCGGAGCCGCACTGCGCCTTCCTTGCTGCCGGCGATCACCTTCTCGACCTTGAGCGCCGAGGAGTCGAACTCTTCGGGCGTGTCGTCCTCATTCTTGATGGTCAAGGTGGCGGGCTTTCCGGCCGGGACATGGATTTCGGCCGGCGAGAAGCGATGATCCTTGATCGTCACCGCGATACCGGTCTCGGCCTGGGCCGATTGAACCCCGAGAAGCGCGCCGGCCGCGATCGCCAGCAATCCGGCTGCCGCCAGCATGCGCTTGGCATGCCGCGAAGAGATTGGCGTGGCCGAATGAAACTCAAGGGCGTGGCGATGAACCGACATAAGTGATCTCTCCGGAGCGCTGTTGGTGCGAGCAGGGCTGGAAGCATAGAAGCGCCTATATCTTGCGGAAAATGAATGCTTCGCACTGGAATCATTGCAAATTATGCATGATCGAAAGAAGGGCGCTAATCCGCGCAAAACTGCGCTAGGCCGGTGGCCCTCTGCTTTTGAGCCACAGTGACGCAGGGAAAGCTTCGCTCCGCTTGCCGGGAGGCCCCCTTGCCACTAGGCTTGACCCATGTTGGCACAGCTCCGCACCGGGGTCGGTTTTCGTGTAGCCATAGCGGCCGCAATGTTCGCCGTGCTGTGCTTCGTCGCCCCGCCAGCGGCGATGGCCTTCGGCCATGGCGACAACACCATGCAATGCCTCGCCCATTCCGAGAGCATGGATCATGGCAGGCAAAATAGCGCTGGGCATGAGAATCACGGCGATCACGCCAAGCTGCCTGGGGCCCATAGCTGCTGCGGGTTGTTCTGTTTGAGCGCGATTACGCCCGCTTACCCACCCGAGGTCGAACTGCTGTTTGTCGCGCCGGTGCTCTCGCGGCCGGCGGAGTTGCGTCTTTCCAGCCGCGTCCCCGAGTTCCCCGACCGGCCTCCGATCCTCCCTTTGTCCGTCTAGAGCTTACTCGGCGGGATCGCTGTCCCGTCTCCGAGTGTCAGCAACGACAGACGAGGATGATCCATGCTCTCTTACCTTTGGCTTGGACGGACCGCGCGCCAGCGGGGCCGGGGAACGTCACATCGTAAGCGTTGGCTATCTGGCTTATGCTGGGCCCTGTTGATTGGGCGCGAATGCGTGGCGCTCCCACTGGTCCCATTCGTAGGACCCAATCCAGCCAACCCCTACGTTCCCGTGCCTGCCGTCGGCTACCGGTCGGTGATCGCTCCTTACGTCAGCCTGCGTCCAGCCAAGCCTGGCAATTGGCAAGAGCAAAATCAACGCGCCGCCTCTCAGGGTGAGATGCCCGGAATGGATATGCCTGGAACGAAGCCCGACGGGCACCAAGGCCACCAACATTAGGGAAGCGTCATGAAGTTTCTCTCCAAAACCGCATCAGGTGCCTTGGCCTCCGCGCTCCGCGCCGGATTGCTGATCGGCTCCGTGGCCCTGCTCGCGGGCTGCCGGACTTTCTCTCCCGATGGTGGGATGGGGCCGGTCGCCGGTTTCATCGGGCAGACGCTCAACAAGGACGTGGTCGCCGTTCGGACGCCCGAGGACGACATTCTCGCCCGCAACGTCATCGAGCGCCTGCTGCAGAGACCGCTGACGGCGGATGCGGCGGTGCAGGTTGCGCTCCTCAACAATCGCGGCCTCCAGGCCGCCTACAATGAGCTTGGGATCGCCGAGGCGGTCATGATCGCCAATAGCCGACCACCGGTGCCCAAGTTTTCGATCAGCAATGTTTCGACCCCACTCGAGCTCGACATCGAGCGCCAAATCGTCGTGGCCATCCTCGGCCTGGTCACCCAGCCCGCGCGTTCGAGGATTGCTGCCGATCGCTTCGCACAAGCGCAACTCCAAGCCGCGTTGGCGACGCTGCAAGTCGCCGCCGAAACGCGGCGGGCCTATTACGGTGCAGTGGCCGCCAGCGAAATCGTTGTCGCTCTGACGGCATTCAAATCCGCGGCAGGGAGTTCGGCCGAGCTCGCGAAGCATCTCGGGGAAACGGGTGCCCTCAACCAACTCGATCAGGCGCGCCAGCAGGTTTTCTACGCCGACCTCACCGCTCAACTTGCGACCGCCAAGCAGCAGGCCATGGTCGAGCGCGAGCAATTGGTGCGGATGATGGGGCTGTGGGGCTACGACCTCGATTTCAAGTTGCCAACGTCTCTGCCAACGTTACCTGCCAAAGCGCGAGCTTTGGGCACAGTCGAGCAGGAGGCCATGGACCGGCGCGTTGATCTCCACATCGCTCTGATGGAGGTGGCAGCACTCGCCAAGTCCTACGGGCTCACGCGCAAGACGCATTTCATCAATGTGCTCGATGCATCTGGCATTTCGAAGACGCAAAAAGACAAAGGTTCCGGGCCGGCTGTCGATGGCGGCGGGTTCGCCATCGAATTCGAGGTGCCGATTTTCGACTTTGGCCGTCCGCGTGTGAGAGAGGCTGAGCAACGCTACATGCAGGCGGTCAATCGTCTGGCCGAGCAGGCAGTCAACGCGCGATCGGAGGCACGAGAGGCCTACCGTTCGTATCGGGCGACTTATGACATTGCCGGACACTACCGGCGCGAGGTGCTGCCGTTGCGCCAAATCATCTTCGATCAGAGCAAACTCCAAGCCAATGCCATGCTGATCGACGTTTTTTCGCTGCTCACCGAGGCGCGCGAACGAATTGCGGCAAACGTCAACGGCATCGAGGCCAGGCGCAACTTCTGGCTCGCCTCCGCCGATCTTAATGCAGCCATTCTGGGTGGCGGTCATGCCGGGACCAAAAGCCAAGGCTCGGTCTTGGCCGCTGCAAGCGGCGCGATGGCGGGCCAATAGTCACGAAGGAGGAGAGCATCATGCTGTCACGTCGAAACTTTCTTGGTGGCTCGGCCGTGGCGCTGGTGAGCGCCAATATGATCAGCGGTCGGGCGCAGGCTGCCACCATCCCGGAAGCGCCCTCGACCTCTTCCACCGCCATGCAACCGCCGATTCCGCCGGCGAGCGGTCAGGACTATCAGCCGACGGTGACGCTGAACGGCTGGACGCTCCCGTGGCGCATGAATGGCGATTGGAAGGAGTTTCATCTCGTGGCCGAGCCGGTGGTGCGCGAGATCGCACCCGGCATGAAGGCGAATTTATGGGGCTATAACGGCCAGAGCCCGGGCCCCACCATCGAGGCGGTCGAGGGCGACAAGGTCCGCATTTTCGTCACCAACAAGCTGCCGGAGAAGACGACGGTGCATTGGCATGGCGTGATCGTGCCGAACGGTATGGACGGTGTCGGCGGCCTCACCCAGCCGCACATCCCGGTGGGCAAGACTTTCGTCTACGAGTTCGTGATGAAGACGAGCGGCACCTTCATGTACCACCCTCACTCCGACGAGATGGTGCAGATGGCCATGGGCTTGATGGGAATGTTCATCGTGCATCCCAAGGACCCCAACTTCCGGCGCGTCGACCGCGACTTCGTCTTCATCATGAGCGCTTACAAGTTCGACCCCGGCACAGCCTTGCCGAAGGTCGCCGAGATGTTGGACTTCAATATCTGGACGTGGAACGCCCGCGTGTTTCCCGGCATCGACGCTCTCCCGGTGCGCCTGGGTGACAAGGTGCGGGTCAGGATGGGCAATCTCACCATGACCGCCCACCCCATCCACCTGCATGGCTTTCACTTCGCGGTGAGCTGCACCGATGGCGGCTGGGTGCCCGAAAGCGCGCAATGGCCGGAGACGACCATCGACGTGCCTGTGGGAGCCACCCGCGCCTTCGACGTCGTCGCGGACGCTCCTGGCGACTGGGCCTTCCACTGCCACAAGTCGCACCACACCATGAACGCCATGGGTCATGACGTCGTGAACCTGATCGGCGCCCCTCAGCGAACGCTGGCGAAGGCCGTCAAGAGCGTAGCGCCGGGTGTCATGGCGATGGGTACGGACGGCATGGGAATGATGGGTGAGATGCAAATGCCCCTGCCCTTCAACACCTTGCCGATGATGACCGGCTTCGGCCAGTTCGGCCCGATCGAGATGGGCGGCATGTTCACCGTAATGAAGGTCCGCGAGGGACTCGCGCCCAACGACTACACGGATCCTGGCCCCTACAAAAATCCTCCCGGGACCGTTGCCCAGGAGGTGAATGTCGCGCAAGCGGGAGAGCCGACGCGGCAACCTAACGCAAGCGAAGCTCCGGCCACGGAGACGCCTGGCATGGACATGCCCGGCATGGAGATGCCGGGGATGAAGCCTGGCGGACACCAAGGCCACCAGTAGATGCAAGAACCATCAACTCAGTCACAACCAGAAAGGAAAACCATCATGCGTAAGCGCATTTTCATTGCCAAGCTCTGCCTCGGACTTCTTGGTTTGACCGCGGTCGGCAGTGCACCGCTAAATTTCGCTTTCGCCCATGGCGACCAAAAAATGGAATGCAGCGACACCGCCATGAACGCGATGAACGCCGACATCCAAGCGATGCCCGACGGAGAGGCCAAGACGACGGCCATGAAGGAAATGGACGTGGCCAAAGAGATGATGGGCAAGAAGGACATGAAGGGCTGTGAAGGCCACATGCATAACGCCATGGAGGCGACCGAGGAATAGAAACGACCAAGATCGGTGTCATGAGGGCAAAGCATGTCTGATTTAGCAAGCGCCAGGGTCACAAGACCCTGGCTGACCGCGCTTTTGGCGGGGATCGCATTACTCGCCGCTTTCGGCGCAGTTGCGCTTGGACTCTACGGAGGCCTTTACAACGTCGCGGCAGACGTGCCGCATAACCAAGCGGTCTATTGGCTGCTGGAGACGGCGCGGGATCGGTCGATCGCCGTCCGCGCCACGGGCATCGTGGTGCCGAACGATCTTGCCGATCCGCAGCGTATCGCCCGAGGCGCCGGCCAATATGCGGAGATGTGCAGCCGCTGTCATCTCGCTCCGGGCATGAGCCGAACGGAGATAAGCCGCGGTCTTTACCCGCGAGCCCCCGAACTTCGCCGGGGAAGTCGTTCAGATCCTGCAGAGGATTTTTGGGTGGTGAAGCACGGCATCAAAGCCACGGGCATGCCAGCCTGGGGCGTGACCCACAACGACGCGCTACTTTGGGACGTCGTGGCCTTCCTGCAGAAGCTCCCAAAGCTTTCGCCCGAGGAATATCAGGCCATGGTGAAGAGCGCCCCGATGAGCCACGACGAAATGATGCAGGATATGGAGACGAACGGGAGCCATGACGGCCACTGAAAGATCCACGTCAGGGGCGTCGGCCTGTAAATCTTGCCATGAGAGCTTCCGGGCCAAGGAGTAGAAGAATGAGAGTGGGCATCATTAAGCCGGTCCCACATCTAGCCATTCTCGCCGCGGCGCTCGCGCTTGCCTCCGGGCTCGGTCCGAGCGGATTGCGCGCCGAGACCGGGCCGGTCTGCGCCGACGAGTCGCTGCCGATCGAGACCCTCGGCGGCGCGGCGGAGCAGAGCGCGGCCCTGTTCGCGCAGGCCAAGGAGTGCGTTCGCGCAGGCAAGCTGCAACGAGCCGTCGCGCTCTTCAGCCAGATCATCAAGAGCGATCCCACCGACGCAACCGCCTACCTCAATCGCGGCAGCGTGCTTGCCCGCGCCGGAGAGGTCGTGCTCGCGATCAGCGATTTCGGCGTGGCCATCGGCCTGAAGCCAGATTTGGTCGAAGCCTGGTACGACCGCGGCACAACGTTCACCCATATGCGCCGTTTCGAAGCGGCCATCGCCGATTTCACCGAGGCGATCAGGCTGAAGCCCAATTTTGCCCTGGCTTACTGCAACCGAGGTTTGGCCAACGTGCAGCTCGGGCGCTATGACGATGCGCTCGCCGACTATTCCGTGGCGATCAACCATGATGACAAGCTGGCCTATTGCTTCTTCAATCGCGGCAGCCTGTACCTGACCCTCGGTGAGTATCAGAAGGCCATCGGCGATCTGTCTCAAGCGCTGAGCGACAGCCCGCGCAACCCCGTGGCGTTGAGCCGGCGAGGCCAGGCCTATGAGGCCCAGGGCCGGAAGAGCCATGCCCTTGACGACTTTCGCGCCGCGCTCGACCTCGAGCCGAACCTTGACAGCGCGAAGGAGGGCTTCGCCCGCATCATGACCGAGCAGCGGCGCTCACACCGGCAGCACTAGGCCGTCACGGCGTTCCCCCCTGGCGGCTCGCTGGCCGAAGCGCGGGTGAGCGCCCTCACAATTCTCTCTTGCTTCACACGCACTTGCTATGCTGCTTCTGGCGCAGACTTTTTTGCGAAGATCGTGGCAACCAGCTAGGCGCTCGGCATGATCGAGAAGCTCGAATTCATCATCGCGCTCGCCCGCGAGCGGCATTTCGGGCATGCGGCCGAGGCCTGCGGCGTGAGCCAGCCCACGCTCTCGGCCGGGATCAAGCAGCTTGAGGATAGTTTCGGCGTTCTGCTCGTGCAGCGCGGGTCGCGCTTCCAGGGCTTCACCCCCGAGGGCGAACTGGTGCTCGACTGGGCCCGCCGCATCGTGGGCGACACCCGCGCGATGCATCAGGAGATCGATGCGCTGAAACACGGCCTCGCCGGCCATATCCGCATCGCCGCCATTCCGACCGCCCTCGCCATGGTGGCGATGCTCACCACTCCATACCGCGCGAAGCATCCCGATGTGAGCTTTGCCATCCTCTCGCGCAATTCGATCGAGGTGCTAGGTCAGCTGGAGAATTTGGAGGTGGACGCAGGGTTGACCTATCTCGACAACGAGCCGCTCGGCCGCGTGCAGACCGTCCCGCTCTATAGCGAGGAGTACCGGCTGCTCACCTCGTCCGACAGCCCACTCGGCCATCGCGACAGCGTCACCTGGGCCGAGGTGGGCAAGGTGCCGCTCTGTCTCCTTACGCCCGACATGCAGAACCGCCGCATCATCGAGGGTTTGTTGCGGCAGGCAGGCGCCGAGGTGGCGCCGACGCTCGAATCCGATTCGATCATCGTCCTTTTCACTCATGTGCGCACGGGACGGTGGGCGAGCGTTATGCCCGCCAAGCTTGCATCCGCCTTGGGCCTGACCGACACGGTGCGGGCGATTCCGATCGTCGAACCGGAGGTGACACATTCGATCGGGCTGGTGGTGCCGCAACGCAACCCCCTGACACCGCTGATCAATGCGCTGGTGAGCGACGCCAAGAAGCTCGCTCTGATCTTGAGCGGCAATGGGCCGAAGAACCTTCGCGGACGCTCCGATTTGAAAACCTGATCTGGCGTAGCACTTTGTAATAAAAGGGAAATTTGCCATCGCCTCCTTGCCATGCGCAGAGCGAGAGAATATTGTTGCGTCCGGAACAAGAGGCGGCGCCGGCTTCCCCACTGGCATCAGATGGCGCACCGTGGCGGCGACGCCGGCGGCGAAGGGATGGACGTGCCTGTGCGCGAAGCGGTGTTAAAGGTTAAACAGGATGCGAAGCGGCCCGGCGCGTCCAAGCCCATGGCCGAGTCGAGCTTCCGGGGGCCGTGATAGGCTCAAACGCGTCTTCCATTCCGTCGGGATGATTCCGGTGTCAGCTTCAGGAGACTTGAGGGGATTGCGGTTTGACCGGGCGGAACTGGCCGGGGCCGTCGCCGATCTCGGCGTGCTGGTGCCGATCGTAGTGGCCCTGATCGTCAAGAACGGCCTCTCCGCCACGGCCGTATTGCTCCCCGCCGCCCTGCTCTATGTGGCGGCAGGCTTCATCTACCGGCTGCCGGTGCCGGTGCAGCCGTTGAAGGCCTTCGGCGTGATCGCCATCGCCCAAGGCCTCGGCGCCGACGAGATTGCGGCCGGGGCGCTGTTGATCGGGGCCATATTCGTCGTGCTCGGTGCCTCCGGGCTGCTGGATCGGGTCGCCAAGATCTTTCCGCAGCCGATCATTCGCGGCGTGCAGCTCTCGGTCGGACTGTTATTCTGTAAGCTGGCGTGGAACCTTTGCACCGCGCCGCCGCCTGAGTTCGCGGATCACCTCCAGCCGACCTGGTGGCTGGTGGCCGGCGCCCTCGCGATAGCGGCGGCGGGCTTGCTGCTGCACCGGCTCACCGTGGCGCTCGTTCTCATCGTGCTTGCCACCGTCGCCATGGTGCTGGCTTTTCAGGGGCCCCTCGCGTTCGGTCCCGCGCCCATCGATGTTCCCGAGCTGAGCGGCGCGGCCTTCGCCACCGCGGCCGTGGCGCTGGTGCTGCCGCAGCTGCCCCTAACCTTCGCCAATTCGTGCTTGGCGACCGCGGACGTCGCCAGGACCTATTTCGGGCCGGCGGCGGCGCGCGTACGGCCCGGACGGTTGGCGCTCAGCCTCGGCGTGACCAACCTGCTCGCCGGTGCCATCAGCGGCATGCCGGTGTGCCATGGCGCGGGCGGCATGACCGCTCATTACGGCTTCGGCGCCCGCACCGGCGGCGCCCCTATTTTCTTGGGCGCCACGCTGCTGTTCCTCGCCCTTGGCTTGGGCGCCAGTCTTCCCGCCCTGCTCGCGGGCTTTCCGTTGCCGATCCTGGCGGGATTGCTTGCCATCGCCGGCCTGCTGCATATCGCCCTGCTCAAGGATTTGCGTCACCCCGCGCATTGGGCGCTGGCTATCGCCGTCGGTGTCACGGGCCTGCTCAGCAACCTCGCGATCGCCTTGACCGGAGCGCTGCTGATCTGGTGGGCGGCCGAAGCAATCATTGCTCTGCGGAGGCGGGGCACCGGGACGACCGCTTCGTGAGACGTGGCGAAGCCGGTCAGGGCATGATAGCGACGCCCCAAGGCAGACGTCCAACCGGCACCGACTTCTCAGCCTTGAGGCTCTCGACGTCGATTACCGTCATGTCGTTGGTGAGGCCGTTGGCGACGTAGTACTTCTTGTCGTCCGGACCGAACTCACCGTGCCAAGGACGCTGGCCGACGAGGATGTACTGCTTCACCTCCTTGGTCGCGGGATCGATGACGGCGACGCGATTGGACGGACCGAGCGGCGAGAAGAGCAGCTTGCCGTCCCGGGTGAAATCCAATCCTACAGGCTGCAACTGCTCGGGCCGGACGCCAGGAACCTCGAAGGTGATGCGGTTGGTGACCTTCCAGGTGGTGGGGTCGATGACGGAGATCGAGCCGCCGACCTCGGACGACACCCACAGTTCCTTGCCGTCGGGCGTGAACTTGGCCTCGCGCGGGCGCGAATCGACCAGCACATTGGCGATCAAGGTGTTGGTGGCGTTGTCGATGACGTGTGCCATGCTCGTGCTCTCGGAGGTGGCGACGGTATATTTGCCGTCCGGGCTCACCGTCATTCCTTCGGGCTCGACGCCGACGGGAATCTCGGCCAGCACCTCGCCGCTCTTGATGTCCATGATGGTGACGAGGCTGTCGTCCTCATTGGCGATGTAGATGACGTCACCCTTCGGATCGACGGCCATGAGCTCGGGGTCGGGACCGGATTCGAGCTGGCGCGAAACCTCCAGGGTCTTAGTGTCGATGACGTCCATGATGTCGCCATCGCCGGCGGCCACGAACAGCTCCTTGAAATCGGGACTGAGGACGATGCCGCGGGGACGGCGCGCCACTTTGATGGTCTTCTTGACCTCAAGCGTATCGCCGTCGACCACGGTGACGGTGTTGTCCTTCTCGTTGGAGACGAAGATCGTGGTGGCGACGCACGGAGTGGTGAGAAGCACGGAAGCCGCCAGCGCCGCGGTGATGGAGGATCGAATCATGGGGACTACCTTTGGAATGGTTATTAGAATTTGCACTTGGTCTCGGGCTGATCGAAGCCGAGGGAATCGGTGATGTTGGTGGGATGCAGGAAGCCCTCCTGCGGCGAAACCGAGACGGGGACACGGGTGCCGCCCCCGAGGATAATGGGCTGGCGCATCTGGTGGTCCCAAGCGCGGAAGCTCATCGCCTGCCCCTTGAAGCCTTCGAGTTTGAAATTGTCGGAGAGCAGATAGTCCTTCACTTCGGAGGGCTTGGTCTTGTCCGAACGCATGATGCCGTCGGTCAGCGCGCGGGTGCCGAGCCAGGCGGTGTAGTCGCGCTCGACAGGCTTGCGCTTGGCAAGCTTGGGCAACGCATTCTGGAAGTGCATGGCGCCGTATTCAGTATAGGACGGGTCCCAGGCGAGCGCCTGAAGGCCTTGAGTGCCGACCACGGGTCGCGGCGTGTAGGTCCGATACATCAGATAATCGCCGAAGCCGTCGTCGCTATTGGCGACCCACACCACATCATGCTCGGGCGCGCTTTCGGTCTCCATGGGGATCTGCGCCTGGACCTGCTGGTAGCCTGAATCGGTGTTGCGCGCGCCGGGCGGCAAATCATACACCTTCTCGCCAACGACCTTGCCGCCGAACCGTGACGCCGAGCGCTTGATCATGGCGACATATTCCTCATCGGCCTTGGTCGTCCCGCTGATCACGAACCAGCGCGGCCATTTCTTCCAGATCAGATATTGCGCCAGCGCATCGGCGCGCATCGCATAGTCCGGCGTGATGTGGAACACGTTGGAGCGGCATTGCTCCTGGCGGAGGGCATCCTCTTCGGAGCGGATATTGACGATGATCGAATTCTTGGCCTCCGGCAGGTCGGCCACGGCGATGAGATCTGCCGGCTCCAGATCGGCGACGATGAAGACATCGCCCTTAGCCAGGATCTCCTTGGCCTTGGCGACGACGTCGCCATCCTCCGGCACGATCGCCTCGATGAGATCGAAGCCGTAGCCTACGAAGCGGCCGGCTTGATTGGCCTCTTTGATCAGGAGGCGCGTGCCCTGGATGCCTTTGTCGGTGACAATCTTCTCGGCATAAGAGAGCGGCAAAGGCTCATCATATCTCTTGCCGAGATAGATGATCGGAACCTTCGCCTTGAGCGGCGGCTCGCCAGGACCTGGAGCGTTGGCAGGCGCGGCTGGCTTGGACGCGGCAGGCGCCGTGGCCGCGGCCGGCGTTTCCGGTGCGGCAGATGGCGCGGTGACGGTGGGCGCGGCGGCTGGTGCCGGGCTCGGCTGCGGGTCCTCGGCCAGTACTGGTCCAGTGAGGATCAGTATGGCTGCTAGGGCTGCGAGGCGGACGGACAGTCTGGCGCCGTGATGCAGACTAAACACAGACGAACTCAACATGGGCCTGCTTCGCTCCACTTGCTCCTGTAGCGTTGCCTAGGATCGCGGATCGTCGAGATTTGCCGGGGGACGCTCTGGCGCGGGGGAAGCGGTCACCGGCGTGGGAACACTGTCTTCCAGCAATATAGACTTATGACATGGCGGAGCGAATAGCCTGGCAATCTTTTTGCCAAGTTAAACAATGGCAATCTTGGCGGTTGTGCGGTGCGAGATTGGCGTTGGGGTCAACTCACCCCAGGGGGCGCGCGCAAACGACACCGCCAAGCAGGTGCTTGGCGGCCCTCGTCACGTATCCATAGATTGAAACAGCCGTCCGGCGCGGGCGGCTATTGCGCCGGCGCCACGTACGGCATGTCCACCTGCTTCATCGAGCTCGGATTCTTCGAGCGGATGAAGGCGATGATCCGCCAGAGGTCGTCACTGGTCTTGATGATGCCGCCGAAGGGCGGCATCGGACCGACCACGACCTCATGCTTGATACGGGTATAGCCATCGGCCTTCAGACCATCGGAGCCAAGGGTGATGAGCCGAAACAGGGTGTCATCGCTGGCGGGGCCATAGACCCAAGTGTCGTTGGTCAGCGGCGGGCACATGCCGCCACCGCCGCCGCCACCATGGCAACCGTTACATCCGGCGGAGAGATAGCGGTGCTGACCCTCCTCGGCGATGGCTTCGATGTCGGCGTTGTAGGGATTTTTCAGCTCACCCTTCGGGGTGCTCTTGACGAGTTCGAGCGGCGGCGTGGCCGGACCAAGCATGGGGCCGCCAGGTTGCGCCGCGGCTCCGTCGGCCGGCTTCGCTTCGTCTGCCGCCTGCAAGCTGCCCACACCGAGCCACGCACCGGCACACAAAGCCCCTGCCGCAGAAAGTCCAATGATGAATTTGCGCACTGTTTCGTTTCCTCCACCCTAGTCGTCTTTGGTTGACGTTTTTTGGTCAAGCACGTCGAGATTGAAGTCGTTCAGTACCGATGCGGTGCGGGGTCGGGGACC
>JBBQKN010000050.1:0-15361 GCA_038326945.1 Hyphomicrobiales bacterium
CAAAATGGTCCATGCTGCGCTTCTCCTTCTGATGCTTGAGGCCCGTAATGGTGACCTCGTTTCACCATCAGCCTGAAGCGCAGCACCCCAAATCCTCAGCTATCCACAAGTACGCCGGCCGAATACCCCATCTAAGTGCCAACGGCAGACGTGAGGCTCGTCTTGGATGTCCACAGGCGCCAGAGGTACCGACATTGCAAAGGAGGCACCGGAATCTGTCGCAAGACACTTCCTCCTAGTCCGGTATTTGGCTTCTCTCCCGTCCGAGCGGAAAGGCGGTTGAAGAGCTATCGTGGCAAACGACGGTGCTTCAAATCAGAGGTGGAATAGCCGCCAAAACAGAACGGAGTGATCGATGATAGTTCGGCTCGCAATTGCCCTCATGCTGCCCGTCACTATCGCAGCCGTTAGCGGTGTCGCCGGCGGCCGCGAGATCCGGTGGGGATCTCGTCACAGTTATGCGCGACGTGGACGTCTACGCCGAGCCTGGCGGGATAGGTAAACCGATCAGCATGCTCCGGAAGAACAGCCAAGTCGAGCTCGTCGACCAGAGGCCAGACCATTGGTGCAACGTTGAGGGCGGCGATGTTCCGGGCCCCGGCAACTTCGGTTGGGTGTGGTGCGGCAAGGGCAAGAACAACAAGGACTACAGCCTGAAGCCCGTGGTTGCCGATATGTCGGAGCCGACCACCACGGAGCCTGTTGAGCCTACGGAGCCTCCCGCCGATCCTAACGAATAGAGCGGTTGTGGGCCTGTGTCGGGCCCTTGAGAGTCCAGACCATGCGTCACTACGCAGTCGCCTGCCTTATCGGCTTTGCCATCGTCGCCGCTTTCGGCGCCTATTATCTCGTCGAGGATCCCGCGGCAGCCGCGACGGCGGACTCCATTTTGGCCAATAAAAAGCCAAGCCGATTGAGTGAGCCAAATTTCGACCGACCGGGAATGGACTTCAAGAATTTCGACGCAGCGTCGGACGATCCGTGGCTATGCGAGTCGGCCTGCAACAACGACGGGCGGTGCAAATCCTGGACCTACGTCAAGCCGGGCGTTCAAGGACCGAAGGCGCGCTGCTGGCTCAAAGACGGCATTCCGCCTCTCCGATCGAACAGTTGCTGCACTTCGGGTATCAAAGCCGGCTTTTGCGACAACGGCTCTTATTGGGATGCCAGCGCCAATGAGTGTCGCCCAAGGGTGAACTAAGGGCTCCGCGAGTCCGCGCCGTCTTCAGGGAAGCCCGCGATTTGGTCGGTCTGTTCATTTCATCGCGGCACCGGATCCGTGGTTGCCGGCGGGCATCGGCCTACTGCTTTACCAGCTCCACCCGCCGGTTCTTTGCGCGACCCTCTTCCGTGTCGTTTGTGTCGACCGGCTGGGTCATGCCGGCGCCCTCGGCGGACAATCGCCCGACGTCGATGCCGTAATCGGAGACGAGCGCAGTCACCACGCTCGCGGCGCGGCGCTCCGAGAGGTCGAGGTTGTAGTCCGCGGCGCCCTTGTTGTCGGTATGACCGACGATCTTGAGCTTGAGGTCCGGGTTCGACCTTAAAAGGTCGGCGATCTCATCCAGCGTCGGCTTCGATTCCGGCTTGATCACGTCCTTGTCGAAATCGAACAGGATTCCGTAGATCAGAATCTTGCCGTTGTCCGTCAGGGCCGTGTTCATGTCCGAGGCGCTGATGAACTCGATCTTCCCGGTCTCCATCTCCTTGGTCTCGACGATCTTGACCACAGCGACGTTGCCGCGGTTGCTCTCGCCGAGATAGAGGGCGGCGTAAACGGCGCCTTCCGGCCGGTCGAGTTTCGCGAGCAGATAGCGTCCGCCCTCCTGGAACCAGTTGTTGGCATAGTCGTCGACCAGCTTCGGCAGCTTCAGCGGATCGCCGATGGCGCTGCCGAGGTGGTATCCCGAATCGGGCTCGCCGCTTTGGAAGCACGTTCCCTTCGAGGTGGCGCAGCTGAAGACGATCGAGAAGTCCTTGCCCTTCAGGCTGTCCTCGTAGTTGCGCATGATCTCGAGCGTCGAGCGGCCCTGGGGCAGCGTGTAGTAGATGAGAACGATGCGCCCTTCGAGGTCCTTGAAGCCGGGACCGGCCCACTTGCTGGTGTCGACGGGATCGAACGGCCCGTCGAGCACGGTCGTCTCGTCGTATTCGGTGACCTGATAGCCGACGATCTCCGACCCCTGGTAGCGCCCGAGCAACGGGTAGTCCTGGCTGCCTGCGACGTCGTCCGCCCAAGCGCGCTCGGATAACCCAGATCCAAGAACGGCACCGATGAGCATCACGACCGCGGCTACGCGCTGATAGACCGAAGACTGGATTCGCTTCATTTGCATGCTCGCAATCATCATTCGGCCACCGCGCATTTCGGCGGCGGCATTGAGCTCAGCTCGATCTTGCCGCCGGCGAGCGCGCTTGGTTCGACATAGGTGCGGGTAATGAACACATAAGCGTCCGGCGGCTCGACGACACTGATCTCGACGTTGGCGTTCACCTCGACCGGCTCCTTGCCGGGCGGCGTCGATGAGCTGCAGCCTAAGGCCGTCGAGAAAACGACATCGGGATCATCGAGCAAGTCGCCGCTCAGTTTGCTTTTGACGCAGGCCTCGATCGCCGCTTTGTCCGGCATCATTGTCGAGACGGCACCGTTGGCAAGGATGCCCGTGGCCTTGGTCGGCGTGCCGTCAACGTCGCCTTCTCGCGTTTCCATTGTTGCCGGTAGGCTGAACGCGCCGGAAGAATCGGTGACGGTCAGCGTGCCGGACTCGTCTCCGTCATAGACGAGCGTCATCTCCGCAGGCGCCGCGCATTTGAGCGTCACCGTTGCCGCCTCCACTCGATTGGAAGCGGTCACAAGAACGAAAGCGAACATCGCGAGCGTGGATCTTTGTAAGCAGCGGTATACATTATGCATGTCGATCGCTTTCAGTTAGAATGCAAGGTTAGTTCATCACTCAAAATGGCAGCAAAATGCCTTAGAGCCGGTGGCACAGTCCTTGCCGAAATCACCACCGAGAGAATGGTAGACACCACTGTCCTTTCCGTATGCCGAGCCTCGGAAAACTTCACCGGGTAGGCACTCGGGGTCGCCACAAATCGGCGCCTCGCCCCGCCACACGCAGCGCTCCTGAATGCCCTTCACGCAGTCGCTGTCGTTGTTTGGGTAAGCCTTCCTTCCAGGCGGACACTTGCACACCCCATTCACGGACTCGCGGCCTCCCCAGCATTTCCGACATTCCCCTTGGTACATACCTTTTCCTTTCGGGCATTGGCAGTTCCCGTTGACTGCCACTTGGCCGTTCGGACAACCCTGGCATGTGCCGTCCTTGAGTATGGTGTTGGATGGGCACTGACAGTTGGGCGGCGTGCCGACCATGCCCGTGGGGCAACCCTTGCACGCATTTTCGTTCTTATCCCAGACCTGGCCGGACGGGCACCGGCAGTTCGGCGGCGTGCCGAGCGTGCCTGCCGGGCACGGGTCGTAGCAGGTCTGATCGACTTTAACTTTGCCGGGCGCACACATCCGATCGCAGTGAGGTGGCGTCCCGACCATTCCCGGTCCGCAGGTCTCGGGATAGCAGCCCCCTTCGCGGAAGACAGTGCCGTGGGCGCAGCAGTTCGGGGGTGTGCCGACCGGTCTGTCGGCCGGGCACAGCCCTTCCGCCGGCGCGCAGCAGGCACCGTACTTGCTCGGCTTGTCGAGCTTCACTTCACCGGCGTCGCATTGCGCCTTAGCGCAGTCCAACGGCTTTGATTGAGGCTGGGGTGTATCGTCATTGCCGCCGCCTTGTCCGCCGCCGCCCTGGTCGCCTCCGCCGCCGTCGTTCCCGCCGCCACCACCGCCTTGATCACCGCCGCCGCCGCCGCCGTGATCGCCAGCGCCGCCGCCGTTTTGCTCTCCGCCATTGTTCTTCTGGCCTTTGCCATCGTTGAAGCAAACGCTCTTCTGACCAATTTTGATGCATTTCTGGGCGGCATCTGCATTGAAGGAAGGGCCGACGACAAGGACGGCGGCCGCGATCAGCAGCGAGGCGAGTTGAACGACAACCCTAGGCGCGGGAAGGGCATGATGGGGCATTTCGGACCTTAAATCAGGGGCGCAAGCGCCGTTTGCCAACTACCCTTCCTCGGCCGTCCGATCTTTAAGGATTTGGGGGCTCCCCGGCTTGGACTGGAGAGAAGTCGTGCATGGACTGGAGGGAAATGTTTTTTGACACCCGGGGCAAACGAGTGTGCCGTCCACGGCGAAATCATCTTCCGCTGCGTGCCAACAACACAGTAGATTGACGCCGTGTCCGGTTGCGGAGCGGCCCATGGGCGCGGCGACAAACGAGTGCGCATCCCTTCATTTCTCAACGAGCGACATTGTCGAGCGGGATCGCTTGCCGTTCTGGCGGGATTTCTTTTGCCGCCAGATCGTCCAGGTGGACATAGAACCCAAGAGTGATCTTCCCCTCGCCGCCGCGGTTTCCCTTGTGTCAAGTCCAGGCCTGCAAGGCATGTGGGCGCAAACATCGATTCCGGTTCGCCTCTCGCGCAGCGCCGACATGATCGTCGATGGGGTCGACAGTGTCGCAATGATCATAAATTTGGCCGGTCGCGCATCCGTCACCCAGGCTTCCAGCGATGCGACTTTGGACGAGCTCGACGCGATCGGAATTCTACATGCGGAGCCGGCAACAATGCAGCGATCCAACGGCGCATGGATGGCGCTGATGATTCCACGGCATGCGCTCTCCCCTGCGATTCGCAGCCTCGAGCGCGCGACCATGCAGCTCGTCCCCAACGGCAACGAAGCAATTGGGTTGCTGGTGAGCTACATGGACTCTTTGAAAAACCGCCTGACGATGATGTCGCCCGAGCTCAGAAATTTGGCGGTGTCACACATATACGACCTCATCGCGATGTCGTTCGGCCCGACAAATGCCGGAGCGGCGGCGGCGCTGAGTGGTGGCGTCCGTGCGGCGCGACTCCATGCGATCAAGGCGGACATTCTCAAGAATCTCGCCAGCCACGATCTGACGTTGGCCAATGTCGCCAAACGCCAGCGGGTCACGCCGCGGTACATCCACATGATCTTCGAACTCGAGGGCATCTCCTTCTCGGAATACGTCCTCGAGCAGCGGCTGCTGCGAGCGCTTCATCTCATGACCGACAAGCGGTTCGCGGAGTTGAAGGTGACGGCGCTCGCCTCTGAGGCGGGTTTCGGCGACCTCTCATATTTCAACCGTACCTTCCGCCGCCGGTTCGGCATGACGCCGTCGGACGCCCGCAAGCTTAATGCCGAGAAAGCCTGGGGTTCACCGGCAGACGAGCTAGCGGACAAAGACGAGGGCAGATGACCACGCTGTCGCCGCCCCACGGCCAGGCTCGGCTCATCGAGCGCGTCAAGAACATCCTTCTCCGTCCACATGCCACGTGGCCGATCATTGCGGCAGAGCCCGCCAGTGTCAGATCGATCTATTCGACTTACGTGGTGTATGTCGCCGCCGTGCCGGTCCTGTCCGCGCTGATCGGCAGTCTCGTTTTCGGCTACGATTTTGCGGGACTGACGGTGCGGCCGTCCTTCTTCGGTGCAATCTGGACCGCGGCGCTCCAGTACGCGCTTCAGCTCGGAGCGGTCTACGTCTTTGCGGTGATCATAGATCTCTTGTCTCCGCGCTTTGGCGGGACAAGCGACCGGGTCGGGGCGTTGAAGCTTGCGGCCTACTCGGCAACGGCAAGTTGGATTGCCGGCGTCTTCACTCTTGTGCCGGCGCTGAGCTTTCTTTCGATAGTCGGACTCTACAGCCTTTATCTGCTCTACACGGGCGCCCCGGTGTTGATGCGCGCGCCGGACAAGAAAGCTCTTCCCTTCACCGCTGCCATTGTCGGGATCGGCATCGTCGTCTCGATCATCGCCTGGCTTCTGTTGGCGGCGCTCGCGCCCGAGCGGCCGGTTCCTCCGACTCGCACAAGCGGCAAGATCAACCTGCCCGGCGGCGTGTCCCTCGACATGGGCAAGCTCGACGAGGCCACGAAGCGGCTGGGATACATCGCCAAGCAGATGGAAGCGGCGCAAAGCGGTCAGCCAGTCGGTGACGGCGAACAAGCCGGCGGCGACAAGGCCGGCGCCATTTCCCCCATTGCGCCGCACCAGCTTCAGGAACTTCTCCCTGCGGTACTCCCCGGCGGCTACCAAAGAGGAGAAGTCTCGACATCGAGCGGGGGCGCAGGTGGATTCTCATTCGTCGATGCTGAAGCCCCGTACACGAAAGGCGAAGCCAACATCTTCTTGTCGCTTAGCGATATAGGCGCGTTGGGTGCCTTTGGCTCGATCGGCGGCATCTTCGGGGCACATTCGAGCGAGGAGACCGAAACGTCCTACTCGAGGTTCGGCCAAGTGGGCGGACGCATGACAGCCGAAAGCTACGACCAGGCGACCAGTATCGGCTCTTATACGGTACTGGTCGGTCAGCGCGTTCTTGTCGAGGCGAAGGGGAATCGCGCCAGCATGGCCGAGCTGAAGGCGGCCGTGAAAGCCGTCGACCCCGCCCGGCTCGAGTCACTCGTCACCACACCATAGTGCAACATGATCCATCATCGCTTCAACCGAAGACGGTTCCGACGCGGTCTCCTCGGCGGCATTTTCGTGAGCGCTCTGATGCCCTTCCCGGCGCAAGCCCAAAACCTCGCCGTCCCGCCGACAGATCCTAACCGTCCGGCGATCGCGCGGGGCGGCGACTACATGGGATTCCCGGAGCGCTTCAATCGCTACTACACCGACACCGACTGGGTCCCTGCCCGCACGACCTACGTGAGTCCGAACGGCGATGGTGACGGCGCGACGCGGGACGCACCAGCGTCCGTCAGCGCGGCCATCGAGGGGGCGACGCCCGGAACGATGATCTACTTTCTTCGTGGCCCGTACGAGGGCTGCCATACCTTCTACGAGGGGAACAGCGGCACCTACGATGACCCGATCGTCCTCTACGGCGAGCGGAACGAAAACGGCTCGATGGGCGTCACCGTCAATTGCTGCAGCGAGGACCGGCACACCTGTTTCAATTTCGAGGACGCCGACTACATCGCCGTCGATGGCTTTGAAATCGCTGGCGGCAAATGTGGGATACGCGCCGTCGGCAGCGGATACCCTGCCAGCCAACACTCGCGCGGCATTGCGGTCCTCAACTGCGCGGGACACGATCAGGCGAGAGATCCCTTCTTATCAGGCCAGTCGGACTGGAATGTCTGGGAGAACAACACCGCCTATGGCGCGAAGGACGAGGACGGTCACGGCATCTATCTCAGCAACGGCAGCGATTGGAACATCGTTCGCTTCAATGAGACCTATGGCAACGTTTCTAGCGATTTCCAGATCAATGCCGACCCCGCATCGGCCTGCGCCGACGTCGATGTCCCGTTTGATGACCCGCGCTGCGACGCCTACGCTGGCGAGGGTGACGGCGGGCAAGGCGCGAGCGACTATTTCCTGGTCGACAGCAACTACTTTCATCACAGCCTCGGTCCCGGGCCTAACTTCACGAGCGTGCGTCGCAGCCTCGTGCGCAATAACGTTTTCGGCCCGCAGGCGCGCCACAACGTCAGCTTCTGGCAAGAGACCGACAATCCCAAGCTCGGCTCGAGCGACAACAAGGTTCTGCATAACCTGTTTATCACCACGGACCGCCACGGCGTGCAGTTCGCGAACAACTCGACCCGCAACACGTTTGCCAACAATGTGCTCATGGGGGTCCAGATGAAGAGCGAAGAGATCGCGGCGAATCCCACGGCCCTCCTGATGGAAGTCGACGGAACGGACACCGAGAATATCTACCGGTCCAATTTCTATGTCGCCGGCCAGATCGAGGGACGGGAGCCCAACGACGAGGAAATCTTCAGCCCGGAGTTCTCGGCCTCCTGGTTCGCCGACTTCCCGGCCGCGCTCAGCCACGATCCCAACGCCTTGACGCCAACTGCGGCGGCGCCCTTCGTCGGAATGGGCTCGCTGTCACCGGATGCCCCTTCGGACCGCAATGGAGTTCCTCGTCCCCCGACGCCTGCCCTCGGGCCGATCGAAGCGCCGTGAAGGGTTAGAAAGGCGCGCGAGGCCGGACTCTAGGGGTACTTTACCCAGCAGCATTTCCGGTTGCCGTTGCCCGACTCCTCACATTCGTATTTCATCGTCGGATCGGAAGAGCCGCCCGCCGCCTCTTCGTTTGGGCCAACTTCCTTGCAGTCCGACTTGACCGGGGTCGGGGCCGGGGCCGGGGCCGGTTCGCCGTTGAGGAAGATGAGCTTGTAGTTCTTCCCGTCGTCACCCTTGCCGCACCAAACCCAGCCGCGGTCGCCCGGGACCGCGTTGCCATAGACCTCGCACCAACGACCCTGCTTCTCGGCAAGGTTGACTATGCGGCCGCCCTTTAGAAATCCGTTTCGCGGGTTGCCCTTTCCTCCTGGCTCGTCATAGACATCGATGTCCAAGGGAACCTTCACCGAGGGGCCGTCGCCTGCGCGGGCCGGTGCGGACGTGGCGCTCAAAACCACGAGCAGCAATAAAGCGACAATCGATCGAAGCGTCATCATTGGCCGTCCTCCGGTGCGGAAAAATGTTCCTTGAGAACGGTTCTATCGCCCCGCGGCCGTTGCGGCTCGGACTCGAAGGAAGTCAGGAGGAGGACTGTAGAGAACCCTGCTCTAAGCCGAGAGCGGATTGCCGCGGGAGGCGCATGGCTGATCTTAATTTACTCTCTCCCGATCGGAACGAATCGACTTTGCCACAGCGGAAGCGTTTCTTTCCCAAATCGCATTTTCAGTGCGTTCACAGCGAACAACGTCCGCTATGGTTGCCGATTCAACCGATCGCCGCAACACACTCTGCGAACCGGTTGCTAAGACCATGCCACAGTCGCTGGGCCGGACCCGAAGGTAAGATCCGGCGAAATGCCTCCCCAAGTCCTGTCATTCTCGACGCGCAACTTGCCGGAAAAGGAGCGCGCTCACGCTCGAGCTGCCGCCGACGGCTCAATGCACGGTTCAGTAGCAGCGTAGAGAAATTTCATGGCGGTATTTTGCGAGTGGAACGTTCGCTCGACCGGCCCGCCGTTACAGAATCCCGCGAAGGCGCCGAGCCTAGCCGGAAGCGTCGGATTTCGCTCTCAACCAAATCTCCCTTCGCTCGAGCCTAAGACGCTAGGGGCGCCCCGGCCTTATTGTGAGGCTTGGCACCCCCGACCAGGATGGCTGGGACCAAAGTATGCAAGCACGGCTTTGGACGATTATTCTTGGGCTCTGGGTCTGCCTTGCGCCTTTCGGCCCGGGCCCGGCTCGCGCCCAGGAAACCGTAGAGAATGGCGTCGACCGGCCAGGCGGCGACTACAAGAACTTCGAAATGGAGCCGACCATAGCGGGCTTTGCTCCGTGCCAATCGGCCTGCACGCAAGACCCCTCGTGCAGGGCCTGGACATACGTGATTGCGGGGCTTCAAGGTCCGAAGCCGCATTGCTGGTTAAAAAATGCCGTTCCGCCAGCCCATAAGGACAAATGCTGCGTGTCGGGGGTCAGGACCGGAGTAGCGGGCTGCAGCGAATACGCCCGCGATGCTCAAGCGGCGGCGGTCGAAGCTGGGTGGTTGGGTTGCGGATTCACTGGACCGCGCTGGAGCGATTTCAACGACGACCATTATGTCTGGTGCATTCACGGCAACCAGGGCGCTAACGCCAAGGCCGAGACTGCCGCGCGCGAAACTGAGCTTGAGAAATGCAGACGGGCTCACCAATGCGTGGTCGTTGGGCCCAATGAGGAGGCGGGCGGCGGCTCGTCCAATCCAAAACAGAAGTTCGCATGCACGAATGCGGGTGGCGGGAAGAAACTCTGCTGCTTCGTGACGGTCCCGTAGGCCGGCAATTCCGCAAAACATTACAGAGTGAGGGCAATAGAGAGCCGCCACCCGAGGGCGCGCTCGCTCCCGCCCTTAAAGGCACCGACCTTCGCCAAAAGCGTCCTATTTCCCTCTCAGCCAACTCTCACTTCTCTCCAGCCCAAGACGCTAAGGATACCCGACTTTATGCTGATCCAGCGGATCGGCAGCGCCAGACAAGGATGGGCGGGAGTAACCATGCAAGCACGGCTTTGGATAATTCTTGGACTTTGGGTCGGCATTGCGATTTTTGGCCCCGGTCGCGCTTGCGCCGAACAAACGGTCGAGAATGGCGTCAACCGGCCAGGTGGCGACTACAAGAACTTCGAAATGGAGCCGACCATAGCGGGCTTTGCGCCTTGCCAGTCCGCCTGCACGCATGACCCTTCGTGCAGGGCCTGGACATACGTCGTTGCGGGGGTTCAAGGTCCGAAGCCGCATTGCTGGCTAAAAAACACCGTGCCGGCCGCCTCCAAGGACAAATGCTGCGTGTCAGGCGTGTCGGGCGTGGTGGCCGGTCTCGAATTCGGCACCAACCGGCCTGGGAGTGATTACCGCAATTTCGGGATCGGCAACGCGGATCTCAGAGATCAACCCGAGCTGCTTTGCAAGAAGGCGTGCGAGTCCGAAGCTCAGTGCAGATCTTGGACATACGTCAAGCCGGGCATTCAAGGACCGAACGCGCGCTGCTGGCTGAAGTCGGCCACGCCTGGCGCGCAGGCGAACAATTGCTGCATATCCGGGGTCAGGCCGGTGACGCCAACAAAGACGGGCACAAGCTCCGGCGGCGGCACTGGCGGCTTGGATTTCGACCCCAACGGCAAATCCATCCAGCAGTGCCAGGAGGCCTTTGGCCGGAACAAGGCGGTCTGCGATCTGAGCGGTAATCCGGTCAGTATGTCTTCTTGCTACCAACAGAGCCAATCGGCCCTAGCAGCATGCGTCAGCTTGGCTGCCTCCAAGGCCGGCGGCGGGGGCGGCACAACGACAGCCTCGATCCCTCCGGAACTGGCGGATATGCTGAGAGCGCACAACGAAAAGCGAGCGCTCCACGGATCGCCGGCGCTGAGCTGGGACGCGGGCCTTGCTGCGGGCGCCCAGAGCTGGGCCGCCGCTTGCACGCGCCAGCATTCAGGCTTCGACAAAGGCTACGGCGAGAACCTCTATTGGGGAACAAACCAGACCGCCAGAAACGCGGTCGATTGGTGGTACGCCGAGAACAAGTATTACCGCTGGGACGATCCGATCAAATCCTATCACTTGGGAGACACCGACCGGAGTAAGGAGGTTCGTCACTTCACGCAGCTCGTCTGGAAGGAGACCTCAAAGCTCGGCTGCGGCGTAGCGAAGTGCCAGAACGATCAGTATTTCGTGTGCCGTTACGTGAAGCAGGGCAACTTTAATGCCGACAACCCCGGGGTGCTGCAAGCCAACGTGCCGCCAAAAAAATAGGGAACGCGAGCCACGGCGCACGCATGGCACCGTCAGTTTTGCCTTGAGCGACCTTGGGCCTCACCGACGACGCCCGATGCCGCTTCGAAGTGCAACGTCGCCCAGGCAATAGGCCAGTGCTCAGGCTCCCGCCGAGGAAAAGATGGAGGACAGAAGGGCTCTACTTCAATGTTAAGACGAGGAGAGATGTCATGCGCGGCGTGCTGGCGGTGATTCTCATCTGTATTGGACTAAGCGTGGCGTCGGCGCCCGCTGCGGCAGGGGATTTCGAGATCTACGGGACGAACGAAGGCACCTTGTCGCGAGACGAATGTCCCAAGGGAACATATTTCGTCGGCGTCGTAGGCAACGCCGGCAACTGGCTCGACCAGATCTCGGTGGTGTGTGCCACGCCTAGACCAGATGGGACTTTTGGCGGCGCCAAGAGCCTTTCGTCGCGGGGCGGAACTGGAGGTGCTCTCCAGAAGGCTCTATGTCCACCGGACTCAGCCGTATCCTCAATTAGTGTTAGTCGTAACAGGGACTACCATCTCACAAGCCTCGAAATGACATGTAAGAACGTCAAGACTTGGCTAACCCGCTCCGTTGCTCGTTTCCGTAACGTCACCACGTATATAGATTTTCGCAGCAATTCTTGTTCCGCGGGCGAACTCGGAACGGGGCTCAGCATTCGATGGGGCGAGTTTGTCAATGGCCTCGGTCTCATCTGCGGCACCTTTACCGGCCCGCCCGCCGCTCTCTGCGCGGCGGGCATGGTCTGGCGCGAGCGCTTTGACGGCGACACCGTCTGCGTCAAGCCCGAGGAGCGTTACCGCTTGGCAGACGGCACATGCCGATCAGGCTATGTATGGCGCGACAGCTATCGCGGCGACAATGTTTGCGTCACCCCGGCACAACGCGACGCCGCCAAGGCGGCGGCTGCCAAGAGTGCCAACAAGCCGGTCAAGGCAACCGGGAAGGCAAAGACGGACACGGGAACCGGGACCCCGCAAATACCCCAACAGGAATTCGTGGAGGTGCTCCAGAGCGTCGACCTTTACAGCAAGCCCGGCGGTGACGACCGGGACAAGATTGGATCGCTCGACAAAGGCACCGCACAGGTGACGCTGATCGGAAGCCAAGCCCCCTGGTACGATGTGAAATGGCCCGGACATGAGGGCTGGGTCTACAGCGGCTCGGGTTGGGTTTCTCTCAAGCTGCCGTGACAGGGCTCGAGGCCATGAAGCGTGCGCTGCAATTCTCTCTGTCTGGGACGGACTTTGCGATCCTCGCCGGAGTGCTCGCAGTCTTCCTCGCCTCCACGAGCGCGCCGGCGGCGGCGAAAACCTTCCGTGATCCCTATGGCAGCACGGGAGATGCGCATGCGAGCGACGAGTGCGGAGCCGGCAAGTATTTCGTCGGCGTGGTCGGAGCAACCGGCGCGTGGATCGACCAGATCGCCGTGCTGTGCGCCGAGCTCAAGTCGGACGGAACCTTTGGTGGCGCAAAGTCCATCGCGTCGCGCGGCGGGACGGGAGGAGGGCTCCATCCCGCCGTGCTTTGCCCGAGAAATCAGGTTGTCACTTCGATCAGCGTGGGAATCAACGAGGACCGGCAGGTAGCGTCGCTCGAGTTGTACTGCACCGGAGCCGTGAACGTCGCCACCACGTACCTGAAATTTGCCGGCAACGGCCCTCGCGACAGATTTGGAAAGCAATCTTGTCTATTTGGTGAGATCGGCAAAGGACTCAACATCAACTACGGACGATACGTGAATGGCATCGGGATCATCTGCGACAAGCGGATAGCCCCGTCCCCGCCCGTTGTGAGCCCTCAGTTCTGCAAAGACTACGGCGCCCGCATGGTTGGCATCGTGCAAGATGCTCGCAATCTCAACTGTCCGTTCCTCAACGAGTATGGGATTTGGAAGCGGAGCCGGGCGGAACTCGAACGGTTCTGCCTGGGTTACACGATCACTCCAGAGGCCACCGCCGCAGAAGACATACGTCAACTTCAAGGTCAGCTGGACAGGTGCAAGCAGAACCTCACTAACACGCCGCAGCCGCCGCCCGCGCAGCAATTCCTCGGTGTGGTGAAGGACGTCGACGTCTTCAACAAGCCGGGCGGCGACGATGCCGACAGGAAGAAGGATGCCAACGGGAACGGTGTCACCCTGTTCGCCGGTACGCAAGGCGTCACCCTCATCGAGAAAAGGACACCCTGGTTCCACCTGAAATGGCCGGGCCAAGACGGCTGGGTCTATAGCGGCTCGGGTTGGGTGTCCCTCACATTGCCCTAGTTAAGGAGCGAGCCATGACGCGTCTATCGCATTGCCGTCGAGGGATGATCGCCCTCTCGCTCCTAGCCGGCGCGCTTGTGATGTTTCCACCCGGCATCGCCGACGCAAAGCGTCAGGTCACCGCCGAGTGCAAATGGTTCGGAACGGCACCCCTCTGCAAAGGCAAATGTCCGAGCGGCTGGACTTCCACGAAGCGCAGCAAGACCGACGGCGGCAACCCCTGCCTCACCGGATCATACGTGCGTTGCTGCGATTTTCAGGAGCACTGCGTCCCTGACGGGGATCCTACCTACGATCCAAACGCCACACGTATATATCAGGGCCACGTTCAGTGCCAGTCATGCACGAATTGGGGCGAGGACTGCAAGCAGAAGGGCGGCTTCAATACGGTTTGCAGTCATTACCTCTGGTACAATTGCGGCGAGGCTCCACGCAAGTCGACCGGCCCCAGCCCCATGGGCGATCCGATCATCGTGCCCGATGGAAAGCCCGATCCCAAGCCTGATTGCAGACCGCCGCACATCGAGTACGACAACGGCGTCTGCGGCTGCCCCGAGGGTACCAAAGGCGCTGACTGTGAGGTGCTCATCGTCCACTGAACGGAGATCGGGCGCATGCTATCTGCTGCTCGGCTAGCGTGACGGTCCGCATCTTGATCTCCATCAATTCCTCACAATCGTTTGGCGTGGAAGGGAACTGCAGTCATGAGATACGCCGCGAAACTGACCTGTTTGATTTGCTGTTCTGGCGTCTATCACGCGCACAAGCGCATCCGCCTCTCCGCCGCAAACCGTGTCGCAAAGCAAAGGCTGGCTCGGGATGTCTGTTCCGCCCTTTCAGCGGACGCTGCGGCCGGGCCACCAACCTCCGTAGGTAAAGACACTTTTTAAAAGCCGATGGGAGGTAAGGCCATGAGCTATATGTTGCGTGTCATCGTTTCATTAGTCTCCCTATCAACGAGATTACTCTTTGCGAAGCTGGTGCTCATTGTATTGGCTGGATGTCTCCTTCTTGGCAGCTTGCCCCGGGCCGAAGCCAGAGAGTGCGAATGGTCGGGAACGCCACCCGTGTGCGAGCCAACATGTCCCAAGGGTTGGAAATATATGTCGCAGCGGCCGGGGGGCTGCGCGACGGGCTTTCAAATTCTATGCTGCGAGCCCCAAGGCAGTACCACCCATGTCGACGGAGTGGCCCCCTGCCATAAGCAGTGCGCTCCGCTGTTAGGATCAGTGGAACCCAAATCGGAGGCGCAGCGTGTCTATGGGAATTGCCGTGCGCTGTGCGATCGCAAGGGAACCATCACGTGTCCCGACGGAAGCGTGAAGTCCTGGAACGATCCGAAGTGCTGACCGCGCCGAAACGAAACAGGGCCGGCGCTGGGCGGCCCACCAACTCGATTCACCAGAATTGGAATGGTCACAGAGACGTCCGCTTTGGGTCATTAGCGGACATTGCGGCGGCGAGGAATTTGGTCTGCTTTAGTGCCCGCAGCGGACATTGGCGAAAAAGCAACTGCCGTAAACCCAGGACGATTCGATAGATTCCGGCGGCCTGATCCAGCGAGTGCTTTTTAGAGCGTAGAGATTGTTTGTAAGTTACGATCGTCTCGAACCCGCCAATGTCCCTAGGAATTTGACCCATGCATCCTTCAAAACTTATCGCCGCGATCATTGGTGGCGCCATGTCGATCATCTGCGTCAGAGCGCAGGCCACCCCAACTTTGCTCGATGAGT
>JBBQKN010000051.1:0-14966 GCA_038326945.1 Hyphomicrobiales bacterium
GGAACTGACGGGTCACGCCGCCTTGGCCTGCTCGGCAATGCGGACGAGATTGCGCAGCACCGCCGTGGTGCCATGCAGCCGCTGGCTCGGCTTCTCCCAGTCGTAGAACAGCACCACCTTCATGTCGGGCCGCACCCGCGCCGCGGCCCCCTGCTTGCCGATGAAGGCGATCAGCCCTTCCGGATTGGCGAAGCTTTTGTTGCGGAAGGCGATGACCGCGCCTTTCGGCCCGGCGTCGATCTGCTCGATGCCCGCCTGGCGGCAAAGCCCCTTGATCTCGACGATCTCGAGAAGATGCTTGACCTCATCCGGCATGGGCCCGAAGCGGTCGATCAGCTCGGCGGCGAAGAGTTCGATGGCGTCGTGGGTCTCGACCGCCGACAGGCGCCGGTAGAGTCCGAGCCGCACTTGCAGATCGGGGGCATAATCCTCGGGGATCAGCACCGAGGTGCCGAGATTGATCCGCGGCGACCATTGATCTTCGATCACTGCCCCCTCCCCGCCCTTTAAGGCCATGATCGCTTCTTCGAGCATGGATTGGTAAAGCTCGAAGCCGACTTCACGGATGTGGCCGGACTGCTCTTCGCCAAGCAGATTGCCGGCGCCCCTGATGTCGAGGTCGTGGCTCGCGAGCATGAAGCCGGCTCCGAGCGTATCGAGCGATTGCAGCACCTTGAGCCGCTTCTCGGCCGCAGGCGTCAGGCGGGCATCGGCCGGGATGGTGAAATAGGAATAGGCGCGGATCTTCGACCGTCCGACCCGCCCGCGCAGCTGATAGAGCTGGGCGAGACCGAACATGTCGGCACGGTACACGATCAGGGTGTTCGCGGTCGGGATATCGAGGCCCGATTCGACGATGGAGGTCGAGAGCAGCACGTCATATTGGCGGTCGTAGAAGGCGTTCATCACCGACTCGAGCTCGCGCGAGCCCATCTGGCCGTGGGCGCGCGCGACCTTCAGCTCCGGCGCGTGCTCGGTGAGGAAGGCCCCAGCCTCGTCGAGGTCGGCAATGCGGGGCACGACGAAGAAGGTCTGGCCGCCGCGATAGCGTTCCCTGAGCAGGGCCTCGCGCAGGATCACTGGATCGAACGGTGTCACATAGGTCCTGACCGCGAGCCGGTCGATCGGTGGTGTGGCGATCAATGACATCTCGCGCACGCCGGAGAGCGCCAATTGCAGGGTGCGGGGGATGGGCGTGGCCGTGAGAGTCAGCACATGTACATCCTCGCGCAGCTGCTTCAGGCGCTCCTTGTGCTGGACGCCGAAATGCTGCTCCTCATCAATGATGAGGAGGCCGAGATCGACAAATTCGATGGCCTTGCCGAGAAGGACGTGGGTGCCGATGACGATATCGATGGCCCCGCTAGTCAGGCCCATCTTTACCTCGGCGAGTTCCTTGCCGGCGACTAGGCGCGAGGCTTGCGCGATCTTCACCGGCAGCCCGCGGAAGCGCTCGGTGAAGGTGTTGAAATGCTGGCGTGCGAGCAGCGTGGTTGGCACCACCACGGCGACCTGCTTGCCGGCAAGCACCGCGAGCAGGCTTGCGCGCAGCGCCACCTCGGTCTTGCCAAAGCCGACATCGCCGCAGATCAGCCGGTCCATGGGGCGCCCGCTCGCCAAATCGTCGAGCACGGCATTGATGCTGGTCGCCTGGTCCTCGGTCTCCTCGTACGGAAAGCGCGCGGAAAACTCCTCATAAAGTCCGTCTGGCGGCGTGATCACCGGCGCTTGGCGCAGCTCGCGCATGGCGGCCACCTTGATCAGCTTCTCGGCGATGTCGCGGATGCGCTTCTTGAGCCGCGCTTTACGCGATTGCCAGCCGACGCCGCCAAGTCGGTCGAGCTGCACGCCGGACTCGTCGGAGCCGTAACGGCTCAACAGCTCGATATTCTCCACCGGCAGATAGAGCTTGTCGCCCCCCTGATAGGTGACTTCGAGACAATCATGCGGGTCGCCGGCGGCCTCGATGGTGGTGAGTCCGGCGAAACGGCCGATGCCGTGATCGGCGTGAACCACGAGGTCGCCGACGGCGAGGCTCGAGATTTCGGTGAGCACATTGCTGCCGCGCTTGGCCTTGGCGCGGCGGACGAGCCTATCGCCGAGAATGTCCTGTTCGCCGATGACGGCGATGCCGGGCGCCTCGAACCCGGTTTCCAACGGCAGCACTGCGATTGCGGTGGCCGCCGGGGACGCCGCCAGCAGCTCGTATACGGAGTCCACCCCTGCCGTGTCGCCGATGCCATGCTCGGCCAGCAGGGTCCCGAGGCGTTCCCTGGCGCCCTTGCTCCAGCAGGCGATGAGCACGCGCTTACCATCGGCTTTGAGCCGCGCCACATGCGCGACCACGGCGTCGAAGACATTGGCCGCTTCGGTCTGCCGCTCGGCGGAGAAGGACCGGCCTTGGCGGCCGCCGAAGGACATGACACGCGCCTCCCCGCCTGCGGCGCCGGGATGCTCGAAAGGATCGAGCGCAATGTTGGGCCGGCCGAGAAGCGCCTTCTGCCATTCGCTCTCGGTCATGAACAGGCTGTCAGGCGTCACCGGATTATAAGGTGGCGCGCCGAAGGCCTTGCGCTCCAGCGCCTGCTCGCGCGCATCATAATGGTCGGCGACCTGCTCAAGCCGCTTCGCGCGCGCATCGTCCACGAGCGGATCGAAGGTCACGACCGCGTCGGGCAGATAGTCGAACAGCGTCTCCAGGCGCTCATGAAACAGCGGCAGCCAATGCTCCATGCCCTGATGCTGGCGCCCGGCCGAGACCGACTCATAAAGCGGGTCGTCGCCCGTGACGGGACCGAACAGTTCCACATAACGCGTGCGAAACCGCCTGCGCGCCTCTGGATCGAGCGGCGCCTCGCTCATGGGCAGCAGAATCATCTCCTCGAGCCGCGCGTGGGTGCGCTGGGTTTCGGGGTCGAAGGCCCTGACCGATTCCAGCGTGTCGCCGAAAAAATCGAGGCGGACCGGCATGGCGCCAGGAGGATAGAGATCAAGAATGCCGCCTCTGACCGCATATTGGCCCGGGTCCATCACCGTGCCCGAGCGGCCATAGCCAAGACTCTCCAAGCGCTCGATCAGGCTCGCCATGCTCACGACATTGCCGGGCGCGAGCCGCTGCATCGAGGTGGAGAGATAATCGTGCGGCGGCACGCGCTGGAGCACGGCATTGACCGTGGTGAGCACGATCAAAGGCGTACCCGCCTTCACCTCGCGCTCGGCCAGCTCGGCCAAGGTCGCGACCCGCTCGGCCACGGTCTCGGCATTGGGCGCGACACGGTCATAAGGCACGCTGTCCCAGGCGGGAAAGCTCAGGCGCTTGACGTCGGGGGCGAAGAATCGAAGTGCGTCCTCGAGCGTGGCCAGACGCTGCCCGTCGCGGGCGATGTGCAAAATCGCTTTCGGGGCGCCCGGCCCGCCGGCGCTGCGCGCAAGCTCGCTGAGCACGGCCGCGTCGAGGCCTTCCGGCACGCCGCTGGCAATGACCCGGCCGCCAGCCAGAAGCGGGCTCACGGGCAGAAGTGGAGGCTTTGCTGTCTCTGCCATCGGATGCGTCAGTTTTTGGCCGCGCGCGCCTGCGTCACGCCGTGGAAGCGCCGCAAACGGTGCATGAGGTCGTCAAGCGCGGCCTCGCCCAGCGAATTGCCCTCGAACAGACTAAGCGCGATATCCGGATCGGGCGTATCGATCAGGCGTTCCATGACACAAACTTCCGCATCGCTCATGGTTTCGACTTCCTGTTCGGCGAAACGGCCGAGCAGGAAGTCCAACTCCTTACTGCCGCGATGCGTTGCGCGGTAAAGAGCGCGGCGGCGGCGGAGGGCAAGATCTTCGCTTGGCATGGGTCTGCCGTTAGAGCGGAGCCCGCTCCATCCTGTCAAGTTGTGGACGCTGTTGCTGGAATGACGCCCGATCCCCCAACTCCGTCACCCCGGCGAAAGCCGGGGTCCAGTTTTTGTTTTGCGTGTTCCGTGCCGCTGGATACCGGCTTTCGCCGGTATGACGACTCACTCCTATACTTGCGCTCGATGCGTCCCACCCTGCTCAATCCGCTTTTCGCGCCCGCCCGGAGCCTTGGTGGCGTTGGGCCTCGGATCGAAGGCTTGTTGAACAAGCTCGTGGCGCCCCGCCACGGCTCGGCCCATGCGCGGGTGATCGATCTCCTCTGGCACCTGCCGCAAGGCCTGATCGATCGCCAGGTCACGCCGAGCATTGCCGAGGCCCGCATCGGCGAGATCGTCACGCTTGAGGCGACCGTGGCCGAGCATCGCTCCGGGGGCCCGCGCCGGCGTGGTGCGCGGGGGCCGTACCGGGTGCTGGTTGAGGATGCGTCGGGCGCCTTCGAGATCGTCTATTTCAACGCCGACCCGGCCTATCTCCGGCGCCTCCTGCCGGTAGGGAGCCGGCGTCTGGTCTCGGGCAAGCTCGAATCCTATGACGGCTGGCTCCAGATGTCGCATCCCGATCATGTGGTCAGCGCCGAGCCGGCCGGCCGGGCCGAGGACCCGAGCGCGGCGAAGCTGCCGTTGTTCGAGCCGGTTTATCCGCTCACCTCAGGCCTCACCAACAAGACCTTGCGCAAGGCGATCAACCAGGCGCTGGGGCTCCTCCCCAAGCTGCCCGAGTGGATCGATGCGAGCTGGCGGGCGCAGCATCAATGGCCGGCTTTTGCCGAGGCGGTCCGCCGCATGCATGCGCCGGGAACGGATGCCGACCTCGAATTCGACGCTCCGGCCCGCCAGCGGCTTGCCTATGACGAACTGCTGGCCAATCAGCTCGCGCTCGCCATCATCCGCCAGCGGCTGCGGCGAAGCACGGGCCGCGCCCTCATTGCGCCAGGCAAGTTGCGGAAAGCCATCGCCACGGCGCTGCCGTTCGGGCTCACGGGAGCGCAGCGGAGCACACTGGCCGAGATCGACGCCGATCTCGCCGGACCCCACCGCATGCTCCGACTGCTGCAAGGCGATGTCGGCAGCGGCAAGACCATCGTGGCGCTGCTGGCCATGGCGACCGCAGTCGAGGCGGGAGGGCAAGCGGCGCTGATGGTCCCGACCGAGCTACTGGCACGGCAGCATCTGAAGACCATCGAAGGCTTCGCCCTCCCCGCCGGTTTGCGCGTGGCGCTGCTCACTGGGCGCGAGAAGGGCCGCGAGCGCGAAGCCATCCTTGCGGCGTTGCGCGAGGGCCGCATCGATATTCTGATCGGCACGCATGCGCTGTTCCAGGACCCGGTCGAATTCAACGACCTCGCTCTCGTCGTCATCGACGAGCAGCATCGTTTCGGCGTGCATCAGCGGCTCGGGCTTCAGGCGAAGGGAAGCGGACGCGGCGCCGAATTGCTGGTGATGACCGCGACCCCCATTCCCCGCACATTGCTGTTGACGAGCTACGGCGACATGGACGTGTCGCGGCTCGACGAGAAGCCGCCGGGACGGAAGCCGGTTACCACCAGCACGGTGCCGAGCGAGCGTTTCGGCGAGGTAGTGGATGGCATCGATCGCGCCGTGGCCGGCGGGGCGCAGATCTATTGGGTCTGCCCGCTGGTGGCCGAATCCGAGAGCCTCGACATGGCCGCGGCCGAGGAGCGCTATGCGGAGCTGCGCATGCGCTTCGGCGACAAGGTCGGACTGGTGCATGGCCGCCTGTCGGGGCCGGAGAAGGACAGGGTCATGGCCGCCTTTGCCGCTGGCGACATTGCGATCCTAGTCTCGACCACGGTGATCGAAGTCGGCGTCGACGTGCCTAAGGCGAGCATCATGGTGATCGAGCATTCCGAGCGCTTCGGCCTCGCCCAGCTGCACCAGCTCAGAGGTCGGGTGGGGCGTGGCGCGGCGCAGTCATCCTGCATTCTGCTCTACCGGCACCCTTTGTCGGACGCGGCACGGAAACGGCTCGCGGTGATGCGGGGCACTGAGGACGGGTTCATTATCGCCGAGGAAGATCTGAGACTCCGCGGCGGCGGCGAAGTGCTGGGTACACGGCAAAGCGGGCTCCCGGCCTTCCGCGTGGCGCGGCTGCCGGAGGATGAAGCGCTGCTGCAAGCGGCGAGGGATCAGGCCCGGCTCGTGCTCGCGCGCGACCCCGAGCTGACGGGTCCGGCGGCGGGGGAACTCAAGCTCCTGCTCTATCTGTTCGAGCGGGATGACGCGATCAGACTGATCCGCGCCGGCTAGTCGAGAGGCCGCCGATCAGACGACCGGCTCTTCTTCCGGCACCGGCTTCTGCGCCTTGGCCTCTTCCGCCAATTTCATCAGATGGTCCTGTTCCGGTCCGACGAGGCCCGCCGAGATCACGAGCTTGGCCCCATCCTCGATGGCCATGTCGAGCAGAGTCACGTCCCTTGCCGGCATGAACAGCACGAATCCGGTGGTCGGATTGGGCGCGTTCGGCATGAACACCGTCATCAGCGCCTCGCCATTGCCGACCTTCTCCCTGACTTCCATGGGAGGATCCCCGGAGACGAAGACGAGCGCAAACAGCCCGCGCCGGGGGAACTCGATCAGCCCCACGCGCTTGAACGAGGCGCCGCTCTTGCTGAACACGGTCTGGAAAATCTGCTTGAGCAGGCGATAGACACCGCGCACGACCGGCATGCGATCGAGCATCATTTCGCCGTAGCTGACGATCGTGCGCCCGAACAGATTGGCGGTGAGTGCGCCGATCAGCATCAAGCCGACAATACCGACAATCAGACCCACCCCCGGCACTGGGAAGGGCAGAAAATTCTCAGGCAGGTAGGTCTTCGGGATCAGCGGCTTGACCCAGCCGTCGACCAGATTGATGAACCACCACACTACATAGATGGTGATGGCGATCGGCCCGGAGACGATCAGTCCGGTCAGAAAATAGCCGCGCAGCCGCGCGCCGAGATGGGAGGAGGGAGGCTCGTCCCCCGCGCTCACGAGCTGCCGCAGCCGGTCCTTCTCGAGCTCCGCCGCTGCGCCAGTCGGCGTCGGCTTGGGGTCGTTGGTGGTGTTCATGAGTCCTTCGGGTAGCGAAAGAGGTGCAGTCTGTCGAGCGGCGCGGCGACGTTATTCCCTGTTGCTTGCGGAACTGCGACGCCGTTCCCCACGCCCGCCCCGTCAGGCGAGTCCCGGCGCCGGATGCGAGGTCGTGTTTAGGGGGTTACGAGGAAACAGTCGACTCCGCTCCGCTTTAGCGCGTTGCAGACCTTAAGACTTTCCGCCTTGTCCTGAAAGGGCCCGATCTGAAGCCGATAGAAGGTGCCGAGATTGCCCATATCGGTTCGCTCGATGCGCGGCTGGATGCTGGCGAGCTGGCGGTTCTCTTTCGCGACCTTCTGCCAGAGCACCCTCGCCTCTTCTTCCGAACGCGTCGGGCTCAACTGCAACTTGTAGTCGCCGCCTGCGGCCGCCACCGGCGCGGAGGGGCTCGCGGTGGCGACCCGCGTTTCCGGGGGCGCCGCCTGGGTTTGTGTGGTCCAGGATGAGGAGGCCGCCGGCGGCTTCTCGCTCGTTTCGGCGGCAGACGGAGGCGGCTCGGGCTCGCTCGAAGACCCGCTGACCGAACCCCACCAGCGGGAGAGGCGATTACCGCTCGACGGGGCTTCGGGGGTGGTCGTGGACCAGGATTCGGCGCTCGCGGCGTCGGCGGTCCGTGTGGGCGGCGCGCTCACGTTTGGCGAGGCGGCGCTATTGAGAGGTCGCGCCGGAACGGTGCTGGTCCGTCCGGACTGCTCCTCATGCACCTCGGTCGAGAACGCGGCGATGGCGGCGGAGCCGCCGGCAGAAACGCCGCCACCGGCGAGCAGCTGATCCACTTCGCGGTTCTTGTCCTCGTTGCGGGCCAAGGAAAGCTCCCTATCGGCCTCGCGGGTCAGACCGGCAGCGCGATAGGCGAGGCTGCGATTGACCATGGCCTGGACGCGCTCGGACGATGAAAGCCCGAGCCACAGCGCCGCGCCAAGGTCGGCGATGGCGCGCGAGGGCTCACCCTGCTTCTGATAGGCGAGGCCTCTGAAATAGAGTGCCTTAGCCGCATTGGCGGGTGAAATCCTGTCGCTCCGGAGCGCGGCCGAGAGCTGTTTCACCGCGGAATCGTATTTGCCGGCCGAGAAGGCCGAGGTTCCGCTGCTCAGGCTGCCTGAATCCCCCTCTTGCGCCTGCGCCGGAGCCATGAGGCCCAGCCCCGCCAAAGCAAGCAGCCCGCCAGCCGCGATCAGGCATCGGCCGAGGCGCTTGCCTGATGTCGGGTCGCGCGGGAGGGGGCGTTTCCGATGAACCGCCATGGCGTTGCTCAAACAAAGAAATCAGGCAAATCCGAGGCTACAGCCTATTCCACCGTCACCGATTTCGCCAGGTTTCGAGGCTGATCCACGTCGGTCCCCATGAATACCGCCGTGTAATAGGCGATGAGCTGGACCGGTAGGGCGTAGACCAAGGGCGTCACAAAGCGATGCAGCGGCGGCAGCACCAGATGGCTGTTGATGTCGCAGCCAACGCTCGCGGCGTCGGCGTCGCTCACCAGCACGATTTGACCGCCGCGCGCCGCGACCTCCTGCATGTTCGACACCGTCTTTTCGAACAGATCGTCGCGCGGCGCAATGACGATCACGGGCATGTTCTCGTCGATCAGCGCAATCGGCCCATGTTTCAATTCGCCGGCGGCGTAGCCCTCGGCGTGGATATAGGAAATCTCTTTCAGCTTCAGCGCGCCCTCAAGCGCGATCGGATAGCTCTGACCGCGCCCGAGATAGAGGACGTCGCGCGCTCTGGACAGTCTGTGCGCGAGTGCCTCATAGGGCTCTTCGTCCCTGAGCACGGTCGCCATGTGACGCGGCACTTCGGCCAGCGCCTGGACGAGTTCAGCCTCCAGTGCCGCGCCGATCTGGCCACGCGCCTTGCCCGCGACGATGGCGAGGCAGGCGAGATTGGTCAATTGGCAGGTGAAGGCCTTGGTCGAGGCGACGCCGATCTCCGGTCCGGCGAGGGTCGGCAACACCCCATCCGATTCCCGCGCGATCGACGATTCCTGGACATTGACGATCGACAGAGTGCGCTGCCCTTTCGCCCGGCAATAGCGCAGCGTCGCGAGCGTATCCGCCGTCTCTCCGGATTGGGAGATGAACAGCGCGGCGCCGTTGGGATCGAGGCTCGCCTGGCGGTATCGGAACTCCGAGGCCACGTCGACGTCCACGGGCAGGCCGGCCCAGCGCTCGAACCAATATTTGGCAACGAGCCCGGCATAGAAGGCCGTACCGCAGGCTGTGATGGTCAGGCGTCCGATCTTGGCGAAATCGAACGGAAGGTCCGGCAGGTCGATGCGGGCCGCCGACAGATCGACGATGCTCGCCAATGTATGGCCGACAACCTCCGGCTGTTCATGGATCTCCTTGATCATGAAGTGGCGATGGTTGCCCTTATCGACGAGGAGCGCGGTGGCCACCGAGCGCGTGACGGGCCGCTTCACGGCTTTGCCGGTGCGATCGCGGATGGCCACGCCCGCACGGGTCAAGACGGCCCAATCGCCATCCTCCAGATAGGCGATCTCGTCGGTGAAGGGGGCGAGCGCGAGCGCGTCCGAGCCCACGAACATCTCGCCGTCGCCAAAGCCGATGGCGAGCGGGCTTCCCTGGCGCGCCACGATCATGAGGTCGTTATAGCCGCGGAAGATCATGGCCAGCGCGAAGGCGCCTTGCAGCCGCTTCAGGGTGTGAAACACGGCGCGAACCGGATCGTTGCCGGCCCGCATCTCCTGGGTGATGAGGTGGGCGATGACCTCGGTGTCGGTATCGCTCGTGAACACGGCTCCATCGGCGGCGAGCTGTTCCTTCAGCTCGCGGAAATTCTCGATGATGCCGTTGTGCACGACCGACACGTCGTCGGTCATATGCGGATGGGCGTTGGCTTCCGTCGGCTTGCCGTGCGTGGCCCAGCGGGTGTGGCCGATGCCGGTGTCGCCGAGAAGGGGCGCCGATTTGAGGACCGATTCGAGATTGCGCAGCTTGCCCTCGGCGCGCCGGCGGCCAAGCACGCCGTTCTCGACCGTGGCGACGCCGGCGGAGTCGTATCCCCGATATTCGAGGCGCTTCAACGCGTCGACAAGTTGTCCCGCGACCGGCCCCTTACCGAGGACGCCAACAATGCCGCACATCCGTACTACTCCAGTTTTCGACTCTGTCCGTTAGCTGCTTAAAGTGGAAAAGCGGCGGCAATTCATCTGCGAACTCCGATTATTTCGGCTTCTTCGCGCCACCCCGGCGCTTGCGGATCCGCGCGGCCCAGCCGGGGCGCTCCTCCTGCGGCGCGCGGCTTAGCGCCAGCGCATCCGCCGAGACGTCCTTGGAGATGACGCTGCCGGAGCCGATATACGCGCCCTCCCCGATCTTCACCGGCGCCACCAGCGAGGTGTTAGAGCCGATGAAGACGCCAGGGCCGATCTCGGTCCGGTGCTTGGCGAAGCCGTCATAATTGCAGGTGATAGTGCCGGCGCCGATATTGGCGGCGGCGCCGATGCTGGCATCGCCGATATAGGTGAGATGGTTGACCTTCGCCCCTGCGGCGATCTCGGACTGCTTGATCTCGACGAAATTGCCAACTTTGACATTCGGACCAAGGTCGGTGCCGGGCCTGAACCGCGCAAATGGCCCGACCACCGCGCCAGCGCCGATCGTTGCGCCGACGATGTGGCAGAACCCCAGAATAGTGACATTGTCGCCGATGACGACGCGGGGGCCGAAGACCACATTCGGCTCGATCAGCACGTCCTTGCCGATCTCGGTGTCGTGGCTGAAAAACACGGTCTCCGGCGCGATCAGCGTCGCGCCTCCCGCCATGGCTTTCTCTCGCAGGCGATGCTGCATCACCGCCTCGGCCTTAGCCAGCTCGGCGCGCGAGTTCACGCCCAGGACTTCCGCCGCCTCGGATCGCACCAGGCGGGCATCGAGCCCATCGGCGCGCGCCAGCGCTACGGCATCGGTCAGGTAGTACTCGCCCTTGGCGTTCTTATTGCCGATACGCGACAGGAGACGGGCCAGGGTCTCGGCGCTGCGAAAGCCCATGATGCCGGAATTGCACAGCGTCAGCGCGCGCTCGGTTTCGCTTGCGTCCTTCTCCTCGCGGATGCCGATCAGCCGGCCGCGCTCGTCCAGGAGCAAGCGGCCATAGCCCGTGGGATCGGACGCCTCGAAGCCGACCACGGCGATGTCGGCACCATCGTCGAGCTCGCGGCGGAGCCGATCCAGCGTCTCGGCAAGCAGTAGTGGAGTATCTCCATAAAGCACGATCACGGCGCCCGGAAATCCGGCGAAGCCAGCCTCGGCGGCCTTGACGGCATCGGCGGTGCCAAGCTGCTCGGACTGCACGAAACTCGCGACGTCAGGGTCGACCCCCAGCGCGGCGCTTGCCACCTCCTCCATGTTCGGGCCGACGACGACGCAGACCCGATCGGCGGAGGCCGCCTTGGCCGTCGCTAGCACATGGGCGAGCATCGGCGCGCCGGTGAGCGTGTGCATCACCTTGGGGCGCTCCGACTTCATCCGCGTGCCCTTGCCGGCGGCAAGGACGAGGGCAAGAACTGAACCTTGAATCATGCCTCTATTCACCGACAAGGCGCCCCGGAGATCGAGTCGGGACCGGCCCGAAAGCTCCTAGCGCAGAGGAGAGACTTAACCCAATAGTCTTTCTGAATCCGTCACCAACCGTCGCCGCCACGCGTCGCTTCGGGACCTCTCTAATGGAAAGAATAGATGAGAGCCACTAGGGGTGCTTCCGATATCATGCTTGCACGCGGAAATTGACCCGGAAACTAGACCGAGTAATCTCTGCAAGCTACTCGGCAAAATGCGGCGGAGCCATATTGCCGGCGCTTTTCGGCGTAGATTTAAGATCTTAGGGGAGGCTTTGTCAGATCCATGTTCGTTAAGGATCGCCGGAGTGGAACGCGGAGCTGGGTCCCGGGGCTGTTCGCCGGGTTCTGGATTTTGCTGGCCGTGTTCTCGGCCGCCTATCTGTTTCGCGTCGTCACCGACCCCGCGACCAAGAACCGGGTCGAGGCGGCGATGGCCAGCCCCGCCGCTGCGCCAACGCCGGCGCCCGCGCCATCCTCCTCCCCGCCAGCTTTGTCGGCGGAGCAGGCTTCAGCCTTGGTGAAGGCGAACGAGGCCAAGGACAGGGAACTAACCGAGCTCAGATCGACGGTGCGCGATCTTTCCGGCCAGGTGGCCGAGCTCGGCACGCGCCTGAAACCGTTGGAGAAGGTGCTGGGACCGGTCGCAGCTCTGACCACATCGACCTCGGTCACGACGTCTCCCCCCGCCCCCGGGGCCATGAGACAGCCAGATCCAGTCTCCGCTCCGCCCGCGGCCGCTGTCCCTCCGGCGCCAGCGCCAGTGGCGGCGCCGAAGCCGGTCAAGCCGAGCGAGAAGCCCGCTCAGGCCAATGCGGCGGCGCTGCCCGCGCCTGAACAGAAGCCGGCCGAAGACGCGGCCGAGGCGTCATCGTCGGCGCCGGCCGTGACCACCGACGACCCCGAGGAAGGGGTTTCAGAGTCGGCCGAGGCATCGACCGAGACCGCGGCGCTGACGCCGCCCTCGTCCATTCCGCCCGGAACCACCAGGTTCGGCATCGAGATCGGGGCCGTCGACAAGCAGGACGCGATCCGGTCGATGTGGCGCGACCTTCTCACCAATCATGCCGCGCTCGTCGCCGGCCTCCAGGCGCGGCGCGTCATCGCCCCGGACAAGAAGTGGCGGCTTATCGCCGGGCCATTCTCGAGCGCGGCGGAGGCCATGCAGGCTTGCGGGTTGTTCAAGAAGGCAAGCATGCCGTGCGAGGCGACCGTCTTCGCCGGCGATGCATTCTAGCTTTCCCTCGCTCTAACCGCCGAGAAACAAAGGCGCCGCGATCGCTAAATGTCCTTGGCGTTAAACGTGTCGCATTGGTCCAATTTCCCGGTCTCAAAGCCGCGACGGAACCAGCGGACGCGCTGCTCGGACGAACCGTGAGTGAAGGAATCGGGCACGACATAGCCTTGCGTCTGCTTCTGGATGCGATCGTCGCCAATAGCGCTTGCCGCTTTTAAGGCCTCGTCGATGTCGCCGGGCTCGAAGATGGCTTTGGTCTCCTGCGCTTGGTTGGCCCAGACGCCGGCAAAACAGTCTGCCTGCAACTCAACGCGGACTTGAAGCGCGTTGCCTTGCCTCTCGCTCATCCGCTGCCGCGCCCCCTCGACCTGATCCATGATGCCGAGCAGCTTCTGCACGTGGTGGCCGACTTCATGCGCGATCACATAGGCCTGGGCCGCGTCGCCCGGAGCGCGAAACCGGTCCTTCAACTCCCGGTAGAAATCGAGGTCGATGTAAACCTTCTCGTCGGCCGGGCAGTAGAACGGACCCATTTGCGACATCGCCACGCCGCAGGCCGAGCGGACGCCGCCGCTGAACAGCACCAGCTTCGGATCGTTGTAGGACTCGCCATAACGGCGGAAAACATTGCGCCAGACGTCCTCGGTTTCGGCCAAAACCACGGCGACGAAACGCTTGAGGTCGTCGGTGCTGGTCGTTTGCGGCCGCTGGATTTGCGGTCCCTGCTGGCCGGGCCTGGGGAAATTGGTGGCGTCGGGCCGCGATTGCGGCAGGCGGATGTCTGGGAATCCGCCTTGATCGCCGCCGGGTGAGCTTCCTTGCATGATCACGCGCGGATCGACGCCGAAGAAGAACATCAAACCGAGAAGAATCAGAAGACCGACGATGCCGATCCCGCCGCCGCCCCCGCCACGTCCTCCGCCGCTGGGGAAGCGCATGCCGCCCGGAAAGGGAAAGCCGCCGCGCCCGCCCTCGGCGCGCCGATCCTCGACGTTGTCGCTCTCTCTTTCGCCGCGCCACCGCATCTCTATGTCACCCTCGATGTTTTCCTGGCGACCGTGCCGGAAGTGCCGGCCCATTGTGCATGGGCTGGCCCTCCAGACAAGCTCATGTCCGGGTTCTGGCCGGCGGAGGGAGGCCCCTCCCATACCAACCATGGCGAGTGAAGCGAAGCCCGCAAATCCTTGTTGCAAAAAGCGAGATTGACACGAAAGCGTCAAAAAACTGCCATAGGCCCGAGGCATGCTCTAGGGACCCAGTTGTAGTGTGTCTGGGTGGTAGTGCGTTCTGTGAAATGCGTATGAGCCCTGGCAATCCCCGCGCCGGGGCTCTTCTTTTTTTTGAGCCCCTGGCCGCTGGCGAACGCCGCCTCAGAGCCTGAACTGCAACGAACCCCATATCGGCCTTTGCCGGTATGAAGGCGTATGCGCTCCCTCCCGCACTCGCAGCCGCCTTGTCTGATCTCAGCTGCACGCGGCCTCACGGTCGCCATGGCTGCCGGCAGCAGCGCCATGATCGGAACCTATTCCGCGGCTTCGAGCTGCTTTGGCTTGGGCAGCGTAAGCGCTGCCGCTAGCGCGCGCTCCTCGTCGGGGCTCGCGCGCTTCACCTCGCGGCTCACGAGATAGGTGTAGACCACGGGGATCACGAACAGCGTGAACAGGGTCCCGACTAGCAAGCCGCCGACGATGACCCAGCCGATATCCTGACGGCTCTCGGCCCCTGCCCCGGTGGCGAGCGCGAGCGGCACCGCCCCGAGCACCATGGCGCCGGTCGTCATCAGAATGGGTCGGAGGCGCAAGGTGGCCGCCTCGACCACGGCTTCGCCAATCGGGAATCCTTGCGTGCGGAGCTGATTGGCGAACTCGACGATCAGAATGCCGTGCTTGGTAATGAGCCCGACCAAGGTTACCAGGCCGATCTGGCTATAGACGCTGATCGTACCGCCGGTGAGCGTCAATGCCAGCAACGCGCCTGTCGCCGCGAGCGGCACGGTCAAGATGATGATGAGCGGATCGATAAAGCTTTCGAATTGGGCCGCCAGCACCAGATATATGAAGATGATGGCCAGAAACAGCGTAACCCAGAAATCACTGCTGGCGGAGCGGAACTCGCGGCTGCCGCCGGCGAAATCGTAGATCGTGCC
>JBBQKN010000052.1:0-14082 GCA_038326945.1 Hyphomicrobiales bacterium
CGCCCTTTAGCCAGATGCCATCGCTTTCCCATCGGAGCGGCAAGTTCGGTCTAATGTCGAGCTGACAATGGTACGGCATCGCGCGATGAGGTGCGGTCGAACTTAGGCACACAACGGTGCATAACTTGGCGCGGCCCCCTATTTTTGGGCTGACAACGATAACGCATCGCGGCTTCACCATCTCCGGTTCTCGGAAAGTGCCGTTGAAATCGCAGACCAGAATGGTGCCGGGCGCTGGATGATCGTTAATCGGCATCTGCGTCGCCTCTATTCCGTCGAGTTCGGGTCTGGTTTAGCCTTGATGTCGATTTCGCCGCTACCGTTGTAGATCAGGTCAAAAATGTGGGCTGCCGCTTGCAGCCACTTGGCACGACCTTCGATAGTCCAGTTCGTGTGCGGTTCAGGAAGCGTGTCCAACAGGCCCTCGATAAAGGGATGCAATCCACTGACAACCGGTAGTGTCCTTTCCGGTGGCGCGATCTCATCGGGCAGGTTCCCGTTGTCATCTGCCGTGGGCCGCCCCCGCTCGCTCGAAGCGGACACCCCAATTATCGGCTGGATAAGCCGATCAGGACCGTTCAGGAAAAACCCGGCTTGGGTAGCTGACTTATCGAACGCAAGCCTCGCATTTGTCTTTTGCTTGATGGAAACCCCGAACTTGACAAACGCCTGCTCTAGGCCGTGGGGCCGTGGCGGCAGCTGCTTTCCCCTAAACTCCTCATAAGTGCGCTTGTACAGCGGTACGGTTAGAAAACTTTCAGCCCGTGCCACCTTCTGTTTGCGTTCGTCTGAATCCAGAATGCTGAACCCCAAATTCGAGAGTTCGTATTTGCCGCCGGCAAAAGTGACGAGTCCAAAAATTCTCGAGGTCGCGACCTTCTGAACAAAGTTCCCGCTTCCAGAAGCAAGATTCATCACCCCCGCCAATTGGTCGCGAGAGAGAGCAACGCCACCGCCGCTCAATATGGCGCGAGCAACCGAAATTGCAGCTTCAAGATCCATATATGGAAACTGGATGCTGCTCTGCTCACGCTCTCGCTTTTGTTGCCGCGTCGCCACCCTGGGCCTTTTCTTGGTGGCAAGTTTCGGAGCGGCCGGCGCATTCGGACCATTTTCATCCGTCGGTTCGTCAGTCATGTCAGCCTCTATCTGGAAGGATGGCGCGAGGCATCCAGCCTCGCGCCTGTTTCAATGATATTGGTGGTGAGGGTCGGGCAACAGCCGCACATGCAGCGGTCCCCGACCAAGCGCGTCAGCGCAAAATTATGATCAGATTCTGAGATGGTATCGACGCATTGAACCCTCCCTTCAAGGCAAACCCCTTGAATGGAAGGCGGATTCGTGCCATCGTGGCTGCATAGGAAATGCAGGCCGTGACAGCACTTTGTCCGGCTTCCATGCCGACGGCGAGGGGCTAACTCGTTTCGTCAGCGACCTAATCAGTCAGCGACCATGCAGGGCCTTGGAACCCTGCATGGTCGGCTGATCAAGTCTCCTAACCATGAACGCAGAAAAATCGCCGCCTGTCAATCAACAGGGCGGCCTCTCTGTGGCTTCGCCACAAGCCAATTGGTCTCGGCTGATCTCAGCCATGCCGACCCCCATCCTGGGCCATACCTAGATCAGATCGTGCGGTAAAGTTTTTCATATCGAAAAAGATATATGTTTCAGTATCTTATAAGTGCTATTGTGGAACCATATCCCCATTTACTCTAATGGGTATGACCCAGGAGGGGGTCGGCATGGCTGAGATCAGCCAAAACTCTGCGCATGAGAGGTCGTTAGATTCTCCTGATCGGGCGCGCGAACAGCAGCCGACTTCAATCAAGAGAGATAGCGCACACGAATCAGCGGTGCTGGAAAGGGCTGTTAGAAATCATGGCAACCCCTCGCTAGGGCTTAGATTTGCGCTTCCGTCCCATCTTTTTCGAAGGCCCCTTAGGCTTGGCAGCTGGCGGACGTTTGAGCGGCTTTGGTGGCGTACTCAGAGCACCGCGTACGGTTTGCTCAAAGCGACGTTGAGCCTCAGCTTTGCTGAATGGCTTGTCGGGTGATTTTTCCATCGATAAGTCCTTCAAGGATGGGTCAATAATATCCCAATTCTGCGAAACCACTAGCCCCCGCGCGTGTGGTGTCAAGTATATAATTGTGAATTAATTCCTATTCTGGCCGAAAAAGGAAACCCCGGCCGACAATGACCGGGGTTTCCCAACCAAAGGGGTGATCGCAGGGTAGTGACCACCACGTTCAAATCATTTCACCACTACGAGGGCTGGGCCAGCGGATCTTGAACAATTGGTTAAGGTTAAGACGCAAGAGGCGATCCGACCCAACGATCGTCGAGGAAAGGGCCCCTTGCCTTCCTCGGCCCCTTAGGGGCTTAGCCTTTGTGATGGTCTTTATAATATGCCTCGGCCTTGGTGAGGTTAGCCGCAGGGTCCTTCATGAAATCCTTCTTCGCCTGCTCGTTGCCGAAGCAATAGGTCTTGCCCTTGTAGTCGGCGTTCACGGCGCAGTTGGTCTTGATCTCCTTGTGCATGGCGAGTCCTTCCGCGCACATATTGTCGAACTGGCCCTTGGTTGCCGCCACGGCCGCCGTGGCAAGTCCGAGCACAAAGGCGCCTGCAAGCGCCGACGTGACGTAAGTCCTGATCATGGGGGTCTTCCTTTTATTGATCTTGCCCAGGAGCCATTCCTGGGTAGGGACCGCACAACTGGCCTCGCGAGAAGCGGTTCCCGCGCCAGATCGACGCAGGGAAAGACGCCCGAGCCGAGCCAACTACTGTTACTTGTAGGGCTTGCGCAGCAACCAGGTCTGGGACGGAACCTTGGCGCAGGAGGTGGCAAACAGGTCCGTGATGTTCTGGGAGTTAGGTCCTGGATTGTCGATGCAGCGCGGATAGATGCGCATGTCCTCATTCATCAGCGTCACGCGGTCGTACCATTTGATCGAATCGACATCCTTGGCCTTCGTCTTCAAGTCCTTGGTGAGCGTCGCTACCTTTTCTTCGAGTTCGCCCAAGGCGCTTTGCAGGCAGGCAATCTTGTCCTCGGTGCTCCCCTGGCCGCAATCGGCCGCGCGCACCGGCATTGTGGGCAATGCTGTGACGAGAGTGGCTAAGCCAATAAATACAACCAAACGAATTCGCATCTGCAGGCCTCCTTCTGCCTCAAACCGAGGAGCACAATCCGCGCGATGCTACGGCGGCGGGAGAGGCTTTACGAGCGGCGCTGTCTGCCCTCACGCCATCGTGAAACGCGGGGGTGACAATGGCCGCTCCCCTCGACCCCCGGGCAAGGCTATTATTAGAGGGGGCACTGGTTCCGTATCTATGGTAGGAGCGCGCCATCCCGCGCAGAGGTGCCGAAGCGATATCGGCGGCGCGACGCTTCGCGTCGAACCGCTCAGTGCCAATGGATCGTGATTGAGGCTGGCTCGCGGGTGATGGCAATAAGAACAGCTGCCGCTTCCATCGCGGCCCTATGCGCACTCGGCCTGGCACTCTCGGCTTGCAGTCTTGCCGGCCCGGCTCCCCGTGTCTTCACCGCGGCCGAGTCGAAACCGACGAAGCAAGAGACCGAGGCCGCCGCGCTGGAGGAGGCTACCAAAACCTGCAAGGCGCGCACGCGGGACAGGGGCATCAAATCCGTGCTCGCGATCGTCTCCCGCATGCGGCCCGGGGCCGTCGATGAGGACTACATCGCTTGCATGAAGGAGAAGGGCTACGAGGCCGCGAAGTGAGCCCGCCGTGGTTGCTCAAGGCCTGAGCTCCGGCCCAAATTTTTCCGAAAATTTGCGGATGGCGGCAGAGGCTTCTTGAGCACTTCCCAGGCAAGATAGCGCCCAGAGAAACTCGAGAGGCGCCCAATCATGACCGACGAGCACTCCCCTCCCCTCGTCCTGATCGAATGGCTCGACAGCGGCCAGCCGATGCCGAACTGGCAGTGGCTCGAGCAGATCGAGCCTCGCCGTCCGCATCTGTGCATCTCGGTCGGCTTCCTCGTGCAAGACGGCGGCGAGGCCAAGGTGCTGGCGCCTAATCTTGGCGCGAGCGATGGGGGCGGCGCCTGGGACCAAGCCTCCGGCGTGATCACCATCCCCGCCACGGCGGTGCAACGGATGCTGCGACTCAATGCCAGTCCGTCGTCGCTTTGCCCACTGGCGTCGCGCTCGGACGACGGGGATGCGCCCTCGGCCTCAAGGCTCCGAGCATGCTGAACCTTGGCCCTCGGCGGCTGAACTGACTTTCACCTCCCTGCGGCCCCGGAGCCCGTTCTAACCGCCCGCTTTCCCCTATAAAAGGCCGCAATCACGGTATAGTTTGCATAGCCGGGTTGCCCATCCGGTCGGCGGAATTGGGCGCGCGAGGCCGGCTTCTAGCGCGTGGCGCATAGGTCAGGGCGAAGTTGCGGGACTTTCTACAAGGCAATCGCAGGCGCAAGCTCATCGATTGGCTCGCGATCGATTCGAGCATCGATTCGGGTCTCTATGGCGCTTGGATCGGCCTCAAGGATGCGTGGGCCGGCTATTCCACCTTTTTCGGCCGCTTCGAGGTCAAGGGCTTTCTCCGTGCACTTAACGAGCTCGCCTGCGAGGGTCTGACGCTCGGCGTTGGCGGCTTGCTTGTCTTGCTTGCCTTCGCACTCCCTTCTTTCGAAGTCGCGCAAGGCAAGATGAACCTGTCCGACGAATATAGCGTCACCTTCTATGACCGCTACGGCAACGAGATCGGCAAGCGCGGGCTTCTCCGCGACGATTCTGTGCCGCTGGAGGAACTTCCAGACTATCTGATCAAGGCCACGCTGGCGACCGAGGATCGACGCTTCTTCGAGCATTTTGGCGTCGACGTCATGGGCACCATCCGCGCCCTCGCCGAGAACGCCCGCGCCGACTCGGTGGTGCAGGGCGGCAGCTCCCTCACCCAGCAATTGGCGAAGAACATGTTCCTTTCGCCCGAGCGGTCCCTCGGCCGTAAAGTGAAAGAGGCCCTCATCGCCGTCTATCTCGAGAACCACTACACCAAGCGCGAGATCCTCAAGATGTATTTCGACCGCGCCTATCTCGGCGGCGGTTCCTATGGCGTGGAGGCGGCGGCCCAGTTCTATTTCGGCAAGTCGATCCGCGACGTGAACTTGGCCGAAGCGGCGATGTTCGCGGGCATGTTCAAGGCGCCCACGCGCTACGCCCCGCATATCGACCTTGCCGCCTCGCGCGCACGCGCCAACGAAGTCCTGACCAATATGGTGGAGGCCGGTTACCTCACCGAGGGCCAAGTCTACGGCGCCCGCATGAACCCGGCCAAGATCGTCGAGCGCGGCGATTATTATAGCCCGGATTGGTTCCTCGATTGGGCCTTCGAGGAAGTCCAACGGCTCATGCGGGACAAGAAGCAGCATATCATCGCCGCCAGAACCACCGTCGACATCAGCCTGCAGAAGATGGCGGATCAGTCGCTCCAGCAGACCATGGTGCAATATGGCCGTGCGCGCTCCTTCGACCAAGGCGCGCTCGTCGCCATGGAGCCCGACGGCGCCGTGCGCGCCATTGTCGGCGGCAAGGACTATGGCGAGAGCCAGTTCAATCGGGCCACGCATGCCTATCGCCAGCCTGGTTCCTCGTTCAAGACCTATGTCTATCTCACCGCCCTCGAGAACGGTTACACGCCGACATCGGTCATGAGCGACGGTTTTGTCAGCTGCGGCCGCTGGTCACCGAAGAACTATTCCGGCGGCTTCCGCGGGCGCATGATGCTGAAAGATGCGCTGGCGAAGTCGGTCAATACCATCGCGGTCAAGCTTTCCCTCGCTGTGGGCCGCGAAAAGGTCCTCGCCAATATGCAAAAGATGGGAATCACATACCTTAAGAAGACCTGTTCCATGGCGCTTGGCGACACGGGGATGACGCCGCTCGACCATACCGGCGGCTATGCTGTGTTCGCCGCGGGGGGTCTCGAGGTCCACCCTTACGCCATTGAGGAGATCAATACGCTACAGGGCGAGCTCCTCTACTCCCACCAGCGCGACGAACCCGAGCGCAAACAGATTTTTGATCGCAAGGTGGTCGAAACCCTCAACGGCATGCTCCAAGGCGTCGTTCTGGCTGGAACCGGGCGCAAAGCGCAGCTAGATTTCACCAATTCGGTGGGAAAGACGGGAACGAGCTCCAACTATCGCGACGCCTGGTTCATGGGCTTCACCGGCCAATACGTCGTGGGCGTCTGGCTTGGCAACGACGACTTCACACCCATGGCGCGGGTGACGGGCGGCAGCTTCCCGGCCGAGACTTGGCACAATTTCCTCGTTCTCGCTCACGACACGGACAACATCCCGCAGATCCCGGGCATCCCGCTACATCCTCTCCAGATTGCCGAACAGGAGCGCCTCGCTCAGATGCAGCAGGCGATGGCGACTGACTCCGACGTGGTCATCCCGCCCCCGACGGCCGAGAGCGTCAAGGACATGTCGAGCGCGACGCGGCAGATTCTGGACAAGATCGGCGAGCTGCTGAGTGAAGCGCCCTCGCTCGCTCCCGTCGATACCAAGGCTCCGAACCGGGTCGAGGCGCCAGCGGCGACAACCCCGAAGGCGAGCGTTGCCTCGGCGTCCGGTGGACCCGTCCCTGATCCGGCCGAAAGCCTGCCCAAACTGGTCCCGCCGCAGCTGCCGCCAATTGTCCCTGACAGCGCTGGCGCCTCCGCACCTCCCTAGGCGGAGCGTCATCCGTCTCCCCTCGACGGCGCACGCCGACTTGACAAGTTCCTCCCGACCCTTTCCGCTTCCGCTCCTCCTTATTTGGGTTAGCTCGGCTGAGGCGCCCCTAAGATGCGCAGGCTACTTCTTCTCATCGCGACCTTTGCCGTTGCGCTGCTGCTTGGCATCGGCTCGGCTTGGTACATGATCGAACGCGGCACCCCTCTCACCACCAATCGGGTGGGACCCTGGGCGAGCTGGATGAGCGAGGGGAACCCGAATGCCGACCCCTACACCAAGGCGCATCTAGCCCGCAGTGGCCGGCTTCCCCTCACCTCGACCACGGCGCGCTACTTTTTCGCCCGTACCGACAGCGAGGGGGATGAACTTACCTCGGCTTGCGAATATTCGATCGAGGGCTCCGCGCTCGACGCCCGGTGGTGGTCCATTGCCCTCTACGACGCCCACGGGTCGGTGATCGAAAATCCCTCCCAGCGTTATAGCTTCAACAGCGAAGAGGCCATCCGCCGCAGCGATGGCACCTATCGCATCAGCCTCGCCAGCCATGCCCGTCCCGAGAACTGGCTGCCGAGCGGAAGCAAGATGGAGCAACCGCTGGTATTGATGTTGCGCATCTACGGCCCGCGTGAGACGGACACTTCCGGCATCGGCCAGATACCGGACGACCGGCTTCCCAAGATCGAGCGCAAGGCATGCAGTTGAGAGTTCCAATTCTCTATGTCCTGCTCTGCCTCGTGCTTGCGGGGCTCATTCACATTGCGGCCGTGCTCACCCTTCCCGCGCTCGCGCCGAAAGACGCTTGGGCGCGGCTCGTCCCGCTCGGACCGGTCAACACCATGATCCAGATCCCGCCGGCAAGCCCCGATCAAGAGATCATCCCGATGATGGCGCCGGATGTCCGCTACGCCTTTTGCCGGTTCGACCTTGCGGAGGGACCGGTCCGGCTGAAGGCCGCCGTCCCCAATGATTTGTGGTTGATCTCTTTCTATACGCCGAGAGGGGACAATTTTTACACCGTGACCGGCGCCGACATGCGACGGGCGCAACTCGATCTGATCATCGCGAAAGCCGATCAGCCGGTGGCTGAAGCCGGCGTCGATGCTCCGGAAGAGGCGGACCACGTGGTCGTCGTGACCTCTCCGGCGCAGGAAGGCGTTGCCGTCATCCGTGCGCCGGTTTCCGGTCCAAGCCGCGCGGCCCGCGCCGAAGAAGCGCTAAAGGCCACGTCCTGCGGACCGCACCCCAATACACCAGCTGATGTCGGGAATTCGGGGCCGCCAACCGAGGCCCCCGCTGCCGCGCCGAACTAGCGCTGCTTCTTCCTTGCGCGCTGCGCCCGTTTGCGCGGAGGGCTCGTCGTGCCGCTCGGGGATTCCTCCGAGGTCCGGCGTTCGATCCTCACCCCTGGGAAGATGATGACGTGACCGAGAACACAATCCTCGGGTTCGATCGCCCGTGGTGTCGGTTCCGCTGCCCGACGGAATTCTAGGATGATCCCCATTCTCCGTCTCCATCCACCCAATGCGGGGGGCGCTTAAGCGCCCGAGACCGCATTAGGACGCGGGTAGGGTTAACGAAGTCTAAACCACAGACTTAACCTTACTCCCCCACGACGGCATCGCCAAGAAAATGGCGTCCAGCCCTGTCCTCAACCTCCACGATCCAAATATCTGTGTCGAAGCTCGTCTGCCGCGCGAGATAGCCAGCCGCCTCTCCCTCGCTTGCGGGACTAGCGCGGAGGCAGTTGACCCAGCGCCGCTCGACGGCGCTCATCTCGAGGCCCGCCGGTGCGGGACCGTACAGCTTCACGGTTCCATCCAGGCGATTGACGCAGATGTAGATCGCCCCGGCGTGCTCGTCGCCACGGCGCACGACGACGGCGGGCGCTCCTTCGACCTGGCAGTAGCGCAGATATGCCTTGACCCAGATCTCGCTCGTGACGCGCATGACAGGGCCGAGCCTACCCGCTATTGCCGCAAAGCCACACCTGTAAGGTCTCGGCCGGTCACGCGCTTGATCTCGCGCAACAGCTCGGGATCGATGCGCCCGGTCTCGGCGATCTTTCTATCGTGCTGGAACGATTTCATGGCGCGTTCGGTCGCGCTTCCCAGCGCGCCATCGACGGGGCCAGGCGCATAGCCGAGATCGGCGAGAATTTGCTGCACCTGTTTTACGGTCCAATCCTCTTTGACCGTCGAGGCCGAGCTCGGCCGCACATCCCTGCCCGCTCCATCCGCCACCGAACCGGTGCTCGCCGTCTCGCCCAGGAGGATGTGGCGCAACAGCTCGTCCGAAGGCGAGCCGGAGATCGGGAGTCCATGGTCCTTTTCGAAGGCCGCAATCGCTTTTCGCGTCTCTTCGCGGAGGCTTCCGTCCGCGGCTCCGCCCCCATAGCCCCGCACCGCCAGTTCGCGCTGGATCGCGGTCACGAGTTGTGATGACGCGTTCCGCGCCGGCAATGGCGGTAGATTGAGACGCGCTGTCGGCTGTATCCCGGACTCCGCCGAAGTGCCGGTTACTTTCGGGAGCGTCGGCAGTACGGCGACGGGACGCCGATCCTGTAAATAGAGCGCATTATAGGTGATGAAGCCGGTCAGGCCGACAAATGCCAGAAACAATAGCCGTGACAGCACTACGCTCATTGCTCGATTCGATAGGTTCTTGGCCGAGGGTCGCCCGCCAACCCTCGAACACCATCTTGGCTGTTGAAGCTAAAGAGTTGTTAAACGTAATCGTCACGGCCGCGTTTCTGGCCGGTTGCAGGTTTCAAGCCGCGGTCACGGCGGACAATTCCGGTGAGCCATTGGGTGATTCGCTCTGCGCTGGTTCCAGGGGCAATAAAATCTTGACCGTGGTCCCCTGCCCGAGCGTGCTTGCGATCTCAAGCCTGCCGCCGTGCAGGCGGGTCAGCCCCTTGACCACCGACAGACCCAATCCCGCCCCTTCGTGGCTCCGGTTACAGGAGCGTTCGGCTTGTACGAATGGATCGCCGAGCGTCGGCAGGTCCTCCTCGGCGATCCCGACACCATTGTCGGCGACGACGAGTTCCATCATGCCATCAACCGCCCGGGCCGAGATGCGGACCCAACCGCCGGACTCCGTGAATTTGATCGCGTTCGAGATGACGTTGAGCAGCATCTGCTTGCTGGCGCGCTTGTCGGCAAGGAGTTCGGGTAGGTTGGTCGCCTCGATGATCACCGCGATTCGCTTCTTCTCCGCCGCGTGACGCATGACCTCGGCGCAGGAATTGACGAGCGAGGCGACGTCGAACGGCTCCTTGACGAGGTTGAACTTTCCGGCCTCGATCTTCGACATGTCGAGAATGTCGTTGACGACGTTGAGCAGATGCTCGCCGCTTTCGTGGATGAGCCGGGCATAGTCTCGGTAGCGCTGCTCGCCGAGGGCACCGAACAATTCACGGTTCAGGATCTCGGAGAAGCCGATCACGGCATTGAGCGGGGTCCTGAGCTCATGACTCATATTGGCTAGGAACTGCGACTTGGCGCGGCTCGTGCTCTCCGCCTCGTCTCGCGCGCGCAACAACTCGGCCTCCTGGGCCTTCCGCTCCGAGATGTCTCTGGTGCCGGCGAGGATGAGGCCAAGCGCTCCCGTCCCGCGCGAAGCCTCGCTTCCGAACGGCCTGCACCGCATCTCAACCCAATGATAGCTTTCCTCGCCCGAGGCACCCCTCTGCCGCAGCCTGAACTCGATGGTCGTGCTCTCGTTGTTGCTGTGGCACCGCGACAGCGCCGTGAGATAGGCCGGCCGGTCGACCACATGCACGCGATCGAACAATCCGTCGCCGTGAAGCGTCGCCGGGGCTTCACCCAGCAATTGCTGCGCCGCGTGCGAGGCAAACACCACGCGACCCCGCTCGTCGTGCCGCGTGATCATGTCGGTCGTGCTCTCGGCCAGTAGCTGGTAGCGTTCCTCGCCGATGCGGATGGCCTCCCCCGAACGGTCCTGGATGAGTTGCAGCGTCACAGCGAGACCCGCGGCATAGATGGCGGCGCTCATCGCGCCAAACAGGGCGAGCATGGCGGGAGACATCGGTAGCGGCTGCCCTGCCGGTACCAGCCCAAACGCGCCACCCGCGGCAAGGACGATCAGGCCGAGGCAGGCGACCCCTGCCGCCCAGGCCACCACGCGCCGGTCGGTCGAGAGTGCGGCCTCCAAGGGGACCACGATCATCCAGGGAACGAGAAAGGAGGCGATTCCCCCCGTGAACCAGGCCGAGAACGTCACCAGGCAGGCGAAGTTCGCGGCCGAAATGAAGTGCGCCGCGCCGACCCGGCCGGTGCGCGACAAGAAGGTGGCGACGCCGATCGGCGATAGAAACCAGAGAAAGGCGAGAGCGCCCAGCAGCGACGGCTTGCCGGTTAGAACGAGATAGAGCGGGAAGATGCAGAGCGCGAGCAGTCCGGCGAGCAATTGCGCCGCGATGAAGGATTGCTGGCGCGCCGTTTCGACCACGTCGTTGCGGACAGACTGGTGCACGAGCGAGCCGAAATAGGCATCGAAACCACACACGCTTCGATGAGCAAACACTCGCATCTCGAAGCGGGCCTTCAGCCCGCCGCGTCCCCGATTGTCCTTGATTCTGATTATCCCCGGCGCGCGCTTAAGGAAGCCTAAAACGGAAAGCACACGCCAAAGGGGCGGGCAGCCCCTTCCAGGGAGTTGGCCGCCATCGCCTGGTCAAACCAGCCAGCGCAGGCGCCGGATAGTCTTAGTGAAATTTTATGCAATCTTTCCAGGCGTTAGTACGTGTTATCAGAAGCTTTACAGGTGCGAGCAGCTTTAGACATCTCTTAAACTTAAATATATTTTCCAGCAAAATTGGGACGCCGTAGTGAAAGTCGCTTACGTCCTCCAGCCTATAGTGTGCTCACCTTATGGGAAGGTCGTTGGCGGCACACCAGCCGTCTGGATCGAAAGGGGCACTGAAATGTTTCTGATTAGAACGGGTTTTTGGCTCATTGTTCTCATTCTCCTGCTCCCGACCAACGAGCAGCAGCAGAGCGAGGTCTATGGCACGGCCCAGGCCGCCGTGAAGGATGTGAGCGGTTTCTGCGAGCGTAACCCCGGCGTTTGCGCCACGGGCAAGGATGCCTTCGACGTTTTTGTGGAGAAGGCACAATTCGGCGCCGAGATGCTGATGGGGTTCGTCAAGGAGCAGACCGGAATTACCTCGGGCGAGCCGGAGACGACTCCGAGCGCGGATGAGATTGCCGCGCCCGAGGATCCTGACGGACAGCATTCAAGCCTGGACCAGGCAAGCTTTGCCGAAGCGGACATCGGGCCGTGGACGGTGTCGCCGGTGACGGTGGACCCAGTGAGCGTGGAATCGACCAGTTCGCAAAATACGCTTGATCCCGACGACCTAGATCCCGCGTGGAACGGGCCGTACCCGGCCGACGCTTCTTTATAGACACCTGGCACCGCGGGGCCCTGCGCAATCATTGCGGGGCGATCCGCTGACTAGAAGCTCTGGCAGCCCCACCTGCCAGCGGCGCGCACGGAGGATGGTTTCCCCCTTTCCATCCGACGTGCGCGCCCATGTCTTTCCATCAACGGCTCGCGAACGCGGCCAATACCACCTATATTATAGCCATGGAGAACGCAGGCCCCTCGGAAGCGAATAAGACGCATCCTCCCATAAGCTTCGACGAGCTCGTCGCCGATTTCGAGCTGCTCGACGACTGGGAGGACCGCTATCGCTACGTGATCGAGCTGGGGCGGAAGCTACCTCCCTTGCCGGATGAGGCTCGAACCCCCGCGAACAAGGTCCAAGGCTGCGCCAGCCAAGTATGGCTTGCGACCAAGATGGATCGGAACAAGCGCGCGCCCCGGCTGATCTTCCTCGGCGACAGCGACGCTCACATCGTTCGCGGCCTGATCGCCATCCTGTTCGCTCTCTATTCGGGCAAGACGGCCGCGGCCATTCTCGAGATCGATGCCCCCACCCTCCTCGACCGGCTGCATCTCAAGGAGCATCTCACGCCGCAACGGTCGAATGGGGTCGTGGCCATGGTCGAAAGGATTCGCAACGACGCGCGTCACGCGATAGAGACGACCTCTTCGGTTCACTGATCCTCGGTGCTGCGCCAGGCGTCGAGCGTTGGCCGGTAATCTTCGCTGCCCCAATGGCGGACGCGCCGGCTACCCTCGCGCCCGTGCACCGCGTCGGACCGCTCAAACCCGTAATGTCTGGCGAGCCGCGTCAGCGCGATCTGCAGCACGACCTTTCCCGCCCGCTGCGGCCAACCCTGGTCCCTCTCCGCTTCTTCCAATCCCTTCAACTCGCAGCAAACATCGATGAGCACGCCGGCGAGTTCCGGCCCGACGGCCTTTAGCGCGCGCTACCCGTTCCTTCGCGGCGATGACATTGTCGCGCAAGGACGCGGCGTCCGGGGGTGCGCCGCGGCGCGACCGGTCGGTCGGAGCCAAAGCCGACCAATTCGCCGTGACCCGTTGGTTCAACTGAGCGAACCAATAATCCGCCCGAAGGCGCTCGCCAGCCTCATATTGGGGATCGGAAAGCAGCGGCCGGCCAGCACGGTCCTTGCGGCCCTTGAGCCAGCCAAGCGGACTCTCCGTCTCATTCACCATCACCTGCCGCCGGGCGCCGTCGACCTCCCTCAGCTTCACCGCCCGCCTCTGATGCTGCTGCCGAAACGGATCGGCGCCCGCCTCGCACCGGCTGAGCCACGCCCTCCCCGCCTCCGACAGTACGAGGTCCTGGCCGTTCCGCCGAAGCCAATCCCGCCGCATGCAGAGCGCGATCAGGCTTTCCGGCACCCGTATGTCCTGGTGGGTCGATTGGGTCACCAGGCGGTAGCAGCCATCCACCCGGCAAAGCGCCGTCTCTGCTTCCTTTCAAACGTGCAAGCACTCGCCGCGCACCCACCTCTTCGTCGCTCTCGTTCCTCACCGGGCGCCCCGTCGCATCGACAGCGCATCGATCAGACAGGAGACCGCACCCTCGAGATGTTCGAGCCGACAATCGAGATCGGGGTCGTCCCGCCTGTCCTCGACCACACCGCACGCATGAGCGACGGTGGTGCGGTCGCGCCCGAACAGAACCCCGACATCGGTCAGGCTGACACCACAGGCGACATGGGCCAGATACATGGCCACCTGGCGCGCGAATGCCGTTCGCGCCGAGCCTCGCGACCTGGCGTGCAACTCGTTGACGTCAACCTCGAACACCGCCGCCACGGCAGACTCGATCGCCCGTCTGACAGCCGTCGGTCCATACAAGATGGTGCCGCGTGGGCGCTGGCAAATCTGCGAACTTCCACCCGCTTGCGCCCAACTCATCGAGCCCCTCCTTTCCCCGCGCACGGCGTGCATAAATAGGAATCAATA
>JBBQKN010000053.1:0-13267 GCA_038326945.1 Hyphomicrobiales bacterium
GAGGTGGTGGAGCTGCACCTGCGCCTGGGTCCAAGCGAGAGTCGCCGCCCGCTCGAAGGCGGTGGTGTCGCGATGCTTGTCGATGAGGTCGAGCAGCGCTTTGCGCGATGATGCGACCACGGTCCAAAAGGCGATGTGCACAATCGCGCCGGGCTCGATCCGCACGCGCCGGCGCAGGGCGAAGATCGCATCGAGCACGGTACCAACCGTGTTCGAGAGCGGCCGACCGTCGATCGCCGCGATCGCGGTTCGTACACCGCGGCTGCGGCCGAGGAACCGAGCCCTATCGGTTTCCACCTGAGGCTTTCCCACCGCGCCGCTTTCGACGACCGCGAGATGTGCAGCCCAGATTTCTGGCTCGCTCGGGGCTCGCCGTCTCCGCGTCGCCAAAATGGCGCCGACTTCAGCCCGATATTCCGTTTCGACGAATAGCTTGGAAAAGGCTGGATGCGTGACGTCGGCAGCCTGAGGCGCCAGCACGAGCTCGGCGTAGGACGTGACGTCTATCTCCCGCACGTGGGTGCCGGAATTCGATATCGAGACGCGACGAACCTCGGCATCGTCTTCTGCCGAGACAAGCACCTCCATGGTCGTCTTAAGCGTTCCGTCGCGGCGCGCGAACTCGGCGCGATCCTCGTTGAAAGCGACATCGTAGTCGTCGGGCTCGGTGCCGCTCGGCTGAAATCCAGCTGACCATACGTTGCCGTTGTCGACGTCGCGCAAAAAGACATAGGAGCCCCAGTCGTCGCAGGTGGCGTCCTCGCGCCAGCGAGTCACTGTCAGATCGCGCCAGCGACTGTAACCCGAGCCTGCAGCCGTGAGCATCACCGAATAGCGACCGTTCGAGAGCAGCTGGGTGAAGGGCGTCGCGCCGTGCGCTGTGGTGAGTGGCCGTCCCCCGGGCGATTCCACGTCCAAGATTTTAGCGGCTGACTCCGCCGCCGCCCAGGGATGCGCCGCCGCCACGCCACGCGGCATGCGCTCCTGCAGCAACAGCTCCGTCGCCTGCACGATGGGCTCGGCGTGGAACCGCGCCCGCATGGTGCCGTCGAGAAGCGCGTCAGCGATGGCCACGATCGTCATGCCCTGATGGTGCGTCATAAAGGCCCGCACGATAGCGATGCTTTTGCCTTCCGGAAGGCGGCTCGGCGTGTAGTCCAGGGCCTCGTAGAAGCCATAGCGGCCGCTCGCACCGATTGCAGCGAGCCGATCAAAGTTGCGCGCTGCGGCCTGCGGATCGACCATGCTCGCGAGCGCGGTGGCATAAGGGGCAACGACGACGTTCTCACCTAGCCCGCGCTTCAGCCCAAGACCGGGCACGCCGAAGTTCGAATACTGGTAGGTGAACTCCAGGTCGCGGGCGTTGTACGCGGATTCCGAAACGCCCCAAGGCACCCCGAGCTTGGCCCCGTACTCGATCTGGCGCTGCACGATCAGCCGGTTCGTCCCTTCGACGAGGCTGCCCTCCGGCGCCCGCATGACGAGCGATGGCATCAGATATTCGAACATCGACCCCGACCAGGAGATCAGCGCCGCGCCGCGCGAGACGGGCGTGACAGCACGGCCGAGGTGAAACCAGTGGCGGGTCGGAACCTCCCCCTTGGCGATTGCCATGAAGCTCGCCAGCCGTGCTTCCGAGGCGAGAAGATCGTAACAGCTCGGGTCGAGCGTGCCCTCGGCAACGACATAGCCAATCGAAAGTAGCTTGCGGTCATGGTCGAGCAGAAAGCCGAACTCCATCGCGAGAGCTGTCGCTCGCGCGGTCTGCTCCAGGACCGAGAGGCGCACCGCTAAAGACACGGCCGCCTTCGTTGACGCGTCGAGATCGCGGCGGTGGCTCTCAATCGCCCTTAGAGTCGCCTCGGCCCAGAACAACAAGTCGGTGCCGGTGTCATCACTGAGTTCGTTTGCAATAACACGCGTGAGGTCTACGAGAATTTTCGCTTCGACGGTGAGCGTTGACAGGTGGTTGGCGACCCCCCCGCTGTCCGCCATTGTCCGTCGGAGGTTGGCCGCCAGCATGGCGAACGCCTCATCCAGCTGGCGCCACGTCCCCGCCCGCGCTCTGCGAGCCTTGCGCAACTCCTCCGCCGCTTCATGCATGAGTTGGAGCGCGTCTGCGACACCGCTAAGACGGCGCTCATCGGTGAGCGGCTGAGCCGCCCATTCCCGGCACGCATTGGCGAGAACGATGAGGTGCCCGGCCAAATTGCCGCTATCGACGGAAGATATATATTGAGGATCGAGAGGGCGCAGATCCCGCGTGTCGTACCAGTTGTAGAAATGGCCGCGGAAGCGAGCGAGCCGGTTCATGGTGGAGAGGGTTGCTTCGAGCCGCTCGACCGCATCGATCGTTCCCGTCCATCCAAAGTCGTGGGCGCTCACCACCGATAGGAGATAGAGGCCGAGATTTGTCGGCGAAGTCCGATGCGCCAAAACCGGTGCCGGGTCCTCTTGGAAGTTGTCCGGTGGCAGCATCTGATCGTCCAGCGTCACGAAGGTTTCAAAGAACCGCCACGTTCGCCGTGCGATCAGTCGCAGCGCCCGGGCATCGCCGTCGGTCATTGAGAGCCTGCCGGCGACGACAGGTGATCGGCTCGTCCAGCGCGCAATTGCTGGCGATGCCATCCATAGCGCTGCGAATGGCAGCATCAACGGCCACGTCCCCTGCCCCCAACCAAACACTAGGATCACCCCAACAGCGGCGATGACGACCGCTCCAACCATCCGGCGGTAGAAGCCGAGAAGGTCCAGCCTCGGACCGATCGTTGCCCGCGCCGCGGTAACCCATTCGAGGAGATGCCGGCGGGTAACGAACAGCCGAGTCAAGGTCCGGGCAATAGCATCGGACATCAGCCACGCCTGATGCGCGAGAAAGCTGATCATTAGCAATGACTGGGTGAGAGCGAGGTCGAGATCTTTTCTAAGCGCGCCAAGGTGGCTACGAACCGTGATGCCGATATGTATCGGGAAGACAGCAGCGACCACGGGGATCAGGGTCGGCAGTACGATCGTCACGAGCACGAAAAGAGTCCATATCGACGCCGCTTCGAAGGATAAAGTCCATCCCACCAGCAAGGCGAGGACCGCGGCCGGAGCCGACAGTGTGCGTCGCAAATTGTCGAGCATTTTCCAACGGCCGATGGCCGTAATGGCGCCATGCTTCTGGTCCTGGCTGCAGACGGGGCCGCGACCCAAAATCCAGGGCAACAATTGCCAATCGCCGCGCGCCCAGCGATGGTGGCGTAGAGCGGCGACGTCGTAGCGGGCGGGGAACTCCTCGACCACCTCCACGTCGGAGGCGAGACCGGCGCGCGCGAATACCCCCTCGAACAGGTCATGGCTCAGCAACGTCGAGTCCGGAACACGGCCGGCAAGCGCGGCCTCAAAGGCATCGACCTCGTAAATGCCCTTGCCGGCATAGGAGCCTTCGCCGAACATATCCTGGTAAACGTCAGACACGGCGGACGAATATGGATCGATACCGCTCATGCCGGAGAAGACCCTCTGGAACAGCGAGCCCTCGCGGCCTATCGGCAGCGAAGGCGTGACTCGCGGCTGCAGCACCGCGTAGCCCTCGACGACCCGGCCGACGTCTGCGTCGAAGCGAGGCTGGTTGAGCGGGTGCGCCATCTTGCCAATCAGCCGGCGAACCGTGTCGCGAGGCAGTCTCGTGTCGACGTCGAGCGTTATGACGTAGCGAACATGGGTCGGCACGGCGCAAGGCTCCGCCGTCGTCGACAAGAAAGTCGTGTCGGTTGCGCCGCGCAGCAGCCGGTTCAACTCGTGAAGTTTACCGCGCTTGCGCTCCCAGCCCATCCACCGACCTTCACTTTCGTTCCAAACTCGCCGCCGATGGAGCAGCAGGAAGCGTGGAGCGCCAGGTGCGCTACCATGACGCTGGTTGAGCTGGGCGATGCCGTCTGCCGCGGTCTCCAGGAGAGCGGCATCGGTCTCCAAGTGCTCGGTCGCCGCATCTACCCAGTCGGAGAGCAGTGCGAAATGAAGGTCGCCTTCCGGACTGGCGAAATGATGGATTTCTAACCGTTCGATCTGCTCCTCGATAGCTTCGAGTGTCGTCAGCAGGGTCGGCACCGCGACGAGCGTGCGCAGGTGGGAGGGTACGCCGTCGCGCAGCGCCAAAGCGGGGAGCAGGCTAGCGCCGAAGCTGAAGGTCACGCCCCGGTTCACCAATGCGACGGCCGCGTCTATGGCCGGAATGGCACCAAGACCCGCGAGCAGGCCGAGCCACGTCCAATCCAGCCCAACGGAAGCGAGCGCAAAAAGCGGCAAGGCGAGGATGGCCGCGGCGAAAACTGCGACCACGCTCATGTAGCCCCTAATGCCGATCGCCCGGTTCAATCGCCCCAGCCAACTGTGAGGCGGCGGCCGAAAGCCGATCCCCTCCTCGAAACCGGCGCGACCTTCTCCAAGCAGATAGTAACCAGGATCGCCGTGGCGGCTTTTCACCACGCCTGCGCCTGCATAGGTGGCTTGCTGCGTGGCCAAGACTGCGCGGCACGCGATCTCGATCTCGGTGAAATCCGTACCGCGGGCCAGTTGCTCGATGGCGCTGCGGTAGAGATTGCGCGTCGAGAAATCCATCTCGGAAAATTCACCCGCTGCGGCGAGCACGTCGTCGACCAAGCTTATGCGCTCGAACAACTCGGTCCAATCAACGTCGGAGATGAGGCGCATGCTGGTGATGATGTTGCGCACCGTCACGGTGGCAGCGCCCTGCCTTTGGTGAGCGTCGCGCACAACCTCATCGACAGTGGTTCCCAGCCCCGCGAGACGTTGGTCGAGCCAAGTTAGGGCCGGCGTTATATGCGGGTCCTGGTCGCGCAATCTGTGCACGAGTTGAACCGCGAACGCGTACGGGAGCTGAGCGCGCCGGTAGCCCGCGAGCACCACATCCACAGATTCGGACGGGTGACCGTTAACGCCCAAAAGTCGGTCGGCGAGAGTGTCAGCCTCCTCTCGTGAGGTGCGACTCTGCACCATCCGTTCCGCTATCCGTCTGAGATTCTCGACGAGCACAATGCGAAGGGTGATGGCAAGAGCCCAGAGTTCGCCGATCGTCAGCGGCTGAACCTCCTGGTATGCACGTACGTACCGGGTCAGTATTTCAGGATCGAAGCGGCTATCCGTATGAGCGACGAATGCCCAGGCCACGCCAAGCACGCGCGGATATCCCTTGAATGGTCCCTCAGACAGCTTGGGCAGCTGGCGGTAGTAGCCCGGGGGCAAGTCGGAGCGGATATCGTGGATCTGCCTCTCGACGACATGGTAGTTATCGACCAACCATTCGGCTGCGGGGGTGTTCGCGCGCTCCTCTGTGATCGCCTTGGCCATCGTACGATAGGCGTGGAGGAGCAACGTTTCGTTGTCGACGAGTCGACCCGCCAGTTGATATCCCTTGGCCACCTTCGGGGTGACGGGCTGAGCGACCGCGAGGCTCCGCGCGTGTTCCTCCAGGCGTTCCACACTGAAAAGTTCTGCGCGAATGGGGTCTCGATTAGTCCAGGGTGACAACGAGGGCGCATGCGCGAAGATGCGGCGGATGAGCGGTATCAATTGGTCCTTTCTGCCCTAAGGGCTCGGTTATCCGCCCGCTCTGTCATCGGAGACCGGGAATACGTACGACGGGGCAACTATAAATCCAAATGGGTGATCCGAAGGCCAGAGAATTAGCACCTGTCCTTTCCGAAAATCATAACCGGACGTATTGGTGGCGCAGTCCGGCCAGCGGATGTCTCGCTGAGTGATGTACGAGGGACGGGCGGCTTGAAATTTGCACATGGCCGCCTGGAGGTACTAAAAGGTGCGGCGGCTCGACCGTTTCGAGTCTCATCTGCGGTGAGGTTTGAGCCGTGCTCCAGGCTTGGCTGTCTATCGGTTATATCGTCCTGCTCGCGATTCTCGTGCTCGCCTTTATCTTATGGCGCAGGGGCAGTGCCGTTCCGGCCATCGCTGCACTCGTGTTGGGTATCCCCCTCTGGTTTGGATGGGAATACGCACGTCCAACATGGACAACCGGCGTCATCACAGGAACGGAAGTGCGCCGCAGCGATCCCGACGCCCGCGGCAATACGACGGACGTCGAATACGTCTACATGCGCAACCCGTCCGACAGGGGGCTCGAGCTGATCAACGACGATTCCTGGTGGTGGTTGAAGCGCAACAGCGAGCGCGTCTTCAACGACGCCAAGACCGCGCAGTCTCGCAACACGGAAGTGACCGTCATGTGGAATCGGTGGCGCTCCACGCTCTTCACTTGGTACCCCAACGCGATTGCCATCGGCCCCGCCGGTTTCTGGCCGTTGTGGTCGGTGCGAACCGTCATTTTCTACGGCCTCTCCGTCGTCCTCTGGCTTAGTTATTTCTACGCCTTCTTCAGGCTGCGCCGATTGACTGCGCCGCTGCGTGATCGCAACCCCGATCGGGAGTAGGCTTCTCGAAGAGGAGGAGGCGCGACAGGGATCTGACCAGTGACCCCTGCGATGTCAACGCACACGAAGTGAACGGGACCCGGTTATGCATTACCAGTTGCAGTCGTAGCCAAAGCATTCGTAGGGCACCAGGCCCGATGCCAAAGTAGCGACCAGGCCCGACACCAAAGCGTCGGCAGGGGCGAGCCCCCGACACACCTGCGACGGCGCACTGAAGCCGCCTAGCTTCACCGCGGTGGCCTTCGCGTGAGCCGTTGCGCCACGCGGCTGGCGCGAGGGCAAGCGCTCGGTGGACAACCTCAACGAGCGGGCTGGCGAGGTGTTAGACGTCCGTTAGTGGCACTTTGCCGACATTGATGCCGACGCTGAGGATGTCCGTTCTTGGGGATAAGCCGGACTTCCCTGATCCACTCGCTGAAGTCCGCTAATGACTTAAAGCGGACACGGGGGTCCGCGCCCAACTTCGGCCAGACTCTATGGGCAATTCTCGTCGGGGCGTGGCTTCGCCGCCCGGAGGTAGTTTCCTGCTGTTCCCAAATTTAGGGAAGATCAGAGTCCTGAAGCGCTAAATTCCCGAAGGCTTGCAAGTTCGCAACAGACGATGTCATAACTCTAATTGGCTTTCGTCACTAAGAATCAGTGGAGGTGTACCGTTGGCGGGGAAAACATCGAAATCCGACGCCGAGTTGGTGGATACCGTAGACGCCGCGCAGCTGGGTAACGGAACGCTTCCTGGCGGCGAAGTCGTGGGCGTGGACAAGATCCGCGACCTACTTTTTGGCAACCAGATGCAAGACTACGATCGCCGCTTCTCCAAGCTGGAGGAGCGGTTTCTCCAGCGCTTTAAGGACATTGAGTCCGAGACGGCGCGCAATCTTAGCGCCTTCGAATCGAACGCGAAAAAGCAGGTGGAGTCCCTCGCGGCCCAGCTCCGAGAAGAGAAGGACTTGCGCGCTGATGCCGACAAGGAGATCGAGCGGACGCTACGCGAGCATAATCAGGTGCTTGAAAAACGGCTTCGCGTGATGTCGGACCAATTGAGCCAGCTCGAGCGCGACATGGCCGACCGCCTGACCCAGGAAGCGCAATCGTTGCGCGAGGAGATCAAGCGCAAGAACGAAGATCTTCAGCACGCAATCGAGAGAATGTTCTCCGAGCTCAGCAACGTCAAGACCGATCGCAACCTCCTGGCCGGCCTGTTCGTCGAGGTCGCCAAGTGCCTGAACCAGGACGCAGCCAGCGCCGCCAAGGGCGGGATCGAACCATCGCGTGGCCGGACGGCCAGCTAGCGCCGTGAGTTGAGCACCTCCCCCGATATCCTCGAGGTGCTGCTTCGCCCGCCCTCGGGCGAGGAATCCATCGATCGGAAGACGCTGGCGGGTCTGCTCATCGAAATCGCGCAGAGCCTGAAGCCGGAGCTGCGCGCGCAGCAAAACGGAGTTCGCCCGGGCGATCTGCAATTCGAACAGCTGCGGACCTTGCTGGTCGGCCGCGAGATTGAGACGTTGTCGCGGCTCACCGGCTTGGTAGACGATCCCGAACGCTTGGCCGCTGCCATCGGACGTGTCTTGCCGACCGCGATCGCCCAGGCGACGAGCGACGCGCGGATGGGGCATGTGTTGGCGCCCGTCATGGAGAGGGCTGCGGAGAGCTCGATCCGGACCAATCCCGGAACGCTGATCAACATCCTTTATCCGATGATCGTGCCGGCGATCCGCAAATCGATCGGCGAGACCATTGATGAGACCTTCCAGCGGCTCAATCAGACCCTGAAATACAGCCTCACCTGGCGAGGCCTCAAATGGCGCTGGGAAGCCTGGCGCACTGGGTCGTCCTTCGCCGAGGTCGTGCTCAGGCACACGCTGGTCTACCAGGTGGAGCACGTGTTCCTGATCCACCGTCACACCGGGTTGTTGATCGCCCATGTGTCGGCGGAGAATGCCTCGAGCCAAGACCCGCAGCTCGTCTCTTCGATGCTGGTCGCGATCCAGGATTTTGTCCGCGATTCCTTCAGCGGCGCCGAGCACCAGGGTCTCGACCAGTTGCGGTTGGGGGAGCTGCGGCTGTGGTCCGAGCCGGGACCGTTTGCCGCGCTGGTCGCGGTTATCCGCGGCGATCCGCCGGAGGGTCTGCACGATACGCTGCGAAACACCCTGTCGCGCATTCACGCCGAGCGACATCATGCGCTCGAGCGCTTCGACGGCGACAGCTCCGGCCTCGCCGATGTCGAGGCGCGGCTGCGCGACCTGGTGGCGCTTGGCGAGCATGCGCCGCCGCGCGTCAGCCTGGCACGCACAGTCGTTCTGGGCTTTCTCGTGCTCCTGCTGATCTTGGCGGGGACATGGGCCGCGTCGTGGTGGCACACCCAACAGCTTTGGCAAGGCTATCTTGAGCGGCTGCGGGCGCTGCCCGGAATTGTGATCACCGAAGCGGGCGAGCGTGACGGCAAGTTCGTGGTCTCAGGCCTGCGTGATCCGTTGGCTGTCGACCCGCAGGCGGTACTGCGCGAAGCGGGGGTGAATCCCGCCTGGGTCATCGCTAGCTGGGTCCCCTATCAGGCGCTTGATCCGCAATCGGTGCTGAGACGCCTCGAGGCATCGCTCGATCCGCCGCCGAGCGTGACGCTCGCGATCGCAGACGACCGCATCGTGGCGCGAGGGTCGGCGCCGCGGCCGTGGCTCGACCGCGCCTACGCCGTTGCGCAGGCGTTGCCCGCCGGGGCGCCCGGCTTCGACCTCGCCGGGGTGCGCAATGAAGATGAGGCGGATGAGCAGCAATGGCAGGCCTATGTGGAGTGGCTGCGGTCCGAGCCCGGCATCGTGATCACCCATTCGGAGGCGCACAACGGCAATCTCGTGGTGTCAGGCTTGCGCGATCCGCTCGCCGTCGACCCCCTCAAGCTGCTGGGCGCGGCGGGAATTGATCCGGCGCGGGTCGAGGCGCATTTCGAGCCCTATCAGGGGCTCGACCCACAATCTGTGCTGAGGCGTCTCAACGCATCGCTCGCTCCACCGCCGAGCATAACCCTCGCGATCGCAGGCAACCGCATCCTGGCGCAAGGGTCCGCGCCGCGGGCGTGGCTTGAGCGCGCGCACGCTGACGCCCAGGCGCTTCCCGCCGGAGCACCCGCCTTCGACCTCGCCGGAGTACGCAATGAAGATGAGGCGGATGAGCAGCAATGGCAGGCCTATGTGGAGTGGCTGCGGTCCGAGCCCGGCATTGTGATCACCAAGTCGGAAGCGCGTGACGGCAAGTTCCTGGTGTCAGGCTTGCGCGATCCGCTTGCCGTCGACCCGCTCAAACTCATGGGCGAGGTGGGAATCGATCCGGCGCGGGTTGAGGTGCATTTCGAGCCCTATGAGGGGCTAGACCCGCAATTCGTGCTCAAGCGGCTGCAGGCTTCCCTCAACCCCCCGCCCGGCGTGACGCTCGCCGTTGAAGGCGACCGCATCGTGGCGCAAGGGTCCGCCTCGTCACCGTGGATCGAGCGGGCGCGCAGGGCCGGCAACCTGCTACCGGCGGGGGCGCCTGTTTTCGACGTGTCGGCCGTGCGCAATGTTAGCGAGGGGGCGCTCGGCAAATTGCGCGATGCTATCCAGGCGCGCAGCATCCGTTTCGACAACAACGTGATGCTACCGGCAGCCGGTCAGGACGAAATCCTGGATCAGCTGGCAGTCGAGCTGATCGAACTTGCGAAATTGTCCTCGAGCCTGAACGTCATCAGCAGAGTGACGCTGACCGGGCATTCCGACGCCAAAGGCCAGGGCACCTCCAACCTGTCGCTGAGCGTGGCGCGCGCCGAGGCGGTCCGCGCGCTTCTGAACAAGCGCGGCGTCGATCCGGATCAGCTCGCGGTGCGCGGCGCCGGCCCGCTCGAGCCGCTCGAGGCCGACACCTCCGAGGCCGCCCGCTCGGTCAATCGCCGGGTATCGTTCTCGGTCGGTTTCGAGGAACAACCATGACGGCGACCCTGCAGAAGAAGATCTGCATGCTCGGTGGCTTCTCGGTGGGCAAGACCAGCCTGGTCAAGCGCTACGTCCAGAGCGTGTTCTCCGAAACCTATCTCACCACCGTGGGAGTCAAGATCGACAAGAAGACCGTCGATCTCTCCGATCGAATCGTAAACCTCATTCTTTGGGACCTCGCGGGCGAGGACGATATCAACTCGTTCCGCATGACCAATATGCGCGGCGCCGCCGGATACGTGCTGGTCGCCGACGGAACGCGCCCTTCCACACTCGATGTCGCCCTTTCGCTGCGCCAACGCGTCGAAGCCGAATACGGGCCGCTGCCGTTCGTGCTGCTGCTGAACAAAAGCGACCTCAAGGAGCAATGGGCGATCGGCGATGCCGAAATTGCGGAGCTGCGGCAGAACGGCCGGTGGGTGCGGCTAAGCAGCGCGCGAACTGGCGAAGGCGTAGAGGATGCCTTCAAGGACCTCGCGGTCCGTGCCACGAGCTGAACCATGGTAGGCCTGCCCGCGAGCCTGGCCGAGCGGCTGCGAGAGCTGACGTATAACGAGCGAGCGGTCGCCTATCTACAGGTCGATGCCGAGTTCATTCTGGTCGGCGCCGGCGGACATCTCGACAATTATGGGCTCGCCGCCATGCGCCTCGGCGAGCCGGTGATCGAGCAGGCCTTCTTTCTCGAAGGACTTCTGCCGCTGGAGGAGACGCCGTTTTTCGTTCCCTCCGTCGAGTTCGACGGCGGCCGCGCGGCCGATCTTCATTTTCATCTCGACGACGGCATCGTGTGGGTGGTGCTGTTCGACGTCACGGCCTACCGCGACGCGACTCGCCGTCTGCAGCAGAAAGCCTATGAAATGACGCTGCTGCAGGAGAAGGAGGCGCAACTCAATCGACGACTCGAAGCGATGAACCAAGAGCTCGAGGCCGCCAATGACTTTCTCGTCATGATCTCGACGAAGCTCTCGCACTACCTCGCGCCGCAAATCTACAAGAGCATCTTCAGCGGTCAGAAAGACGTCACCATTCACACCGAGCGCAAAGAGCTCACCATCTTCTTCTCCGATATCAAGGATTTCACCGCCACAACGGAGCACCTGCAGCCGGAGGAGATCACGCTCCTGCTCAACGAGTATTTCACGGAAATGTCGACGATCGCCCTCAAGCATGGCGGGACCGTCGATAAATTCATCGGTGATGCCCTGGTGATCTTCTTCGGCGACCCCGAGACCAAGGGCACCGTGGAGGACGCCAGGGCCTGCCTCAATATGGCGACGGAGATGCAACGCCGGCTAGCCGAGCTCAACGTAAAATGGCGCCGAGCAGGCACGGAACAGCCGTTCCGCGTGCGCATGGGTGTCAATACCGGCTTCTGCAACGTCGGCAACTTCGGCAGCGTCCACCGCATGGATTATACCGCCATCGGTGCCGAGGTTAATCTCGCGGCGCGTCTCCAAGCGATTGCCGAGCCTGGACATATCGTCATCAGCTACGAGACCTACGCTCTCGTGCGCGACGTCGTGGCGGCGCGCGCGTTGCCTGAGATCTCGGTCAAGGGCATTGGCCGCATGGTGGTTCCGTATGTCGTGGAGGGTGTGCTGGACGAAGCGGGACGAAAGGTCGAGATCTTCAGCGAACACATGACCGGGCTCGACTTCTACCTCGATCCGAGGGCCGTCGACGCCACCGCCCTCGAGCGCATTCGGGCGACGCTCAGAAAAGCGATTGTAGCCCTGGAAGGGCGCGGTGGGGGGGATTATCCGACTGGGGTCGCGCGACCGGGCGGAAAGTCCTCGCCGACCAAAGCTAACGACAAAGCTACATGAAAATGGGCATTGTCAGACAAACCTGAACGGGCCTGACGAAGGGTGCTGGTCTGAGGCGTTCAGGCCGCCAGCTGACGCCATTCGGCCAGAGCGGCAGAACGGTTCTGTTTGAAGATGTCGCGGCGGCTGAGGTGACGGTCGTGGTTGAAGTGGTTGTAGATTGATGCGTGGGTGGCGGCAAATTTCTGCAGGGTCTTGATGTCCTTGAACTTCGCCATAGCACCCTCTCGTCGTCGGAACGGCTGGTGGGACTTTTCGGCCCGGTTGTTCAGCCAATGACCGCACTCCTGACGCTCCACAATCCCCATGACCTTCAGCGCGGCGCCGTAAGATCGAAGCCGGTCCGTCACGATTGCCTTGGCCCGGCCATAGCGCTTCGTCGCACGCTTCAACAGCTTCAACGCAGCCATGCGATCCCGGCGTTTTGTGGCAAAAACTTCGAGGACCTCGCCTTCGTGATCTACCGCGCGCCAGAGGTAATGCGTCTCGCCATTGATCTTCACGAACACCTCGTCGAGGTGCCACCGCCAGTGCGAAAACGACCGATGATGAAGGCGTCCCTTCCTGATCTCGTTGGCGAACATCGGACCGAAGCGATTCCACCAGAACCGAATCGTCTCGTGGCAGATGTCGATGCCCCGCTCGAACAGAATGTCCTCGACCTGTCGCAGCGACAGCGGATAGCGGATGTACATCATCACCGTGAGGCGGATCACCTCGGGCGCGCTGTTGAAATAACGAAAGAGATTTCGCATCGCCGGAGGCTAAGAAACCTCGCCAGGAGGCTCAAGCCTATTTACTCTGACAATGCCGGCCATGGTCATCCGGCGTGTAAATTTCCGATTACCGTGACCAGCGCCGATCAGCGGCCGCTTCCTGATTGGGTACCCCAATCGGTATGTTGCGTATAGTTTGGGCTTAGAATCCACCACGCATAAACAGCCACCCCTGTTCCTAACGGCCAGGCTAAGGACAACGGGAAGGCTATCAGCTTGGCGGCGGGGCGTGCCCAGCTACGGCTCCC
>JBBQKN010000054.1:0-13148 GCA_038326945.1 Hyphomicrobiales bacterium
TTCAGTTGGACCGGTGGCTCTTCCCCCCGAACTGCCGGGCCCAGGTGCTTGATAAAAGCGTAAGACCTCGGATGGGAGCGCTACCTGTCCGGGGTTTTTGCACTTACACGGAGCAAGACCATGGATACCACCACACTTCTCATAATTATCGTTGTGTTGCTGTTGCTCGGCGGCGGCTGGTTCGGCCGTGGACGCTGGTACTAGCCGGCTACTAGTCAGCGCAGAGCGTCGTGCGGCCGAGTTGGAGCTTCACCGTTTCCTCGAAAGCCGTACCGGATGAGAGGGCCTGTTGGAAACGACAGGTTGAGATCACGAATGGCCGAGGCAGGAAGCAACGTAGATCCTAGAGCGTTGAGCCCCCGCAAAAAAGCAATTGCGCGGGAGATCCTTCGCAGACGTTGGGAAGAAAAATACGAGGGCTTTTGGCGAAGACATGTGTGGTTAGCTCCGGCCGCTGCTGCTGTCAGCGCCGGGCTAGCTGTCATCAGCCGACTGTGGCGCCGGAGACCCGGCGCGGAGCTCCGTCCTCTGTGACTGACCCGCCGCCAAGGATCACAACTATGAGAAGTCAGAAGTGTTGTCACGTCCATGATGCTCTCCCGAGGGGGTCACCTGACTGATCTTCGCAATTATCGGCTGCGGCTGTCCGTGCTTGCCAAAGCCCGCCGGCAAGAGGAGCAACCGGGCGAGGCCCTTCTCGAAGAACGATATCCGAATGCTCACGTCATGCCAGGTTCCCGCGCGCTGATGCGGAGCCTCGCCCCGTACCGGGAGCCGCGGAGCGCGCGTAGCGTATTTGAACTGACAATAACGGCGGTGGCTTTCGTAGCGGTGTGGATTCTGATGTGGGCCGTGCTGGACGCGGGCTACTGGATCGGCCTGCTTCTCGCCATCCCGGCGGCGGGCTTCCTCGTTCGCCTCTTCATGATCCAGCATGATTGCGGCCACGGCTCGTTCTTCCGTCATCGTCTTGCGAATGATTGGGTGGGGCGCAGCATCGGCGTGCTGACGCTGACGCCGTACGATCTCTGGCGGCGGGCCCACGCACTACATCATGCGAGCTCGGGCAACCTCGATCGCCGCGGCATCGGGGACATTGACACGCTCACCGTGCACGAGTTTCAGGTGCGAACTCGCTTCCGCCAACTCCTCTATCGCCTTTACCGGCACCCGATCGTGATGTTTGGCGTGGGGCCGGCCTATCTGTTCATCTTGTGTCACCGGTTGCCGACGGGACTGATGCGTGATGGTTGGAAGCCCTGGGGAAGTGCGATGGCAACGAACGCTGCAATCACGATTGTCGTCTCAGCGGTCATCTGGATGGTCGGCGCGGGTGCATTCATGCTCGTGCAACTGCCGATCACCCTTCTCGCTGCTTCGATCGGCGTCTGGCTGTTTTATGTCCAACATCAATTCGAGGACACGTTCTGGGAGCATGACGAGGGCTGGAGCTTCCACGTGGCGGCGCTGCACGGCAGTTCGCACTATGATCTGCCGGGCTTTTTGGGCTGGTTCACCGCCAACATCGGGGTGCATCATGTCCACCACCTATCGAGCCGGATTCCGTTCTATCGCCTGCCCGAGGTGCTGCGAGACCGTCCCGAACTTCGGAATGTCGGGCGCCTGACCCTGCTTCAGAGCCTCAAGGCCGTGCGGCTCGTACTTTGGGACGAGGAGAAACGCCGCCTGGTCTCCTTCGCAGAGGCGGCTGCCGACAAGTGTCCGCAAGCGAGCAGCGTTCGCGCCATCGGCAAGACTTGCCCGGTATCAGCGTCGTAGCTTGCGTTATGCTGCTCGAAGAAGCCGGGAAAGATGACGGCGCGGGAAGTTGTCGATGTCGCTCCAGGCCCTTTTGCCGTGCTCGCCGTCGTGAGAGCGGTGGCCGTGCTGAACGGCGAACCTACCCAATAGAAATACCCGAACGGCTGCCAGCGACAGTGGTGCCCACACCGGAACCCTCGCCGAGGCTGAGCGTTGGTCCTTGTTGAGCACCGCAATCCCTGTGGAGCAAATCGGAGTACGCAAAATGTCAGGCAAAATGTCAGCAGGACAAAGCAGTGGAACCGGGGCGACAACAGAATTTGACGATGAAAAGGTAAGGAAGAACGATATCCTCAGCAATCGCGAGAAGGCACAAAGACTGCCCGGACAGAGCTTGGACGGAAAAGGCGTCCAGGTAGATGAATACAAGGACAACCCCGCCAATCGTCGTCCATCGAGCGACGATGGTCCTCACCCTGATGTCAACGCAGTTACCAAAGAAGCGACGAGGCCGTTTCCCAAGACGGACAAGCCAGAGCCGACGGATGCTTCCGAGCAAGTTGACCGGGGTGGTTTTGATCTGGGCGGGTCGACCGGTGAGACTCACGCAGGCAAAGGTCTGGGGCTCGGCACCGATGCGGAGGAAAACCGAAAAGGATGGGGTTTGCCAAGATAGGACCGCCATCAGGCCGCGAGCCGAAGCTCCCGAACGGGCATTGTCAGATTAAATTGGCTTGAGCCTCCTGGCGAGGATCCTTAGCCTCCGGCGATGCGCAATCCCTTCCGTTATTTCAACAGCTCGCCCGAGGTGATCCGCCTCGTAGTGATGATGTATATCCGCTATCCGCTGTCGCTGCGGCAGGTCGAGGATATTCTGTTCGAGCGGGGCATCGACATCTGCCACGAGACGATACGGTTCTGGTGGAATCGCTTTGGTCCGATGTTCGCCAACGAGATCAGGAAAAGGCGCCTTCATCGTCGGTCGTTCTCGCACTGACGCTGGCACCTGGACGAGGTGTTCGTCAGGATCAATGGCGAGACGCATTATCTCTGGCGTGCGGTAGATCACGAAGGTGAGGTGCTTGAGGTCTTCGTGACGAAGCGCCGGGATCGCAGGGCTGCGCTGAAATTCCTGAAGCGCACGATGAGTCGTTACGGCCGACCGCGATCAATTGTAACCGACCGGCTTCGGTCGTACCGATCGGCGATGAAAGTAATCGGCAATGCTGCCGAACAGGAGTGCGATCGGTGGCTCAACAATCGGGCTGGGAATTCACACCAGCCGTTCCGACGACGAGAACGAGCGATGCGGAGGTTCAGGGCCGTAAGGACCCTACAGAAATTTGCCGCCGCCCATGCCTCACTCCACAACCACTTCAACCACGACGGTCACCTCAACCGCCGCGACATCTTCAAGCAGAACCGTGCTGCCGCACTCGCGGGATGGCGTCAACTTGCAGCGTGAGAGCCTTGAGCGCGTCCGATCAGTCAGCTCATGCCCAGTTAATCTGACAATGCCGAAGAACCAGGTGGTAAGCTTAAGGCGCCCACGACGAGGAATCACGAAACTGTGGGCTATGTCATCTCGGGCAGCGCAAAACTCGATCTGGAAGGACAGACTCTGAATCTAAGAGCCGGAGACTCATGGTTGGTGCCGGCGGGAGCGATGCACCAATACACGAGCCGTTCACGGGCGTAGAGGCGACCGCACTACCGACCGAGGTTCATGGTCGCGATACGCCGGCCTCCACTTAAGGCGCCTGCGGCCCGGAATTTGCCACGACCGTCTTGGACCGATTGAATCGACTAGGATCTTTGAGGCACGAGCGATGGCGAGCAATCCAAACGACCAAAAGAAGCGCAGCTCAGCAATGCGCACGGTCGGCGAAGGCGTACCACCCAGGAGCGCCGTTGTTCCGACGATCGGCGCCGAAGAAAATGAGCGCAAGCGCGACGAACGCCCAAGCAAACAGCGCGTGCGCAAGAAAAAGAGGAACGCGCGTTCAATCTCGGATAGCTCTGGAAATTGAGACGGGATGGTCGGGGTTGAGAGTCGGACCTGTCCTTTCCGAAAATCATATCCGGACGTATTGGTGGTGCAGCCCAGCCAGGATCGGAATGGCGACAATGGCGCCTGAGCGTTGGACTGCTCTATGTGAGAGCGCATCTTTCTGTAATGCCAAGTGCGTGCGCGCTTGATTGTAATACGCCGCATAAGCGGAAGGAATTTGCCGCAGGTGCATCTTGCTGAAGATGACCACTTGATCCAAGCACTCGCGGCGCAAGGCCCAAATCAGTCGTTCAGCACAGCCATTCTGCCACGGCGACCCCGGAGAGATCGGTCGGTCGCGGATACCCATCGCCCTCACCCGAGACGTGAAGACATGACCGTAGGCACGGTCGTTGTCGCGCACCAGGTAGGCTGGCGCCGAGGTCCGAGGAAACGCCTCAGTGATCTGCCGGGCGAGCCACTCGGCTGTCGGATGCCGCGTCACCTCGAACCACAAAAGCCGTCGCCTACCGTGACCTAGAATCAGGAACGCAAACAAGTGCTCAAAGGTCAGCGTCGACACAACGCATATATGTATTGCCGCGATTGCCTCAGCGTGATTCAAGGCCTCAGCTTGCCGGCCGTGGTAAAGCAGCTGAGTTGAGTTGTCGTCTGCTGCAGAGGAAGATGAGATTGATCTCCCGCAGTGGGGAACCGAAGGCATCGATCGGCATGACAGCGCGTATCCGCAAGTTTATCAGCGATCTAAGCGACACATTCTGGCTGGTGCCGGGGTTAATGGTCTTAGGCGGCGCGCTGGCGGCGCTCGCCTGCGTGCAACTGGATCGCAGCTCGATTATTCCTCAATTGCTTCTTGAGGGATGGCTGTACAACGGCGGAGGGACTGGCGCTCGCACTCTGCTGGGAACGGTGGCGGCATCGACCATAGGTGTCGCGGGCACCGTCTTTTCGATCACTATCGCTGCCTTGTCATTGGCTGCCGGGCAAATGGGTCCCCGGCTGCTTCGCAACTTCACGCGCGACCGGGGCGTCCAGTTCACGCTGGGCGCGTTTCTCGGCACTTTCTCTTTTGCGCTGATCGTGTTGCGAAGCGTCCGAACGCAGAGCGAGGGCGAGTTCGTCCCGCATCTCTCGCTCAGCGTCGCTATTTTGTTGGCCTTCGTTTGCGTCGCGACCCTCGTCTATTTCGTCGGTCACATGGCCGGTCGCATCAACGTCGACACGGTCATCGAGCTAGTCAGCGGCGACGTTCGGTCGGCGATCAAGCAGCTCGCGTCCGAGGCGCAGCAGCCGATCGCGCCATCCGCCGATTTTTGGTGTAGTACCACCCCCGTCTTTGATCCGAGGCGGGGCTATCTACAGCAACTCGACAATGAGGGTCTGGCTGACTGGGCGGCTGAGCACGCCACTGCCATACGACTATTGGTGGGGCCAGGCGACTACGTCTTTCCAGGCGCGCCCATCGCAGTGATGAAGCCGCCGGCCGAAGGGGCAGACGAAGCCATTAACAACGCGACGGCCTTAGGCCCTCAACGCGGCGGGTCCGCCGACCTCGAATTTGCGGTGCGGCAGCTAGTAGAGGTGGCAGTCAGGGCGTTGTCGCCAGGCATCAATGATCCTTACACGGCGATGAGCGTGTTGGATCGGCTGGGCACCGCTCTATGCGACCTAGCGCCGTTGCACCTGACTTCGGGCGTCTCGATGCGCAAGGACCGTGTCGTTTTGGTCGTACCCAGCATCGGTTATGATGGTCTGGTCGACGCCATGTTCCATATGATTCGGCAAAATGCTGCCGGTCGCGTCGCCGTTCTAATTCGGCTCCTGGAAGTTCTAACGGCTGTAGTGAGTTGCGAGCGCGATCCGCAGAGGATGGAGACTCTCGAGCGTCATGCAGACCTCGTGCTTGGGGACGCCGAACGCGAAGTTGCAACACCGGCGGATCTAGCCGACATCCGCAAGCGCCATGCCGGATTCGTGACCATGATGACGCGAGGCCCGGGCCAATGCGTCGCTATGGAGATCTGAGGTTGCAAACCGCTCACGACTTCGGACGTCGGCTTTTGTGGTTCGAGGTGACGCGGCATCCGACAGAGCGGAGCAAACATTGTGCACTGAAGTTGGCTGATTCTTCAGCTAATCAATGCGGATGAGGTTTTCGGTACACACAGGGGTTGCCGAGAAGCGCGCAGCCCTTTGCACCCCGCTCCCGAAGCATCGTGAGACAGCCTTCGACGAGCGCGCTGCCGAACCCTTTCCGCTACGCGTTGGGACACATGGCCAGGGGGTCGAGACGGAACCAGTCGCTCGTGCCACCCGCCGATCGCGACGGGCGAAAAGGCGATATGGCCGACAATCTCGCCGCCGCTTTTCGCGATGAGGGCAATCGTCAGGTCACCGTCCTTGCGGAGCTCCCGGATAATCTGCGCTTCGGTGCCACTCGCATGAGAGACGGTGGCGAATGCCGCCGCAGTGATGCGGTGGACCGCGTCTTCGTCGTCAGGCGTCTCACTGCGGATGATCATGTAGATGGTCTCGCGAATTTCTCCACGCGGTCTCGTTGCGCATCATATTGCCCTCCAGAAAAGACGGCATGCTGGACACGGCGCGATCGCTGCCATCATGGTGGATTGAACACGAGGAACGCGTATGGCGCGGAGCATGCTGGTGTTGAACACGTTGAGCTTGATCGGGGCGGGACTCGTTTTCGCAGGAATAGCGAGCCTCTTCGCCGAGCGGACGTTCTACGACTATGTGGACGAGAGTGGTGTTCTGCAGGAGAGCTTCTTCCTGCCGCTCGGCTTCATCCTCATCTTTATCGGCATGCTCTTTGGGATGTCGAGCGTCATTTGCGGCCTCTTCAGAGTCTTTGGCAGAAGAGCGCGTGAGACCAAAGCGCTGAATGTCCGGTTACGCCGCGCGATAGCGTAATGACGGTGGAGACGGTCATCTGCGAACTCAGCAAAATCCATCACAATGGAAGGCGGCAACTGTGCTATCGGGAATGACTCCGGAAAGTAAATGGAGTTGCTTGTTGATTACGGTGGGGTCCATAAACAGACCGCAGAGCGACACCATTGTTGTGAGTGCCGGAAACAGCGCCAGCCCGTCGCGATAGAACGCAGACGATGCTTAAGACTCTGGCGCCAGCGTACCGCACTATCTCTTTGCAAACTGCGATTGTGCGGCCAGTTTGCTGCTTCACGCGGCGAACCTCAGGAGGGCAGCCAGCGTGCCGTCGCCGGGAAGATCCTCTTTTCGCACAGCCAGGACACGCGCTCCGGTAGACAATGCGCGGGCGGCGATCTCGTCAACTACATCGTAGGTCAAAGCGCTCGGGCTCTCAGCAAGGCTGACCACGCCGGATTCCTCGTCGACGAGCCCGGGCACGTCGCTGTCGATATCTACGAGAAGCGTTTCGATCCCACCGTACGATGCAGCGCGTGCTGCATCAGAAAGATCTGTCGTAGCGCGATTGATTCCGGCTTGCGCCCTGTAAAGAGCTCGCAGCCTCGCTGTCTCCTGGGCATAAGACTGATCGAGTAGAGCTCTCGCGGCCCCAGCAAGATCAGCATCGGTCGTGCGATCGGTCGTCGACGCAATGTGGTCTGCCAGAATGTTTGGATAGCTGTTCACAGATCGATAGATCGCCGCCATACGATCTGCCGCTGCGAGGATCAGCGGTGTCTCTCTGCCGGCGAGTGTGGACCGCAGAGCAGCATCGATCTTTCGTGCGTACTGACGCAAACGCACGTTCTGGCCTTCAGCGAGGATCGAACGCGAGGAGCGCGAACGATTCTTCAATCAACCGCTCGTGCAAGCCGACTTCGACCACTGGAGCAAGGCTGCCCACTGGACTCTCGATGAAAGCAATCACTCTGTCCTTCGGGAAGGCGCCGGAGCGAGTCAGCTGGGACAGAGTTCAGCCGTACGTCCACGTGTCCGCCTTCGCATTAGCGTCGGTGTCGAACCCGCAGCCCCGGCTGGGGGTGCGGATGAAGGCAAGAACCACCGCAACTCAGCCTCGCAGCAGCGGGGGCGACCGAGCCGGTCGCGCCGCCGACTTTATCGACAGCATCGGCAATTCGGATGCCACTATTCGCGTCGCGCCAAAACATGTGGAAGTCTGGGTCTTGCGTCTCCCACCTTTCTGTATCGGGGTTCATTACGCGGACAAACTTGTGAGATGCTGGGCTGTCTGCGTCAAAGATATGCACTATCTGTGCGTCGTAGCCCATCTCTTCCAAGAGATCGTGCATGAGATGGGCTCTTGCTCCACAAATCATCGGAACAGGATCAAGACGCTCTCCCGCGACGTGTTTCAGCACCTCTTGCGCAAAGCCCCGGTTTTGTCTGATCGAATTGAACTCATAGTCATTGCGGTGAACGCTATGCGCCTGGATGAAGTGCCGCACGCTGTCGAAATTGGCCTGTGGGCTGACGCTTGTCGGAATGTGACGCAAGAGCGCTACGATGGCTTCGTGATCCTGGGCGACGCAGCCAGCTACAGCAGCGAATAAAAGAGAAATGAGCGCAGTTCGCTTCATCGCCTCCCCAACAACATTCCTTAACAGGGATTGATGGCTCGAAGCTGATTTTTATCGTGGGTGTAAACGGCAAAAGTGCTCACACCGAATGCAAAGCTCCTGTTGCGTGAGGTCGATTAGGGCCCGCCCTGCTGACAGTTGTTGTCCCCGAATAAGGCCGTGCATGACGTGGCTCCTGTTGTGATGCTGCTGTTGCTATAGCAATTTCCTCATGAGCCGAAGAGTCGATCAACGCATTCTTCCGGTGTCATTCGAGATGGGAGACCGCTGGAGGCGGAGTTATCCGAGCTCCTTGGTAAGAAACTGCGCGCGGCCCATACCAAAGGACCAGTCCTCATCGCGGTTCTCCATCATGGTCACCATCACGTCGGAGGGAGGGATACCGCATTCGCGCTCGAACTCCTCGCAGAGCAGCCGGTAGAAGGCTTCCTTCTGCTTCTTCTTGCGTTTTCGAGTGATTACCTGCACCACCACGAGCTTGTCGCTCCGTTCAATCTCGAGACTGGTGTCCTCGATGACCATGTGGGGCCGAGGATGCTCGGTTACGATCTGATAGCGGTCGCGGGGCGGTACCCCGAAGGCTCCGAGCATGGCGCGATGCGCTGCATGCAGCCGCGCCCTGATCTCCATCTCACTGCGGCCCTTTACAACGTCAATCTTGATGAGCGGCATCCTGTCTCCTCCTCATTGCTTCTCACCTGTTGTTGGCCTGTATTATCAGACGACCAGGCTCATCGTAGAGCAGGGCGCGACAGTCACGACAAATAGCCGAAGTTGGAAACGACCACTCACGATTGCCCAGGACTCATGGCTGATAAGTTTTCCAAGCGCCTCAACGGCTGGCAGCGGATCGGCGTCCTGCTGTCGGTGATTTGGTTCGTCGGTTTCGCATGGTTTTTGTGGACCGGCAGCAAGGGACACGCCCTAGACTTTTATGGTGGGCAGCTACGTATGTGCGGCGCGATCCTCGACGCAGACAACTCGGCGCTCCAGTATATCCAGGACTTGGATAAGCGGAACGCCAGGCAGGATGAGAACTGGACGAATTACGAGAAGTGCAAAGAGAATGCTGAGCAATTCTATCACCGCAATGCCGGTGATTACGCCAGCTGGAACCAGTGGGGCTTGGGTCTTTTCCTGCTATTCACAGTTGATTTGGTGATTGTTGCTGTGGCCTGGCTCTTCGCGTGGTTAGGGGTGGGCGTGATCCGCTGGATCAGACGCGGCTTTCTGCCAACGCCTTGACTCACATACTGCCACCTCCCTCGCGCGGCGGAACCGATGTTCTCCGTCGTACCGCAACGCTTGCCGTGAATGATGCCCTGCAAGCGACGATGATCTCTCCTGAGGCGGAAGTGCTTCCAGACTTCGGAACCGCCGCCCTTGATGAGGTACTTGCCGTCAGGATTGTTGTGGATCACGACCTTGGCGACTTCGTCCGCCCAGTAGCAGTCACTGCGCTTGTCGCCATCACGCCGACCGTGCCTATTGATGAGACGGTCCTGTCGGCCTAAGTCGCGAAATAATCGCGTCACGCTCAATCAACCGATAGAAAGCCTGCAGCTCGCGCACGCTCTTCTCGGGTGACGCCCGATAATGTCTGCAGTCGCATCAGCGTGACGCCGACACTCCCCAGCCAGGGATTGGGGCAGCATGTCGTAGCGCCTGTGGCAAAGGCGGAGCTGGCGGTTCGTGCTGAGTGTCCCATCCACAACAAACTCGATACCAACATCACACCTTACTAAGCTGCTCGTAATTTGCGCCCTCCTACTGATCGCGCGCCATTGGATAGCCTACCAAGGCACTCTTTCCGACGCCTACCACCACGCGACCTTGTGGCGTGAGAAAGGCCAGTCCCTTCAACTTCCTGGCTAGGGCTTGCGGCGGTGTAGGCTGGGCGAAGTGTCCCAAGTGTGGCTCCAGCATTTAGACTTACGTCTTTATGCTGGCGTCCGACTTGGGACAGGGCCCGCTGAGCGGCCCGTTGACGCCGTTTCCGCAAGGCATCCGGCGTGATCCCGAGCGCCGCCGCCTCAGCTCGGACGGCCCGCGCATTCGCCTCGTATTGGTCACGCGGGATGACGCCAGCCGCGCGCCGCTTCGCTCGGCGTGCCTCGACCTTGCGCGCCTCTCGGCGGCGGTCGCGCTCGGCCTTGGGCACGTCGACCGCTCCGATCATAGTGATGCCGAGCCGTTGCCGGTCGGCGTAGGTGAGGCCGATGCGCTGCGCCAGCTTGTCGGCCGTCCATCGGCGGCGGACCTTGATCGCCTCGTCGGCCATGCGCTCAAACTCGGCCTCGCTCAGCCACGGAGCGAACTCGCGCCATGCCGACCTCATCTTGGCGGCAACGTCGCCTCCGGTGTGCGCGATGGTGTGAAGCAAGATGGCGAACAGCCCGCGCCCATGCTGGTCTTCATCGAGCTCGCCCCACCCATCGCGGAAGATCAGGCGAAGCTCGTTGGCGAGCTTGCCAGCTTTGGAGAAGACCCGAGCGTTGCGGACATGGTCGCGCTTATCGCGCGCGGCGGCGTTGTAGGCGAGTTTCACATCGCCCGTCATGGTGCGGCCTTCGGTACCCCCCTTGCCCCGACCCTCGATGTGTGCGGCGACGGCGGGGCGGGTCATCTCGCCTCCTTGCCGAGGACTGAGCAATGACAATCGCGGCTGTCCCAGTCGGGGTGCCAGTTAGGCAGTGACTTGAGCTTGGCAAGGGAGTTGTCGTCGATCTCGCCGCAATGCCCGGCTACGCAGCCGAGCAGTGCGCCTCGCATCCTGCAGAAGGACCGGTCTCGCCAACCAGAGTTCTTCCTGCGGGGATTGCCCTTCTTCCGCTGCAGAATCCATTGGAGCGGATCATCGACCACCCTCCACCTCTCATTGAGCTGGGCTACGAGGCGATTAGAGGGGTGCGCTGGGGGCGGAGTGTGGGTCCGGGCGTCAAGGCACCCTGCCAGGGTTGCAGACGACTCGCGCACCCCTGAATGCGCTGCACACTCGCTCCCCGCTCCACCTGGGACTTGGGTCTCGTCTCGAATCGGGAGTGCTCGACCCGAACGCGAGGTGAACACATTACGCGGACATTCTGCGGACGGGCATCTCCGATGCGAGTTCGACTTAGCCGCTAAGCGGTTGAGAGGATTGGCGCACCCGACAGGATTCGAACCTGTGACCTCTGCCTTCGGAGGGCAGCGCTCTATCCAACTGAGCTACGGGTGCTTCGGAACGGAACCTAGTCAAAGGCGATGCCTTAAGCAATGCAGCTGGGGCGGCGGCCGGCAGGGCCAGCGCCCCTCGATCTCCTGCTCGATCCTCCCGCCAATGGGCGGCTTGACGCGGTGCAGCATTGGCGTAGGTATGCCTAAAGTGCCGAAAGCCAGGGGTTCGCCATGGACAGCATGCAAAAGAAGAAGAAGATTCTCGTGGTCGGTGGCGGCTTCGGCGGGGTGTTCGCGGCCAAGGAGTTGGCCAAGATCGGCCGCGACCGGTTCGACATCGAGCTGATCAACAACAACAATTATTTCGTGTTCCAGCCGCTCTTGCCAGAGGTCGCCGCGTCGACCATCCACTCCTCCGATGCGGTGGTGCCCTTGCGCCTTCTGCTCCGCCAGACCCAGATCCGCCAGGCCGAGGTCATGGGCATCGACTTCGACCGGAAGACCGTGATCGTGGTCCAGGGCTTCCGGCGCATCCCGGTCGAATGCCCCTATGACGAGCTCGTCATCGCGCTCGGCATGAGCGTCGATTTGAACCGCTTCCCTGGCCTGCCAGAACACGCGCTGACGATGAAGAATCTCGCCGACGCGCATCGTCTGCGCACGCATGTCATCTCTTGCCTGGAGATGGCCGATGTCGCGACCGACGCCGAGCTCAAGCGGGAGCTGCTCACCTTCATCGTGGTCGGCGCCGGCTTCTCCGGTGTCGAGACCGTGGCCGAGGTCAACGATCTGATCCACCGGGCGCTGCGCTATTATCCCAACATCAAGCATGAGGAGATCAAGGTCTACCTCATCGAATATGCTTCCCGCATCCTGCCCACCTTCCCGGCCGACCTCGCCGAATATGCAACGCGGCGCTTGCGCAAGAACGGCATCGAGGTGAAGACCGGTATCGGCACCAAATCGGCGACTTCGACCGGGATCGAGCTCACCGACGACAGCATCATCCCGACGCGGACCATCGTCGCCACCATCGGCAACGGGCCGAACGCGCTGGTCGAGTCGCTCGGGCTCGACATGCATTGGGGACGGATCAAGACCGACCGCTTCATGCGCGTCCCCGGCTATGAGGGCGTGTGGGCCATCGGCGACGCGGCCGAGATCCCGATGATCGAGCAGCCGGCCGAGGAGCCTGCCCATTACGCGCCGCCGACGGCGCAATTCGCCGTGCGCGAGGGGCGGCAGCTCGCGCAAAATCTGATGGCGAAGGCGAAGGGGGCCGAGCTTAAGCCCTTCGCCTATGAGTCCAAAGGATCGCTCGCCTCGCTCGGCATGAGCAAGGCCGTGGCCGAGGTCTATGGCGTCAAGCTCTCGGGCACCCTCGCCTGGCTGTTGTGGCGGGGCTTCTATCTCTCCTTCCTGCCCGGCTTCGCCTCGAAGGTCCGGGTGATGGTGAACTGGATGCTCAATTTGGTCACGCCGCCCAATATCGTGATGATCCAATCCTCGCTGCCGGGAACGCGCTACATTCACTACCGCAAGGGCGACAAGGTGCTCGAGCCCGGCATGCTGATCGACGGCTTCTACACCGTGGTCAAAGGCGAGCTGAAGCTCACCATCGATAACCCCGAGACGGGAGACCATTTCGAAAAAGTGTTCGGCCCGGGCGAGCATTT
>JBBQKN010000055.1:0-12506 GCA_038326945.1 Hyphomicrobiales bacterium
CGCCGCCACCGCCGCCACCGCCGCCGCCGCCACCGCCGCCACCGCCGCCGCCGCCGCATCGCGGCCAGGACATCACGTTCAATGAACTCTTCGGGGAGGGGGTGTCCGGGGCACAGGAGACATCATTCGGCGCGTCGAACTTGTTTGGTTCGGCAATCTTGGGCGAGGCTCTGTTTTGGCCGGGGCAGGCTCCAGGCGTTCCGCAGCAAACCTATCGGCCCTTGAAGCTTGCACCGAGCGAAGGGGAGTCCGATGGCACCGTCAATGCAGGCTTTGAAGGCTACGACCCGAAAACGTGGCGGTTATGGGCCACAGGATTTGGCGGCACGTCGTCGCTCGACGGCAATGCTGGTTTGTCGAATCTAGACACCCATACGGGAGGCATCGCTGCCGGACTCGATTATCGAATTGATCGAACGGCTCTTATCGGCATCGCCGGGGGCTACACCAGTTCCGGATTCTCCGTGGATCAACTGCGGACCAGCGGCACGGTCGACGGGGCTCATGTTGGCCTTTATGGGGTGAAATGGCTTGGATCGGTCTATCTGGAAGGGGATATTGAGTACGCCCATTTCGACAACGAAACCAATCGGTTCATCGATTGGGTTCTGGATGAGCGGGCCTGGGGTAGTTTCTCGAGCCAGGAGCTCGACGGACACATTGAAGCGGGTTGGCAAAAGAACTTCGGCGCGACGAATGTGACGCCGTTCGCTGGCCTCCGGGCGGCCAATCTCTGGAGCGACGGTTTCAGCGAGCGCAGCCGCGGGAGCACGGGCGGCCCGGGCATTCTCGGTCTCACCTATGAGTCAACGTCGGTGAGTTCGTTGGTGAGCACCCTTGGAGTCCAGTTCGATACGCGGATCGCTCTCGCCCGGGGCAGCATGCTGACACCTTTCGTGCGCGTCGCCTGGCTCCACGAATTCGATACTGATCGTGGCGTCGATTCGTTCCTGACCCAATCTCCCGCGGCGGCGTTCGCACCGGACGGAGCTTCCGCGCTAAGGGACGCGGCGAAGGTGGATGCCGGTGTGCGGCTCGACCTCACCCAGACCATAGGGGTGTACGGCTTCTTCCAGGGCGAGTTCGCCGGTCGCGGTCAAAATGTCGCCGGCTTTGGCGGCCTGGACGGCCAATCCGCCGGCTCCGCCTCGGCATCCGCCTCAGGACAGAGCTATGGCGGTCGCGTGGGCATGAGGGTCCGGTGGTAGTAAGGGGCGCGGCGGTTTGCTAAACCGTTATACGGTCAAAAGCCGTATCGAGGGTTCGAATCCCTCCGTCTCCGCCAGATTTCCCAAACTCCGATCTAGGCCGCGCGCTGGCAGGCGAGGCTGATGCACGCCACATGTCGATGGTCGGTGCCGCAGCAGCCGCCAACCACGTTGAGCGGAGGAAAGCGGCGAAGGAGATCGGCATATTGGCGGCCAAGCTCGACCGGATCGCCCATATCCAGCCCGGCGAATTATCGAGTGCGGCGTGGCGGCAGCGCCGCGCCAGGCTCTCTCTGGTCGGGAGGCGCCCGTCGGTCTCTTGCGGTACAGTTGGGGAGCCTCGGTTTGGCTCAGGTCTTATCGCTCATGACAGCTCCCGCCCTTGCTCCGGTGCGGCTTGGGCACATTTACAACTGTACCCATGGTAGAGTCGTCCTCTGCCAGGAGAAGACGTCGAGTGCAGGAGACACCTCGAAAGGGCAGCGGTACCCGACAGCGTGTCCTTGACGTGGCCGAGGCCCCATGCTGGACGGGCTTCGCCGCGACCTGGATCGAGAAGCTGATCGCAGCCGTCGGCATCACCAAGAACGGGTTCTTCTATCGCCTTCAAGGACAAGAACGAGCTTGCCAGGGAATTGCTGCTCCGTTACGTGGCGGGCGCGGACGCTCTTTTCGACGAGCTCTTCGCCCCGCGCCGACGAGCTCAATGAGGACAAGGCCATCGGCGACAAGCAGGTGCTATCGCCGCAGATCATGCTCTACCGCGACTTCGTCCGCGCAGTCTTTCTCGGAATATGACGGGACATGAAACTTGTCGCCCATGTCATCGACGGCCATCAGGTCGACATCCGTCCCGCGCCGGTGGAACGCGATTGGATGGATGAGACGAATCAGCGTTACGCCTATCGCTGCCTGCCGCTCAACATCGCGAATACCTATGGCTGGGAAATCCTGGGCAATGCCGGCTTTGTCGCGATCTGGAACGGCGGCGCCTCGACCGACTCGATCTTCATTGAACCGGATTCTGGGGCTCCGCCCGCAGTCGTAAGCCATTTCGGTCACGGCATTCTCACCTTCCATCTCCCTTGCCTGTTTCGCACCGAGCCCGGCTCCAGCCTCATGGTGCAGGGGCCGATCAACCGGCCAAAGGACGGCATTGCGGCGCTCTCTGGCATCATCGAGACCGATTGGTCGCCCTATAGCTTCACCATGAACTGGATCTTCACTCGCCCAGGCATCGCGGTCCGTTTCGAGAAGGGCGAACCCTATTGCCACATCGTTCCGGCGCGGCTGGGCGAGATCGAAAGCCTCGAGCCTGAATTGCTGCTGCTCTCCGAGAATGCCGAGCTCAAGCGCCAGCACGACGTGTGGACGGCGAGCCGCGAGCGCTTCAACACCGATTTGAAGCACACCGGATCGGAGGCGCAAACGAAGAAATGGCAGAAGCTCTATTATCGCGGCCTCGATCCCGAGGCGGCTCAAACGCCGGTCGAAGGGCATCGCACCCGGCTGAGGCTGAAACCGTTCAAGCGGTCGCGACCCTAAAGCGCTCGCGAGGCAAACCTCAGCGATAGGACCACGGCATGGCGCCGCGGGCATAAGGATTGAAACGAGGGCTCATCCGCCGCTGCGACGGCCAGTCTCGTCGCGGGAGGGAGCGTGTCACGCGCCTCGCCTTGGCCCGTTTGGCGGGAGCCGAGGCCTCATAGGCCGGCCGATCGCGCACCTGCACCCGGCTCGGCACGCCTTGCGGGTCCACCACGACCACGGCCACGTCACCCCAGCTCCATTGCGCCTGCTGTTCGCCCCAGCGGCAAGGCTCGATGGCAATCAGCCGGCCGGAATACATGTCGATCAGAGCGATATATTCCAGCCTTTCGCCAGTGGGCGACGCTCCGGCATAATAGTGCAGCAGGCCGACCCGGCGCAGGGGGCCTTTCAGCCGTTGCCAATGCAGCAGCTCCGGCTCGCCGCTGCCGTACATCTCCAGCGTCAGCTCGATCGTCGCATATTCGAGATGCTTGGCGACATAGTCGCCCTTCACAGTGCGCTCTACGCTCCAGTCTTCAACCTCGGGTCCCACGAAGCGCTCGTCGTTAGCCTCATTCTCGTCCTCGTCTTCGGCCCGAGCGGCCTCGGCCAAAACCTGGCGCGACGGTTTGGCGACCGGAGCGCAGCCCAGTGCCGTCCGTTCCTCGGCGCCGAGGAGCCCGGCTTGGCCGGTCAAACCTTCAGGCTCGCCTTTGGTCCGGTAGACGAGGGAATTCGGCAGGCTGAGGTGCGAGGCATCGGCCAGTTTCGCGCTTCGGGGCTCGACTTGGGCTGTATTCGGCTTGTCCTCGCACAGCACTGCCGCAGGGGCTGGAGTCAACGCCGCTTCGACCTGGCCAGGCTTGGCATCGCGATCGTGCCGCGGGGGTCGGTCGGCGACGGTGCTCGTAAGCGATGGATCGCGTTCTCTCGCCTCGGCGATATCCCTGTCCGCCAGGCTCGGCTTGTTCAGCCGCGCATAGACTGAAGCCCGGCCGCGATAGACATTTGGCGTATCGGCGCCGAATTCGAGCGCCGAGCTGTAATCGTCGATCGCGTCCTTGTAGCGGTGAAGCGCGACCATGGCGCCGGCGCGATTGGCGTAGGCCTGGCCGTAGCGGGCGTTGAGGGCGATCGCTCGGGAGAAGTCCCGGATCGCGCCCGCCGGGCGCTTCAAGGCGAGCTGGGCTTTCCCCCGGCCGTTGAAGGGGGCGGCGTTGCGCGGGAGCAGGCCGATCGCCTTGGTGAAGTCGGCAACCGACGCCTGGTAGTCACCGAGCAGAAAGCGCGCATTGCCGCGATTGTGGTAGGCGGCGCCATAGGAGGGAGCGAGGGCGATGGCCTGGCCGAAATCCTTGGCTGCCTCCTCATAGAGTTTGAGCTCGAGCAGGACATTGCCACGATTGTTGTAGACGGTGACCTCTTCCGGCGCGAGCTTCAGCGCCGCGTTGAAATCGGCGATCGCGGCGGGAAGGTCGCGAAGACGCCAGCGGGCGACACCCCGATTGCCGAGGGCGAAGGTCCGGACCGCGGAGGCCAGCGGCGGCGCCTCAAGCGCCTCTGTCAGCAGCCTGTCCGCATCATCATATTGGCCCCGAACCAGGGCCGCCCGTCCCAGACTCGCCTTGAGCGCCGCGACTTGCTGGTCGCTATAGGCGCGAGCCGGGTGGCCGTTGGAGATCATAAGGATGGAGAGGCACAATCCGGCCAGGAGCCGCGCCGCAGGTGCAAGCATCCTTGCACAAGACGCAGTAAACACACTTCCTACACCCGACGTCGCCGCAGACACCGGACCCCGCACCTAGCTTGGTCGGGCCGTGGCACCGTGCCAAAAACGCGCACCCGATCAGTCACTCTCTGACGGCATAGAAACTTTGCCAAATCACGTTTGCAGATTTGCATGTCGGCGAGACGACGCGTGTCGCGTCGCCGCAGCGCAATGTTGAAATCGCGACGGCGACTTACTCAAACGCGCTCACCCTCATTTGCACTTGAATAATTTTGGCGGTGCAGGAAACGACCGGTCGAACGGGAGGGGGAGGATCGCGCCTGAGGATTCTGTGCTGGCAGAGGCTGGCTCAGGCCAGGGCTGTGGGCCTGAAGTGCCACCGGCGGCCTAACGCGTTCGTGCGCGCGGCCGCCGGAAGCTATTCGGTCAGAACAGGCAGGTCAGGTCAGCCGACTATCGCCTGATCCATGGGTGGCACCCTTAATAGACGCAGTCGTAGTAGCGCTGCCACCAATAGGAGCTGCCGGTAGCGAGCGCCCGCTGACGGAGCCAGGCGCAGCCACCATAGCCGTAGCCATAGACTCCGCCATACCAGCCATAATTGCGGTAGGGGCGATAATAGCGGCCATAGTAGTGGCGGCGATTATTGTAGTTGTAGTTCTTTCCCTTGTGGCCCTTGCCGCTGTAATGGTGCCGGCCGTGATCGCCGCGGCCCTTATAGGCATGGGAGCGACTGCCGCCCCGATAGACATGGCTGCCGCCTCGGCTGCTGCGATAGGCGTGGCTGCCGCCTCGACTGCCCCCGCGATAGGCGTGGCCGCCACTCCGGTGACCGCCGCCTGACATGGCCTTGCCGCTACCGCCAGCGTGGTGACCGCCGCCACCGCCGCGACCGCCGCCGCCTCCGTGGCCGCCACCACCACCTCTGCCGCCGCCGCGGCCGACCAGAATGAGCTCAGCGCCGCCGGCGGAGCCGTCAGCTGTTGGGGCCGCCGGGCCGATCGGCGTCAGCGGTTTCAGGGTGCCATAGACTTGCGCCTTGGCGGTCTGCTGCGTCGCGGGCGCGATCACTAAGCCGCCCATCAGGGCCGTGACCGCGACAGCAATCAAAGCACTTCTCATGATGTTCTCCTTCTTGGTGCCGGGACTTCGCAGGAAGCGCGGCACACCGCATCGAACAGGGATTGAGCAGTAAGATCCATCAGGTAGGTATGGTTCCATTGATCCGGATCAACCCCTTGTGAGGGGATCGGCGTAAGAAACGCCGACGCCCTCAAGGGCTGCTGGTTTCGACCGAGGTGCCGATGACCGGGTTAAGGGACATCGACTATGTCCTCCGGAAGCTCGACTGGATGAGATCGGAGCGTATTTGGCCGAACGGCCTGCGCTATCTTTGGACCGACGCCTTTGGCCTGGTTCTGCTGGTCTCGCTTTACGATGCCTTGCAGGAGGAGAGATTCCTGATCGAGGCCGAATGGCTGGTCGCGGAGGTCGACCGGGTACTCGGCCGGCCCAACGGCATCCGCATCGGCGAGGAGCCCGATCGCGACGGTCAGTACTTCCACTATCTCGCCATGTGGCTCTTTGCGCTCTCGGTGCTCGGCCGCTTTCGGCCCTCTTACCGGGAGCAAGGTGTCGCGCTAGTGCGCCAGATCCATGACTCCTTCGTGGTGACTGGCCGCGGCGTGATCTGGAAAATGGAAGAGGATTTGAGTGGGCCTTATCCGGGCTATGGGTTCGGCGCCCTCGACGCTTTCGATGGCTATGTTTCTTATCGCCTTCTGGGGGAGCGGGCGCTCGCTCGGGAGATCGCCGAAATGCGCACGCTGATCGAGCAGACCGCTTCCAAGCTCGTGATCACCCAGGATCTTGGGCTCGGCATGATGGTCTGGCTCACGCATTTCTTCCCCGAGGAGAAATGGGCGAGTCTGCAGCGGACGCGTTCTCTCGCCATGCTCGACCAGATGTGGCAGAGGAAGGGCTATTTCGCCCGCGAACCATATCTGCCGGAGGTTCGGATCGCCTTCGCCAATTACGGTGTTTCCGTCGGCCTGCAGGCGGTCGGCGCCATGGCCGAGCGGGTGCAGGCGCTCAACGCCTATTTCGACACCTATCGCTCCGGCGACGACTATGACCGCGCCGCCATCACCCATGTGATGGGGTGCAGCTCACATTTCCCAGGGCTCTTACTGCGGAAGTCGTTGTGATAGAACGTGGCTAGAACGCAGCGGCGATGGCGTCGTCGACGGTCGATAGCCAGACGAATTGCAGGGCGTCGCGCGCGCCTTCCGGGATTTCCTCGAAGTCTTTACGATTCCGCTCCGGTAACAGGACCGTGGTGATGCCGGCCCGCATGGCCGCCAAGACCTTGTTTTTGACGCCGCCAATGGGGAGCACCAGGCCGCGCAGCGAGATCTCGCCGGTCATGGCGACATCGCTCTTCACGGTGCGGCCCGTTAACAGCGAGACGATGGCGATGAACATTGCGACACCCGCGCTCGGGCCGTCCTTGGGGATCGCGCCCGCCGGCACGTGCAGATGGATGTCGGCCTTCTCCAACACGCTTGCGTCGATGCCGAGCGAGGCGCTCCTTGCCTTGACGAGGCTCAAAGCCGCTTGGGCGCTCTCCTTCATCACGTCGCCGAGCTGACCGGTGAGGATCAGCTTGCCGTTTCCTGGCACGCGGGCGCATTCGACGAACAGAATGTCGCCGCCGGTCGGGGTCCAGGCGAGGCCGGTCGACACGCCTGGCACGCTGGTGCGCATGGCGACTTCGCTCTCGAAGCGACGGGCGCCGAGAATGGCGTGCAGGTCCTTGGCCTCGACCGTCACCCGCTCTGCCTTGCCTTCGGCCACTTGCATGGCGACGTGCTGGCAGATAGCGCCGATCTCGCGCTCGAGATTGCGCACGCCGGCCTCGCGCGTGTAGTCGCGAATGATGGCCCGGATGGCATCGTCGGTGATCTCCAGGGTATCGGGTCCAAGGCCAGTGGCCTCAAGCCGGCGCTTCATCAGATACCGCTTGGCGATCTCGACCTTTTCGTCCTCGGTGTAGCCCGGGATCTCGATGATCTCCATGCGGTCGCGCAACGGCCCGGGGATCGTGTCGATCACATTGGCCGTGCCGACGAACATGACCTGCGACAAGTCGAAGGGGACCGAAAGGTAATTGTCGCGGAAGGTCGAGTTCTGCTCCGGGTCGAGAACTTCCAGCAGGGCCGCGGAGGGGTCGCCGTGGAAGCCTTGGCCAAGCTTGTCCATCTCGTCGAGCATGAGCACCGGGTTATGCGTCTCGACCTTGCGGATCGCCTGAATGACGTTGCCGGGCAGCGCGCCGATATAGGTTCGCCGATGGCCGCGGATTTCGGCTTCGTCGTGCAGGCCGCCGAGGCTGATGCGCGCAAACTTCCGGCCCGTGGCGCGGGCGATCGACTGGCCGAGCGAGGTCTTGCCCACCCCGGGAGGGCCGACGAAGCACAGGATCGGGCTCTTACCGTCGGGCTTGAGCTTGCGCACGGCGAGAAATTCGAGGATGCGCTGCTTGATCTTGGGCAGACCGTAATGATCCTCGTCGAGGATGCGGCGCGCTTCGGCGATGTCGATCCGCTCCTCCGAAAGCGTTGACCAGGGGAGTTCCACCAGCCAATCGAGATAGGTGCGGATCATGGAATGCTCCGCGCTCGCCTCGGGCGTGCGCTCGAGCCGCTTCAGCTCCTTGAGGGCCTGCTTCTCGGCCTCTTCGGGCATCTTTGCCTTCTCGATCGCCTCGCGCAGCTCCGCGATCTCGGTGCCGGTGTCTTCACCTTCACCGAGCTCCTTCTGGATCTGGCGCAGCTGCTCGCGAAGAATGTGCTCGCGCTGCCGGCCTTGCAGCGATTCCTGTGTCTGCTCGCCGATCTGCTTGGAAAGGCGCAAAACTTCGATCTGCTGGGCGAGGTGGCGAAGCACCTTGTCGAGGCGCTCTTGAACGTCGAGTGTCTCGAGCAAATCCTGCTTCTCCGACGGAGGAAGATCAGAGGTGCTGGCGACGAAATCGGCGACCGCAGAGGGCGACTGGATCTGCTCCAGCGCGTCGGCAAGCTCCTGGGGCACTGCGGGCATCAGGCCGATCGCCTCGCGCGCCCGCTCCTTCAGCTGGTGCATGCGGGCCGCGATCTCGGTCGAATAGACCTCGGCCTCTCCGATCTCGTCGACGATGGCCACGAGGAAAGGATAATCGGGCAGGAATTCGACGATGCGGAAGCGGTTGGCGCCCCGCGAGACGATGTGATGACTGCCGTCCGGCGCCGTCACGTAGCGCAAGATCTGAGCCACGGTGCCGACGCGATGGAGATCGTCGGGGCTCGGCGTGTCGATCGAGGGATCCGTCTGCAGCACCACGCCGATGGGCTTGTCGGCGCGCGCCGCGGCCTGCGCGGCGGCAATGCTTTGGGGGCGGCCAATGCCGAGCGGCGCCACGATGCCGGGGAACAGCACGGCGTTGCGGGTCGGCAATATGATCATGGCCCGATCTGGCAGTTGCAGATCGGAGGCTGATGCCTCAACGGGCGCGGTCGATTGAGTGGTGTCGTTCATGGAGTGGGCCTGTCTAGCCAAGCTTGGCAAAGGTGAGCACGAGGCAACCGTTGACGAGCTCGCGCTCGGCGAGCCGCAAGCGGCTATATTGAAGCGCGATACGGCGCTCGAAGCTGCCATAAGGAATCTCAAGCCTCACGATGTTGGCCTTCTCGCCGCGCGACGGCAGGGCGCGGAGTCCGGCGATGATCAGCGTCCCGCCCTCGATATCGACGCGTACGGCTTCCGGCGGCACCCCGGGCAGCGCGACGACGATCTTGAGCTGACTCTCGGTCTCCAAAATGTCGATCGGCGGCTCCCACCGTGCATGGAGAGACCCCTCGCGCGCGGGCTCGAAAAACTGCCGGTGGAGCTGCTCGGCCCTGTCGAGCAAAGCGCAGGCTTGCGCCCACATCAGGGTTCGGGGATCTCGGGTCACGCTAACCTCGGGTTACGCAAAAATCGGTCTTGGCGCCCGGCAGAACGCATGGACAATGACAGCGGCCAATATGCCGGTGAGAACGAAGTGAAGCGCAGATAGGTTGAAGGAGGGTTATTATATTGGAGCGGCCGGGGTCTTCTGCAAGGTCATCCAAGCAAGCTTAAAGACCGCCTCCTAAGGACTTGCCGTCGATGGATGGGGGTCCGTCAGCGGGTGGCTGCGCCACGTCGGGCGTTTCGCAATGGGAAATTGGGACCAGCTGGAGCTCGCCGGGAAACAGAGCTAGCGCGCAGACGGGTGTGGTCTGAGGCAGGACCGCCACCGCCTTCCATCCGACGCGCCCCAAGGAGCGCCCTTTGGCACGGTCGATATCCGGACGTCGCTTAACCGAGACGCCCGAACCAATGGCGATACTGCTCCCATCGACAATGACGATGCATTCGGCCCCGGCTCCCTCGCTTTCGGCCCAACCGGACAGTTCTATGGCGGGACCGGCGCGGTGCGATCTTTCGTACACCGACAGGGCCTCGAGATACCCCGCAGCGGGGAGGTCGGAGACGGCCACCTGCCGGCCGAGCATGTCCTCGCAGCGCGATTGCCAGTGAAACGGGGCATGCTGGACAGCGCGAAGCGCGGGAAGTACCCGTTCCAACTGCGCCGCCGCGGGGGTTGACGCCTCGAGGTGACGATCGCTTTCGATCCCTTGGCGCAGCGCAATCTCGGCGAGCGCCTTCCGTTCATTGCGAGCCGCGAAGTTGTCGAGATGGGATCGGTTGAGCGCAATCACCGCCGCGCAAACGAGGAGGGTGGCGAAGACAGCGCTTCTCCATATCACGGCGCGGCGCGACTCGGCGCCCCTGGGCAAGGCGGCAAGGATGAGCGTGATCGCGGCAATCAAACTGATGGCCGTAACCGTTTGATAGCGGCTGGCGGCCGCCATTTTCACGCCGTTGCCGAGTCGGCCGATACCGGTCATGAGGGCATTGAAGGGGGCAAACAGGAAGAGGACGATCCAGAGGAGCATCTCGCTGACGCGACCCTGAGCGGCGAGGGCGCGTATGGCGAGTCCTCCGGCGACGACGATGACAATGCCCACCGCGATCCGCGGGGGCCCGGTGGTGAGAGCATTGCCGAGATAGATGAGGACGAATCTGATCAGCCCCAGGGGATCGAATTCGAGCGCCGGGTGATGGCTGGGTTGATTGCGATAGGCGAGCCCTAGGCCAAGCACCAACACGATCATGCTGGCGGTTCCGAGCAGGAGCAGCCAGGAGCTGGGGCCCGGAAGCTTCGGTCTCAACAGCTTCGCCACGCAGTAGATCAGCAGCACGAGCAAGGCGTAGACCGCGGTCGAATAGGTGAGAATGCCGAGCAGTGCCGCGGCGAGGGAGAGCAGCAGCCAGCCGGAGCGCCCGGTCGAAATCGCGCGGGCGAGGCACGCGACGCTTGCAATCACGAACAGATCAGCCGTGAGCCAAATGGTCCCGCTCATGCCGAGGAAATAGCTATGCGTCAGCTTGGCGCTGAACATCACCAAGGGAAACAGCAACGCGCACAGCAGAAATCGCCACGGCGTTTCGATCAGGGTCTCTCTCGCCAGGAGCACTAAGAGGGCCGTGCACGCCGCGCCGGCGAGGAGTGAATAGACGATGAGGCCGATATTGCTCCCGGATGTAACGAAATAGTTCGCCGCGTAGATCAATTTCGGGATGAGCACGATGTGCTCGTTGTTGTGATGCAAGAGAGCGCTAGGCTCGAGCCTCACGCCGGCCTCGGTGATCAGCCCATGGATGTTGCCCCAATAATCGGCATCGGGCATGGACGCCCAAGGCGTGGTTGCGCGCAGGAACGTGAGCCAGGCAACGATAGCGGTGACGATCGCTGCCACGGCCAGGATCGCGCGATCCAGGGCGGTTAGCCGGTCACGCACGATCGCGTTGGGTCAGACTGAATCGCACAGGCTCATGCGCTGGCGTCTGCAAGTCGCGCGCACATATCGCTTGAGCGTCACAAAGCGCAACTGGTTCGACGCCGCGCGTCACCGGTTGCGAGAGCCTCCGAAGACGCCGCCAGCAGTGTAGTGACTCGAGTCGACGGCCCAGTTGCCAATCACCCCCTGCGGCTTGCTCTGGTGGATGGGTTTGCCTTGGTCGAAATTCTCCGGACCGCGGACGAAGGAGCCGTTGGCCGATCCGGTCAGGTCCGAGAGATTGTCGGGCAGATCTTTTCCTGAGAGTGGGCCGCCGAACTGATTGGCGCCGCCGATCTCCCCCGGAGCCGTCATATGTCCGGTAAACGTCAAGCCGCCGTCGATGTGCTGCTTGTCGAAATTGCTGATCGTAAGGTCGCCGGCGCGATCGCCGAAGTCCCAGGTCATCACCATGTCGCCTTTAGCGGTGTAGGTCACCCATCCCGTATCACCGAGATTGCTCGCCACGTCGCCGATGGCGCGGCCTGTGTAAGTGGCTGAGCCGTCAGTCGGCATATCGCTATCGTCGATGATGTCACCGGCGATCCACCAGCCGTGGGCAAAGACGTTTGTGTTCCCTGATTCGGTTGCCTGGGATCCTCCACTATCGAAGACGAGATGGGAGTTCCAACTGCCCCATCTGAGGAAACCACAGTCGCTACAAAATGCTTCACCGCCGCTGACAAAATTGGCGCTGCCGCTATGAAGGACGGCTGTCTGGTGGTCATCGGTAAAGACCGTAATAGATTTCTTCGCGGCACTCGAAGAATAGTTTTGGTCGTCAGTGAAACTCGACGAGCCTCCAAATTCCGGGTCGCCGAACCGAATATGGACTCCACCACCGGTCTCACCGCCGTCAGCCTGCATCGAAACATCCGCGGTCACGGTCTGGTCTTCGGAGTCGAAGGTGGCGGTCACATCACTCGGTGACTGACTGCTCAGCGTCCCGAACGGACGGTCCTCCTGGTCGCTCTTCTGCTCGTAGATCCCCCCCGAGTAACCCTGCACGGTTCCGCCTGTCCGCTCCGGCGGTGGTGGCGGCGGCGGCGGAGGTGGCGGCGGCGGCGGCGGCGG
>JBBQKN010000056.1:0-12082 GCA_038326945.1 Hyphomicrobiales bacterium
TTGGCGATGGCGATCTCGCCTTCGCGCGACAGAAGCTCGACCGAGCCCATCTCGCGTAAGTACATGCGGACCGGATCGTCGGTGCGCTCGATCGGCTCGACCTTGGTCTCAGCCTTGGCGATGGGGGTCACGGTCGCCACCGCGCGCGGCGCGTCGACGGCGCCCTCCTCGGCCTCCTCCGCCTCATCGGTGTCGATGACGTTGATGCCCATGTCGGAGAGCATCGACATGGTGTCCTCGATCTGCTCGGAGGAGACTTCCTCGGAAGGGAGCACCTCGTTCAGCTCGTCATAGGTGACGAAGCCTCGCGCCTTCGCCGTCTTGATCAGCTTCTTGACCGCAGCATCCGACATGTCGAGCACGGGACCGTCGGGGGTCTCGGCCTGGGGCTGCTCCTGATCCTCGGCTTCAGCGGTCTTGGTCGCCATTGCCATGCATTGTACTCCGAAGCGCTTTCCGTCAGACCCGGCGGGCCAGGATGAGCGCGGGGCTTGTCGCGGCGAAGGGAGAATCGCGCCCCGCAGCATCGAACGATTCTCAAGCGATTAGCGGCGATCACCGTTAATCGACGATTAATCATGACTTGGGCCGAGAGCTGGCCGTCAGTTCATTCCACGACTGACGTCAAGCCTTGGCCGACCTCGCTCTTCCCAACCGAACTCGCCCCCTCGGGGCAGAAGGATTGGAACTCACGTTCCGGACCAAATGTCTTCGTCGCGGAGGTCTATGGCCTCGCGCCGAAATGTCCAGGGCCGAAGCCCACTGAGGGAACTCCACGCCGACCAGCGAAGGTTCTGCGACGCACCCTTTTTGGAAGCTCCCCGAACGCCGGGAGGCGCCTCCGGCTGATCAAGTTCCTGACATGGAATTGGCGAGACGGGCACCCTGTGTCAAGGCTGCAAGCGCTTCTAGCAGAACAAATCTTGGCCCCTTGCACATGCTCAACAGCCCTGCAATTCGCCCATGCAATTAGAGTGCCGGACAGGGATTTCTAGTTTCGATCCAAGCGGCGATCCGCGCGCTTGCCCCGCTGGCCCGCGATATTCTCGCCTTTGAGCCGCGCGATGGTCTCGAGAAATCTTTTGCTGCTTTCGCGGTCGCCGGCGTCGTCGGATGCATGGCGCAAACCGGCATTGGCCACCTGCTGCTGCAACAATGCGAATTGATCATATTCGGTTTCGGTGAGATCGGAGAGGTTGAGCGCCGCCTCCTGCACCTCCTTGTCCAGGCTCTTGAGCGTGGTCCAGCGAAACAGAAGCTCGGCGAAATGCTCCTCGACCTCGGCCTCCTGCGTCTCCGGCTGAAGAAAGGCGACGCGCTTGAACGCGCTCGAGCGGTCGAGCGTGTCAAACAGCTTGCCCGGGCCGCTCTCGCGCATGAGCTCGGCGAGCGGTTCGCGCTCGATGCCCTGATGCTCGAAAATAGTATGGGTGAGCGCGGCCAGAAGCTCGGCGAGCTGCTTCTGCCGGAGGTCGATCTGCGCCACCTCCTCGGCAAAATGATCGAGCAGCCAGGGATGGTGGGCAAGCGCGAGGATGATGGTGATGGCGAAACCGTGCGCGGAAGGTAGCGGCATCGCGCCGCTCGCGGAGCTGGGTTGAGGCGACGTCTTGGCCGGCCCCGCGCCACGCTTCCCCACTTCCCGCCACAAGGTCCAAAGCCGCGACTTGATCTCCTTGCGGTAGTGATCCTTCACCCGCGCATTGCTGATCGTGGCGAGCAGCTGCTCCAGCCGCTCCTCGAACGCGGCGCGGCGCTCCGGCGTGTCGAGGCTGTGACCCGTGCATTCGCGCTGCCACAGCACATCGATCAGCGGCCGCGCCTCGGCCAGGCATTGCGCCAACGCGCCCGCGCCCTCGTTGCGCACGAGGTCGTCGGGGTCGGACCCAAGCGGCAGGAAGGCGAAGCGGAAGGAATGCCCCTCACGCAACACCGGCAGCATGCGGTCGATGGCGCGCGCGGCCGCGGCCTCGCCGGCGCGATCGCCGTCGAAGCAGATGATCGGTTCCGGCGCGAGCAGCCACAGCTGATCCATCTGCCGCTCGGTGAAGGCGGTGCCGAGGGTCGCGACGGTGTTCTGGAACCCCGCCTGATGCAGCGCGATGACATCCATATAGCCCTCGACCACGATCAGCTCGCTCTTGTCGAAGGCCGCGTTTCGGGCGCGGGCGAAATTGAAGACCATCGAGCCCTTGTCGAACAGCCTGGTCTCGGGCGAGTTCAGATATTTCGGTTCCGTCGCCGGATCGAGCGCACGCGCGCCGAAGGCGATGATGCGGCCGCGCGCGTTGGCAATCGGAATCACGAGCCGGTGGCGAAAGCGGTCATAGGGCGCCCGGCCATCGTCGGGCTTGACCAGGAGGCCCGCGTCGAGGAGCTGGGTCTCCATGAAACCGCGTTTGATCAAAGCAGCTTTCAACACATCCTTCGTGTTCGGCGCGAAGCCGATGCGGAACTCCTTCAGCGTGTCGGGGGTGAGCCCGCGACGCTCGGCATAGGCCAGCGCGTCGCGACCCTCTCGCGCCTGTAGCGCCTCTTCGAACAGGAGAGTGGCGGCCTCGAGCGCTTCGAACAGGCCGAGCCGCTCCTTGGCCGCGCGCTCGAATTGCGGGTCCGGCTTCGGCATGTCTATGCCAGCCTCCCCGGCGAGCTTCTCCACCGCCTCGGGGAAGCTCAAGCCTTCGGTATCCATGAGGAAGCTGAAGACGTCGCCATGCTTGCCGGAAGAGAAGCAGTGATAAAAGCCCTTCTGGTCGTTGACGGTGAAGGACGCCGTCTTTTCCTGGTTGAAGGGCGACAGCCCCTTCCATTCGCGTCCGGCGCGCTTCAGCGCCACGCGGCGGGACACGACCTGGGACACCGGCAAGCGGTTCCTGATCTCATCGAGGAACGAATCGGAAAACTTCATGGCTTGCGAGTGAGCGCCCGCCAGAGGCTCCTGGCCACAGGCCTGTTGGTATCATCACCGCTATTCACTGCTCTTCACCGCCGGAACAAATAATGAACAGCGACTGGGGTGTCCAGGGGCCCCCCGAATTGGAGGCAAAAAAAGGCCGGATGGGAGCCGCAAATCTCCCACCCGGCCGATCGTGCCGGCTCCGATTGAGCCGCTACTTCGTGGCGCCGGTCAAGATCAGCTCGGCGGGAGCAACGACCGCGAGGGTCGAGGCGTCAGCGCCGCAAAGCAGATTCATCGACTTCTGCACCTCGTCGAACTGAACCATCTCGCCGGGGCGAAGATTGACCTTCACCCGCGAGGATGCATAAGGGGCATCGGCTTTTGCGTCCTTCCAGATGATCGCGTTCACGGCGCAAGAGCCGCGCTCGGGCTGGAAAAAGGCGATCACGTGCTGCCCGCCCAGAGTCGCAAGGATGGGCTCGCGTGGTCCCACCGGACCGAAATTGGACGTAAGCTCTTGAGCCTGCGGCTCGTCGGCGCGCACGGGCAGAGCGAGAAGCGTGAGTGCGGCAAGGGCCCCCACGCCGGCAATGAGTTTCGCTTGAAAGCGAGAGAACATGGTCGGCCTCCTTTTGGCTGAGCACGAATCAGTTCGTGCTGCATTGCGCAATTGTTATTGCGATGCGGTGACGATTCTATGTTGCAGTGCGAAGACAAAGCGCCGCGTGGCCAGCCGCCGCAGATTAATACGAAGGGGCGATTTGATTTTCAGATCAGCATTATTTGCGAGCATGTTCGCGCGCCGCCACGAAGCATGATGCAAATTTTTTGTGCAACGGCGCGCAAGGCGGTGTGGCGTAATCTGTTCCTTACCCCTGAGGAGGCGCGGGACGCGCCGTCTCCAATGGATGAGAATGAGGCCATGCTTCGAGATGCAGCCTTCGGCTGCTCCTCAGCCTGAGGTCTTTCATGACCCAACGATGAAGGGCTAGGAGCCGAGCTTGACCTTCACCAGCTGACCGGCCTTGCCGAAATCCATCTGGCCGGCATAGCGCGCCTTCAGCGCCGCCATCACCTTGCCCATGTCCTTGATGCTCGCGGCGCCTGCCTCGGCGATTGCATCGGCGACAGCCTTCTCGGTGTCGGCGTCGGAAAGCTGCCGGGGAAGGAATTCGCGGATGATGACGATCTCCTCCGCCTCACCCTGCGCCAGCTCGGCGCGGCCGGCCTCGGCAAAGATCTTCTGCGACTCTTCCCGCTGCTTGATCATCTTGGCGAGAAGATCGAGCAATTCGGCGTCAGTCGCTTGCGCCTTGTCGGTCCCGCGCGCGGCGATGTCGCGATCCTTGATTGCGGCGGAGACCAATCTCAAGGTCGAGATGCGGCGCTTGTCCTGCGCCTTGGTCGCAGCCTTCAGTGCGGCGGTGATGGTCTCGCGCATGGTCCGGATGTCGCTGGAATCGAGGAAGAAGCTTCCAAAGTAATCGAGTGGCCCAGCGCAATCAAGGGATATTACTGCTGTAACCTCTTGTTTTCACAAGAAAATATTTCTTCCACCGGCTTGACCGCGATGGGGCCATGACATAAGACTTTTGCTCGTTGGACGCCTCTCCCGAGCGCCGGTCTTGACGCCGCGAGACGTGCACCCGAATTGAGCCCACGGCCGGTTGACCCGGCGGCAGCAACGAAAGCCCATGATCGACCATCCCGAAGGTACGGCCGCAGAGGCCCTAGGCCCGCGCGCGCGCGCAACCTCAGGCTGGAAGGCGGAGCCGCCGACGGCGCTGTTGGTACTCGCCGACGGTACTGTGATTGAGGGCAAGGGCGCAGGCGCTGTCGGCACCGCCGTGGGCGAGGTCTGCTTCAACACGGCCATGACCGGCTATCAGGAGGTTCTGACCGACCCCTCTTATGCCGGGCAGATCGTAACCTTCACCTTTCCTCATATCGGCAATGTCGGCGCCAACAATGAGGACGTCGAGACCGCGAGCCTTGCGGCCGCGTCCGGCGTGCGCGGCTGCGTGCTCCGGGCGTCGATCACGCCTGCCTCGAATTACCGCGCCACGCAAGCCTTCGACGCTTGGCTGAGGGCGCGCGGCATCATCGCCATCACCGGAATTGACACACGAGCGCTGACCGCGTTGATCCGCGAGAAAGGCATGCCGAATGCGGTGATCGCGCATGCCGCCGACGGCAATTTCGATCTCGCCGCGTTGACGCGCGAGGCGGCGGCCTGGTCCGGCATGGTCGGGCTCGACCTCGCCAAAGATGTCACCTGCGGCCAGAGCTATGGCTGGGACGAGACCGAGTGGCGCTGGGGCGAAGGCTTTGGCCGGCAGACCGAGCCGCGCCTCCACGTGGTCGCGATCGATTACGGACTGAAGCGCAATATTTTGCGCGAGCTCGCCACCGCCGGCTGCCGCCTCACGGTGCTTCCGGCCACGGCGACGGCCGAGGAGGTGCTGGAGCGGAAGCCCGATGGCGTGTTCCTGTCCAACGGCCCGGGAGACCCGGCGGCCACTGGCGCCTATGCCGTGCCCGAAATCAAGAAGCTCGTGGAGTCAGGCGTGCCGCTGTTCGGCATCTGCCTCGGGCATCAGATGCTCGGCATCGCGCTCGGCGGCACCACGGCGAAGATGCATCAGGGCCATCACGGCGCCAACCATCCGGTGAAGGACTTCACCACCGGCAAGGTCGAGATCACCTCGATGAATCACGGCTTTGCCGTGGATCGCGACAGTCTTCCCCCGTTCGTCGAGGAGACGCACGTGTCGCTGTTCGACGGCTCGAATTGCGGGCTGAAGATCAAGGACAGACCGGTGTTCTCAGTGCAGTACCACCCGGAGGCCTCGCCCGGCCCGCAAGACAGCCACTATCTCTTCACCCGCTTCGTCGCCCTGATGGAAGCGCATAAGGGCGAGCCCTCGTCCGGATCCGAGTAAGCGTCAGCGCCAGCTCTCGCCCACGGTGTCCGCCATCACGGCACCGCGGCGACCGAGAGGCTTCTCCGGCGGCACGGTTGAATCGCGCGCGGTCTGATGCTCGCTCTCGGCATTCAGCTCGCCGCCCACCAGAATTACGATCACCGACAGCCACAGCCACATCATGAGACCGATGCCGGCGCCGAGCGAGCCGTAGGTGGCGTCGTAGTCGGCGAAGTTGGAGAGGTACCAGGACAGCAGCGCCGAGCTGGCGAGCCAGGCGAACGTGGCGAAGACGCTGCCGACGCTCAGCCACCGCCACTGTGCGCGCCGGCGGCTAGGGCCGTAGCGGTAAAGCGCGCCGAGGCCCAGCATCACGATCAGCAGCAGCGCGGGCCAGCGCAGGATTGAGATAACCTGGCCGGCGCTCGACTCATATCCAAGCCAAGCGAGCGCGAGCGGCAACACCACGATGCCGCTGAAGGCGAGAAGGAGAAACACCAAGCCGCCGATGGTGAAAGCGAAGGCAACGAGCGTGAGCCGGATGAAGCTGCGCTTCTCGCGCTCGTCATAGACGACGTTGAGCGCGTCGATGATGGCCTTCATGCCGGCGTTGGCGCTCCACAGCGCGAAGGCAAGGCCGAACAGAAAGCCGAAGCTTAGCGTCTTGCTGCTGGTCGCGGTCAGCCGCATCACCTGCTCGCGGATGATGCCAAGGGTGCTTTCCGGCATCACCGGAGCGAGCAAAGCGAGATGGTCGGTGATGGTGGCGGGATCGGTGAACAGGCCGTAGAGGGAGACGAGCGCGGTCAGCGCCGGAAACAGCGCGAGCAGCGTGTAGAACACGACGCCGGCGGCCACCGCCAGCAACCTGTCGTCCTGGATCTGGGTATAGACGCGCCACAGCACATCCTTCCACCCCTCCAGGGGAATCTGCGATGGGGCGGTGGCGCGCCGGCCACGGCCATTTTGGGCAGCGCGGGTGCGCTGCAGGCTGTCAGACTCTTGTGAGGGACGGGTGCCGATGGCGCCTTCCTCCGCCAGGCCAAACGGCTCATCGGCGGCATCAGGCCGATCGGGCGGCGTGCGGGAGACGGGACCGAATCGGTAGGCGAGCGCCGCCAGGCCCGAGATCATCAACAGGTCGAGCCACAGCGGCGTTCTTCGATTGGCGGGGGACATGGGCCTCAAGCAATGGCTAATTTACGTTAGTAACCCCTGCGGCAGGCGAAAGTTGCTTCTTCCCCTGGCCTTGCGGCGGCGCACGGCCTCGCTTCCTTCCCTTCCCCTCCCCGCATTTCTGGTCTAAAGACCGCCACCGGCATCCCCGCAATCGCCGACGAGGATTGCGTCTGCAAGGCGCCATCCGAGCACGCCTCCATGCCCAAGCGCACAGACATAAAGTCGATCCTCGTCATCGGAGCCGGCCCGATCGTCATCGGCCAGGCCTGCGAGTTCGACTATTCCGGCACCCAAGCCTGCAAGGCCTTGAAAGAAGAGGGCTACCGGATCGTGCTGGTGAACTCGAATCCGGCCACGATCATGACCGACCCGGACGTGGCCCACGCCACCTATATCGAGCCGATCACGCCGGAATTCGTCACCAAGATCATCGAGCGCGAGCGCCCGGACGCGCTGCTCCCAACCATGGGCGGCCAGACCGCGCTCAACACCGCGCTCAGCCTCGAGCGCGCCGGCGTGCTCGAGCAATATGGAGTCGAGATGATCGGCGCGCGCGCCGAGGTGATCGACAAGGCCGAGGACCGGGAGTTGTTCCGCGAAGCCATGCAGAAGATCGGGCTGGAGACGCCGAAGTCGCGGCTCGCCGATGCGGCGGTGCTGAAGCGCGCCGATCGGGAGAAATACAAGACCGAGATCGCGCGCATCGAGGCCGTCGGCCACGCGGCCGAGCGGGCGCGCGAGCTTGCCGCGTTCGAAGTCGAATGGGCCCAAGGTGAAGGCGCGCGGCGCCGGCGCTATGTCGAGAGGGGGTTGATTGAGGCGCTCGAAGCCATACCCGACATCGGGCTCCCAGCCATCATCCGTCCGTCCTTCACTCTTGGCGGCACTGGCGGCGGCATCGCCTATAACCGCGAGGAGTTCCTCGAGATCGTGGAGCGCGGGCTCGATGCATCGCCGACCTGCGAGGTGCTGATCGAGGAATCGGTGCTTGGCTGGAAGGAGTATGAGATGGAGGTCGTCCGCGACACGGACGACAATTGCATTATCATCTGCTCCATCGAGAATATCGACCCGATGGGGGTGCATACCGGCGACAGCATCACCGTCGCGCCGGCGCTCACCCTCACCGACAAGGAATATCAGATCATGCGCAACGCCTCGATCGCGGTGTTGCGCGAGATCGGGGTGGAGACCGGCGGCTCCAATGTGCAATTCGCCGTGAACCCCGCCGACGGCCGCCTCGTCGTCATCGAGATGAACCCGCGAGTGTCGCGCTCCTCTGCGCTCGCCTCCAAGGCCACGGGCTTTCCCATCGCCAAGATCGCGGCCAAGCTCGCGGTCGGCTACACGCTCGACGAGCTTGCCAACGACATCACGGGCGGCGCGACGCCGGCAAGCTTCGAGCCCACCATCGACTATGTCGTGACCAAGATTCCGCGCTTCGCCTTCGAGAAGTTTCCGGGCGCGAAGCCGGTGCTCACCACCTCGATGAAGTCGGTGGGCGAGGCCATGGCTATCGGCCGCAGCTTTCCGGAATCGCTGCAAAAGGCGTTGCGCTCGATGGAGACGGGGCTCACCGGTCTCGACGATGTCAGTTTCGAAGGCATCGGCCAGGGCGACGACAAGAATGTGATCCGGGCCGCGCTCGGCACCCCCTCCCCCGACCGCCTGCTCAAGGTGGCGCAGGCGCTGAGACTGGGCTTCGACGAGACGCAGATCTTCGAGGCTTGCGCCATCGATCCCTGGTTTATCCGCCAGCTGATGGACATCGTCGATATGGAGCAGCGCGTGCGCGAGCACGGGTTGCCGCAAAGCGCCGATCAGTTCCGGATGCTGAAAGCGCTCGGCTTCTCGGATGAGCGCTTGGCGACGCTGGCGGGGCTCGAACCGGGCGAGGTCGCTTCACGGCGCCGGGCGCTCGACGTGCATCCGGTCTATAAGCGCATCGACACGTGCGCGGCCGAATTCGCCTCACCCACGGCCTATATGTATTCGACGTACGAGGCGCCCTTCGCCGGTACGCTGCAATGCGAGGCGAGGCCGACATCGGCCGAGAAGATCATCATTCTGGGCGGCGGTCCCAACCGCATCGGCCAAGGCATCGAGTTCGACTATTGCTGCTGCCACGCGGCCTTCTCACTCTCCGCCGCCCGCTACGAGACCATCATGGTCAATTGCAACCCAGAGACGGTCTCAACCGATTACGACACCTCCGACCGGCTCTACTTCGAGCCGCTGACGGAGGAGGACGTGCTCGAGATCGTACGCAAGGAAGAGACGAACGGCACGCTCAAGGGCGTCATCGTTCAATTCGGCGGCCAGACTCCGCTCAAGCTCGCGGCGGCGCTGGAGGGCGCGCGCGTGCCGATCCTCGGCACGTCGCCCGACGCGATCGATCTGGCCGAGGACCGCGACCGGTTCAAGGCCCTGATCGAGCGCCTGGGTCTGCGCCAGCCCCGAAGCGGCGTCGCCCGCTCGCCCAACGAGGCGCGCGCCATCGCCGGCACGCTTGGCTTTCCGCTCGTCATCCGCCCCTCCTATGTGCTCGGCGGCAGGGCGATGGAGATCGTGCATGACGATGCCCAGCTGGACCGCTACATCACCGAGGCGGTGGTGGTTTCGGGCAAGAGCCCGGTGCTGCTCGACACCTATCTGCGCGACGCGATCGAAGTCGATATCGACGCCATCGCCGACGGCAAGGACGTGTTTGTCTGCGGTGTGATGGAGCATATCGAGGAGGCTGGCGTCCATTCCGGCGATTCGGCCTGCTCGCTGCCGCCGCACTCGCTCAAGCCGGAGATCGTGGCCGAGATGGAGCGGCAGACGGTCGAGCTCGCCCGCGCGCTCAAGGTCGTCGGGCTGATGAACGTCCAATTCGCCATCCAAAACGACGACATCTACGTGCTGGAGGTCAACCCGCGCGCGAGCCGCACGGTGCCGTTCGTGGCCAAGGTGATCGGCCTGCCGATCGCCGGGATCGCGGCGGAAGTCGTGGCCGGCAGGCCGCTGGCGTCCTTTGGCCTGAAGCGGCCGGAATTCGACCATATCGCGGTGAAAGAGGCGGTGTTTCCCTTCGCCCGCTTCCCTGGCGTCGACACGATCCTCGGCCCCGAGATGCGATCGACGGGCGAGGTCATGGGTATCGACCGGGACTACGCCATCGCCTTCGCCAAGAGCCAACTTGGCGGCGGGGCCAAGCTGCCGCTCGCGGGCACGGTGTTCGTTTCGGTCAAGGATTCCGACAAGGACAAGGTGGTGGCGCCGATCCGGGAGCTGGCGGGCATGGGCTTCCGCGTCATCGCCACGCGGGGCACCAAACGCCATCTCGACGCGCATGGCATCGAGTGCGAAAAGGTTAACAAGGTGCTGGAGGGACGGCCGCATATCGTCGACGCCATCACCAATGGCGAGGTCGATATCGTCTTCAACACCACCGAGGGCGCCAAGGCCCTCGCCGATTCGTTCTCGATCCGGCGCTCGGCCTTGCTCTCTCATATTCCCTATTATACAACCCTCGCGGGCGCGCTGGCCGTGACCGAGGCCATCAAGGCCCTCAGGGGCGGAAACCTCAAGGTGGCGCCCCTGCAGAGCTATTGCCGGCAGCCTGAAAACGGCTAAGCCGCATTCTTGACCGGGCTATTCAACCGATTCTTGACTTAGACTGGCTAATTCCTGGACAGTGTCCAAGGGCTAAGGGAGCTGTGATCGACGATGGACAAAGTGCCGATGACCGCGGAGGGCTTTGCTGCGCTTGAGGCTGAGATCAAACATCTCAAGACAGTCGAGCGTCCGCGCATCATCAAGGCGATCGCCGAGGCGCGCGCGCATGGGGATTTGTCCGAGAACGCGGAATATCACGCCGCCAAGGATCAGCAGGGCATCACCGAGGCGCGCATGGCCGACCTCGAGGACAAGCTGTCGCGCGCCGATATCATCGACGTCAGCAAGCTCAAGGGCGACCAGGTGATGTTCGGCGCCACCGTGACCCTGCTCGACGACGACACCGACGATAAGGTCAAGTACCGGATCGTGGGCGAGATCGAGGCCAATGTGAAGCAGGGCAAGATCTCGATCACCTCCCCCATCGCCAGGGCCTTGCTCGGCAAGCGCAAGAACGCCATCGTCGAGGTGTCGACGCCGGGCGGCGGCAAATCCTACAAGGTGCTCAAGGTCGAGTTCAAATAACCCCGCCGGTCGCGAGGCGGCGTCGGGCAGAGCCGGCTTCATCTTGATCCCGCTCGCGGAGTCCCCCGAGGAGCGCGTCCGATGATCGATCTGAACGCGCTGCTTGGAAGGCGCGTCGAGTATTACGAATACCCTTGGGCGATCGAGGCTCACTTCGGCAGCGCGCGGGCGCGGTTCCGCTCCTGGTTCCAAGCGGCGGATGTGGGTTTCGTCTTTTCAAAGTCGATGCCGCGCAGCGGCCATCGCTTCCTCACCGACTGCCTCACGCATTATTTCGGGCCGGCCTTGCATTATTGCGGCTTCTACCGGCCCGATTGCTGCCACGGCACTCCCTGTTCCAGGCCCCATAACGCGGCGCGGACAAACCGCTATTTTCTGCAGAAGAGCCACGATTTCGGCTTTCGCGACCCGCCTAAGCTCAAGGGCAAATACCTGATCCAGTACCGCTCCCCCATTCCCCGGCTCCAGTCCAACTACGATCTTTCGGTCGCCCGTGGGACGAGCGGAGAGAGCAAGGAGGATTTCCTAAAGTTTGCCGAGAGGGAGACGGCCTATTTCATCAATTTCTATCGAAAATGGATCGCGACGCCGCGGCAGAACGCGCTTGCCGTCGCCTATGAGGATCTGATCGACAGCCAGGAGCGAACGCTTGCCGCCGTGGCGGGCTTCATTCAGGGCGATGCCACGATCGATGCCGACGCGCTGGCGCGGACATTGGCGCAAGTCCCCGTCGGCAGCGACAGCTCGGCCGGCAGCGTGCGCGACCCGATGCAGCATGCTCATTACGATCCCGAGCTGTTCGCGAGCATCGAGCGGCAGGTGGCCGAAGCCTGCGGCACGGACCGCATCCGCTTCCATTTCATCTAGGGGCGACCCACTGCCGCCACCACGGTTG
>JBBQKN010000057.1:0-10784 GCA_038326945.1 Hyphomicrobiales bacterium
GGCTCCAACCTGTTTGCCCTTGCAGTACTGACCAGTCAGTCATTATATGAGAATTGACCGCCGGCTTGGCTAGGGCTTGCCGATGGTCGAGAGGCCCGCCGGAGCATCCGGAGGGCGTTGCGGGTGCAAAAGCAGGAACGAGAGCCATGGCAGAGGCAAAATCCGCGCAATCCAAGTCGGGAGCGGCCAAGCCCCGGCGCGCGCGGAGCAAGGACGAACGCCCGCAGCAGATCGTGGCTGCGGCCTTCGAGGAATTTTCCACCAAGGGTTTCGCCGCCACGCGGCTCGAGGACGTAGCGTCGCGGGCCAAGGTGAGCAAGGGCCTGCCCTATCTCTACTTCAAGACCAAGGAAGAGCTGTTTAAGGCGGTGGTGCGCAGCGTCATCACCTCGCATTTCGACGTGATCCGCGAGCGGATCGCGACGACCGAGCTGTCGGTCGAAGACTTTCTCAAGGGCCCCTTCCTGTCCTTCATCCAGGAATTCGTGGTCTCGCGCCGGAGCTTCATCGTGCGGCTCCTCGTCGCCGAAGGCCACAAGCATCCCGAGCTCACCAAATTCTATTTCGACAACGTCATCTCGCGCGGAATCGAGGCCATGACGGGGCTGATCGATCGCGGCATCGCCAGCGGCGAGTTCAAGCCGACACCTTTGCGCGATTTCCCCCAGCTCCTGGTGGCGCCGGTGCTGACCGCCATCTTCTGGCGCGCGCTGTTCGAGCGCCATCACCATCTCGATACCAACGCCATGCTCGTCGCCAATATCGACCTCCTGCTCGACGCCATCAGGGCGCCGCGCGACGAAACGGGTGGAGGCGCGCCGTGAGGACCGTCACCCGCGCTCTGGTCGCAACCGCACTGCTCGCGCTTGCCGGCTGCGGCGACAATCATGGCAACGAGTTTCCGGGCTATATGGAGGCCGACCTCGTGCTGGTGGGCTCCGAGCAGGGCGGCCGCATCGAAACGCTGTCGGTCCAGGAAGGCGACAGCGTCGAGCCGGGCGCGGCCATCTTCACCTTGGAGAGTAGGGAGCAGGAGGCGCAAATCGCGGCCGCGAAGGCCCGCGTGGCGGAAGCGGAGGCGAGGCTTGCCGATGCCAAGCAGCAGATGCAACGGCCCGGCGAGATCGAGGTGCTGGACGCGAGCTTGGCACAGGCCAAGGCGATGCAGGTGCAATCCGCCCTCACCCTCGACCGCACGCAGACGCTGTTCGACAAACGCTGGGTCGCCCAAGCCCAGCTCGACGACGCCAAGGCCCAGCACGATCGCAATGTGGCGGCGGTGGCCGAAGCCGAGCGCCGCATTGACGCAGCCAAGTTGCCGAACCGGTCGGACCTGATCGACGCTGCCGCTGCGTCGGTCGAGGCGTCGCGCCATGCGCTCGAGCAGGCGGAGAAGAATCGGGCCAAGCGCAACGTGTCGGCGCCGGCGAGCGGCACGGTGGAAGAGGTCTATTTCAGGCCGGGCGAGGTGGTGAAGGAGGGCCAGGCGGTGATCGCCTTGTTGCCGCCGGACAATCTCAAGGTGCGCTTCTTCGTGCAGGAACCGGTGCGGGCGTCGTTGCAGGTCGGCCAGGCCATCAATGTCAGCTGCGACGGCTGCAAGGATGGGCTCTCCGCCAAGATCAGCTTCATCGCGCGCGAAGCCGAGTTCACGCCACCGGTGATCTTCTCGCGCGAGCAGCGGCAGAAGCTTGTTTATCTGGTCGAGGCGCGGCCCTCCGATGCCACCGCCAGGCTCACCGCCGGCCAGCCGGTGACGGTGACCCTCGGGCCACCGCCGATGGTGGTACGGCAATGAAGGAGATCGCCATCGACGTCGACGGGCTGACTAAGTCTTTCGGCGGCCGCGCCGTGGTCAAGGATCTGACTCTGAAGGTGCCAAAGGGTGAGATCTTCGGCTTCCTGGGGCCGAATGGCAGCGGCAAGACCACGACCATCCGCATGCTGTGCGGACTGCTGACCCCGGATTCAGGCCACGGCACCTGCCTCGGCTACGACATTCTGACCGAGGCCGATAAAATCAAGCGCGACGTCGGTTACATGACCCAGCGCTTCAGCCTCTATACCGATCTCTCCATCCGCGAAAATCTCGAATTTGTCGCCCGCGTCTATGGCGTGCCCAAGCCGCGCGAGGCAGCGACAGAAGCCATTCACCGCCTCGGGCTCGAGGGCCGGGCCGGTCAGCTCGCGGGCGAGCTGTCGGGTGGGTGGAAGCAGCGGCTCGCGCTCGGCGCCTGCATCCTGCCCTCGCCCCGCCTGCTGCTCCTGGACGAGCCGACCGCGGGCGTCGATCCGAAGGCGCGGCGCGAATTCTGGGAGGAGATCCACCGGCTCGCCGCGGACGGCATCACGGTGCTGGTCTCCACCCATTACATGGACGAGGCCGAGCGCTGCCACGAGCTCGCCTATATCGCCTTCGGCGAGCTGCTCGCGCGCGGCACCGCGCATGACGTGGTGGCGCAGTCTCGCTTGAGCACCTGGATCGTGACCGGGAGCGATCTCCAGCCGCTGGCGGAGGAGCTGCATCGCCGCGACGGCATCGACATGGTCGCGCCCTTCGGCAACGAGCTTCATGTCAGCGGTCGTGACAAGCGTGCCCTCGATAAGGCCATCGCCGCGGCGAAGAAGGCAGACGGCTCGCATCGCTGGAAACGCGGCGAGCCTTCGCTCGAGGACGTGTTCATTCTGCTGATGGATCAGGCCAAGGACAATTTCGCATGAACGCGTCCCGCTATAACGGCGCGGGCCGCCGCCGCGACCCGGGCTTCATCCGGCGGACGTGGGCGATGATCGTCAAGGAGTTTGTGCAAATGCGGCGCGACCGCATGACGTTCGCCACCATGCTGATCGTGCCGATCATGCAGCTCGTGCTGTTCGGCTATGCCATCAACACCGATCCCAAGCATCTGCCGGCGGTCGTGCTCGTACGCGATTCAGGTCCCCTCACCCGTGCCGTGCTCGCCTCGCTCAAGAACACGGATTATTTCGAGTTCAAGCAAGAGGTGCACGATCCCGAGGAGATGGACAAAATGATCCGCTCGGGCGCGGTTCAATTCGCCATCGAGATTCCGGCGAGCTTCGAGCGCGACGTGCGGCGTGGAAACCGCCCTTCGATCCTGGTCATTGCCGACGCGACCGATCCAGTGGCGACGGGGAGCGCCATCTCGGCGCTCGAAGGAATTATCGACAGCGCGCTGAAGCGCGAGCTGCGCGGGCCAGACGAGGCCGTGACGAAATCAGTTGCGCCCTTCGAGGTCAGGCTGCAGCGACGCTACAACCCGGAAGGCATCACCCAATACAACATCGTGCCGGGCCTGCTCGGGGTGGTGCTGACCATGACCATGATGATGTTCACAGCGCTCGCGGTGACGCGTGAGATCGAACGCGGGACCATGGAGAGCCTGCTGGCGATGCCGATCCGCCCGGTCGAGATTATGATCGGCAAGATCGCACCCTTCGTGCTTGTCGGCTTCGTGCAGATGACCATCATTCTCGGCGCGGCGCATCTTCTGTTCGGCGTGCCGATCCTGGGCAGCGTGCCGCTGCTCATCGCGCTGGCGACGCTGTTCGCCGCGGCCAACCTCGCTATCGGCTACACCTTCTCCACCGTCGCCACCAACCAGCTCCAAGCGGTGCAGATGACGTTCTTCTTCTTCCTGCCCAATATCCTGCTATCGGGCTTCATGTTCCCCTATCGCGGCATGCCACTCTGGGCGCAAGCGATCGGAGAGGTGCTGCCGCTCACCCATTTCCTGCGTATCGTTCGCGGCATCACGCTGAAGGGCAGCGGCTTTGGCGACATGCAGATCGACGTGCTCGCGCTAACCTTGTTCATGGTCGCCGCCATGGCGCTGGCGCTGTTCCGCTTCCGCAAGACGCTGGATTAGGCGGGGGAGCTTCGAAGCGGCTCACCCCGTGTTGCTCGGCGGCTTCGATCACGGCCAAAAAAAAGAGCCCGGGCAATTGGCCCGAGCTCCCTTGGCGATCTTTCTCGATCAGCCGATGTCGGGGACAATGTCCACGACCTCGCGTGAGCAGGAGTCGACGATGACGACATCGGGGCCCCACAGGAAATATTGCAGCGGGCAATCGGCGGCCACGACCACGATGCCGGCGGGAAGCGGATAAAGCGCGATCGATCCGGGGATGCCGACGCCAATCGACACCGAGACCTCGGTACGGCTAACGCGCTTCGCATTGGGGTGATGCTCACTGAAATAGGTTCTCACCTTTTGCTTGTCGCGAGCCTCGAATTTAGCGGTCTTGCCGTGCTTGCGGTCGCCGGCGTTGCCATCGTGATCCCGGTCCTCACGGGACTCAGCTGCCCGATTCCGATCCTTCTCGGACATGCCGTCGCGGTCGGTGGCCGCGTCACGGTGATCGGCATCCCGGTCGGCGTTGCCCGACATCGGGCCCTTGTCGCCCATCTGAGCCTTGCCCGGCGCGCCGTCAGGCTTTGCCGCCGCACGGCCATCGCCAGGCTTCGTGCCATCCGGGGTCTTCTGGGCGTCAGGACCGCTGGGGGCCATGTTGCCAGGCGCGGCTTGCTGAGCGCCGGTGGCGGCTGGACCGCCTTCAGTCCCGGCCGGTTCCGCATAGGCGCCGGTAAACCCGATGGCCGCGAACAATGCCGCGGCGCAAACGGTCGTTAGACTCTGAGCTCTCATGGTCGTCTCCTCAAGTTGGGTTGGTTCGACAGCGGCGTCGCAGGGGGGCGCTGCCTCTGCCTGGTCCCCCAATCAACGACTCGCGTCGGGCTCGGTTCCTCATGTTGCGAAAAAGGTTGGCTATCGGGGTCGGGCCGCGGACCGCAAATGGAGTTTTATGCCCTAGCCGGACGATCAGCGCGACGCGGACGCTCGCGGGAAACGCGGGGCGATGGCGTAATAGAGCTGTACCAGGAAGATGAAGGCGATACTCAAATAGGTGCTCGCCATGCAGAGCAGCATGCCGAAGGCATAAAGCGCCTGGGCGATGACGATGCGCTTCTCGATAGCCTGATCCACATGTGCCGGGGCGTCGGGCTTGATCAAGCCAGCGCGGCGCGCGTGACGCCAGCTCCAATAGAGCGTGGCCCCGAGCAGGACCACATTGCCCCAATAGATCACCATGGCGATGCGGTAGGTGATGAACTCCGCGAGCAGGGTCGTCGAGAAGGGCATCGTCGCCACGCCCGCAAGGAAGGCGATGTGCATCCAGGTGAGGTCGCGGTCGGAACGGGCAAGGTAATTGAGCTGGGTTTGTTGTCCCACCCAGAAAATGCCGAGGGTAAGGAAGCTCATCAGATACATGACGATGCGGGGACTGAGCGCCAATAGCGCGCGTCCTAGGTCGGCCTCGCTCCCAACCGCACTTTCCGGCGGAACGCGGATATCTAGTACGATCAGGGTCATGGCGATGGCGAACAACCCGTCGCTGAGCGCGGCGATGCGTTCTAGACTTTGTCCGGCAATGCGGTTGAACATGCGGGGATCCGCTCGAGGCTATTTGGCTGAGGCGATAGTATTGCATCCCGGCCGGTAAAACGCGGTAGAGAAGAACAGGCTCCAAGCCGGAGGCTGCATGCGTGGTCTTGCCTATCTCGTCGGGGCTCTGGCCCTATCCGCCGTCGCGCGGCCCTCTCGCCACCTCGATGGGCGCTCGCATCGCCGCGCCGTATTGACGCCTCGGCTGTTGGAGCCGGTGATGCTGCCGCCGGTCAGCGTACCCGCGATCGCGGCGGGCGCCTTCGCGCTTGGGGCCGTCGCCATCGGGGCGCTCGCCATAGGCGCGCTTGCCATCGGCAGGCTCGAGATCCGCAAAGCGCGGCTGCGCGAGGTCGAGATCGATGACCTCACCGTGCACCGGCTTCGCGTCGTGGAGGGGGTTCCCCCGTCCGGAACGGCGTGATGCGCTCGCTGGACAACCTTCCTCCCGGCGGGAACAATGGGCACGTCGCAAATAGGGGCTAGATCCATGTCGCTTTGGGGTATTCGCTTCGCGGTCGTGATGCTGGTGGCGCTGTCGCTCAGCATCGGCGTCGGGCATCTGATGCAATTGCCAGCGCGCATGGCCTGGGACCAATATCTCTGGGTGGGCTCTACGGTGCAGGGCGGGTTCTACGGCCTTTCAGGGCCGCTCGGCGTGTTGATCGAGGTCGCGGCCATGATCGCGCTGATCGTGCTCGCTGCGCTCTTGCGCCGCCATAAGGCTGCCGGATTTGCTTTTACCGTCGCCGCCGCTGGGTTCTTCGCCATCGGGCTCGTTGTGTGGTGGGTGCTGGTCTATCCCGTCAATGTCGAGCTGGCCAAATGGGTGAACGGGCCGGTGCCTGATGATTGGGCCGATTGGCGCGCGGTGTGGGAATGGGGTCAGGGGGCGAATGGGCTGGCGCAATTCGCGGGCTTCGCCGCGCTGTTGGCCGCGGTGATGCCGAAGCCGGGCGTCGACGCGGCCAGGACCTAGGGGCAGTGCTTTCCGTCGGGCTCGTGTCACCTGACGGTCATAGCTTTTTTGCAATTCTGAACCAAACGCGCCCTTCGAAGGCAGCGGACGAGCGTGGTTCCCTAGTGAGAGACCGACCGGCGCGAGCCCTTGCGCATATATTCAACCGCGTCCAGACTGTCGGCAAAAATGGGTGCAAAGACCCGAATGGGGGAGAAAGATGATAGAGGGTGGCGCAAGAAGCGTGAGCGGCGGCGGCAGCTGGCTGGACCGCGAGCACACTGTCGCCAAACCGGGCTTTAGCCGCTGGCTCGTCCCGCCCGCCGCGCTTTGCGTGCATCTCTGCATCGGCCAGGTCTACGCCTTCAGCGTGTTCAACCTGCCGATGACGAGGCTGATCGGCATCACCGAATCGGCGCCCGATGACTGGAAACTGACCGAGCTTGGCTGGATCTTCTCGATCGCCATCGTGTTCCTCGGCCTGGCGGCCGCCTTCACCGGCACCTGGCTCGACCGGGTCGGCCCGCGCAAGGCCATGTTCGCCGCGGCACTCTGCTTCGGCGGCGGCTTTTTCATCTCGGCGCTCGGCGTCTATCTGCACCAGCTCTGGCTCGTCTATGTCGGCTATGGCGTGCTTGGTGGCTGCGGCCTCGGCATCGGCTACATCTCCCCGGTGAAGACACTGATCACCTGGTTCCCCGACCGTCCTGGCATGGCGACGGGCATGGCCATCATGGGCTTTGGCGGCGGGGCGCTCATCGCCTCGCCGCTCTCGGTGTGGCTGATGCAGCAATTCGCAACACCGACCCATGTGGGTGTGGTCGAGACCTTCATCACTCTCGGCATTGTCTACATGTTCTTTATGATGGTGGGCGCCGCGATCGTGCGGGTGCCGGCGGCCGACTGGGCGCCTAAAGGCTATGTCGCCCCCACGCAATCGCAGAAGCTCATTACTACCGCGAATGTCCACGTCGACGAGGCGCTGAAGACCCGGCAATTCTATCTGCTTTGGGGCGTGCTCTGCCTCAATGTCACCGCAGGCATCGGCGTGCTTGGGCAGGCCTCCGCCATGAGCCAGGAGATGTTTCCGGGGCACATCACCGCGATCGCCGCCTCCGGGTTTGTCGGGCTGCTCAGCATTTTCAACATGTTCGGGCGCTTCTTCTGGGCATCCACCTCGGACTATATCGGCCGGCGCAACACCTACATGATCTTCTTCGTACTTGGCATGGTGCTCTACGCGGCCGTGCCCTGGACTGGCAAGAGCGGTAGCGTCGCCCTGTTCGTGCTGTTCTATTGCATCATCATCAGCATGTATGGAGGCGGCTTTGCCACCATCCCGGCCTATCTCAAGGATGTGTTCGGCACCCGCTATGTCGGGGCGATCCATGGACGGTTACTGACGGCTTGGTCGGCGGCGGGCGTGCTTGGCCCGGTGCTCGTCAACTACATCCGCGAATATCAGATCAGCCAAGGGGTGGCCAAGGCCGACGCCTATTCGGTGACCATGTACATCATGGCTGGACTGCTGTTCATTGGCTTCCTCCTCAACTACCTCATGACCCCGGTGCATGAGCGCCATCATATGACGCTGGAAGAAGCCAAGGCCTAAGGGGAGAGCAGAGACATGGCCAAAACCCGCGATCCCGAAGACGTCTCCGACGCAAACAGGCTAAAGCTCGTTCTGGCGTGGAGCTTTGTCGGCATTCCCTTGTTCTGGGGTGTGTACAAGACCCTGGCCAATGCCATGCTGCTGTTTCAGTGAGGCCCAAAGGGGCAGGCCATGCGCCATTACGGGTCAGGTAATGGTGGTTGACCGCCAGATCACCTCGATATCTTGGGGTCTAGGGCGTGAGTGCCAGCAGATGCCGAATCTTGCCGTTCAGAATTTCTTAATGTGGCATTCAGGGGCTGTTCATGGACGCGTCATGCGGCTTCCATTCCCTCCCCTCATATTAGGTCAGTAAGTTCACCGAACGTGACGGTTCACCGAAGGAGACGACCTATGAAAGAGTGGCTGAAACCCGAGATCACCGAGTCTGAGGCCGGCATGGAAGTTACGAGCTATCTCCCCGCCGAGCTCGACCGCGCTTAATTCCAAAGCGTCAATCTAAAGAGTTTGCTGAGTGACGGCCTCCGCGAAAGCGGGGGCCGTCACTGTTTTTGGCGTCCGCATCGCCCTTTTTCAACCTCTGCTTCCGGCTTGCATGGCCCGTGGCGGGAAGCCCGCTCCTCACCCAGGGAGCGCCAGGCGGGATGACAGAGTTCCGCCGCGACCCTATGGTGCGCCCGATCTGACGGTCTCTCCTACAGGCGGAAGGCACGATCTCACATGGCTTGGGTTTACCTCATTCTGGCTGGACTGCTGGAGATCGTCTTCGCCGTCACGCTGAAGCTCGCCGACGGCTTCACGCGGCCGGTTCCGACACTCATCTTTTTCGTCTCGATCGTGGCGAGCTTCCTGCTCCTGTCCCGTGCGGTGCAAACCTTGCCGATCGGCACGGCCTACGCGGTTTGGACCGGCATCGGCGCCGCGGGGATGGCGCTCGTCGGCATCGTCGTCTATGGCGAGCCGTCAACGGCGCTCCGCCTGCTCTTCCTGGCGACGCTGATCGGCTCCATCGTCGGACTGAAATTCGCCACACCATGAACGACACAAGCACGCAGCCAATGACCAATGAAAGCGCCGGTAATTTCTTCGAGGATTTCAAGCTCGGTCAGGAGATCGTGCACGCGACGCCGCGCACCGTGACCGTCGGCGATGTCAGCCTGTTCACCGCACTCTATTCTTCGCGCTTCGCCGTGCAGTCGTCGGACGCCTTCGCCCGCGCCGTCGGCTATCCGGCCGCTCCGATCGACGACATGCTCGTGTTCCACATCGTGCTCGGCAAGACCGTGCCGGATATCTCCCGCAACGCCATCGCCAATCTGGGCTATGCCGATTTGCGCTTTTTGAAGCCCGTCTATCCCGGCGACACGCTCGCCTCCACCACCGAGATCATCGGGCTGAAGGAGAACTCAAACGGCAAGAACGGCACCGTCTATGTGCGCTCGACCGGACGCAATCAGCGGGCTGAGCCCGTGCTCAGCTTCTCGCGCTGGGTGATGGTGAACAAGCGCGATGTGAATGCGCCGGCGCCGGAGCCGCATGTGCCGGAGTTGCTGGCGCAGGTCGAGCCGGCACGCCTCGGCCATGCCCTGCCCGAGCTCGATCTCGGCGCTTACGACTATGCCCTTGCCGGGTCGGCGAAAAAATGGGGCGACTATTCAGTCGGCGACCGCATCGATCATGTCGACGGCCAGACCATCGAGGAGGCGGAGCATCAGCTCGCCACGCGCCTCTACCAGAATACGGCGAGAGTGCATTTCAACCAGCACATCGAAGCGCAAGGGCGCTTCAAGCGCCGCATCGTCTATGGCGGCCACGTCATCTCCATCGCCCGCGCCTTGAGCTTCAACGGGCTCGCCAATGCGTTCCATCTCGCCGCCATCAATGGCGGCCGTCACGTGGCGCCCTCCTTCGCCGGCGACACCATCTATGCCTGGAGCGAGATCACCGATAAGGCCGAGCTTCCCGGCCGCACCGACATGGGCGCGCTCCGTCTCCGCCTATTCGCGGTGAAGGACAGGAATTGCGCCGATTTTCCCGGCCAGAAGACCGATGGCAGCTATGAAAACGGCGTCGTGCTCGATCTCGATTGCTGGGTGGCGCTGCCACGCTAGCGTGCCGTGGCCTACCGTCGGGCGTTATACCGGCGAAAGCCGGTATCCATTTTTTGTTTTGCGCTTCGCGCGCTGGATTCCGGCTTGTGCCGGAATGACGATGATGCGGCAAAGGAGAAGAACATGGTGAGTAAATCGGTAATTCTAGGCGCGGCACTTGCCCTCGTCTTGGTCTCGCCCGCGCTCGCGGCGGACAAGGCCACGGCCGTGCTGAAGGACAAGGACGGCAAGGAGGTGGGTAAGGTCGAGCTGACCGACACGCCGAGCGGAGTTCTGATGCGGCTTGACCTCAGCGCGGTGCCGCCGGGCGAACATGCCATCCATGTGCATGCGATCGGCAAATGCGATCCGCCGGACTTCAAATCCGCCGGCGGCCATTTCAATCCGGACGAGACCAAGCACGGCTTGATGAATGCCGAAGGCCCGCATGCGGGCGACATGCCCAATATCTACGTGCCCGAGAGCGGCAAGATCGTGATCGAAGTCCTGGACCCGCTCGCCACGCTCGGCGGCGAGCCGGCGTTGCTCGATGACGACGGCGCGGCAATCGTCATTCATGCCGACGCCGACGACTATCTGTCGGATCCCGCCGGCAATGCCGGGGGCCGCATCGCCTGCGGCGTCATTACGCCGTAGCC
>JBBQKN010000058.1:0-10548 GCA_038326945.1 Hyphomicrobiales bacterium
CTGCCTGGTTCCCCCCCAAGTGGAACCGGAGAAGCCCCGTCAGGTCCTGCGTACGGGGCTTCTTCTTTGGGGCGGCGGAGACATGACCGCGCGCCGGCAGCCCCCGAGTCCTCTCCAAATTGTGAAGCATTGTTCCCTTCGGTGAGACTGGATCTCAAGATTCAGGTGCTATGGTGAGGTCAGTGATGGGCATCCCTCCCCGTCACCTGTTCCCCCAAGGAACCTAGAAGCCCCGCTCCCCCCCCGTGCGGGGCTTCTTCTTTAGGGGGCGGGCGCGATCCGTCCTGAGCGCGACCAGTCGCCGGCACCGAGTCAACGTGCCGCACGCGTTAGGACTTCCTCAACCTCGTCGTTTGCTTAATCCTGCTGACGAGGAGTGAGACCATGGCTGACGCGACCTACCATCTGAATGGCGGCTTCAAGCCCACGCAGAAGCGCTTCGCCGATTTAGATGGTCCCGACTACTTTCCCACTCCTCGATGGGCGACGTTCGCTCTAGCAGACAGCGAGCCGTTCAAGGGCGACATTTGGGAATGCGCTTGCGGCGACGGCGCAATGTCCAAGATTCTGGAAGAAACCGGGGCGTCCGTCTTTAGCTCGGACCTTTACGAGCGCGGCTATGGTGAGGCGGGTCTCGATTTTCTGAGGCCAACCCGATCCGCGGATAACATCATCACCAATCCTCCCTACAATTGTGCGGAGGGCTTCGTAGCGAGCGGTGTGGCCCATGCGCGACGGAAGTTCGCATTGCTGCTTCGACTTGCCTTCCTCGAGGGAGCAAATCGTGCAAACACGATCTTTTCGCAAATGCCGCCGAGCCGGGTATGGGTCTTCAGCGAACGGATCACGTTCTATCCCGCAGGTGCCGAACGCAAGGGCTCGGGAACGACGGCATATGCCTGGTTTGTTTGGGACAAGGACGCCCCCAGCGGGACCGAGCTGAAGTGGTTCAAGCCGGGTTATAAAGCTAGGTTCGCCTAGGCATCTTGTGCGCGACATGCAACTCGCCGGCCTTGGTTATCGTCAATCGTCCAGGCCGATAATCGGCTAGACCTTCAGCGATAATGTTGCCCTCAGTCGTCCTGTGGGAGACAAGGTTCCTGACTTGCTGTTCCCACATCGCCTCTCCGTTCCGGGTTCGTGACGGCTGGAGGTCTTCGGCCGACAATCGGACGTGATGGGGAATGCGCTCCTTCAACGTACCGATGGTGGCCGAGCCACCCGGGCAAGTAGCCAAAACGTCTAGAGCGGCTTCGCCGATCGCCTGTTCGCTGATCTTCGCCATTCAGCCCTCCATTGCCGGGGCATGAAGGTTACGCGAGTAATTTCGGTGATGCTAGTACAAGTTGTATAAGAATAGCTTGGCTACAACAAGCAGGTCCACCTAGCCAGCATGGACTAGCCCCCGCGCCCCCTTCACCGCCTCAACCAGCTTCCCCGGATCCGTGACCGGCGGGGAGCATTGCGGGCCGATGCAGACATAGGCCGTCACCTTGCCGTCGATGGCCTTGGTGCCGTGCGCGGGCGAACTCTCCGGCAACGTGTCGCCCTCGCCGTCAGCGATCTCATGCACCACGGCGCCGGGCAATGACACCGACGCAAGCGCGCGGCGCATCGCGCGCGCATCGCTGCCCTCGGGCACGACGATGACGATATGCGCCGGCGCCAGCAAATCGATGGCGCCCGCGAGCAGCCCGGTATGCTGGAACACATTCTCGGCCACCGCCCCGGCGAAGGCCTTGACGATCGCCTCGGCCCGATCGCGATAACGCTCCTCCCCGGTCCACAGATAAAGCTGGGCCAGATTCGACACCATGGTGCCGTTCGCATTCGGCACCGCCTCGTCCTGGGCGTTGATCTGGCGCACCAGCAGATCGTCGGTGTCGTCGGCGGCGAGATAATAGCCGCCAAGATCGGACGCCCAATAATGCCGGTCGAGCACGTCAACCCAATCGCGCGCGCGCGCCACATAATCGGCCTTGCCGGTGACGCTCGCGAGCGCGAGCGCGGCCTTGATCATGTTGGCGTAGTCGGTGGCGTTGCCCGGCGCCTTGGCCTCACCGGCGCGATAGGCGTGGAACAGACGCCCGTTGGAACTCATCCGGGTACTGACGAAGTTGAAAGCCTGCTCCGCCGCCGCGAGCCAGTCGGGACGCTCGAACGCATCCGATGCCTTGGCCAGCGCCGCAATCATCAGCCCGTTCCAATCGGCCAGCACCTTGTCGTCGAAGCCCGGGCGGATACGGCGGGCGCGGGCCGCGAGCAGCTTCGCCCGCATCGCCGCCAAGCGTTCCTCGACCTCGCGCTTGCGCAGGTCTAAGTCATTGAGCCGATTGAGAATAGTCTTGCCTTCCCAATTGCCCTCCTGGCTCACATCGTAGACGTCGGCGAACAGCCGCACGTCGTCGGCACTAGTGCCGTCGGCGCCCAAGACCTCTTCGATCTCGCCCCGCGACCACACATAGAACTTGCCCTCCTCGCCCTCACTGTCGGCGTCGAGCGATGAGGCGAACGCGCCCTCGCTCCGCATCTCGCGCAACAGCCAGTCGATGGTCTCTTCGATGCGATGCGCCATCAGCGGCGCTTTCTGCTCGCGCCACACCTCGGTCATCAGCTCGACCAGCAGCGCGTTGTCGTAGAGCATCTTCTCGAAATGCGGCACGAGCCAGCGGTCGTCGGTGGCGTAGCGGGCGAAGCCGCCGCCGAGATGATCGTAGATGCCGCCTTGGGCGATGTGGTTGAGGGTGAAGGCCACCGCCTCCTTCGGATTGTCGAGGCCGTAGCGCAAACCCCCGCGCCAGAGGAAATTGAGAAATTGCGGTTGCGGAAATTTCGGCGCGCCTTTGACGCCGCCATTGGCCGGATCGACGATCTGCACCAGGCGCGTGGCCAGATCGGCAAGTGTTGCGTCGTTCGGAACTGCGCTTGTGCCCGACGGCGCGCGCGGCTGCAGCCGCTGCTTCAGGGCATGGGCGTTCTGCCGCACCTTGTCCGGCTCGTCGTGATAGACGCGCGAGACTTGGCGCAGCACATCGGCAAAACCCGGGCGGCCATAGCGCGGCTTGTCGGGGAAATAGGTTCCGCCCCAGAACGGCTCGGCCTCGGAAGTGAGGAACATGGTAAGCGGCCAGCCGCCATGCTCGCCCAGCTCGTGCAGCGCCGCCATGTAGATGGCGTCGACATCCGGGCGCTCCTCGCGGTCGACCTTGATGTTGACGAAGAGCTCGTTCATCACGCCCGCGATCGCCTCGTCCTCGAAGCTCTCATGCGCCATGACGTGGCACCAATGGCAGGCGGCATAGCCGACCGAGAGCAGGATCGGCTTCTTCGTCCGCTTGGCCTCGGCCAGCGCCTCCGGCCCCCAGGCCCACCAATGCACCGGATTGTCCTGGTGCTGGAGCAGATAGGGGCTGGTCTCGCGGCTCAAGCGATTCTGGCTTGGCTGGCTTTTGCCTTGGACATCTGTCATCGGGCCTCCAATCGCGTCTAGGATACCGGACTAGTTCCGCAGTCCTAACCTGTAAAGCGGGAGCGAATTGGCGTGACGACGTCACCGGATACCATCTGCGCGCTGGCAAGCGCGTCTGGCCGGGCAGGGGTCGCGGTGATCCGCATCTCGGGGCCGGCGGCGGGCGACGCCTTGCGCGCGCTCAGTGCGCCGCTGCCGCCGCCGCGCCACGCCAGCCTGCGCAAGCTGCGCGATCCGGAGAGCGGCGATCTCCTCGACCGCGGCCTCGTGCTGTGGCTGCCGGGGCCGGCGAGCTTCACCGGCGAGGACATGGCCGAACTCCATGTGCATGGCGGCCGCGCCGTGGTCGGGCTGGTCGTCGGCGCCTTGCTTTCGGTCGATCATGTGCGCCTGGCCGAGGCCGGCGAGTTTGCGCGGCGCGCCTTCGAGAATGGCAAGCTCGATCTCACCGAGGTCGAGGGTCTGGCCGATCTGATCGCGGCCGAGACCGAGGCGCAGGCGCGTCAGGCGCTGAACCAAGCCGAAGGCGGGGCGAGGACGCTCTATGAGGGCTGGCGCGAGGCGCTGCTGAAGGCGCAGGCGCTGACCGAGGCCGGGCTCGATTTCGCCGATGAGGCCGATGTCGCCGCCGATGCCATCACGCAGGCCGACGCCACCGTCGCGACCTTGCTCGCCGAGATTGCGCGTCATCTCGCCGACCGCCGCGGCGAGCGACTTCGCGACGGCTTCCGCGTCGTCATCGCCGGACCTCCCAATGCCGGCAAGTCGAGCCTCTTGAATGCGCTCGCGCGCCGCGACGTCGCCATCGTGTCGGAGGAGGCGGGGACCACGCGCGACGCGATCGAGGTTCATCTGGACTTGCGGGGATTACCGGTGGTCGTCACCGACACCGCCGGCTTGCGCGCGGCTGAAGGCGCGGTCGAGGCGGAAGGGATCAGACGGACTCTGGCGCGGGTCGAAGAGGCCGATCTCGTGCTCTGGCTGGTCGATGCCACCGCGCCGCAATGGGAGCCAGATTTTGGGAATTTAAGCGAATTTTCATCGCTTTTACGCGTATTAAACAAGGTCGATTGGGTGAATTCACCGCCTATCGCCGATGGCGTGGCGCTGTCGGCCAAGACCGGGGAGGGGGTGGCGGAACTCGTTGATCTGCTTGCGGAAAAGGCCGAGGTGGCGCTCTCCGTGGGCGAGCCTGCGATTGTCACCCGCGCCCGGCATCGGGCCGAACTCGAAGCCGCCCAGGAGGCGCTCCAGCGCTACCAGAAAGTCCGGGGAGAGGCGGAATTCAAGGCCGAGGAGCTCCGCATCGCCGCCCGCCATCTCGGCCGCCTCACCGGCCGCATCGACGTCGAGGAAGTGCTCGGCGCCATCTTCTCCGAGTTCTGTATCGGCAAGTGAATCAACCACTTAACGGTCAGGGCAGTTGCCCCTCTCGGCAATTGATTCACGTGAAACAATGACCGCTCTCGCTTTGACGAAACACGCGGAACAGCTTAGGTACGGCCCATGAACCCGAGGTCCCACAAGGCTTTCGACGCTAACGCTCGCTCCTTCGATGTCATCGTCATCGGCGGCGGCCATGCCGGCTGCGAGGCGGCGGCGGCGGCGGCCCGCATGGGCGCGGCCACGGCGCTTCTCACCCATCGCTTCGCCACCATCGGCGAGATGTCCTGCAACCCGGCCCTCGGCGGCCTCGGCAAGGGCCATCTCGTGCGTGAGATCGACGCCTTCGATGGCTTGATGGCCCGTGTCGCCGACGCGGCCGGCATCCAGTTCCGCGTGCTGAACCGGAGCAAGGGTCCGGCGGTGCAGGGGCCCCGCGCCCAGGCCGACCGCAAGCTCTACCGCCAGGCGATGCAGGCCGCGATCGGGGCCACGCCGAATCTCGAAGTGATCGAGGCCGCGGTCGAGGATCTGCTGGTCGATCAAGGCGCCGTCACCGGCATCGTCACCGCCGATGGCCGCACCATCCGCGCCGGCGCCGTGGTCCTCACCACCGGCACCTTCCTGCGCGGCCTGATCCATATCGGCGAGCGCAAGATTCCGGCCGGCCGCATCGACGAGGCCCCCGCGCTCGGCCTCTCCGAGCGGCTCTACGGTCTGGGGCTGCGCATGGGCCGGCTCAAGACCGGCACCCCGCCTCGGCTCGATGGCCGGACGATTCGCTGGGATGGGCTGCAAGCGCAGCAGGGCGACAACCCGCCAACACCGTTCTCATTTCTCACGACGCGCATTTCCACGCCGCAGATCGTCTGCCACGTCACCCACACCAATCAGGCGACCCACGCCATCATCGAGGCCAATCTCGTTCGGGCGCCGATGTATTCCGGCGCCATCGAGAGCGTCGGCCCGCGCTATTGCCCCTCCATCGAGGACAAGGTCGTGCGCTTCAAGGAACGCGGCAGCCACCAGATCTTCCTCGAGCCTGAAGGTCTCGACGACGACACCGTCTATCCGAACGGCATCTCCACTTCGCTGCCGGAGGACGTCCAGCTCGCCTTTCTCGCCACCATCCCAGGCCTCGAACAGGCCAAGGTGAAGCGTCCTGGCTACGCCATCGAATATGACTATGTCGATCCGCGCGAGCTCACGCCCGGGCTCGAGGTCAAGGCGGTGCCGCGTCTGTTCCTTGCCGGCCAGATCAACGGCACCACCGGTTACGAGGAGGCCGCGGGGCAGGGGATGCTCGCCGGAATCAATGCCGCGCGCGCCGCTTCCGGATCGCGCGATGCCTTCATCGTCACCCGCGCTGATGGTTATCTCGGCGTGATGATCGACGATCTCGTCACGCGCGGCGTCACCGAGCCCTATCGCATGTTCACCTCTCGCGCCGAATATCGCCTCACGCTCCGCGCCGACAATGCCGATCAGCGGCTCACGCCCGCGGGGCTTGCCGCCGGCTGCGTTGGGGCCGAGCGGGCGGCAGCCTTCGCCACGAAGGCGCAAGCGTTGGCCGAGGGCGAGGCGCTGCTGAAAGGTCTCGCGCTGACACCGGATGCGGCCGCGAAGCACGGTCTCAGCGTTAATCGCGATGGCCGCAAGCGGAGCGCCTTCGAGCTTCTTGCCTATCCCGGTATCGATGTGGTTGCGCTCCAGCGCATCTGGCCGGAGATCGGCAGGCTCGAAGCGAACATCGCCGAACAGCTCTCGGTCGATTCGCGCTACGCCGTCTATCTCAAGCGGCAGGAGCTCGACATCGCCGCCTTCCGCAAGGAGGAAAGTGTCGCCATCCCGGGCGACTTCGCCTTTTCCGGCATCGCCGGCCTGTCGAACGAGCTTCGGCACAAACTGGAGCGCGACCGCCCCGCAAGCCTGGGCCATGCGGCCAGGCTCGACGGCATGACGCCAGCCGCGCTGCTGTTGTTGTTGGCGCATCTGAAGAAGGGCCCGCGGTGGAAGACCGCCTGATCGCGGGCGAGGGGAAGGGACCAGGCCGAGGGCTAAAAGCCATCGCCGGGCCGGAGGACTTCGCCGAAGCCTTTAAAGTTCCACGTGAAACAATCCACAGGCTGATCCGCTACGCCGAGCTACTGCACGAATGGCAGGCGCGGCAGAATCTGGTGTCGGCAGCGAGCCTAGCCCATGTCTGGGACCGCCATTTTGGCGATTCCGCCCAGATTCTGCGCTTGGCGCCAGAGGCCAGAACCTGGCTCGATCTTGGCTCCGGCGCCGGCTTTCCCGGCCTGGTCATTGCTATTCTCCAGGCGAATCACGCTAACTTCCGCATGCATCTGGTTGAAAGCACCGGCAAGAAATGCGCGTTCCTGGCCGAGGTGGCCCGTGCCACTTTAGCGCCTGTGGAGATCCACTGCATGCGCATTGAAGAGCTGACCGAAAGCGCTACAAGCCCCAAGCCCGAGATCGTTACCGCGCGGGCGCTCGCACCATTGCCGCGTTTGCTCGATCTCGCGGCGCCGTGGTTCGGACCTGGGGTGAGGGGGCTGTTCATGAAGGGCCGCGACGCCACGTCGGAAATCGAAACGGCCAAGCAGCGCTTCGCCTTCACCAGCCGTTTGTATCCGAGCCTCACGGCCGAGGATTCGTCCATCGTGGAGATCAGCGGCTTGGCCAGGCGGCGAAAGGCGAAAACGCGATGAGCGCTCCCGAACGCCGCACGCGCGTGCTTGCGCTTGCCAATCAGAAGGGCGGCGTCGGCAAGACCACGACCGCGATCAATCTCGGCACGGCGCTGGCTGCGATCGGCGAGCGCGTGTTAATCGTCGACCTCGACCCGCAAGGCAATGCGAGCACCGGGCTCGGCATCGACGAGCGCCGTTATTCGACCGCCGATGTATTGAACGGCAAGGTGGCGTTCGCGGTCGCGCGCGTGCATACCGCCGTTCCGGGACTGTCGGTGGTGCCGGCCACCATCGACCTCATGGCCTTCGAACGCGAATCCATGGCAGCGTCGGGACGCCATTATCGCCTGCGCGACGCTATCGCCTCGATGCTGGCGTCGGAGGAGCCTGGGAGCGCCACGACCTATATTCTCATCGACTGCCCGCCTTCGCTCAATCTGCTCACCGTCAATGCGCTGGCCGCGGCCGACGCCGTACTCGTGCCGCTGCAATGCGAGTTCTTCGCACTGGAAGGCTTGGCGCAGCTATTGAGCACCGTCGAAGAGATCAGGGTGCGCCTCAATCCGAAGCTGCAGATCCACGGCGTCGTGCTCACCATGTACGATCAGCGGACGAGCCTGGCCGACCAGGTGGTGGACGATGTGCGCCGGGTGCTTGGCGACAAGGTCTACGCTACCATCATCCCGCGCAATGTGCGGGTGGCTGAGTCGCCGTCCCATGGCAAGCCGGTGCTTCTCTACGATTACCGGTGCTCCGGCAGCCAGGCTTACATTCGGCTGGCGTCGGAGGTGATCGAGCGCGAACGGCGGATGCGCGCGGCGTAGCGTCAGGTGCGTTCAAGAGCGGCGCGGAAAAGGAGGCCATTATGGTTGCGGGCACGCATAAGATGAGGCTCGGACGGAGCCTGGCTTCGCTCATCGGTGAGGGCGACGGACCTGATTTCGGCGAGGTCGAAGGCCAGCGCATCGTGGCGCTTGAGTCGCTCAAGGCCGGCCGGCTCAATCCGCGGCGGAACTTCTCTGAGGAACAGATCGAGGAGCTGGCGGCCTCCATCCGCGAGCGCGGGTTGGTGCAGCCACTCGTGGTGCGGCCGGTCCGTGGCGAGCAGGAAACCTATGAGATCGTCGCCGGCGAGCGCCGCTGGCGCGCAGCGCAGCGCGCCAATCTGCACGAGGTGCCGGTCGTCGTCCGCGCGCTTTCTGATCAAGAAGCGATCGAGATCGCCATCATCGAGAACGTTCAGCGCGAAGATCTGAACGCGATCGAGGAGGCTGAAGGCTATCGGCTGTTGATGCACGGACATGGCTATACGCAAGAAGATCTGTCCAGGGTCATCGGCAAGAGCCGCAGCCATCTGGCCAACACCCTCCGCCTGCTGAAGCTGCCGGAGAGCGTGCTTGAGTTGGTGCGGACGAGCGAGCTCAGCGCCGGACATGCGCGCGCGCTGGTCGGGCGCGCCGATGCGGCGGCGTTGGCGATGCGAATCGTTAACGAAGGGTTAACAGTGCGCCAGATCGAGGCGCTGGTTCAGGACCGTCCGGCGAAGCCCGGCAAGATCGGCAAGCCCGCGGCCAAGAACGCCGATACGCGCGCGGCCGAGAGCGAGCTGAAGGAAGCCCTGGGGCTGGATGTCGATATCCGCTCCGGGCGGGGCGAGAGGGGCGAGCTTCGCATCCGCTATACCTCGCTCGAGCAGCTCGAAGATGTGCGCCACCGCCTGCTGCGCCGGCAGGGCTACCGCTAGACTTGAGCTTTAGGCGGCGAGGAACTCTTCAGCGCGAAACAGCGATTTGAACGGGATGCCGGCGGCGGCATAGAGTTCGCGCGCGCCCTCCTCGCGGTCGAGGATCGACAGCACCAGCACCACGTTGCCACCGGCCGCCCTCACCTGCTCCACCGCCTGCATGGCCGACCCGCCGGTGGTGGTAACGTCTTCCAGGATGACGGCGTTTCGTCCCGCCATGTCCAGACCTTCGATGCGCTGCTTGGTGCCGTGATCCTTCGGCGCCTTGCGCACGAAGAAGCCCATGAGGGGACGGCCGGCCTCGAAACTCAGCATCGCCACGGGAGCGATCATCGGCACCGCGCCCATTTCCAAACCGCCGACGCAGTCAGCTTTGACGCCCTCAAGCTCGATCAGGATCAGCTCGGCGAGGATCGCGGCGCCCTCGGGGTTCAGCATGGTCGGCTTGCTGTCGAAATAATAAATGCTTTCCTTGCCGGAGGCGAGCGTGAAGCGGCCGCGTCGGAACGACCGCTCCCTGATAAGATCGAAAAGCCTGTTGCGCAGCTCGAGGCGTCTGCGGGCCTGGGTCATCGGTACGCTCCGCGAATGACAATCCAGCCGCGGGTACACCGGTTTTGGCGAGTCCGCAACAAGTACGCAAACCGTCCCATCGAACTAGGCGCGTGAACGCGCTTCCCCTCTCCGGGTCAGAGCCAGAACCAGCCGTTCGGCCATCGCTCGCTCGAGCTCTGGATTCAGGCGCGCCCGCTTGACCGCCTCTTGAATGAGCGGGAGCGAATCGAACAGCCGATTGATTCCGAGGCGGCGGCAGTGGGCGATGAAGATAGGCTCGCGCTTGTAATGAGGGCGCGGGCGAAGCGACCGCACCGCCTGTTCGACGCTCGCGCCGGCGGCTTGCGCGGAGGCGGCGCGGTGCAGCTGGGTGAAGTGGCGTCCAAGCGCGGAGAGTGCGACAGAGGGCTGCGTGCCCGAGGCGGCGAGGCGTCCGAGCTGGCGGAGCGCCTTGCTGGTATCGCCGCCGCTGACTTCGTAGACGAAATTTTCGACCGCGATCTCCGAACTGTCGCCGACGACCGCGTCGATATCCTCTGGGCCGATGCGTCCCCGTCCCTCCGCGAACAGCGTGAGCTTGATGAGCTCGGCGCGCGACATGGCCTGGTCGGCGCCGAGCCGTGCGGTCAAATAGGCTCTGGTCTCGACGTCGATGGTCAAGCCCGCTTTAGTGAGCTCGTCGTCGATCAGGCTGGAGAGCG
>JBBQKN010000059.1:0-10354 GCA_038326945.1 Hyphomicrobiales bacterium
GTGCAAGCTCTGAATCGAAGCCCCGGTAAACGGCGGCCGTAACTATAACGGTCCTAAGGTAGCGAAATTCCTTGTCGGGTAAGTTCCGACCTGCACGAATGGCGTAACGACTTCCCCACTGTCTCCAACGCAGACTCAGTGAAATTGAATTCCCCGTGAAGATGCGGGGTTCCTGCGGTTAGACGGAAAGACCCCGTGAACCTTTACTATAGCTTTGCACTGGTATTCGTGGTGGCATGTGTAGCATAGGTGGGAGGCTTTGAACCGGGGGCGCTAGTTCCCGGGGAGCCAACGTTGAAATACCACCCTTGTGATCATGGATATCTAACCGCGGCCCGTCATCCGGGTCCGGGACAGTGCATGGTGGGTAGTTTGACTGGGGCGGTCGCCTCCCAAAAAGTAACGGAGGCGCGCAAAGGTGGGCTCAAGCTGGTCGGAAATCAGCTGACGAGTGCAAAGGCATAAGCCTGCCTGACTGCGAGACTGACGAGTCGAGCAGAGACGAAAGTCGGCCTTAGTGATCCGGTGGTCCCGCGTGGAAGGGCCATCGCTCAACGGATAAAAGGTACTCCGGGGATAACAGGCTGATGATGCCCAAGAGTCCATATCGACGGCATCGTTTGGCACCTCGATGTCGGCTCATCACATCCTGGGGCTGGAGCAGGTCCCAAGGGTTTGGCTGTTCGCCAATTAAAGTGGTACGTGAGCTGGGTTTAGAACGTCGTGAGACAGTTCGGTCCCTATCTGCCGCAGGTGTAGGAGAATTGAGAGGATCTGTCCCTAGTACGAGAGGACCGGGATGGACGTACCTCTGGTGGACCTGTTGTCGCGCCAGCGGCACAGCAGGGTAGCTAAGTACGGACGGGATAACCGCTGAAAGCATCTAAGCGGGAAACCCACCTCGAAACTAGTTCTCCCTTGAGAGCCGTGGAAGACCACCACGTTGATAGGCTGGGTGTGGAAGTGCAGCAATGCACGAAGCTAACCAGTACTAATCGCTCGATCGGCTTGATTGCTTTCATCGTCAGTGCCCATTCCTAAATGCCCTATCGCGCTTCGCGCTGCTTGAGGGCATGGGATGAGCATCGACTGACGTTATGATCAGATTTTTTGTCACCGCCCTTTGTTGGCCTGGTGATTTTGGCGGAGCGCCCACACCCGATCCCATCCCGAACTCGGCCGTGAAAAGCTCCAGCGCCGATGGTACTGTGTCTTAAGGCACGGGAGAGTAGGACGTCGCCAGGCTTACCAAGGGCGGTGACATTCAAAGTGCGCTACCGCGTTTCGCGCTACTTGAGCGCGTTAGCCCGTGTGCGCACGCAAAAAGGGCTGCCAGAGCCCTCATCGAGATTACGCGCTAGCGCGTCCCCTCTATCACGAGTTGGTTTATCCCATCATCAATGCGCTATCGCGCTTCCCCCAGTGGGATCGCGCAATCATGAGCGCCAAGCCGCCGCCGGTTCACTCCGCGGCGGCTTTTTTGTTTTATGCGCTATCGGCCTCCGCGCTACATGAGCGCTTGCCGCCGTCGGTTCATTCCGCGGCGATTTTTTGTACGCGCGAGCGCGGCTTTTCGTCTCCAAGCATTGCAGCATCTGGATGGTGCGGCCATAGTCGCGCCTCACCCATCACAACAGGGGAGACGATGGCGGCATGAGTAAGCGCATTGTGTTGAGAGTTGGCGAGGCCCTCGTCGCCGGCGGGCCGCCGGGCACGGCGGCGGAGCCCGAGGTCGCGATCGGCGAGTTGGACGGCCCTTTCGGCACCGCCTTCGCCAATCTTCTGGGTAATCAGGTGGCCGGGCATTCGCGGGTGCTGGCGCTCCTCAATACCGACGTGATGGTGCGTCCGCCCACGATCTGCGTCAGCAAGGTGACGGTCAACAATTCGCGCTACACCAATATTCTGATGGGCACCGTGCAATACGCAACCGCGATGGGGGTGCTCGACGCCGTGCGCTCGGGCGACATCCCAAAAGATAAGGTCGACGAGCTGGGCATCATCGTTTCGCTTTGGCTGAACCCGGGCGTCGCCAAGATCGAGGACCTCGATCACCAGATCCTTTTCGATATCCATCGCAAGGCGACCGCGCTGGCGATCCACAAGGCGATGAATTACGAGCCCACGATCGACTGGCTCCTGGAGAACCAGGACAAGGTCGTGCACAAATATTTCGAGAAGGGCCTCAAGGGCGAAATTTGAGGGGAGTTCTTGTCTGTGCTATCGCCCTCTGGGCTACTTGAGTGCGATCACAATGGGTTCCATCACGAAGCCACTAGCTGCCGCCGGGTCATTCCGCGGCGGCTTTTTTTTGGCGTCCACCGTGGCACTTCGGCATTCTTAAGCACCGGCGATTTGGCTAGCCTTGCTTATGACCAAGCGTAGCGCCGGCATTTTGCTGTATCGCCGCTCTCCCGAGCTCGAGGTGCTGCTCGTCCATCCCGGCGGGCCGTTCTGGGCGAAGAAGGATCAGGGCGCCTGGTCGATCCCCAAAGGCGAATACGAAAACGGCGAAGACCCGCTCACGGTCGCCAAGCGCGAGTTCGAGGAGGAGCTTGGCGGCTCGGCCCCGCCCGGCGGTTTCATCGAGCTGGGCGAGCTGGTGCAGCCCAACCGCAAACACGTTGCGGCCTTTGCCGTGGAAGGCGAATTCGATCCATCCAAGCTAAAGTCGAACCGGTTCGAGATGGAATGGCCGCCAAGAAGCGGGCGCATGCAGTCCTTCCCGGAAGTCGACCGCGCTGAATGGTTTGCGCCGGGCGCGGTGCGCGAGAAGATCTTGCCGGGCCAGCGCCCTTTCATCGACCGGCTGCTGGACCGCCTCAAGGAGCGTGCGAGATGAGGCGTTTCGCGGAAAAGTCGTGCTTTTTTGGGGTTGCGCAAGCCGCGCCAGACGTGTTCGACTCCGGAGGTCGGGGCGTTTGGCGGGGGATCTCGCTTCGTCCAGCAGAACAGGGCTTGGCGTCCGCCTCGGGCGAGGCGCCCGAGACGGGAATCTTGCCGCCGCATGCTTGGTAGATTGGAACTGGTCAGGTTTCTCCTCCCCGCAGCGGCCGTGGCTCTGTTCGGCCTCTATGGCGTTGCGCCAGCGACCGCCGGCATTCTCGATCCGCTCAATCCGTTTCGAGCGAACACCACCACCGGGGCCGTCGGCGCGGACGAAAAGGCGCGCCGCGAACAGGTGCGCAACGAGCTCTATGATCGGCTGAGCCCCGGCTACAGCATGACGGTGCCGTTTGTGAGCGAGGCGGCGATCGCCGCGCTGCAGCAGGGCATCGCGCGCTATCAGCGCATCGTGGCCGCCGGCGGCTGGCCGGCGGTGCCGGCGGGCACCACTCTCAGGCCCGGCGATTCGGGAACGGAGATCGTCGCGATCAGGCGCCAGCTTGCTGTCAGCGGCGATCTGTCCAACGACAATGGTGGCGGCCGGTACGATTCCGAATTTCAGGATGGACTCGCCCGCTTCCAGATTCGCAACGGCTTGCGGGTCAGCGGCTTTGTCGATTCGAGGACGATTGCAGCGCTCAACGTCTCGGCGCAGGAACGATTGCAGCAGCTGCAGACGAATCTCGCTCGCGTCCAGTCGCTGATGAAGATCAACAAGGCGCCGCGCTACGTGCTCGTCAACGTACCGGCCTACACCCTGCAGGCGATTGATCGTGGCACGGTCGGACTCCAGAGCAACGTCGTCGTGGGCAAGCCAACCCGCGCCACGCCCGAGGTCTCGGCCAGAATCATCGAGGTGAATTTCTATCCCACCTGGACCGTGCCCAAGAGCATCGCCACGGCCGATCTGATCCCCAAGCTTCGCAAAGACCCGAGCTACTTCGTCAATGAGCATTTCAGCGTGATCGCGAAGTCGCGGACTATCGATCCGATGACGATCGATTGGAGCGCGCCGGAAGCAGGGAGCTACAGATTCGTACAAGACCCGGGCACGTTCAATGCGCTCGGGGTTGTGCGCATCAATATGCCCAACAAGCACATCGTCTATATGCACGACACGCCGCTCAAGCAGCTCTTCGGTCAGTCTCTGCGCGCGTTCAGCTCTGGCTGCGTGCGCGTGCAGCAGGTGCTCGATCTGGTGGCGTGGCTGCTCGGTCCGCAAAAATGGACGCCAGAGAAGGTGCAGGCCGCAGTCGACAACGGCAAAAGCATCAATGTGAAGCTCTCAAGCGCCGTCCCAGTGCATTTCGTCTACCTCACCGCCTTCGTGTCCGACAACGGCGTCGCGCAGTTCAGGCCCGATATCTATGGTCGCGATGCGCCGGGGGCCGATGACGCCGACGATGGAAGTACCGTGGTGGCTGAACAGCGCAGCGCCGTCACACCCTGACTGCGATTCCCCTTCGGCGCTTCCTCCCTCCAACATCAGACGGACGATTTGGCGCAGGCGACGCACCGCCGCGCGCGACATCAGAACGCAACGACACCGCCCTTGGCGCGGAATAGGAATGGGGAGGCGAGCCGGGAAGGACTTTAGGTGCGGCCTTTATATGGGATAAGTTTGCGGGCGGAAGCGCGAAGGGGCAGCCTAACCAGGCTTCGCCTGATCGAGATTGCCGCGGCCGTTCTGCTGACGCTTGCCGCGCTCCTCTCCGTCGCCCTGGCGGTGTGGGCGGTCTGACCCTACGTCGTCCTTAGATCTTCGGCTCCCCCTGGTCTCGATCGCCCCGTTCGGGGCGATCCTTGAGGCCGAGCAAACTGGCTGTCGCAGGGAGATAGTGTCGCAGCCACTCGGCGCCCCCGGCATAGGCTGTCTTCGTCGCGTGGCGAAGATCGGCAGAAGCCGCAGCGGTTTTGGCGTGCCACCATTCCTTGCCTGTAAATCTTGGGGTGAGGACGCGAAACACCAGCCAATGCATGAGCGCGACATCGAGCGCCATGAACACGCCGGCGAAGACGACATCGCTCAGGAAATGCCCGCCTTCGCCCATGCGGATTAGACCGCTGAGGGTGCCGGCGGCCAACGCGGCGGCCATCAGGGCCGCACGCCGGCGGTGTGCCAGCATCACGATGGCGAAGCCAAGGGCGAATGTCGCCGACGCCTCGCCGCTGATGAAGGAGCAGTTGCGCTCGCATGATCCGGACCGCTCCAACACGGGGGTGAAGCGATTTGGACCACCGAACTCGACGACGTGCAGCGGACGCGGCCGGGCCCAGTTATCCTTGAACAGGGTGTTGGCGACGAGACCTGGTCCGGTGATCAGCACGAGCGCGAGAAATGTCCATTGGGCGAGGCCGAGGCCGAACAGGCGGCGGCTCCTGGCAAGGGCAAGCACGATGCCGGTCACGGCGGCAATGGCCGCCGCCCAGGTCAGCGCTCGGAAGCCGAAGCGAAGTGCCGAGGCGAGCGCCGATTGGTTGAAGGCGAAGTGCCGCGGCTCGATATAGAAAAGGCGGCTCACGGCGAGATCGAGGTCGGGCCAGCCGACGAAGACCAGGGCGGCGGCTACGCCGATCAACGCCGCTATGGCCCAAAGCTTGAGGCGGGCCGGGGCGTCGGCATCCGGATAGGGGTCAGTCTGCATTGACATCCTTATACCCCCGCAACAGATAGAAGCGCCCCTTGCGGACTGGGTTCTCGCTCGGAAAGCTTTGCTGATCGACGAGGTTGGCGTCGAAGCGCTTCAGCACCGAACTCTTCAACTGGAGCTGAGTCACATAAAGAACCGGCTCCGGCGCGGCCGCGGTGAAGGGATGGGTCATCTCGAAATGATTGCGCGGGCGCTCGGCGCGCGACCACAGCGAGATGGAGAGAGGCATGTCCCTCAGATAATAGAGCAACTCGCCCGTCACCTCGCGATTGTCGGTGAGTACGGACTGCGCCCCTTGAGCCTCGGCCAGACGGCGAGTGGTCGCGGCGAGCTCATGCCAGCCAAGGACGCGAGCATAGGGGTTCCAAGCGGCGCCGGTGATAGTCGTGATCCTGGGCGCGAAGATAGGCGCGAGCGTGATGACGAGCGCCGCGCCGAGATGCAGCCCAAGTGAGATCCGAAACAGCCGTGGCCGGTGCTCGAGCAACGCTGCGGTCACGAGGACGGTCGCGGCGGGATAGGCCGCGGCAGCCCAATTGGCGAGCGCCCGGGAAAGCAGCGCCTGCACAATGAGAAGAACGATAACGGGCACCGAGAAGGCAAGCAATCGGCATTGAGGTTGTTTGCAGCCCCGGCGGAACGTGTTCCAGCTGATGAAGATCAGCGCGGCAAAGAGGATCGGACCGAAGACGGCGAACTGAGAGCCCAAGAATTCCAGGGCGGCGTCGAAATGGATCGGAAACTCGCTCCACCCGGCATTCTCGGCCGTATGGGAGAAGGTGACGAAGCCGTGGCTGGCGTTCCAGAGAAGGTTCGGCGCGATAAGCGCGAGCATGAGCGCGAGCATGACGACGCCGCGGCCGCCACGAAGCGCATCGCGCGCCTTGGCATCGCTCCAGGCGTCGATTGCGACACACAGCACGAAATAGATCGCGGCATATTTGGCCAGCAGTCCGAGCCCGATGCTGGCGCCGACCAGAAGAGCGAAGACCATGCGCCGGCTTTCGACCAGCCTGAGCCAGCCATAGAGGGCCAAGGTCCAGAGCAGAAGGAGCGGGACGTCGGTGGAGATAAGGAGAGAGGAGAACGACGCCGCGGGCAGCGTGGCGAATACCACCGCCGACCAGAAGCCGACGCGATTGCCGTAAAGGGCGCGGGCGGCGAGGAAGACGAATATCGAGGTGAGGGTGTAGAGGACGGGCGATGGCGCGCGCACGCACCATTCGGCATTGCCGCAAAGCTCTGTCGCCCCCCGGATGATCCAGGCGATCAGCGGCGGCTTGGTGAAATAGCCAAAGGCAAGCTCGCGAGACCAGGTCCAATATTGGGCCTCGTCGAAGAACAAATCGGTCCGCGCGAGCGTGAGCGCGACCAATCTGATAACAAGCAGCGCGGCAAGGAGGGCGAGCAGCCAAGCCCAATAATCCTGGTCTCCCCAGGGACGCTCCCAGGGACGCAAAGTGGCGGGGCGCGCGGCTTCAGGTGCTTGCAAGGCGATCACGAAGGTGATGGGGATCAGCGCCCCCTCTACAATGTTGTGCGTTGAAATGAAAGCTTGCTACTGATCCGGGGGCTCTGCCCCTCTTGGCCCCGAGGCCGGATTGTAAGGGTTTGCCATGCGTATCTCCGTCGTCATCCCAGCTTATAACGAGGCCGGCAATATCGGTCGGCTGATCGAGGAGACCATCGCCGCCGTGCCCGAGGCAAGCCTGGAGGAAGTGGTTGTCGTAGACGATGCCAGCGACGACGGGACCGACGCCGAAATCAAGGCCTTGCTCGGGCGCCACGGGGCCTTGCGCTATCTCCGTCATGGCAACCGCGCGGGGCAAAGCGCCGCGCTCCGCAATGGGGTGATCGCGGCCACCGCCCCTGTCATCGCCACCATGGATGGCGACGGACAGAACGACCCGGCGGACATCATGCGGCTCGTGGCCAGGCTCGGACCGGAGGGGGGTGAGCCTGCCCTGGTTGGAGGTTTGAGGGAGGGCCGGAAGGCCAAGGGCTCGCGCAAGGCCGCCTCCCGCTTCGCCAACTGGATTCGCGACAAGGTCCTTGCCGATGGCTGTCCCGACACGGGCTGCGGGCTCAAGGTCTATCGGCGCAACGACTATCTGCTTCTGCCCTATTTCACTAGCATGCACCGCTATTTGCCGGCCTTATTCCTCACTTATGGCCACCGAATCGCCTATGAGCCCGTCAGTGATCGGCCCCGGCTAAGAGGCGCGTCAAAATACACCAATCTCGGACGGGCCCTAATTGGGCTATATGACCTCGTCGGCGTGAGCTGGCTACGCAAGCGGACCTCTCTGCCCCCGGTCGCGGAGCATCTGCCGGGGACGAGGGCGGACGGCAAGGGGACACGCGAGGACCAAGCCAGGTTGGGGTCTTAGTCGATGAGTCTTTCCTTTCTCACATCTTGGTGGGCGGAGACACCGACCACGGAGCTTATCTGGATCACGATTGGCTTCTTGGCCCAGTTCATGTTCTCCATGCGCTTCATCGTGCAGTGGGTGGCGACCGAGAAGGCGAGGGCGAGCATCATCCCCGAGACCTTTTGGTATTTCAGCTTTGCCGGCGGTTCGATGCTGTTGGCCTACGCCATCTACCGCATGGACCCCGTGTTCATTCTCGGCCAGGCGACGGGGCTCGTGATCTACGCTCGCAACATCTATTTCATCTGGCTTGGCAAGCGGGCGCCGAGCCCGGCCAAGACCGTCTGAACGGCTTGGCGAGAGCGGCGGCTCTCCACGGAGGCAAAGCATGGTTTGCGCAAGATGAGCCTTCGCCTGCAAGATTTGTCCATCGTCGAACAGTTGGCGCTGGCGCTATCGCTGGTGGCGATCGGCGTCCTCCTGATCGATCCCTTTTTGCTCGAGCGCTCGCAGGCGCTTGCGCCAGGGGTCCGCAATGCGTTTCGGGCCATCACCAATATCGGCCGGTCGAACTGGATGCTGATTCCCGCAGGCTCGGCGGTGGCGCTCGCGCTCGCGCTCCGGCGGACCCGTCAGGGCTTCCGCAATGCCGCCGGTTACGGCCTCATCGCCAGCACGGTAGGCTTCGTCTTCGTCAGCGTCGGGGGCGCGGGCCTCATCGCCAATCTCACCAAATCCATACTGGGCCGGGCGCGCCCGAAACTGTTCGATACGCTGGGAACTTTCGACTTTCAGCCATTTGCCTTCAACTCCGATCACGCCTCATTTCCCTCCGGACACGCCACCAACATTTTCGCGCTGGCGACAGCGCTCGCCATGCTGTGGCCACGAGGAAGGGTGCTCCTCTACACCATCGCCACCTGGATCGCGGCCAGCCGGGTGCTGATCGGGCAACATTATTTCACCGATGTGGTGGGCGGGGCGATCCTCGGGACCGCCTTTCCTTATTTTGTGCGGGAGCGCTTTGCCGCCCGGCGCTGGCTGTTCGAGCCGATGCCCGGTGGCGGCTACCGGCTGCGCGGGGAGCGCACGCGAAACTGGCTCGGCTGGCCTCGGTCCATGACGGCCGAAAGGGCGTCGCAGGAAGCGAGGATTCTCGGCAACAGGCGGCCAGATTCGCCAGGGATAGAAGACGACTAACTTTGGCACCGAAAGCCGAGTCGTTATAACCAAGGATATGCCACGCGAGCAGTGTATTTGCGAGTAGCCCCGGCGCGCGCGGCGCAACGAGGCTCCCCCATTGGGGGCTCGGTTGGGAGCTCGAAGACTCATGCTGCGCTTGCCGTTCATCGGGCCGGCGGTTCCAAGAACCATCCTTAAAGCGCTCGCCGCGGCGGGGCTTATGTCGGCCGCCCTTGGCCCGGCGCCGGCGGCAGCCGAGATGCAAATCGGCGTCTATGGCGGCTGGAGCGGCAGCTTCGACAGCGACATCCATTTGAGCCAGCCGAACGGCACCGACATGACGCTCAAGGACGTTCCCTGGGACGGCGATTCCTTCGGCCCGCCGCCTTATTGGGGTCTGCGGGGCACCTATTGGCTCGACCACGCCCCCAATTGGGGTCTGATGGTCGACTACAACCACGCCAAGGTCATCGCCGAGAAGGGCGCCGTGGTCAGCGTAACCGGCACGCGCGACGGGGTTAAGCTTGGCCCTAGGGACCGCGTCGGCGATACCTTCAACGTCCTGGAATTCACCGACGGCCTGAACGAGATTTTCTTCGGCGGCCAATATCGCTGGATCCACCAGCGGTGGACGCCTTATGTCGGCTTTGGCGCCGGCTTCGCCTTTCCTCATGTCGAGGTGCGCCGCGCGCCGGGACAGCCCCGCACGCTCAACTATCAGGTCGATGGCGTTGCGGTCGAAGGGCTGGTCGGGCTCGAATATCGCCTCACCCCGCAGCTCGCGCTGTTCGGGGATTACAAGCTCAGCTTTTCCAGCAACGAGCCCGATCTCGTTGGCGGCGGCTCGCTCGAGACCGACATTTGGACCAACCACGTGACCTTCGGGGTGTCCTACCGCTTCGGTAGTGGAGGCGTGCCGGTGTCGTATCAGCCTTATTAGCGCGAGGTGGGAAGCGAAATCGGCCTGGTGGTGCCAAACGGCCGCTGCGTCAAAAAGTTGGCAGGACAGTTCCATCGGGCCGGAGGGGTCTCGCCGTTAGGCGGGAAACGCGGGCGGTGGCCCTCACCGCGACGGACGGTCAAGGCGGGCACGGACCTCGTACCCGGAAGATTAGGGCGAGCAGCCCTTCACATCTCTTCCGAACCTGCTATAGGTTCCGGCCCCTCCATCGATGGACATGATTGACGCGGGGTGGAGCAGCCCGGTAGCTCGTCAGGCTCATAACCTGAAGGTCGTAGGTTCAAATCCTACCCCCGCAACCA
>JBBQKN010000060.1:0-10018 GCA_038326945.1 Hyphomicrobiales bacterium
AGCCCTTCGGACCGGAACTCGCCTCCCCCGACGAAGGCCTGGCGCCGGAGCCATTGCCCGATATCCTCCAAGGCGAACGGGAGCGAATCGTCGGCGCCCTGGGCCCCAGTCCCGTCGATATCGACGAGCTCATCCGCGCGACCGGCCTCGGCGCTCGCAAAGTCCACGTCGTTCTCCTCGAGCTCGACCTCGCGGGCAGGTTGCAGCGGCATGGGCAGCAACTGGTTTCCCTGGTCGAAGCCGGGGATTGGGGTTAACCCTTACTCGTTGCGCGATTTCTCGGTTTTCGCCTCTTCCTTGGCCATGGCGAGGAGATAGGCGACAAAGGAGAGCCCGGCACAATTGGCGATGGTTTTCAGCTCGTCGAGCAGATCGGCGATGTAGCCGGCGGCCTCACCACGCGTCATATCCGTCCCGCCCATGGGGGATGCGTTTTTTGACTGCGGCGTCGCAATTTGTTTCGTTTGACGCCGCTTGACCAATTCCGCTCTCCTTCGAACGTAACCCTTATAGATTGTAGATAACTATTATATACCCTCATAAGTTGTCAATTTCCACTTACCACGATGACAACTGCCGGTTCGCGGAATTTGACACATGCCCCGCAAGACACCATTTTCGCCGTATTGCGAGGGCAAGAGGCGAACCCGCTATCCCTCGAGCCGGGCGCCGTGGGTGCCGGCCAGGAACACTCAATGAACATCGTCATCGTCGAATCGCCGGCCAAGGCAAAGACCGTGAATAAGTATTTGGGGGCGGGCTATCACGTGATCGCTTCCTACGGTCACGTGCGCGACCTGCCGTCCAAGAACGGTTCGGTCGAGCCGGACAAAGACTTCGAGATGCATTGGGACGTCGAGCCCAAGGCGGCGAAGCGGCTCGACGAAATCGCCAAGGCGGTTAAGGGGGCGACCAAGCTGATCCTCGCCACTGACCCCGATCGCGAAGGCGAGGCCATCTCCTGGCACGTCTATCAGGTCCTCAACCGCAAGAAGGCCTTGGATAAGGTCACGGTCGAGCGCGTGGTCTTCAACGCCGTGACCAAGGAAGCCGTGCTCGACGCCATGCGTCACCCGCGCGAGATCGACGGCCCCCTGGTCAATGCCTATCTAGCCCGCAGGGCCCTCGACTATCTCGTGGGCTTTACGCTGTCGCCGGTGCTATGGCGGAAATTGCCGGGCGCCCGCTCCGCTGGCCGCGTGCAATCCGTGGCGCTCCGCCTCGTCTGCGACCGCGAGTTGGAGATCGAAAAATTCAAGGCGCAGGAATATTGGTCGCTCATAGCCGAGCTTACCACCGTCAAGGACGAGACGTTCCTCGCCCGCCTCGTTGCCGTCGCCGGCAAGAAGCTCGAAAAGTTCGACGTTGCCGACGAGGTGACGGCAATGCGCCTCAAATCTGCGCTGGAAGGTGGCCTCTTCGCCGTCACCAGTGTGGAGAGCAAGTCGCAGCGGCGTCATCCAGCGCCGCCCTTCACCACCTCGACCCTGCAACAGGAAGCCTCGCGCAAACTCGGCTTCTCTCCCCGCCAGACCATGCAGCTAGCGCAGAGGCTCTATGAGGGTGTGGATCTCGACGGCGAGAGCGAGGGTCTCATCACCTATATGCGGACCGACGGCGTCGACATCGTGCCGGAGGCTATTGCCGCGGCCCGTCGGACGGTCGAAAAGCTGTATGGGCGCCGTTACGTGCCCTCCGTGCCGCGTCAATACGTAACGAAGGCCAAGAACGCGCAAGAGGCGCACGAAGCCGTCAGGCCAACGGACTTCACCAAGCCACCAGAGGCGGTCGCCCGCTTCCTCGACGCCGACGCCCTCAAGCTCTACAAGCTCGTCTGGCAGCGGACGCTGGCAAGCCAGGCCTCCAGCGCCGAGATCGAGCGCACCACCGCCGAGATCGAAATCGTCGGGGCGGACGGCGTGACCTACGGCCTGCGCGCCACCGGCCAGGTGATCCGTTTCGACGGTTTCCTCAAACTGTATGAGGAAGGTTCCGACGACATTGATGGCGAAGACGGATCGCGGCTGCCGCTGCTGGCGAAGGGCGACGCCCTCGAGACCCGCAAGATCGAAGCAAAGCAGCATTTCACCGAGCCGCCTCCCCGCTATTCCGAAGCGACCCTGATCAAGAAGATGGAGGAGCTCGGCATCGGTAGGCCCTCCACCTATGCCTCCACCCTCAACATCCTGCGCGAACGCGAATATGTCCGGCTCGACAAGAAGCGGCTTCACGCCGAGGACAAGGGGCGCCTGGTCACAGCATTCCTGGAGAGTTTCTTCAGCCGCTATGTCGAATACGACTTCACCGCCGACCTCGAAGAGAAGCTCGACCTGATCTCTGCCGGCCAGCTCGCCTGGAAAGATGTCTTGCGCGACTTTTGGCGCGATTTTATCGCCGCGGTGCAGGACATCGGCGAACTGCGCATCACCCAGGTGCTCGACGCGCTGAACGACATGCTTGGGCCCCATATCTTCCCGGCCACGGCCGAAGGCGGCGATCCACGCGCCTGCCCCTCGTGCGAGGCCGGCCGTCTCAGCCTCAAGATCGGGAAGTTCGGCGCCTTCATCGGCTGCTCCAACTATCCCGATTGCCGATTCACCCGGCAGCTTGCCGAGGGGGGCGACAAGCCAGCCATTGGCAGCGAGGGCAAGCTGCTCGGGACCGATCCCGAGAGTGGGCTCGACGTGACGCTGCGCAGTGGCCGCTTCGGGCCTTACGTTCAGCTTGGCCAGGGTGGCGAAGAAAAGCCCAAGCGCGCCTCGATTCCCAAGGGCTTCGATCTCGACGGCATCGACCTCGCCCGCGCCCTTTCGCTGCTGTCGCTCCCGCGCGAAATTGGCGTCCATCCCGAAGGAGGCAAGCCCATCACTGCGGGTTTCGGCCGCTTTGGGCCCTACATTCAGCATGACGGCAAATATGCGAGCCTGAGCGGAGCCGACGAGGTGTTCACCGTCGGCATCAATCGCGCCGTCAGCCTGCTGGCCGAGAAGGCCGCCGGCCGTGGACGCCGCGGCGGCCCAACGGTGATCAAGGGGCTCGGCGAGCACCCCGAAGGCGGCGGCGCCGTGCAAGTCCTGAGCGGGCGCTATGGCCCCTATGTGAGCCATGGCAAGATCAACGCCACGTTACCCAAGGACCGAAACCCGGAAGAGATCACCATGGCCGAAGCGGTCGAGCTGATCGCCGCGCGGGCCGCCAAGGGTCCGGCGAAGAAGCCTGTCCGCAAGGTCAAGAAGACGAAAAAAGAGAAAGAGACCGTCGAGGAGACGGCGCGCTAACATTTGGCTCGTCGCTTGCGCGTGCTAAGACGAATCGTGGCCAAGCCGAAAAGCTCCCCCAAAACCGAAAAGCCGGGCAAGCTCCCCTCGAGGCAAGAGATCCTGGACTTTCTTCAGGACGCAAGCGAGCGCGCGGGTAAGCGGGAGATCGCGCGCGCCTTCGGCGTCAAGGGCGCGAACCGCCTGGCGCTGAAGCAGCTGCTGCGCGACATGGCGGACGACGGCCTGATCGCCGGCACGCGGCGGAAGCTCGCGCGCCCCGGGGTGCTGCCCCCGGTGACGATGATCGAGATCGTCGAGCGCGATGACCATGGCGAGTTCATCGCCCGCCCCGCGAACTGGTCGGAGGACCATGGCTCGGCGCCTCGCATCCTTGTGCTGGATGCCAAGCAGGACCAGGGACCAGCTTCAGGTATAGGCGATCGCGTCTTGGCTAGGATCACGGCGCTTGGGGCCGATACCGACATTCCGTACAAGGCGCGTCCGATCAAACGGCTGCCACGCGCCGCCCGCAGCCAGCTCGGCATCTTCCGCGCCCTCCCCGGAGGCGGAGGCGTCATCGATCCCGTCGACCGCAAGCAGCTGAAGGAATGGAGGGTCGCGCGCGGAGCCACGAATGACGCCGAGAATGGCGAGCTGGTCCGCTACGAGCTTGGCGGCCCAGCTCGATTTGGTGCGACCAGCGCCCGCGTCACCGATCGTCTCGGCAATCCGCAGGATCAGCGGGCCACAAGCCTCATCGCCATCCACGCCCACGGCATTCCCGATGCCTTCCCCGAGGCCGTGCTCGAGGAGGCTGATGCCGCGGTCGAGGCCAGCCTCAAGCGCCGCGAAGATCTGCGGCATCTGCCCTTCGTCACTATCGACCCGCCCGATGCCCGCGACCGCGACGACGCCGTATGGGCGGAGCCCGACCCGGATCCCAAGAACAAAGGCGGCTGGGTGGTGATGGTCGCCATCGCCGACGTCGCATCCTACGTGATGCCGGGAAGCGCGCTGGACAGGGAGGCGCGCACCCGCGGCAACTCGGTCTATTTCCCCGATCGCGTGGTGCCGATGCTGCCCGAGCGCATTTCGAACGATCTCTGTTCGCTTCAGGCGCAGGAGCCGCGCCCCTGCCTCGCGGTGCGCATGGTGTTCGACAAGGATGGGCACAAGAAGAGCCACCGCTTCCTGCGCGGCTTGATGCGCTCGGCCGCGGCGCTCGCCTATGAGCAGGCGCAGAACGCTATCGACGGCAAGCCCGACGACGTCACCGGCCCCTTGCTCGATCCCGTGCTGAGGCCGTTATGGGGCGCCTATGCGAGCCTCACCCGCGCGCGCTCGCAACGCGCGCCGCTCGATCTCGATCTGCCCGAGCGGAAGATTCTTCTCGACGACAAGGGTCGCGTCCGCGGTGTCACCACCCCCAACCGGCTCGACGCCCACCGCCTGATCGAGGAGTTCATGATCGCGGCCAATGTCGCCGCGGCGGAAGAACTCGAGGCCAAGCGCACACCCTTGATCTACCGCGTGCACGATCAGCCTTCGAAGGAGAAGATTGCCGCGCTGTCGGAGTTCCTCGGCACGCTCGGGCTGAAACTGCCAAAGACGGGCCAGCTGAAGCCGGCCCAGTTCAACCGTATTCTGGCCGAAACACGGGGGAGTCCGGCGGCGGAACTGGTCGGCGAGATGGTCCTGCGCAGCCAGGCCCAGGCCGAATACAGCACTGGCAACTACGGTCATTTCGGCCTCAATCTGCGCCGCTATGCCCATTTCACCTCGCCCATCCGCCGCTACGCCGATCTCATCGTTCATCGGGCGCTGATCCGGGCCCACGATCTTGGCGAGGGTGGCTTGACCGACGCCGAGATGCCACTGCTCGAAACCATCGCCGAGAACATTTCCGTCACCGAGCGGCGCGCCATGGCGGCGGAGCGCGAGACGGCCGACCGCCTGATCGCGGCCTATCTCGCTGACCGCATCGGCGCCAGTTTCACCGCCCGCGTGTCCGGCCTGGTCCGATCCGGTCTCTTCGTGCGGCTGGCTGAGACCGGAGCCGATGGCTTCGTCCCCGCCTCCTCGATCGGCCACGAATATTTCTACCACGACGAGACCCGCCAGGCGCTGATCGGCGAAGAAACCGGCGCTGCCTTCCAGCTCGGCGACCCGGTCGAGGTGCGCTTGGTCGAGGCGATCCCGACCGCGGGCGCACTTCGTTTCGAACTCTTGAGCGAAGGGCGTATGATTGGGGCCAAGCCAAAGCGGCCCCGCCTGCAAGGGCAGCGGAAGGGTCCACAAGGGGCGCAACGAGGCCGTTCGCGGGCGCTGCGTTAGACGTGGCCAAAGGTCGCGCGACCGGTATTGGTTCTGCGGCGGGAACCCGCTAAGGAGTAACATGCAAAAGACGTCCCAAGACGGCAGATCGACGGGCGAGCGTTCAGTCCCGCAATCGCTGCTCAGAGGCGCGCGGCTGACCTGTCCGGCCTGCGGTAAGGGCGCCATGTTTTGGCGCTATCTCAAGGTCGCAGACCATTGCCCGGCTTGCGGCGAGGCCTTGCACCATCATCGCGCCGATGACGCACCGCCCTATTTCACCATCGTTATCATCGGCCATATCATCGTGAGCTTGGTGCTCTCGTTGGAGATGGCTTATCGGCCGCCGCTCTGGTTCCATGCCGCGCTTTGGCTGCCCCTGACGGTCATCCTGGCGCTGTTGATCCTGCCACCGGTGAAGGGCGCCCTGATCGGCCTGCAATGGGCCCTCCTGATGCACGGATTCGACCCGAACAGCGAGGAGGAAACGATCGCGCCCTACGACGAGTTCGCCGGAATCGATCGCTCCGCCTGACACGCGACCCGGACTTGACTTCCCAGTCGCGGCGAGTAGGTTTCGCTCCAACTTTCGACCAGCGAGGATGAAATGGCAAAGCCCGTCACGCAAAAGATCAAACTCGTGAGCACCGCGGGCACCGGATATTACTACGTGACGAAGAAGAATCCGCGCAACCAGACGGAAAAGCTCATCTTCAAGAAGTACGATCCGGTCGCGCGCAAGCACGTGGAATTCAAGGAAAGCAAGATCAAATAGCCGCGAGGCGATCTCAGCGGCTGACCTGCTGCACGCGAACAGCGTCAGCGGGAAGGACCGGACTTGCTCGATCCTGAATTAGGTGGCCGGCCGAAACGCGGCGCTAACGAGGAGGCCACTCAAACCGCGCTCCGACCGGCCGAACCCCACGGACCCAGGAGATGCGGCGGACCTGAGCACTCCGTAGGGTTATCTCATCGAAATATTTAGGAAGACATCGAGCCTGCACGCGCTTTTATCCCGCGCGCATTCCCTCACCCCATGCTTTACCTCCGGCCCCGAATTCCTTCTGCTCAAGTCAAATATAAACTAGCCGACAAATTGACAAAATCAAACTATATCGCGTGCTTAATATGGCGAAAAGGCAACGAGTGTAAAGCCTTAAGGTAGAGACCTCACTATCCACGTCAAGCCGTTTCGCCAAGTTGGACCCGCGGAGGGTCGAGTGATTCGATCTCCTTGCGGTTTTCGAGCGCGCCCTTCAAACGTCCAGGAGACCTACCGGGCCTCGCCGATGAACTGCCTGACCGTGTCGAGAAACATCGACACCGAGATCGGCTTGGAGATGTAGGCCTCGCAGCCACCTTCGCGTATACGCTCCTCGTCCCCCTTCATGGCGAAAGCGGTCACCGCGACCACCGGGATCTTCCGCAGCTGGTCGTCCTCCTTCAGCCATTTGGTCACCTCGAGGCCTGACACCTCGGGCAGCTGGATATCCATGAGGATGAGATCGGGGCGATGCTCGCGCGCAAGCGACATGGCTTCCATGCCGTTTCGGGTCTGCAGGGTCCGGTAGCCATGGGCATCGAGCAGATCATGAAACAGCTTCATGTTCAGCTCGTTGTCCTCGACGATCAGAACGGTCTTGGTCATAGGCTGCGGCTCGGGCGATTCGATCAGCCTATGATGGGCGATCTCGACGCCATGCGCCATGGCGCTGCGGAGCGGGTCCACCGCTCCGTCACCCAGAGACCAGGGGCGTCTTATCGATGAGGAGCAGGCACGGCGCCTTGGCAGGCCTCGTCCTTGAGATATTCAAGCGAGGTCAGGGTGCCATGGATGGAGAAGTCGCCATAGTCGATCAGGAGTTCGCGACTGACACCGTTAGCATAAAGCCGAAAGTCGATCTGGTAGCTCGGCGTGAGATCGCCAGCCTTCGGTTCGAAATAGCCGATCGACACGGGCCAGGAAATGAGTTCGGCCAGCCCCTTCTCCTTGGCTGAAACTTCCAGCTGTTCCGTCCCGGCCCCGACCGGTTTGCCGATGAAGGCCGTGGTCTCATAGACCCTCTTACCCTTCTCGGAGCCGTCATAGATTTGGGCCTGAAGCAGTCTCTCGCCATCGCGCGCCGCGTCGAGCAGGGCGAGGCTGTGCTGCGTCGGGAACAGCACTTGGCCTGAAAGGTTGAGCTCGGCGCGGTTTGGCTGGCTCAGTCTCACCTGAACCGTCCTGTCCGGAGGGTTGCGCACCGCGCGGCCCATGGTGATGTCGCCAAGCTTGTCGTTCAGATATTGCGCCGACTGGAATCGAAATTTCTGGCCATTACCCTGCTCCCAACTCGACGACCTTAGGTCGGTCAGATTGGTCTGGCCCTGGGAATCAGTCATCTGCGTGACCATGCGCATATTGAGCGTATAGCCGTCGCATTGAGAGCCCGAGAACTCGAACACCATGCGCCCGTCGATCCCGGTGATGCCGGAGGCAGACCGGGCATCGTCGAGGGTCATCTCGTAGACGGCGCGGTGGGGCGTAAGCTTGATCGGCTCCTTGGCCGCGAACGCCTCCGCCGAACGTGCAAACCCGCCGAGCGGCAACCCCACCGCCAGCAGCACCAGCACCGATCTCAGAGCGACAGTCACCATCTTAGTCCTCACCTCAACCCTCAGCCCAAACTCGTCCTCGGGCACCGATTTTTGACACCAACCGCGAGCCGGGACAAGGGCTCTCGCCAAGCTTGCGAAGCGGCGGGATTTGCCCGATGTTCCCTGCCCTAGCGCCCCCGCGCGCCCTGCGCTCAATGCCAATGGGAGGTCTGTATGGCTGGAGAGATCGAAGCACGGCTGAAGGCCTTGGACATTGCCCTGCCGGCAGTGGCCAGTGCACTCGCCAATTACGTCCCCTTTCTGCATCTCGACCGGCAGCTTTACATATCGGGCCAGTTGCCGATGCGGGACGGCAGCTTGGCCGTGGCTGGCAAGCTCGGCGCTGATCTCACCATCGCCGATGGCGAACAGGCGGCGCGGCTCTGCCTCCTCAACATCCTCGCCCAAGCGAAGGCGGCGCTCGGCGACCTCGACCGCATCGTCCAGTGCCTCCGCTTGACCGGCTATGTCAACGCCGAGCCGGATTTCGTCGACCACCCCAAGGTCATCAATGGTGCTTCTAACCTGATCGTGGAGGCGCTTGGGCCAAAGGGGCGGCACACCCGCGCCGCAGTCGGCTGCTCAAGCCTGCCGCTCGGAGCGGCAGTGGAAATCGACGCGATCTTTGCCGTGGAATAGCAGCGAGTCCCCAAAGGGCCCATGACCCGGTCTGCGCTCGACTGGTTGAAGCGACCGATCGCCCATCGCGGGCTGGACGAGAAAGGCGCCATCGAGAACAGCGCCTCCGCAGTCGAGGCGGCCATCGCCCAAAACTATGCCATCGAGGTAGATCTACAGTGCTCGCGCGACGGTCTGCCGGTCGTGTTCCACGACCAAAGCTTGAACCGGCTGACGGCGGAAACTGGCCTCGTGGCGTCGCGCGATGCCGCGCACCTCTGCACCATCCCCTTGCGCGGCAGCCAGGACCGCATTCTCTCGCTTGCAGGGCTTCTGGCTCTGGTCGGCGGACGCGTGCCGCTTCTGCTCGAGGTCAAAAGCACCTGGGGCCGCGATCCCCGCTACGAGGGCAATATCGCGGAAATCCTCATCTCCTATTCCGGCCGCGTGGCGGTGATGTCTTTCGATCCCAACTGCGTCGCAGCGTTCAGGCGCCTCTCTCCGTCTCTACCGCGCGGGCTCGTCTCCGAGCAGTTCGAGGACCGGCATTATTGGTCCGCCCTCACCCCGCTGAGACGTTTTGCCATGCGCCACCTCCTGACCTGCGCCATCGGTCGGCCCCACTTCATCGCGTACGATATCAAGGCGCTTCCGGCGCTGGCGCCGGCGATCGCGCGCGGCCTGTTCGGGCTGCCGCTGTTGACCTGGACGGTACGCAGCGAAGCAGAGAAGGCGCGGGCAATGCGCTATGCCGACGCCATGATCTTCGAAGGAGTCGTGCCCTAAAGCATGATCCCGAAAAGTTGCGGAACTTTCAGACCCGATCAACGGACAAGAGCTATGGGAGATATCGAGCAGCGTTCGAGCGAGCCAGCGGCGGAGGGCCCCGAGGACGGTGTCGTCGTCCGCGTCGCCTCCAGCATCGCCGCCGTGCCGCCTCGAGACTGGGATGCCTGCGCCCGCGGCGGCGATTCGAGTTCCCTGTCAGGGCGCACGGAGAACCCATTTATTTCGCATGCGTTTCTGCGCGCGCTGGAGGAGAGCGGCTCCGCCACTCTGGCGACCGGCTGGCTGCCGCAGCATCTCCTGCTCGAAGACGCCGCGGGGCGGCTTTCGGCCTGCATGCCCTGCTATGTGAAATCCCACTCCTTAGGCGAATATGTCTTCGATCACGGCTGGGCCGACGCCTA
>JBBQKN010000061.1:0-9974 GCA_038326945.1 Hyphomicrobiales bacterium
CTCTTGCGCCGGGACTATGCCGCGGCCGAAGCCGCGTTCCAGGACCTCGTGCAGCGCTTCCCCGGCGACCCGCTCGCGGGCAAGGCGCAATATTGGCTGGGCGAGAGCTACTATGTGCGCGGGCAATTCAAAAACGCCGCAGACGCCTTTCTCAAGGGCTACACCCAATACAGGTCGGGCGAGAAGGCGCCGGACAGCCTGCTCAAGCTCGGCATGGCGCTGGCGGCACTCGGCCAGAAGGAAGCTGCTTGCGAGACCTTCGACGAGTTCGGCGCCAAATATCCGGCCGTAGACCCGGTCTTGCGCGACGAGGCGAGGAGCGAGCGCCGCAAGGTCCGCTGCTGATGTCCGGCCCGCTCGCTTCAGCTGAAGCGCGGGCCGCGTTCGCCTGCCTTGCCCGTTATCGCCGCATCGCGCTCGCCGTCTCGGGCGGGCCCGACAGCGTGGCCCTCGCCCATCTCGTCGCTCGCTGGCGCGAAGAGGGCGGCGTCAAGCCTGAGGTGACCGTGCTCACGGTCGACCATGGCCTCCGTCCAGGCTCGCGCGAGGAAGCCTTGTTTGCCGGCCGCGTGGCATCCGATCTCGGCCTCCCTTATGCCATCCTCACCTGGGCTCATCCAGTTGCGCCGACTGCGGGCCTGCAAGCGAAGGCGCGAAGCGCTCGCTACGATCTGATGGCGGCCTATTGCCACGCGCATGCGATCGAGGCGCTGGTCACCGCGCACCATCTCGACGATCAGGCCGAGACGTTCCTCATGCGGCTCAAGCGCGGCAGCGGCCTCGATGGCCTTGCCGCCATCCCCGAAGACAGCGTCTGGGCCGGGATCGTTGTCCTGCGCCCCCTGCTCGATCTGCCCAAGGCCCGGCTTGCCGCCACGCTGGGCGAAGCTGGGCTGGACTGGGTCGAGGACCCGAGCAACCGCGATCCGCGCTTCGAGCGGGCGCGAATGCGGGCGAGCGGGGATGCCCTAACCAAGCTTGGACTTACGCCCGAGGCCTTGGCGCGATCGGCACAGCGGCTGCGACGGGCTCGTGCCGCGCTGGACCAAGCCGCGACCGATTTTCTATACCGGCATGGCGTGATGAACAAGGCCGGCTTCTGCCTAATCGCGCCCGAGGCGCTGATGGCCGCTCCGGCGGAGATCGCGCTGCGCGCTCTCGGTCGTGCGGTCACGGCCGTGGGTGGTCGGACGAAGCCCATCCGCCTCGCCAAGCTCGAGGCGCTGCTCGCGGCCTTGAGCGAGACCCCCGGCAAGACCCACACCCTTGGCGGCTGCCGGCTGGGGCCGGCCGCGGGCAAGCTCGGCGTATTCCGCGAGACGCGCGGCGTGGGTCTCCCGTGGCTGCGGCTCGCTCCCGGCGAGCGGGCGCTGTGGGACAATCGCTTCACGGTCGAGCTGGGTGAGGACGAGGCCAAGCCCGTCACCGTCAGGGCGCTGGGGGAGTCCGCTTGGCGCGATCTTTCCGCCTCGTCGCCCTGGCTTTCGGTGCTGCCGCGCTTCGCCGGCGCCACGCTTCCCGCCTGCTGGCGCGGGGACGAGAGGATCGTCCTGCCCCGGCTTGGGGGCGGCCCGGCGGCCGATGGAGCCGAGGGAGCTTGCTTCAGTGCGAATTTCGTCGGTCAGGTCTGGCCTCGCATGCAACCGCGACCTGACGCCGCGCGTTGAGGAAGCGTCCACCTCTTTGCCTTAGGTTGCCTTGGAAAAAGGGGGTACGACCCCTATGTTAACGAGGCTTAGTGTCAGTGAGATTCCCGCAAGTCGGGGCGAGAGGCCAATGATCCGGCGTCGGCCCAATCGGGGGCGAGGGCGGCTCAGTCAGGATCGTACATGAACTCGAATTTCCGTAACTTTGCTATTTGGGTGTTTATCGGCCTGTTGCTGGTCGCCCTATTCAATCTGTTTCAGGGCCCGGGCGTTCACGTCCGCGGCAATGAGGTCAGCTTTTCGCAGCTCTTGAGCGAGGTCGAGGGCGGCAACGTCCAGGATGTGACCATCGCCGGCAATCAGATCACCGGCCATTTCAACGACGGCCGCGGTTTCCAGACCTACGCCCCGAACGACCCCGGCCTGGTGGACAAGCTGCATGAGAAGAACGTGAAGATCACGGCCAAGCCGTCCGAGGACGACGTGCCGTCGCTGCTCGGCGTGCTCGTGTCCTGGTTCCCGATGCTACTGCTCATCGGCGTCTGGATTTTCTTCATGCGCCAGATGCAATCCGGCGGCGGCAGGGCTATGGGCTTCGGCAAGTCCAAGGCAAAGCTTCTGACCGAGCGGCATGGGCGCGTCACCTTCGATGACGTGGCTGGCGTCGACGAGGCCAAGGAGGATCTGGAGGAGATCGTTGAGTTCCTGCGCGATCCGCAGAAATTCCAGCGGCTTGGAGGGCGCATTCCGCGTGGCGCGCTTCTGGTCGGGCCACCCGGCACCGGCAAGACGCTGCTCGCCCGCGCCATCGCCGGCGAGGCCAATGTTCCGTTCTTCACCATCTCTGGCTCCGACTTCGTCGAGATGTTCGTGGGCGTGGGCGCGTCCCGCGTGCGCGACATGTTCGACCAGGCGAAGAAGAACGCGCCTTGCATCATCTTCATCGACGAGATCGACGCCGTCGGCCGCCATCGTGGCGCGGGCCTCGGCGGCGGCAATGACGAGCGCGAGCAGACCCTCAATCAGTTGCTGGTGGAGATGGACGGCTTCGAGGCCAATGAAGGCATCATCCTGATCGCGGCCACCAACCGCCCCGACGTGCTCGATCCGGCGCTGCTCAGGCCGGGCCGGTTCGACCGCCAGGTCGTGGTGCCGCGTCCCGACATCATCGGCCGGGAGAAGATCCTGAAGGTGCATGTGCGCAAGGTTCCGCTCGCGCCTGACGTCGATCTGCGCATCATCGCCCGCGGCACGCCCGGCTTCTCCGGCGCCGACCTTGCCAATCTCGTCAACGAGGCGGCCCTGCTCGCCGCGCGCCGCTCCAAGCGGCTCGTGACCCAGGTCGAATTCGAGGATGCCAAGGACAAGGTGATGATGGGCGCCGAGCGCCGTTCCATGGTCATGACCGAGGAGGAGAAGACGCTGACCGCCTATCACGAAGGCGGCCATGCTCTGGTCGCCTTGCATCAGGCGGCCTCCGATCCGGTGCACAAGGCCACCATCATTCCGCGTGGACGTGCGCTCGGCATGGTCATGCGCCTGCCCGAGCGCGACCTGCTCTCGCATACCCGCGCCAAGCTCAAGGCCGACATCACCGTCGCCATGGGCGGACGCGTGGCCGAGGAGATTGTGTTCGGCTACGACAAGGTCACGTCCGGCGCGTCATCGGACATCAAGATGGCGACGATTCTCGCCCGGGCGATGGTCACCCAATATGGCATGTCGGACAAGCTCGGGCCGCTCGCCTATGGCGACAATGAGGAAGAAGTCTTCCTCGGTCATTCCATCGCGCGGACGCAGAACCTCTCCGACGAGACCCAGACCATCGTGGACGAGGAGATCCACCGCATTGTCGATGAATCGCATGAGCTGGCGCGCAAGATCATCTCGGAGAATATCGACGACCTGCACATCGTTGCGCGGGGACTGCTCGAATATGAGACGCTGTCCGGCGATGAGATCAAGGGTCTGATCAAGGGCGTGCCGCCGGTGCGCGAATTCGTTGCCGACGTGACGACGCGGCCGGCGCCGGCGTCCGCGGTTCCCTCCGCGGGACGCGGCAAGAAGCCCACGCCCGAGTCTGATACTGGCGGCATGGAGCCCCAGCCTCAGACTTAAGTTCCTTAGGGCTGCCCGTTCCCTCAAACGCTGTCATGCCCGGCCGTGTGCCGGGCATCGACGTTTTGGTTCAGCGGCAGTTGAGTTGCGGATGACCAGGACAAGCTGCCACATGACCGGCACGGCGTGCTAAACGCGTAGCGCATGACAGAGTCAAAGCTCTATCTCAGACCGCTCGGGTTTCTCCATGGGGATATTGCCGGCGCAGCCATGGCGCAAGGCTTGGCGCTGCCTCTGACCGGGGGCGGCATCGCCTTCACCTCAGCCGAGCTGATCGAAGGGCGCCCCGGCAGCACCAAGCGGCGGCTCTTTTCAGCGCCCGATCTTGCCGGCTCGTGCGACGCCGGCCTCGCCGTGTTGCTTCAAAGGGTGACCGCGCCCCGCGCGCCCTTCGCCGGCCTCGGCTTCGCCCGCCCGCTGCTCATGGGCATCGTCAATGTCACGCCCGACTCATTCTCCGACGGCGGGCTCTACGACACCACCGAAGGCGCCGTGGTCCAGGCGGCCGAGCTTGTCGCCGCCGGCGCCGACATCGTCGATGTGGGGGGCGAATCCACCCGTCCAGGCTCCGATACGGTCGATGAGACCGATGAGCTCGCCCGGGTGCTTCCGGTACTGGAAGGGCTGAACGGCCTTCATGCCGCCATCTCCATCGACACGCGTAAGGCCGAGGTGGCCCGAGCCGCCGCCAAGACTGGCGTCAAGATCTTCAACGACGTGTCGGCGCTGACCCATGACCGGGACAGCCTCGCCGTTGCGGCCGAGACCGGCCTCTCCGTCGTGCTCATGCACGCCAAGGGCGAGCCCAAGACCATGCAGGACGACCCCCGCTATGACGACGTGGCGCTCGAAGTTTTCGACTATCTGGCAGAGCGCATCGCCATGGCCGAGGAGGCGGGCATCGAGCGGGCCCGCATCGCCGCCGACCCTGGGATCGGCTTCGGCAAGACCTTGGCGCATAATCTGACCCTCCTCGCCAATATCAGCCTTCTGCACGGGCTTGGGGTGCCGCTCCTGGTCGGCGCCTCGCGCAAGCGCTTCATCGGCGGGGTGAGCGGCGGCGATACCCCCCGCGCGCGAGATCCTGGCTCCGTTGCCGCGGCGATCGTCGCGGCGGGGCAAGGGGCGCAAATTTTGCGGGTGCATGACGTGCCCGGCACGCACCAGGCGCTTGCCGTGTGGCGGGCCGGCATGGCAGGCGAGGGCGCTTGAGGCGGCTCGAGGCCTCCAATCCGAGGCCAAAACAGGTAAATCTTTGATTCACCAATCTGAATTGGTGTAATTTTTGCTTACACTTTGTGAACTGAGCTGGGCTAGAGCAGGAGCATAATTCCATGTCACGCCGACCTAATCGCACGCAAAAGGCGGGCGGCGCCTTTGGGGGACTAGGGGGACGGCCCATGACTCGCAGGTTCTTTGGCACGGATGGTATCCGTGGCAGCGCCAATTTATCGCCGATGACGTCGGAGGTCGCGCTCCGCGTGGGCATGGCTGCGGGCAAGCTGTTCACCAACGGGGCTCACCGCCATCGCGTGGTGATCGGCAAGGACACCCGGCTCTCCGGCTATATGATCGAATCGGCGCTGGTTTCGGGTTTCACCGCCGTGGGCATGGATGTGTTCCTGCTCGGTCCGATGCCGACGCCGGCGGTCGCCATGCTGACGCGCTCGCTGCGGGCCGATCTCGGCGTGATGATTTCCGCCTCGCATAACCCCTTCGCCGATAACGGCATCAAGCTGTTCGGCCCGGACGGCTACAAGCTGTCCGACGAAACAGAGGAACAGGTCGAGGAGCTGATGCTGGGCAACGCCGCTGAGCAACTCGCCGCGCCGGAGAAGATCGGCAGGGCGACGCGCATCGACAGCGCGCGTGAGCGCTATATCGAGTTCGCCAAGCGCACGCTGCCCAAGAATCTCAGATTTGACGGCATCAGGGTCGTGATCGATTGCGCCAATGGCGCCGGCTATAAGGTGGCGCCCGAAGCGCTATGGGAACTTGGGGCCGAGGTGGTCAAGCTCGGCGTCGATCCCGACGGCTTCAATATCAACAAGGATTGCGGCTCGACCGCGCCGGAGGACCTCATCCGCAAGGTCGGCGAGGTTCGCGCCGATATTGGCATTGCGCTCGACGGCGATGCTGACCGCGTGGTCATCGTCGACGAGAAAGGCCATATCATCGACGGCGATCAGCTCATGGCGGTGATCGCCGAATTCTGGCTCAGGCGCGGTCGGCTTGCCGGCGGCGGCATCGTCGCCACGGTGATGTCGAATCTCGGGCTGGAGCGGTTCCTGTGCGATCTCGGGCTCGGCCTTCAGCGCACCCCGGTCGGCGACCGCTACGTGGTCGAGCACATGCGCCAGCACGGCTACAATGTCGGCGGCGAGCAATCGGGGCATATTGTCCTCTCCGACTTCTCCACCACCGGCGACGGCCTCGTCACCGCCTTGCAAATCCTCGCCGTGGTGTCGCAAAGCGGCAAGCCGGTGAGCGAGGTCTGCAATCGGTTCGAGCCGCTGCCGCAGATCCTGAAAAACGTCCGCTACAAGAACGGTCAAACTCAGCCGCTCGACAATATCGCCGTGCGCAAGGCCATCGACAGTGGCAAGTCCAAGCTCGGCACGACCGGCCGCCTCGTCATCCGCCCTTCCGGCACCGAGCCCGTAATCCGGGTGATGGCGGAAGGCGACGACGTGAAGCTCGTCGACACGGTGGTCTCCGACATCGTGCATGCGCTGACGGACGCCGCGGCCTAGCACTCCAGGCTCAACACAGAGTTGTCATGCCGGGCCTCGTGCGGGCTCCACGCTTTCTTGTGATAGGCAAGATGGATGGCCGGGATAAGCCCGGCCAAGACGAGGCCGAGAATGGAGGCTCTTGACGCGTGGAGGCCCCTGACCCTATGGCCGAGCAATTCGCGCGTTAGCACGCCATTTGGAAGAGCCCGCATGACTTCGCCGCCGAAGCCGAACGTCCGGCCTCAAAACCCGCGCTTCTCGTCGGGTCCCTGCACCAAGCGTCCCGGCTGGTCGCTGGAGGGACTTGCCGGCGCGCTGCTCGGCCGCAACCATCGCGGCAAGGACACCAAGGCAAGGATCGAGCTGGCGCTGCGCAAAACGCGGACGTTGCTCGAGCTGCCGCCGGATTATCGCGTCGGTATCGTGCCGGCCTCCGACACGGGCGCGGTCGAGCTGGCGCTGTGGTCGCTGCTCGGTCCGCGCGGCGTCGACGTGCTCGCCTGGGACGCCTTCAGCCAGGATTGGGTCACCGACATTACCGAGCAACTCAAGCTCGACGACGTCAGGGCCATGGTCGCCACCCATGGCGAATTGCCCGACCTCGCCCAGGTCGATTTCGACCGCGACGTGGTGTTCGCCTGGAACGGCACCACCGCCGGCGTGCGTGTGCCCGACGCGAATTGGATCGCGCCCGATCGAAGCGGTCTCACCATTTGCGACGCCACCTCCGCCGTGTTCGCACAGCGGATCGACTGGACCAAGCTCGATGTCGCCACCTATTCCTGGCAGAAGGTGCTTGGGGGCGAAGCGCAGCACGGCATGCTCATCTTGTCACCGCGCGCGGTCGAGCGGCTGGAAACTTATAGGCCGCCCTGGCCGCTGCCGAAGCTGTTCCGTCTCACGCAAAAGGGCAGGCTGAAAGAGGATCTGTTCGAGGGCTCGACCATCAACACGCCGTCGATGCTCTGCCTGGAGGATTATCTCGACGCGCTGGCCTTCGTCGAAAGCGTTGGCGGCGTGGACGGCACCATCGCCCGCTCCGATGCCAACGCCAAGGTGATCGCCGATTGGGTTGCGCGCACGCCTTGGGTCGATTTCGTCGCGGGCGTCCCCGAAACGCGTTCCAACACCGCGGTTTGCCTGAAAGTGGTCGACCCTGAAGTGCTCAAGCTGCCCGCGCAGCTGGGCGATGACTGCCCAAGGCGCATGGCGGCGCTGCTCGACGCGGAAGATGTCGCCAAGGACATCGCCTCCTATCGTGACGCGCCGGCTGGCTTGCGCATCTGGACAGGCGCCACGGTCGAGCGCGGCGACGTCGAGGCGCTGTTGCCCTGGCTCGATTGGGCCTTCGCCGAGGTCAAGCGGTCGCTCGCCAAGGCGGCCTAGAGGGCCTTCTCGCTCAGCTGGAGTCGCAGTCGTGTTGCGCGCGGCGGGTAGGCGCTAGAGTGTTGGCGCCACTGCACGGGACAACCGCATGAGCACGCTCGGAACCTCGCTCCTCCTCGCAACGCTGGCTGGGGCGACCATTCCGCTCGGCGCCATCATCGCGCAGTTCGAGCACGTTCATCCGCGGTGGCTTGAAGACGAGTTTCGCCACAGTGTGATTGCCTTCGGCGGCGGCGCGCTCCTCGCGGCGGTGTCGCTCGTTCTCGTTCCCGACGGCATCCGCGCCCTGACCTGGCCGTGGATCTGCCTCTCATTCGGCGGTGGCGGTCTGGTCTTCTTCCTGCTCGACCGGGCGATTGCAAAACGCGGCGGTGTGGCGGCGCAGTTGCTGGCAATGTTGCTCGACTTCGTCCCGGAGGCCATGGCGGTCGGAGCGGCGCTGGCGAGCGGCATGGAGATCGGTCTCCTGCTCGCCGTGCTGATCGCGCTCCAGAACCTGCCAGAGGGCTTCAACGCATATCGCGAGATCATGGCTCGTGGGCTGCATTCGCGGCGGAGTGTGTTCATTCTGTTTGGCCTGTGCGTCCTGCTCGGCCCGCTTGCCGCCTATCTCGGACACACCTTTCTGGCCTCGGCCCCGGCGCTGTTGGGCGGCGTGATGCTGTTTGCGGCGGGCGGCATCATCTATCTGACGTTTGAGGACATCGCCCCTCAGGCCGTATTGCGGCAGCATTGGGCGCCGCCGCTGGCTGCGGTCGCCGGGTTTCTCCTGGGCATCGTCAGCAGGGTCGCGCTCGTGCCGTGAGGCACCCGCCGCTCGCGTTGCCTGAATCTTTGGCCGTGGGGGCTTCCGGGAAAGAGAACCCTCCCGCGGGGGGAGGGTTCAGTCCTTTCTGGCCGCGAGGTGGCGGCGTTCGATTCAGCATTGGCTCGATTTCTATTCGGGCCAGATATAGGCGATGACCTTGCCCCGCGCATATTTGCTGACGCCGACTTTGCGAGCGCCGCCGCGGCCGGAATTGTTGCCGGAGACGAGCGTCACCTTGCTCCCGCCCACTTCCTTCACGATGCCGACGTGATGCTTCATCACGGCGATGGCCCCGACCTTCGGTCCTGACAGCTTGCGGCCGGCCTTCAGGCAGGAGATGGCGGTGTTGCCGCCGCAGCCCTTCTTGCCGCTCCGCGCCAGCCACATATTCAGCGACTTGGCGCACCATTGCCGCTTCCACCCGGTGGGGTTGGTGCCGACATCGCGGATCGCATGGTGAAGCCAGGGCGAACCGACGTTGCGCATGGCGCCGGTGAGGGCGCCGGCATCGGTCGGGTCCATCTTCGACGGCTGGGCAGTTGCGCCCGCGCCCATGAGACAAACCGCGGTCGCGGCGAGGAAAATTGCTCGCATCGTTTACTCCTAATTTTTTTTGGGAGATCAATTTTGCGTGGACGCAGACATGCCGGGTCAATCCGGCCTCAATGAGATCAATCGGGGCAACACTGGGATTACTCGTGGCAGGGTTTGCGACCTTTCGCCCCAGCTTCCCCGAGCATGAACCTCAACCCGTTATTTACCTCGTGACCGGAATAATCGCTTAAGGTGACGAGTATAGGCCAATACAACTCGAATTGAGCTTGGTACGCCTAGTTTTCTGGCGTTAGTTGTTTCGGGCTCGATGCGGGCTCTCTCCGGCTCCGAACCAAGGGAGGTCAGTTCGAGGATGACCGCGCCAGCCCACGCGCTATAACGAAACACGGCCCTGCATCCACGCGGGGCCGTTTCTGTGTCTCGATCCAGGTTTGAGAGGATTTTTCCGTGGCCAATGTCGTGGTCGTCGGCTCCCAATGGGGTGACGAGGGCAAGGGCAAGATCGTCGATTGGCTGTCCGAACGTGCCGATGTGATCGCCCGGTTTCAGGGTGGGCACAACGCCGGGCACACGCTGGTCATCGATGGTGAGGTGTTCAAGCTGTCGCTGCTGCCCTCGGGCATCGTGCGTGGCGGCAAGCTGTCGGTGATCGGCAACGGCGTCGTGCTGGACCCGTGGCATCTGGAAAAGGAAATCGCGGGCCTGCGCGGGCAGGGCGTCACGATC
>JBBQKN010000062.1:0-8566 GCA_038326945.1 Hyphomicrobiales bacterium
CCCGGCTGCCGACGTGCCAATCGGCCCGGACGAGAGCGCCAATGTCGAATTGCGTAAATTCGGCACGCCGCCGAAATTCGACTTTCAGCCGAAGCAGCATTTCGAGCTGGGCGAAGCCTTGGGGCTGATGGATTTCGAGACTGCGGCCAAACTCTCGGGCTCGCGTTTTGTTGTACTGAAGGGACCGCTGGCGCGGCTCGAGCGCGCGCTGGCGCAATTCATGCTCGATCTGCACACCTCCGAGCACGGCTATACCGAAGTGAACCCGCCGCTGCTCGTACGCGACGACGTGATGTTCGGCACGGCGCAATTGCCGAAATTTAGAGATGATCAGTTTGCGACAGCGTTACCTGAAAGTGCAGCAGGCGACGTTTTCGATCGAATGCTCATGGACGCTCAAATAAAGGCGTTCGAGATGCTGCAAACGAAAATTGCGCTTGGAGGTGGAGACCCCTTCGGCGACATATCTAACGAAGACGCTAGAGAGAAGCTTGGCGAGATATTTCAGCAGAATAGAGCCAACTGGAGGGCGGAGTTCGAGGGTCAGTTGGCTGAACAGTTGCGTCTTTGGCTCATCCCGACGGCCGAGGTGCCGCTGACCAATCTCGTGCGCGAGGACATCACCGAGGAGGCGAGCCTCCCGATGCGCGTCACGGCGGGCACGGCCTGCTTCCGTGCCGAGGCCGGGGCCGCGGGCAAGGACACGCGCGGCATGATCCGCCAGCATCAATTCCAAAAGGTCGAGCTTGTCTCCATCACCACAGCCGAACAATCGGCGGAAGAGCATGAGCGCATGACAGAATGCGCCGAGATGGTGTTGAAACGACTCGAACTTCCCTATCGCGTGGTCGTGCTGTCGACCGGCGACATGGGCTTCGCCGCGCGGAAGACCTACGACATCGAAGTGTGGCTGCCGGGGCAGGGCACCTATCGTGAGATTTCCTCCTGCTCCAATTGCGGGGAGTTTCAGGCGCGCCGCATGAATGCGCGCTATCGCCCCGCCAACGCCAAGGACACTCGCTTCGTGCATACACTAAACGGGTCTGGCGTCGCCGTCGGCCGCGCTCTCGTCGCCGTGCTCGAGAATTACCAGGAAGCCGACGGCAGCGTGCGCGTTCCCGATGCGCTCAAGCCCTATATGGGCGGGCTTGAGCGGATCGAGCTTGCGGCCCGATGACGAAGCGAATGCGCGTGCTGCTCACCAATGACGACGGCATCGAGGCCCCGGGCCTCGACGTGCTGGAGCACATCGCCAACGACATCAGCAACGACGTCTGGATCGTGGCGCCGGAGACCGATCAGTCCGGCGCCGCGCATTCTCTCACCCTGGCCGAGCCCTTGCGCATGCGCGAGCTCGGCAAGCGCCGCTATGCGGTGAAAGGCACGCCCACCGATTGCGTCATCATGGGCGTGCGTCATTTGCTTGCCGACGATCCGCCGGACCTTGTGCTGTCGGGGGTCAATCGCGGTCAGAATCTGGCCGACGACGTCAATTATTCCGGCACGGTTGCGGGCGCCATCGAGGGCGTGATGCTGGGCGTGCCCTCCATCGCCATGAGTCTCGCCACCGGGCAGATGGAGGGAGGTCGGCCGAGCTGGGATACGCCGATGCACCATGGCGCCGCCCTCTTGCGTAAGCTGCTCAAGGCTGGCTGGCCCGACGGCGTGGTCCTTAACGTCAATTTCCCCGATTGCGAGCCCGACGCGGTGAAGGGCATGTCCGCGACCACGCAGGGCCAGCGCGATCCTGGCCTGCTCCGTATCGATGCCCGGCTCGATACGCGCGGCAAGGCTTATTACTGGGTCGGCATCAAGCGCCGCCAGGCTCGGCCGCCCAAGGGCACCGATCTCTGGGCCGTCCAGGCCGGACGCATTTCGGTGACGCCGCTGCAACTTGACTTCACCGACGAGGAAGCGCGCGAGAAGCTTGCCGAAGCGCTCGACGAATAAGTCTTACGCCAGCTCACATAGCGCGTAAGAATCGTCGGATACTCGGCGGAAACTCCTCGCGAAGGGGCCAATCATGGCCAGCGCGCCAGACCAGATCGGCCTGATCATGCAGCTCAGGCGCCGCGGCATCCGCGATACGGACGTACTGCGGGCCATTGAGCGCATTCCGCGCGACCTGTTCGTCGACCCCGCTTTCGCCGATCACGCCTATCAGGATATCGCGCTGCCGATCGAATGCGGGCAGACCATCTCGCAGCCTTTCGTCGTCGCCTATATGACCGAGAAGCTTGATCTCGATCAAAGCCACAAGGTGCTGGAGATCGGCACGGGGTCCGGCTACCAGGCCGCGGTGCTGTCGCATCTCAGCCGCCGCATCTACACCGTGGAGCGCTGGCGCGAGCTGCAGAAATCGGCGGACCGGAGATTTGCCGAGCTCGGCATCACCAATGTCACCACCATTATCGGCGATGGCTGGATCGGCTGGCCACCGCAGGCGCCCTTCGACCGCATCATCGTCACGGCGGCCGCGCCCGAAGCGCCGGCCGCGCTGGTCGATCAGCTCAAGATTGGCGGCCGCATGATCATGCCGCTGGGAGATGACCGGGATTCGCAGTCGCTCGTCCAGATCGACAAGACCGCGACAGGGGTCACCGGGAAGTCCTTGCTCCCCGTCCGCTTCGTGCCCCTCATGCGCGGCCGGGTGCAGCCGCAAGAGCGATCCTGACCGCGCCGGACGATGCTTCCGGGCAACGCTTCTTTTCTTTTTCGGGAGCGCCGAAGATCATTAAGCGCTTGTTCACTGTTCACGCGCTTAACTCTAATTGCTGTTCTACGAGTGTTTTTGTGTGAGGGGCGTGGGGGAATGCAAGTTGGCGTGGTGTGGTCGGGCATTGGCCGTTGCGCCTTAGTGGCCACGGCCGCGGGGGCCCTGATCTCTCTTGGTGGCTGTAGTTCCAGCGTTTCGCGCTTTGACTTTCCGTCCTTCGGCTTGGCGCGCTCGCAGGACGCGCCGCTCGCCGACCCGACGGCCACGGCATCGCTGCCGGTGCCACAAGAGTCGGTCTATGCTTCCGGTGCGCCGAGCTATGGCGGCGGAAGCTACGCGCGTAGCAGCCTGCCGCCGCCGTCGGGATCCTATGCCCAAGCGACGCCTGCCTCCTATTCGCCGGGGGGCGCCGATATGACCACGCAAAGCATCAGGCCGCAGAGGACCGCCTACGAGCCGCAGGCGGCATTGCCACGGGCTAACCCGGCGGTGCTGCGCCCAACCTCGCGCCCGGCGCGGACAGAGACCGTTACCGTCGGCCAGGGCGACAACCTCTACACCTTGTCGCAGCGCTATGGTGTCTCGGTCGAGGCTATCCAGTCCGCCAACAATCTGAGCGACGCGCGCCTCAAGATCGGACAGCGGCTCGTCATTCCGGGGCCAGGTTCTTCGGTCGCCGCCAATGGGGCAACGCGGGCTCGCCCGGCCGCGCCGTCAGTGGCGGCAAACGCGAAGCCTCCTGCCGCACCCGAGGTGCGGACGGTGAAGACGACCAGCATCCCGGCGCCGGGGAGCAGCGGTCAAGGCAGAAAGCCAGAAAGCGCTGCGGCGGTCGAAGCCTCCTCGGAGGTCATCGGCGGCGGCACGCCCAGCGGACAGAACCCGCAAGTTGCGAGCGTCGATCGCCTGCCGGCACCGGAGCCGATGTCCGGTAATAGTTTCCGCTGGCCGGTGCAGGGGCGCATCATTTCCGCCTTCGGCACTAAGCCGGACGGCGGGCATAATGACGGCATAAATGTCGCCGTGCCCGCGGGCACCTCGGTGAAGGCGGCTGAGAACGGCGTCGTCGCATATGCCGGCAACGAACTCAAAGGCTATGGCAATCTGGTGCTGGTCAGGCACTCCAATAGTTGGGTCTCGGCGTATGCCCATAATGACGAGATCCTGGTCAAGCGTGGCGATCAGGTTCGCCGCGGCCAGGTCATCGCCAAGGCGGGCAATTCCGGACAGGTGAGCCAGCCGCAGCTTCATTTCGAGCTACGCAAAGGTTCACGCCCGGTGGACCCCACCAAATTCATGAGCCAGACCCAGGCGAACGCCGAATAGGCGGAGAGCCGTTCGAGCTAGCTCTTGGTCTCGATCCTGACGCCGAGGCGCCCCGCCAGATCCTGAATATACTGAAACGCGACGCGACCCGAGCGTGCGCCGCGGGCAAGCGCCCAGGCCAAGGCCTCACGCCGAAGCTCGTCGTCGGCTAGGGCGAGACCGAAATGTGCGGCGTAAGCCCGCACCATGGCGAGATAGTCGTCCTGGCTGCAATTGTGAAATCCGATCCAGAGACCGAAGCGGTCCGAGAGCGACACCTTCTCCTCGACCGCCTCGGATGGATTGATGGCCGTTGAACGCTCGTTCTCGAGCATCTCTCGCGGCATGAGATGCCGCCGGTTCCGACGTCGCGTAAAAGATCACATTGGCCGGCCGCCCCTCGATTCCGCCTTCCAGGACTGCCTTTAGCGATTTGTAGGAGGCGTCCTGCGCCTCGAAGGAAAGATCGTCGCAGAACAGGATGAAGCGCTTCGCCGCCATTTCGCGCAATTGGCTGAGAGCCCGCGGCAGGGTGGCGATGTCTTCCCGATGGATTTCGATGAGCTTGAGCGCAGCCGCCTCGGGCGCCGCCCCGATCTTGCCGCTGATCTCGGCATGGACCGCCTTGACCAGGGAGCTCTTGCCCGTGCCCCGCGCGCCCCAGAGCAGCGCATTGTTGGCGGGGAGCCCTTGGGCGAAGCGGGAGGTGTTGTCGAGGAGCGTGTCCCGCATCCGGTCGATGCCCTTGAGCAGGCCGACGGGCAGGCGATTGACCGCCACGACGGGCAGGAACGCCTCCGGCTCGGCCTGCCAAACGAAGGCCTCCGCCCGGTCGAAGTCGGGCTTTCGCGGCGGGGAGGGCGCAAGCCGCTCCAACGCCCGCGCGATCCGCTCGATCAGCATGCCAATCGGTTCCTGGAAGTTCATGGCAACTTCGTTTAAGGCTCAAGGCCCCCCGTTGCAAAGCCGAGGCGGGCCGCTATAGTCCCCGCACTTTCCACGAGCCAAGCCGCCTAATGGACATCAAGAGCCTTAAAGGCCCAAGGGCGGCCAGCTTTAAAACAAGCCAGGAATTCGAGCAATGACCGGAACCGTGTTCGCTCAAGCAGCCCCTGGGGCGTTTGATGCCCTGAATAGCTTGATCGTCCCGACGGTGCTCATCATCGGCATCATGTATTTCCTGATGATCCGCCCGCAGCAGAAGCGGTTGAAGGACCATCAGGCGATGATCAGCGGCATCCGCCGGGGCGATAATGTGGTCACGGCCGGGGGCATCCTCGGCAAGGTGATCAAGGTTGACGAGCAGGAGTTGCAGGTGGAGATCGCCGAGGGGATCAGGGTCAAGGTCCTGAGGAGCACGGTCTCCGAGGTGCGGAGCAAGGGCGAGGCTCCCGCGAGCGCCAAAACCTCCAAGGCGACTGAATGAGCGTTGGGATCGGTCTGGCCTGGGCCCAAGGCGTGGCCCAGGGCCTAATTCGGAGTCGATAAGCGGCAATGCTGCATTTTCCCCAATGGAAGGTGATCCTGGTGGCCGGCATCGTCATCGCCGGCATCGTCTTCTCCCTTCCCAATCTTTTCCCGCGCGCGACCATGGAGGAGATTCCGAGCTGGCTTCCCCACAAGCAGGTCAGTCTCGGCTTGGATCTGCAAGGCGGCGCCCATCTTCTCTATCAGCTCGACGAAAACGAGATGATCGACGATTGGCTCGGCAACATTCGCTCCGACGTGCGCGAGACGCTCCGCCGCAATCGCGTCCCCTACATCGATCTGAACCAGGACGTCGCCGCCCGGACGGTGTCGGTCAAAATTCGAGAGGGCGCGGATTTCGACAAGGCCTATACCGAGCTGCGCAAGCTTGCGGTGCCCGTCGGCGGCACCTTCGGCGGCTTCTCGGGGGCCAACAATCTCGACATCGAGCGTAGCGGCGACAACGGCGTCTTGCTCAAGGTCACCGAGGCCGGCCTCACTCAGCGCATGAGCTCCGCCATCGAGGCCTCGATCGAAACCATACGGCGCCGCGTCGACGCGTTCGGCACCACCGAGCCGACCATTCAGCGCCAGGGGCGCAACCGCGTGCTCGTACAGGTCCCGGGCATCAGCGATGTGGAACGCCTGAAGAAACTCATCGGCGAGACCGGTAAGCTGGAATTCAGGCTTGTCGATCCGGGCGTGAACGCGCAGGAGCTGGCGCAGAGCAAACAGGTGCCGCCTGACGACGAGTTGCTCTATTCGACCGACACCCCGCCAATTCCTTATGCGATCAGGCGTCAGGCGCTGGTGAGCGGCGAGAATTTGGTCGACGCCCAGCCAGGCTTCGACCAGCGCTCGGGTGAACCGGTGGTGACCTTTCGTTTTGACGCCGCTGGCGCCAAACGCTTCGCCAGGGCCACGCAGGAGAATGTGGGACTGCCCTTCGCCATTATCCTCGACGGCAAGGTCATTTCGGCGCCCGTCATCCGCGAACCGATTCTCGGCGGCTCCGGCCAGATCAGCGGCAATTTCGGCGTGCAGGAGGCGACCGATCTCTCCGTTCTCCTACGCTCGGGCGCGCTTCCGGCCAAGCTCACCGTGATCGAGGAACGGACCGTGGGTGCAAGCCTCGGCGCCGATTCGATCGCCTCCGGCAAGAAGGCGACCTGGCTCGGGCTGCTGCTGGTCGTACTGTTCATGTTCGCCGCCTACGGCCTGTTCGGCGTGTTCGCCAACATCGCGCTGCTCGTCAACATCGTGCTCATCTTCGCCGTTCTCTCGCTCATCGGCTCGACCCTGACCTTGCCCGGCATCGCCGGCATCGTGCTGACGATCGGCATCGCGGTCGATGCGAACGTGCTGATCAACGAGCGCATCCGGGAGGAGATACGATCCGGCAAGTCGCCGGTGGCCTCGATCGAGGCCGGCTATACGCGGGCGATGACCACGATCGTCGACTCCAATGTGACGACGCTGATCTCGACCCTCGTCCTGTTCTGGCTGGGATCTGGGGCGGTGCGCGGATTTGCCGTAACGCTGACCATCGGCATCATCGCCTCGATGTTCACCGCCGTGACCGTGACGCGGCTGATGGTCTCTTACTGGCTGCGCTGGACCCGGCCGGCCACGGTTCCGATTTAGGGGATAGATTTTTATGTTCACGGGCCTTCACTTCATCCCACCGAATACCCGGATCGGCTTTGTCCGATTGCGCACCATCAGTTGGGTCATTTCGGCCCTGCTGACGGTTGTGCCGCTTTTTCTCGTCTGGCACGTGGGGCTCAATTTCGGCATCGACTTCGTGGGTGGAACCTTGATCGAGGTCCAGACCAAGGAGAGCACCGCCAATCTCGGGGACATTCGCGCCAAGCTCAGCGGACTCGATCTCGGCGAGGTGCAGATCCAAGAGTTCGGCGCGCCGAACGACGTGCTGATCCGGGTCTCGGCTCAGCCCACGGAGCAGCTCCAACAGGCGTCCATCGCCAAGGTCAAGCAGGCGCTCGGCGATACCGTCGAGTACCGGCGCGTCGAGGTGGTCGGACCCACGGTCTCGGGCGAGCTCATTGCCGGCGGCACCATCGCCGTGGTGGTCGCTATGATCGCGATCCTGTTTTACATCTGGTTCCGCTTCGAATGGCAGTTCGCGGTCGCGGCCATCGCCTCGCTTGTGCATGACGTGACCGGCACGATCGGACTCTACTCGGCGCTTCAGCTCGAATTCAATCTGTCGAGCATCGCCGCGATCCTTACGATCATTGGCTATTCGCTCAACGACAAGGTCGTGATCTTCGACCGGATTCGCGAAAACTTACGCAAATACAAGAAGATGCCGCTGACCGAGCTGCTCGATCTCTCGATCAACGAGACCTTGTCGCGTACGGTCCTCACCCATGTGACGACCTTCCTCGCGATGATGCCTTTTGTCATCGTTGGCGGCGAGGCGATCTTCGGCTTCGCCCTCGCCATGGTCTGGGGCATCGTCATCGGCGCCTATTCGTCGATTTATGTGGCGGCGCCGCTGCAACTGATCCTCGGCGTCAAGCGGGACGGCGCCATGACCTCCGCGCCCGCCAGGTCGAAAGAGAGAGCCGCGGCGCGCGCTTGAAGCCAAGCGCGCCCGCTCCCTTGAGGAACGGGAAAGCCTTGGACGAACGCGAGCAAGAAGCCGCGGTCCGCAAGATCGCGCGCGAGGGCGATCCGGACCGCTACGCCGCCGCCTTGTTCGCGCCGCGTGAGGGCCGCGCCAATCTTTTCGCCCTTTACGCCTTGAACGTCGAGCTTGCCCGTATCGGCGAGAAGGTGAGCGAGCCGCAGCTCGGCGAGATCCGTCTGCAATGGTGGCGCGATTCCATTGACCGCGCGGCGGGCGGGGAGAGCACCGAGCATCCAGTCGTCGATGCATTCGGGCGGGCGATGCGGCAATGCGGGCTGTCGCCCGGGGTCGTGGCCGGGCTGATCGATGCCAGGCGCTTCGACATGTCGGTAAAGATCATGCCGGACACGGCCGGGCTTGAGACCTATCTCGACCAGACCGCTGCGGCGCTTTTTTTGCTCGCCGCCGAGATCACGAGCGCC
>JBBQKN010000063.1:0-7346 GCA_038326945.1 Hyphomicrobiales bacterium
CGTATCCGCATGGCCAGGTTCCCGCACACCAAGAGCTTCGACACCTTCGATTTTGCCGCCCAGCCATCGCTCAACAAGGCGCTGGTGCTGGAACTGGCACGTGGGGAATGGATCGAACAGCGGCGCAATGTCATCGCGCTGAGCCCTTTTTGGCAAGCGGCCAGACCCTAGGTTACCGCTCCGGTTTCCGACTACTGTAAACCTGTTGCTGTCTATCCGATAGCGCGGCAGAGTTCTGCCCATGCACAAGCCACAAGAAATCGCCAGAATTGTCCGCCGCAACTTAGACGTGGTTCTACCCTTTGGGCAACAGTCCGCCGTGACGGGCGAGGACACAGAGGTAGAAGCTGACCGCGCGCTCATCGAGATCGGAACGGACTTGCGCCTGCTAGACGATATGCTGGGCATTGCCGAACAGCTCAAGGCGAGCGGCTATCCGCCTCTTGGCTTTGTCTTGCAGGCGGATGGCGAACGCCTCGACCTCCACTTTCGCGACATGACGAACAAGCTGATGCACGCCGGTCGATTTGATTGGCGGCATGGTAATTGCCCCGTCGTGGTATGCACGCCCAATAAGATGGACCGCTGGCAGTCGGCCGAGCTCGGCCTGACCGCCCTTGTCGCCCTATGTGACCACGTGTTGCCCTGACCCTGTCGCGCCATCGTACCGAATTAGGGCAATCGTCAGCCCGACCCGCTTCCTGCCACGATCTCCCCAGCCGCATCGTCGCGGTGACAGACAGGAGATTGAATATGAAGGTATCTGAAAGGGTCGAGGAGACGCTCTTCCGGTTCGCCAACAATCATTCGCCGGAGGTGTTGACCTTCCTCCGACAGCTATTCGCCACTGGCGATTGGCGGCTGCATATCCGCCATGGCGAGGGGGGCGAGGTCACCATGTCCCTCGGATGCGACACGCGGCCGCTCACTGCCGAGGAAGCCGAGTTCATCCGGGCGCGGGTACTGTGAGCGCGGCCGAGACCATCGCCGCCATCTTCGCGCGGCCGAGCCCGATGACGCTTGAGGACGTGGAGGAGCTGCAAGCGGCAATCGGCGAGGAGATGCTCGAGGAGGCCATCGACCGCTTCGGCCGTTTCGATGACTGGAATTGGCGGGAGGCGGTGTACCTGATCGAGGAGCTCGAGGCTGGGATGCGGGGCGAGATCGAGAAGGGCGGTTGGAGCAGCTTCGAGGGGGCGGAGCCGGACTTGGCGACCCCCGGCCTGAGCCTCGCCCGGCTGTTCGTGACGGAGGGGGACTGGCCGTACACAGCGCTCGAGGCCGTCCCCTTGATCGCCACGCTCGCCCGCGCGCTTCTCGACTATTCGCTAATCCGCAGCGACAGCAGCGACTTCGAGGACGAGTCATGGGTCAAGTACCGGCCGGTGATTCTAGCTCTTGAAGCCATCGAACAAGCCGCCGCGACCATCCCCAAGCCCGAGCCGCAACCGGCGGCATGAAGCGTCTTCCTCGCCAAGATTTGGGCCGCCGGGGCCTTCGCCCATAAAGCGGGGGCTCCGGCTATGCCACGACAGCCTCGAGGTTAGCGGCGCTTGCCTTCCGCACGTGCCGCTAAGTCGGTTTCCTTGAAAACTACTCCAGAGTAGTTGACAGGAGTAATAGGAGATGCCAGTAGTGATTCGTCGCTAAGGAGAAAGACGATGGACACGACGATGATTGAGATTGATTTTGACATCCACAAGATGATCGAGGCCGAGCGCCGGAGCTTTGCCGAAAAGCCTTATCTGGCGCTCCGTCGCCTGCTTGGGCTCCCGCACACTGAAGAGCAGGAGATCGCTGCGGTAAGTGAGACCGGGCGTTCTTGGCAGGAGGATGGCGTGGTTATCCCGCACGGTTCTTTGGCGCGGATGGAATATGCGCGCGGGGCGCAAAAGTACGAAGGGCAATTCGTCGATGGCTTTCTGGTGGTGAATGGTAATCCCCATTCGTCGCTTTCGGCGGCGGCTGGCTCCGTTGCCAAGACGAAGGATGGCGGATCGCCCAGCCTGAATGGCTGGAATTATTGGGAGGTGAAGCTGCCCGGGTCTGATCGGTGGGAGCTGATGGAACACAAGCGCCGCAAGGCGAAGGGCAAGGCCATCTTCTAGGATTGTAAGAGTCGGCTAGCTTGGACGAATATCCGGCCGAACTTGGCAGCTTTGCCTTTTGAACCCTGAGTGTTATCTGTCTTTGACTCGAGGGCGGCGGGGTGAGAAGCGTTGTTAATTAAGCGGAAAAGAGACGTCGTCCGAGGGGGTAGGTGTTCGACCTGCCGAGAGCCGATGGTTGCTGGCGCACAGAAATGCATCGCTTGTGGGTCCTATCAAGACTGGCGAGCGCACCTGAACCTAAGCTCTTCCGTCCTCGCTTTGTTGGTCGCTCTCGTATCGGTAGTTGCACTTGCTGTTCCAATAGTTGCGCCAGTGCTTGAAGAAAAAAACTCATCTCTTGAGATTCGATACCAAGGCACCGCAAACGATGCGGTCTACTTCCTTGTCACGAACTCGGGTAATCGTGCTGGCAGCGTCTCGGACCTTACGTTGAATGTGTCGCGGCCGGTTGAAGGTTCAGATATTGTGAGCGAGCGGGTGGCGTGGCGTTTTCAATTTGCGCCGGTTATCGTTTCGCCGGGAGACAGTAAGCAGGTCGTCGCAATGTTGACCGGAGATGCGCGAAAGATTCTCGACCGCGCAGTTTATGCCAATTGGCTGAACAACGAGGCTGTAAAACCGAAGCCGCTCCCCGAATATTACTTTAGTGTTCGCTTTCGCAATTTTCATAACGAAGGGGGGGGGTCGGATGTTCGGCTGGCTCCAAGCCTCAATAGCCTATTGATCGCTGGGCCAACAGATTGGCACAAGTGCGCCGGATCGCTAAGTTGGGCCGCTTGGAACGAGGACCCTTCCTCGCACATCTTCCCGCAAGACATCACGCCAGATGTTGTTGCGGAGTTTTGCGGACCGCTTCCTGAAGGCCTGACAAAGCAAACTTACTCCCCTCTGAGCCCTCCGGAGCCAGATGCAAACCTTGAGGCCAGCCCTGTCGACTCACCTCGTTGAATAGCTAGCAATGCTCCGCCGTTCGCTCGGCAACGGTCGCCAGCTATCGTCCGCCCATGCCGACGAAGCTAACCGACCGCCGCAAGAAAGCCTTCCTCCTCGAGCTGTCCCGCCATGGCATCCTCGTGCGCGCAGCCCGCGCTGCCAGCCCGCGCGCCAGCGGCCGGTACGGTGCGAAGCAGACCTTCCTCGACGAGCGGGACCGTGACCCCGAGTTTGCCGCACAGTGGCAGGAAGCGATGGAGGCGGCCGAGGCCAGCATCGAACACGAGATATACCGGCGGGCGATGGAGGGGTGGGAGGAGCCCATCTTCGGCGGCCGTTACCGTGAGCAGATTGTCGGCACCGTGCGCAAGTATTCGGACCGGCTCCTCGAGCTGCGCGCCAAGGCCCTGCTGCCCGCGTATCGGGAGATCGGTTCGGTGTCCGTGAACGGCCGTGTAACGCACAATGTCGATACCGGCGTGTTGGGCGATGCTGTTGCGAAGGTCGCCTTACAGATGGCCGAGAGCCTCCGCACGGCGCTGTCGCTCCCCGGCCGCCTGATCGACGTGACCCCGGCTCCGGGACCCGAACGCGATAGGCTCGACCCGTGAACCGCGATAGCGCGCTGGATGACCTCGCCTTCGCTGTGGCGTGCCAGGTGATGGGGCCGGACGGCCGCCGCGCGCTGCGCATCTCGTTGTTGATGGATATGGGCGAGAAGGCCCCCGCCGTCCCCGAGCTGGCCGTCCTGTTCGATGAAGACCGGCTTATTCGCGGGGAGCGGGAGCCGGTGACGGTTTATGACCGCTGGGTATTGATGCGCGCCCGCGACGAAGCTGAGCGGCCCGCGTTCGACGAACAATTCTGGCGGATGCGCCGCGCGGACCTCAAGCGCGCTGGCTTCGACCGCAATGAGGCGCGCGACGTGATCGTCGCGCTCCGCCTGTCCTTGGGCAACCCCACCACCACCGCCATCGACGCAGGAGACTACAATGGGAATTTTCAGCAAGACGCAGCCTGATCCTCGACCAGCGGGGCCGAGCTCTGATCCCAGCGCCGAGTTGTCAGGGCTTGCTGCCGAACGCATCCTAGCAGCCAAGCGGCTCGACGCCGCACTGATCGAAGTCGAGAAGTCCATTGAAGCGCTGTTTACGGCCGACCGGGCCTTTTTCGATGGAGCCCGAAGGTTGGGTCGAAACGATCATGGCACTGCTGGCAACCTCCGGCGGGTGCTGCGCACCCTGATCGTCGGTCAGATGCAGAATGCGGCACCGCAGTTCATCAAGGTTTTGGGCATTCCATATCAGCCGATGCGAACGCGCGGCCCGATTGCCGCTGCTGTTGAGAGAACCACCGACCACGACCTGAACAACCTCGCGCTCGTCTCCGAACAAAAGGAAACCGAACAATGACCCAGCCCAAGAAGATGATCGTCCGCGACTTGAAGGTGAACGAGGTTTCCTCGGTCGATATCCCCGCCGTTAAGGGCGCAACCGCAGTCCTGTTGAAGAGCGCGGCGGTCGATATCCGCAAGAACGCCTCCGATGTTGCTGCTGGGCAAGCTGCGCCATTGTATAAGGCGGCCGAGTATGGCGAGGCGATGATCGCCCGCTCGGTCGAGTTGGCGAAGCAGCACGGCGGCACGCCGGAGGGTGCGCTCGCCCGCCATTGCGGCAGCGACCCTGAGCTGATCGACCTGTCGAAGGCCGAACGGGCGGCGGAGATGGAGGCGATGCGCACCCGCAAGGAACGCCATTCGACCACCAACCTCGAGGAGCTCGAGGCCGAGATCGCCGCCGCCCGAAAGCGCGGTGACCATCGCCGCGCCGATGCGATGGAGATGGGCTTGAAGGCCGAGCGCGAATATCGGGACAGCGCCGCGTGATCCTTTCCGGGGAGATCGCGCGCGACGGCTATCTCGCCCTGTTCGACGAGCGCACCCGCGCGGCGCACACCGCCACGCTGTTGTTCGCCCGGGCAACCGAGCCGTCGCGCTGGCCGACTGTGCCGATGGTGCGGCGGTTCGCGCACCTATTCGGGGTCCCGACAGTCGAGCTAGGTGCTTGGTTTGGGCTGATGTGCCGAACCGTTCGGGGCGATGAGCTCTGGGTGGACGTGTTCCGCAACGCGCCGGGGACTGACGATGCCCGGCGATTGATGACCCCGCGCCAGCACCGCGCCTATGCGATGATGCTAACCCTCGTCGAACACCCGTGAGCAATCTCGGCAACACGCAGAGCGGGCGTAAGATGCGCGACGAGGAGGGCCGGGTGCGGGAGACTGCGCCTAGGCCCTGCCTCCGGTGCCGTAGGGCGTTCGAAAGCGAGGGCGCACACCATCGCCTGTGCGTTACGTGCGCGCGGCTCGACGTGAGCCCCTATGCTGTGTGAATCCCCCCTAGCAGGCCCATCTCACTGTTTACTTGGCATTTCGAGCGCGGATGATGATATAGGTCCGCCAACTTGCCAAGCTACGGGGGGAATAATGAGCACAGCTTACCACATGGTGCATTATCGCCGGTTCGATGCCGACGCGGCAGTGCTGAAAGGCAAGACGCTCGAGGTCCTATGCCGCGAAGCCTTGAACACGGAGAATCGCAACAGCAAGCTGTGGGCGCGGCCGGAGGATCGCGTGTTCGACGTGGGCGATAGCGATAGCCGCAAGATATTTCTGAACAAGGTGGCAGACCTGTCGGACGCCGTGTTCGGGGAGATGTGCCTCGCTCAGGCGAAGGACCTCCAGACGCTGTTGAAAATGGAGACCACAGAGGTCGAGTTGTCGGACCTGACAACCGCCACCGTGTACGACCTCAACGAACGCGAAGCGCCGGACGGGTCCCGCTTCATCCGAGGATTGGCCTACTGGATCGCCATCGGCAACCACGTGCTTTTTGTGAAGACGCATTCGATGACGCCAGAGCTCGTCCGGCTCTACCTCGACTGGCTGCTTAAGACGCGCGGCGGTGTCATGGACCCGGGGGCCAGCTTCGCTTTGAACGCTGAGTTCGACAAGACTGCGACGGCCGGGGACATTGGCGAGATACGCAATCTCCGGGTCACCGGCAAATCGGCACCCCAAATCATCAACTTCGAGAGCGGGGTCGAGAAGAAGCAGGTCAAGACCACGCGACGGGTCGCAGACAGGTTCGCGGAGATGAAGGAGGCGGTGCCAATCGTGTCAGCAATTCTCGGCCCGGCGAAAGCAAAGTCCCTCGTTGATAGTCTGGGGCCCGAGGAGTATCTATCGGTCGATGCATCGGTGAAGGTCCGGGGAAGCCGGACCGAGGAGTCACGCAAGCAGTTCCAAGCAATTGCGAATGACCTTGCAGACGAATCAGACGCCAAGGTGCAGGTCGAGGGAAAGGACGGCAAGATCGTCGATGGTGATGCCATTCTGCGAACCCGAATGCCGTTCCATGTGCCCCATGAGGGGAGCAACCTGCTGGAGTTCGACAACGTCGCGGACCAGCTCCAAGAGGTTTACGCTCGCTTTGTGAAGGATGGAAAGATCAAGGCCTAATGGCCAGAGTACTGACTGCTGTTGTGACCCTTCTCGTTGCCGGGCTGTTTGCTTGGGCAGTCCCGCTCGTGCGCCTTTTCGGCGCGGTTCAACCATTGATAGTCGCGCTCTCAATTATGGTCGCGGCGGTGTTCGTCCGCCTCAACCGGGGTATGCCCACGCTAGAGTGGAAGAGCCTCGAGCCCGAAAAGCGCAAAGAGCTCACCGCATCAATCGTGGCGGTCACCGCTGAATATGCTTGGATCATCGGTATCAACGCCGCCGCTCTGATCGGGCTGGTCACCTTGTCTGTGATTGGAGCGGACGACGCGGCGCTGTGGCCCGAGATCGAACGCCGGATCGCTGCTGGTTTAGTGGGCGGCCTTGTGGCGCTGTGCGCCGCTCGGATGGCCTACGTGGTTTGGCGCGACATCGACATCGTCCGGCTACAGAAGCGACTCATCGACGGGGCGGCCGAGAAGGAATCGTTGGAGCGCGAGGTTGCCATCGCTGACCAGAAGGTAATGGAGTTCAAGTCCGCCAATCTCCGCCGCGTGCCTGTCGAGCCGCCGAAAGCGTGGGGCGAATAGCTGCGGAGGCCCGGTAACCTAGCCGGTAACCTCGAGGCCCGGCCCGAAGGCCGTTAAGTCGCGAAAGTCTTGGAAAAACTGGAGCGGGCGAAGGGATTCGAACCCTCGACCCCAACCTTGGCAACCGGGACCCGGCACTTTCGCCAGCGTGGCCCACAGTTGCCAAACCCCCGAAATACCACGCAGCATCAATGGCTTGTATTGATCTGCGAGT
>JBBQKN010000064.1:0-5306 GCA_038326945.1 Hyphomicrobiales bacterium
TAACCACGATCGCCACCTCAGGCGGTGCGACATCTTCAAGCAGCACCGCTTCGCCGCGTTGGCCGAGTGGCGTCAACTGGCAGCCTGACGCAATCCGCTTCGCGCACTTCGCTGTCTGGTTCGCATTGGTTTGACACTGCCAATTTCGGAAAGGACAGCTGGTTGCGAGAGCGCGGTTTGATGAACGCTGCGATGGGGTAGAGTCACTCAAACCGAGCCCGGCATCAGCTGTTGGCACGAAGCGACGATCTGAAGAGCTGAATGCCTGTTGAATCCCAGCACAGGCCCTTAGCTGGGCTCCTTGGGGATATATCCGTACGCAATCAACCTTTTGCGCGCCTTCTCGATCTCATCAGAATCGAACAGGGGGTGCCAACGCAGATTTTCCACGACCACCGCCTCAACACTTAAATGAAGGAAGCCGCGCTCATACAGCGCTTCGTACCCCTCCGACTCTTTCGGCGCGTTTATTAGCGCCTTCGCAGTGGCCCTCCCCCGCCGTTTCACCAGCATCTGGTGAAAAATGCTGGCCGTATAGCCAGCTTCCTTCTTCGCCCGCACATAGATATCCATCATGGCGGCGTCGAACTGCCTCTCAAGAGCGTCCATCACTTCCTCGCATTACAAACTCTTCATTGCGGTAGCCTTATGGGTGCAGGCGCCCCTTCAAATCAGCTGGAGAGCTTCCTCTCCAGTCCAGACCCCCTGAACGTGCGGAATTCGCCTTAACATCCGATAGCCTCCGATAGCGAGACGAGCCGAGCCCCTCGCGGGTCTTGCTTGTCGCGCCGCGCCATCTTTCTGCTGTCACCGTCCCTGTTTGCGCCGCCATTCCCATGGCGGCTCAAACTCCCCGCGCCACAGGCCGCGCTTGCCGGCCCTGGCCGCCGCCTGCTCTGCGGCATAGCGGCCGCCGGAATAGCGCCGGTAATCGAGCGCAAAGCCCGCGCTCACCAGCCAGCCGCCGAGATCGCCGCCGCGCACGGTGCAGACGGCCACCGTGCGATTGTACTGATCCCGGCCGCGCTCCATGCACTGCACACTCTGACCCTCAAGATGAGCGGAGATGGCAAAGGCCGCATCCAGCGCGCAGCGCCACAGCTGTCCGCCGAGGCGGCAGGTCTGGCGCCCTTCGACGGCGTCAATGCCCCAGAGCCGGATGCGCTCACCGCGAATTTCGATCGTGTCGGCATCGATGATGGAGGCGCGGCCGGCGATGCTCCTTGCCAGCGGCCCTGCGGCCTGCGGCGCCGCCTGTGCCTGCGTCACGGCAACGCTGCTGCCCCTGCCTGATTGCGCGGAGGCGTCCGCGCGGCGCAGGCGGATTTCGATGCGGCGCCTTGTCTTGTCATCGCCCGGCGAACTTCCGTCCGAGAGAACGTCGCCTGGCGCGACCAACTGCGCGGCCGAATAAGGGAGGATCGTATAGCCCTTCAGCCCGTCCTGTTTGCGCAGCACATTTGCCACCGCGACAGCGCGCGCAAGGCCCAGCCCGGCATTGTCGGCAGGCGCAAGCTTGTCCGCCGCGCCGCGATCCCGCAGCAGCGGGATCAGCTCCTTGTCGAGATTCGAAGTCCGCTCGGCAATGCCCGCCTCGTCGGTATGGCCGACGATCTCTATGACATTGACCTTGTACTTGTCGATATAGGCGCGGATCGTCGCTGCCCGAAAGCTTTGTCTCGAACGCAAGGGAGAGCGGCGAACTGCGGCTGCTCAACCCGGCCGTGCCCGGCGGGCAGATCAAGTTCTCGAAATGCAATCTGGGCGACGGCGCCGATCTCAGCGAGTGGACGACGAATCCGCGCAAGGCCCGCGATCGGTGGATGGAGCAGTTCCGCAAGCCGCTTGACGGCGCGCGCGGGGGGGGAGCGGCGCTACGATATCTTGTTCGCACGCGGGCCATAGAGGTCCTCGGGGATGAAATCGTCGACCTGCTGATTGCGGATGAGCGCCTTGTCGAACTCCTGGTGGATCAGCGTGTTCTGCTCGGCCAGCAGCTTCTGCGCGGTTTTGCTGGTTTCCTTGATCTCCGCGCGCTCCGCTTCATCCGGCGGGCTTGCCTTCACTTCGATGCGGGCCAGCGCAAAGGCATTGCCGGTGGCGGGCGCGCCTTTCGCCCGGCGGTATTTGGCGAAGAGCGTCTTGCCCGCATGGTCGAGCTGCGTCTGGTTGGAATCGTACAGCTGCACCATGCGCCCCCGGTGAGTGATAATCGAATCGTAATCGCTCCGCCGCACTGAAACGTCGTGGCTCAGTTCGTCGATCTCCTCGCGGTACGCGCCGCAGACATCGCGCAGCAGATTGATGAGCGCGGCCTTGCGGACGCGGTAGTCTTCGTGGGCTCGGTTCACCCGCTTCTGGACGGCGCCGTAGCCGGGATAGGGGTCGAACAGGAACAGGGCGTCGATGAAAGCCGCAATGGCGAAGAGGACCCCGATCCCGAACAGCAGCCATGAATTGATGTCGGAAAACGTGAACGGGGCCTCGGCAAGGCGGCGCATGACTTGCTGCCCGCCTTCATCGACGAGCGCGCCGGTGACCTCGCGGTAATGCGCGAGCGCGAGATTGAGGAAGAGGGTAAACCCGGCCCACGCAAGAACGGACAGGCCACCAATCACCCGGCGGGCGCGCGAGCGATGATTAAGCTGGCACGCGCCGAGCGTCGCAAACAGCACCGCGCCCCCGACATTGAGCGTTGCGAAGCCGACGGCTTCCGTCACGCCGCCGACAATGCCCTGTTCGCTGCCCTTGGCAAGAAAGCTGCCGTTGAGCGCGCTCTCCACCGCCCAGAGCAGGGCGATGAAGGCCCATTTGAGAAAAGTCAGCGCCGGACCGTGCGCGAGGGCCATGCGCTCTAGCTTGTGGTCTTGCTTGAACCGGGCGAGCTCGCGCTCGTGCCCGAGCAGATTGCGGCGCAGCTCGTGCAGCGGGTCGGTGCCCGTCGCGGCTTCCGCGTGAATGTCGGCAAGGCAGGCCGGCGCGGCCCGTTCGATTCCGCCCAGCCGCCCCGCCATGTCGAGTGCGGCAAGGCGCTCGTCATGGGTGCGAAGTTCATCCTGCAGGATATCGTGCGCGTGCTTGTTCTCGCGCTCGATCCGCTCCCAGATTTCGGTTTCGACATCGTCGAGCGCGGCGGGATTGCGGCCGCCACCGCGCTCGCCCGCGCGCTGCTTGCCGCGCTCCTCGAGGGCGAGTTCCTCTGCGACCTTCCCCACATCCAGGTCGGGAAAGATTTCAATCGAGGGCCGGTAGTCGTGCGGGGCCCGGAGAGAAGGCCCTCCATCAGGCGGCTGAAAGGTGATCGTCGCGTCACGTGCCCATCCCGTCGTTCCCGTGAACCGGTGCAAGTAAACCGCGAAATCGCCGCCGAAACAACCCGATAGGGCGGACGGCTCAAAAAGCGGATGGGAAATTTGCAATGGAGGTTTAGGCACAACAGAAAGACGAACAAAAACAGCGGTGTGAGGGATACGTCTGAGCGCGGCGAACGCGATGCCAAGGCAGCCGCGCCTTGGGTACCTGACAATTTCAGCAGCTCTACTGAAATCTAGCAGCGGGAACATCGAGATACGCGACTAAGCGCCGATGATCGCGGCTGAAGTGGAAGTATCGGGGTACCGGCGCGATGCCATTGGCAAGGGCTTCTAGCGCAATCTCCAGCGGATGGAATTTTCGGAAAGGACAGGGCTGCGCACTCGAGGCGCCAGTTGAACTGAACTTGGCCATTAGGCCGGTGCATAAACCTACCACGCCCATTTCAGCAGCGATGTACCGCAGGTATTCTTCGATACGCCTTCGGCGATTTCGTCTTTGGGCGTTCCGTGGGTGGGCGATACGCTGCGGTGAGTTTGATACTGCCTAATGGGGGGGACAATGTCAGGACAAGAGCTTCTAATCGTTTTGCTCGTTGGTCTAGTAGCAGGCTGGCTCGCAGGACAAATAGTGCAGGGAACCGGCTTTGGACTGGTTGCAGACATAGCCTTAGGTGTCGTAGGGGCCCTGATCGGTAGTTGGCTATTACCGCAGCTCGGCATACATCTCGGTAGTGGCATTGTTGCCGCCGTTATCTCGGCGACGATCGGGGCATTGCTGCTGCTGCTTATTCTTCGGCTCGTCAACCGACGTGGCCGATGGTGAGGCCTTCGCCAAGCGGCGATGATGATGATGTGGTGGCTTGACGGCCACACTGGAAACCCAACGTCGGCCACAAGAGGGGTCGAGCCGCGAAGTCTATGACCGCTCCAAGGATGCTCTCGACGCATCGGTTGCGACCCTTGAGAGGATGCGTGAGGACGACAGCGGAGAGCGCGACCATCAGGTGGTCGATCTGAACTTGCGCCGAATGGCTTCTATTGCTTCAGGCGCGTGAGCACGGATTCGAGCACCTCAATCGCATGGGCTCTGTCCTGCTTTTTGAGATCGAGCAACAGGCGCAAGCCCTCCTCCTCCTCGCGGATAACGCTCCCTTGACGGACGAGCTCGTCATAGATGCCGAGCACTTTGTAGCAGCGAACGGGCTCAGCAAAGCCCTTCGCGATAACGGCACTTTGTTCTTCCGTCGCCACGTCGTCCTTCACCAGCGCGAAGGTCTCGTGACCGATGAGGATGCCTCCTGGGTCGACCTGCGCCTGCAGGCGAGAGGCGATATTCACGACATTACCGATGATGGTGTAGTCCATGCGATCTTCGCTACCGAAATTGCCGACGGTGCAAAAGCCGGTATTAACGCCGATGCGCACCTGAAATGGCTTCTCCGCGCCGAGTTCCTGCCACTCCCACTGTAGCTCGCGCATGCGTCGCTGCATCGCGATCGCCATGCGCACGCAGGCGCGCGCATCTTGCTTGGCACCTTTCGACTCGGGGTCGCCAAAGAAGGCGAGCACCGCATCGCCGATGTATTTATCGATGGTGGCGCCGAATTCCAACCCGATCCGCGCCATCTCGGTGAGATAGCGGTTGAGCAGCTGCGTGAGCTCCTCGGACTCTAATTTTTCGGTGGTCCCGGTAAAGTCCGCGATATCGGAGAAGAAGACGGTCAGCTTCTTGCGATTGGAGGCAATCTCAACGCTCTGCGCGCCGGTGAAGATGGAATTGTAGACTTGAGGCGACAGATATTTGGCGAGTTTGCTGGAGAGCGCTGCGAGCTCTTTGTTTTTCTGACTGACCTCGGCCTCCGCCGCCTCGCGCGCCCTCCGCATCGTTTGCAACTCGAGTGCGGCGGTTAGGGCGGTATGCAGCAGAGTAAAAAAGTCCTCGCGCACATCCTTAATGACGTAGTCCGCGGCGCCGGCCTTCAGAGCGGCGAC
>JBBQKN010000065.1:0-5260 GCA_038326945.1 Hyphomicrobiales bacterium
GTAGGGACCAGGGCCGGGTTGGTGGCGGGAAGGTGCTCGCGGCTGCCTGGATTGTGCTCCCAATAAGGGCTCTCCACCGTGCCGAGCACGATGAGGGTCACGGCCAGGCCGTTCCCCTTCACTTCGCTCCGCAGCGCCTGGGCGAGGCCCGCCACGGCATGGCGCGCGCCGATGTAGGCTGCCGCATTGGGCCAGGCGAGATAGGAGGCGGGCGAGGTGACAAAGGCGATGGCTCCGCTCCTTCGCGCCAGCATCGCGGGCAGGAAGGCGCGGGTGAGGTTGAAACTCGCGAGATAGGGCACCTCAATCATGGCCAAGGCATCCTCGGCGCTGGTCTCGACCAGCGGCAGCCAGCGACCGGCGCCGGCATTGTGCACGAGAATGTCGGGCGTGCCGGCCTCGCGCATGATCCTGGCGCTCGTCTCCGCGATTGCCTCCGCATTCGAAAGATCGACGGCGTAGAGACTTGCCGTCCCGTCCTCGCGCCTGATGGCCTCGGCCACGGCGCCGAGCCGCTCGGTGTTGCGGGCGAGCAGCAGCACGTGGGCGCCGTCCTTGCTGTAGCGCTTGGCCAGCGCCTCGCCGATGCCGCTCGAGGCCCCGGTCACAAGAGCGAGTTTGGATGCCATTGAACCCCTCGCTCCCTCTCTAGCTTCCAGATCACGGAAGCCGCCACCGCTTCCCGATTGACATCATTGGCAGAGTCTCGCCGCTGGCCCGGTGTGGCGCAAACGCTACAGCCAAGCGCGAACCCACCAGAGGACGGCGGTGAGAGGCTGGCAACCTCACCGCGTCAGGATATCCTATCCCCTCTCATTCTGCTGCGAAGGGGGTCTGAAGATGAAGTCGCTTTTGTCTGTCTCTGCTGGTGCGTTGGTGGCGGCGGGGCTTTGCGTAGCGGCGGCGGCGCCGGCCAGTGCCGGCTGCAGCAGGTTCGTTGGAACCGCGGACGGCTGGGACAAGGGGGATGCCCTCAGTGGCGCGCAGAGCGCCCTGGCCCAGTCGATCACTGAATTCAAGGCGACGAAAGGGTCCCGCGTCAGCGTGAGCGCGATGAAAGCCAAGCCGCAGCCCTATTGGCGCGAATCCGTGTCGGCCGAACTTTACCTCAAGCCCGATGTGGTGACGTCCCAGTCCTATACGGTCTGCTGGCGCGGCGTGGTCTCGCCAGTGGTGTGCACCGCGGGCGCCAAGGTCTGCTGGTAGCTTCGCTTTAGGCTCGCCCTCGGCTCAAGCAGTTTTGCGTTGGGACGTGTCCCGGCCCGCGGCCTTAAGCGTGCGCGGGGATGTAAAGGCCCTCTCGCGTCGGCTTCTTCATCATCAATACGAGCGGCAGGATGGCGAAGGTTACGATGCCGATGAACCAGAACAGATCGATGAAGGCGAGCATCTGCGCCTGACGCCCGATCTCCAGCGCCACGGCGGGCAACGCGCTCGGCGACTGGACGTCCAGCCCGTGCGCGGAAAGATAAGGCGGCACCGCCGGATTGAAGGGATTGACGTGGGATATCAGATTGTCCCAATGCACTTGGCCTTGGCGGACGAATAGCCAGCTGACCACGGCGATGCCGATCGAGGAACCGATCCCGCGCATCAGCGCATAAAGCCCAGCCGCCTCGTCGAGCCGGGAAGGGTGCACGCTGCCGAAGGCGACGGCCGTCAGGGGCACGAAGAACAAGCCCATGCCGATGCCGGCCAGGATTCCGGGCGAGGCGATGGCCCAGGCGTCGGCTTCTAGCGACAGTCCCGCCATCATGATCGTGCCGATGGCCGAAAGCACGATCCCCGCGGCAACCAGGATGCGCGGATCGATCCAGCGCATGAGGTAGTTGCCGGTAACGGCAAGCGCGATGGCGCTCGCGATCGCGCGCGGAATGAATAGCATGCCCGCGGTCATGGCCGGGTAGCCCATCAGCCGCTGGGTGAGCAGCGGCAGGAGCGCAATGGTGCCGAACAAAGTCACACCATAGGCGGTGATCGCGAGCAGACCCGCCAGGAAATTCCGATCCTTGAGCAGAGATAGATCGACGATGTTTTTTGAATTGTTCCAACCGCGCATGAAGAACGCGATGCTGGCGAACAGAGTGACGGCGGCGAAAAGCTGAATTATTTTCGAGTTGAACCAGTCGCGGCTCTGACCCTGGTCGAGCACGAATTGCAGGGAGCCCACGGCCAGGATCAGGAGAAGGAGCCCGGTCCAATCGGTCTTCATATGTTTGATCTCGCTGCGGGGCAGATGGCCCATGGCGAGTAGCAGGGCGAAGAGGCCGATCGGCACGTTGATGTAGAACACCGCGCGCCAGACGAAAGTATCGGTGAGCCAACCGCCGAAGGTGGGTCCGAGCACGGGCGCGACCATGATGCCGAGACCGAAGATGGCGAGCGCCTGCCCGTGTTTCTCCCGCGGGAAGGCATCGAGCAGGATCGCCTGGCTCAAGGGCACGAGCGGCGCGCCGCAGATGCCCTGCAACAGCCGGAACGCCACCATGCTTTCTAGATTCCAGGACAGCCCGCACAGCGCCGAGGAGACGACGAAGCCAACGATGGAAAAGATCAAGAGACGCCTGCGCCCGAGCCGGGCGGACAGATAGCCGGTCAGCGGCATCACCACCGCGGCAGAGACGAGATAGGAGGTGAGAACCCAGGTGATCTGGTCGGGGGTCGCGCCGAAGGTCCCGAGCATATGCGGGATCGCCACGCTGACGATGGTGATGTCGAGCACTTCGAGGACGGCGGTGAGCACGACTGCGACGACGAGCGCAACCGAGGGCTTCGGGCTCAGCCGTAGCGGCTCGGCCGACACCACGGGCGGCAGCGGTGGCGGTTTCGGCGGTTCGGACTTGCGCGGTGAGCGCGGTTTTGGCGCGGCGGATTTACGCCGTGTCATTTGCCGTCCTGGGTCGTGTCGACCGTGACTGCAGCGCTGGCGCCCACGCGAAGCGGCTTATCGGTCGCCGCCGGGGGATTGGTGATGCCCACGCGTACAGTGAAGCGCTGGGAGACCTTCACCCAATTGCCGCTCGCATTTTCCGCCGGCAGCACGGAGAAGGTGGCGCCGGAGCCGGGGCTGATACTCTCGACCACGCCGTGGAAAATCTGGCCGGGATACATGTCGAGGCGGGTCGTGGCCTTCTGACCCACCCTGATGCGGGAGAGGTCGGTCTCCTTGAAATTGGCGTCCACCCACCAGGGACCCGCTTCGATGATGGCAAAGAGCGGGCTGCCCGCTTGCACGATGGCGCCGGGCCGCAGCGTCACATTGGAGACGAAGCCGTCGGCGGGGGCGACGACGTGGGTCCTGACCCGGTCATGCGTAGCCTTGTCGAGCTGGGCCGAGGCGGCGCGGAGCTGCACCGTGGGCGTCGACACCGTCAGCGGCTTGTCCTGCTCCTGGGTGAACTCGCTTTCGGCGTCCTTATAGGCTTTCAGCGCGTCCTGCCATTTACCTTCGGCGGCGGTGAGCTGATCCGTGGGCGGCTGATCCGTGGGCGGCTGATCCGAGCTCTGCGAATCCTTGGCCTGGCGATAGGTCGCGAGCGTGTCCTCGAGTGCGGCGCGCTTCTCCTCGAGCTTGGTCGCGGCGGCCTTGAGGCCGTCGCCTGCGGTGCCGGCGGCAGAGGCGGCGGCGTCGAATTGAGCCAACGCATTGCGCAAGGCGGCGTCGTAAAGCGTGGGGTCGATATCGAATAACGGAACGCCGGTCTTCACCCAGTCGTCGGTACGCACATAGACACGAATGACGGGGCCGCTGATCTCCGCCGCCACGCGGACGATGTTCGAGCCGACATAGGCGTTCTCGGTGCTGGGATAGATCTCGCTATGGCGCCAATAGACCAAGGCGCCGGCAATGGTCGCGACGATCACGGCGGCGAGGGCAACCCAGCGAATGGTGGCGAAGGCGCTCGTGCCCGCGGGAGCTTCGGTCGCAGCGTCTTGATTCACGTTGTCCTACCTCGGTTGCGGCGGGGGCTGGGGCGCCACGAATGACGTCTAGGCCCGGAATGCAAGGTGAAGAGCGGCAGAATGATGGCGGAGGCTTAGACTGGAACGACGCCGCTCGCAAGATTTCCGTTGTCCTGCGATGACCAGAGCAGTCCATGGTTTACCGTTAAATCTGGCTGACGCCGATCGGTGACTTGGCGTTGCTTTCGGAACTTCCCGTCGCCAGCGGCTTGCCTTCCTGGCTCTTCGGCTTCACATTAGCGCGGGCGCCGGAGAAGCCTGGCCGAGGAGCGGGCTGGCGCCACTCAATCATCGGTGAAGACCATCGAGCCGCTGCGTCGTTTGGCCCGGTGAGGCTCGGCCGGCGAGGGCAGATTCGCCGCTGGCGGGGGGCCGCGGCTTCCGGGACTCGCGTCATCAGAGGGAGAAACGCATGACGGCATCGACATTCATCGCGCGCATCTTGGGGCCCTTGTTCGTGATCATGGGCATTGGTCTTCTGTTGGAGGGCGAGAGCTTTCGCGTCATTGCGACCGAATTTCTCCGCAGCCCCGCCCTCATCTATCTTTCGGGCATCATCGCGCTTGTTGCCGGCCTCGCCATCCTGAATGTGCATCATGTCTGGGTGCGCGATTGGCCCGTGCTCATCACCATCTTCGGCTGGCTGGCCCTGATCGGCGGCATTTTCAGGCTGTTGGCGTCGTCTCTGGTGCAAACCATGGGCGAGGCGGTCATCGCGCATCCCCATTGGTCTGTGGTGGGGGCGGTCGTCGTGCTGGTGTTCGGCGCTTTTCTCACGGTGATGGGCTATCAGGATGTGTGGGCCGGTCCGAAGAAGAAGCCTGCGCCCCGGACGGCGGCGGCCAAGGCCGCGGGCGCGGCCGCCAAAAGCCCGAAACGCCCGCGGCGAAAGCCGAGTAGCGCCACGCCAAGCAGCGCCACGCCACCGGCGAGTTGATCGCGGGGCCATCCAAGCGCTCAAGTAGCCCGAAGGGCGATAGCGCAAACCAGAATGAGAGCCTAGACTGAGCTCATGCCGAGGGGAGCCCCAGCGAAGGGGCTGAGAGTCCGCTTGCCTTGAAGCTCAAGGCCGCCGCGGAGACCCTTAGAACCTGATCCGGGTCGTGCCGGCGAAGGGACAGGACGATTTGCTGCCCCCCTGCGCCAGCTCCCCCAAAGCCAATGGAAGCTTGACCATGAACAAGCCGATCTCCGCCGAAGACATGGCGCCGCCGAAGGTCACCACCGGGCCGCTGTCCGGAAGCCGAAAGATCTATTCCTCGCCAGAGGGTCATGACGATGTTTCCGTGCCGTTGCG
>JBBQKN010000066.1:0-5132 GCA_038326945.1 Hyphomicrobiales bacterium
GTGCACATCGCCTTTTGGACCGTGGTCGCATCATCGCGCAAAGCGCTGCTCGACCTCATCGACAAGCATCGCGACACCACCGCCTTCGAGCGGGCGGCGACTCTCGCTTGGACCCAGGCGCAGGTGCAGCTCCACCACCTCGGAATCAGTCGGGTCCAGGCAAGCATGTTCCAGCGTCTTGCGGGACATCTCATCTACTCGGCTCCTGCCCTGAGACCTTCCTCCGACGCCATCTTTCGAGGCGCTGGCGCGCAATCGGGGCTCTGGCCACTGAGCATTTCCGGTGACCTTCCGATCTTGCTGCTACGCATCAGCGACGTCGAGCAGCTAGACGTGGCCCGCCAATTGCTTCGTGCTCACGAATATTTGCGGATGAAGCAATTCGCTTTTGATCTCGTGATTCTTAACGAGCGTACCTCGTCCTATGTGCAAGACCTTCAGATTGGGCTCGAGACGCTGGTGCGGCAAGTCCAGTCCCTGCCGCAGCTTGGTGTGGCACCGCCCCCGGGCCGAGTCTTCGTTCTGAGGGCTGACCTCATCTCGGCGGCGACATGCGCCCTTCTTGCGTCAGTGGCGCGCGTGGTGTTGGCGGGACAACGCGGGCGGCTGTCAGAACAGCTTGATCGGGTTCCGGATCGCGGAAGCCGTGCCCGACCCCTGCAGAAGAGGGCTGCCCTTATTGCCGCGCCGGAGGCCGCGCCGTCTCTGCCCAACCTTGAGTTCTTCAATGGTCTCGGCGGATTCGCTGACGACGGGCGGGAATATGTAACAATTCTCTCATCTGGTCTCTCGACGCCGGCTCCCTGGATAAACATCGTCGCCAATCCCGTCTTCGGTTTTCAGGTGGCGGCCGAGGGCGGTGGCACCACCTGGTCCGTGAACAGCCGCGAGAACCAGCTCACCCCCTGGTCGAACGATCCGGTTACCGATCACACGGGGGAGGCGTTCTATGTACACGACGATGACACTGGTACCCTGTGGGGGCCTACTGCCATGCCCATGCGCGACGATGCGGGCAGCTACATCGCCCGCCACGGGAGGGGGTACAGCCGGTTCGAGCATACGGCGCACGGGATTGCGCTCGATCTCCTGCAATTCGTGCCGCTCGACGATCCGATCAAGATCTCGCGTCTCAAGCTACACAACACGTCGAGCCGCACCCGGCACCTATCGGTGACTGCCTATGTCGAATGGGTTCTCGGTCCATCGCGGACCGTCTCGGCTCCGTTCGTGGCGACGGAAATTGATCCCGTGACTTGCGCGATGTTCGCGCGCAACACGTGGAACACGGCCTTCGGATCTCGGGTCGCCTTCGCCGATCTGAACGGATATCAAACGGACTGGACCGGTGACCGGCGGGTGTTCGGCCGAACGGACTGGACGGGCGATCGGCGGGAGTTCATTGGCCGCAACGGTACGCTCGCGGGCCCCGCAGCGCTAGCCAGGGCGACGGCGCTCTCCAACACCGTTGGGGCGGGGCTCGATCCCTGCGGCGCGCTGCGCACCACCATCGAGCTTCCACCGCACGGCACCGTCGAGGTCGTGTTTTTTTTGGGGCAGGCTGCGAGCGAGGAAGACGCGCGGAGCCTGATCGCGCACTATCGCGCGACCAATCTTGATACCGTTCTGTCAGATGTCCGCCGGTATTGGGAGGATGTCCTCGGCGCGGTCCGCCTGAAGACGCCTGATAGGCCGATGGACATCATGCTGAACGGCTGGCTCCTCTATCAGACGCTCGCCTGCCGTATCTGGGCCCGCTCTGCCTTCTATCAGGCAAGTGGCGCCTACGGCTTCCGCGATCAGCTTCAGGACGGGGCAGCGCTCGCCGCCTCCCGACCGGAGATTACGCGCGAGCACTTGCTGCGAGCAGCGGCACGGCAGTTTGTCGAAGGCGACGTTCAGCACTGGTGGCTGCCTGAGTCGGGGCAGGGCGTGCGCACGCGGATCTCCGACGACCGCGCATGGCTCGCCTACGCCACCGCCCATTATATCGACGCGACTGGCGACGGCGCCGTCCTGGACGAGGTGGTTGCCTTCCTGGAAGGCCCGACGCTCGCGATGGGTGAGCACGACAGCTTCTTCCAGCCCACCGTTTCCAACGAGGCCGCCACGCTGTTCGAGCATTGCGCTCGCGGACTTGACCGAAGCCTCACATTCGGCGCTCACGGCGCCCCGTTGATCGGCACCGGCGACTGGAACGACGGCATGAACCGCGTCGGCGAACATGGCGAAGGCGAGAGCGTCTGGCTCGGCTGGCTTCTGCACTCAACCCTCACCGCATTCGCTCCGCTCGCCGATGCACGTCACGAAAAGAAGCGTGGCGCCACTTGGCGAGCGCAAGCCGCCTCCCTTCGAGGCTCGCTCGAGCGTGAGGCGTGGGACGGAGACTGGTATTTGCGCGGCTGGTTCGACGACGGTACGGCGCTTGGCTCGGCGGCAAGTGAGGTTTGCCGGATCGATTCGATTGCACAAGCTTGGGCGGTGATTTCGGGGGCCGCGGACAGCGAGCGCGCCGCTCGCGCCATGGCGGCGGTTGAGCGCGAACTGATCCGTCCGCAGGACGGACTGGCGCTCCTGTTCACGCCACCGTTCGACCATACGCGGCTAGATCCGGGCTACATCAAAGGCTATCCGCCAGGCATTCGGGAGAACGGAGGCCAATATACGCACGCCGCTGTGTGGTCGGTGATGGCCTTTGCGGGACTCGGCCAAGGCGACAAGGCGGCGCGGCTGTTTTCTCTTATAAACCCCATCAACCATGCTCGGAACAGGGCGAGTATGCAGCGCTACAAGGTGGAACCCTACGTAGTCGCCGCCGACGTCTATGCGAATCCGAACCACGTCGGGCGCGGCGGCTGGACCTGGTACACGGGCTCCGCGGGATGGATGCAACGCGCGGGCATTGAGAGCATCCTCGGAATGCGCCTACGGGGTAAGGTTCTTCATCTTGACCCCTGCATCCCAAAGGCTTGGCCGAGCTTTGAGATGACGGTCCGGTACCACTCCGCGCGATACGATATCCTGGTCGACAACTCCGGCGGCGCCGGCCGAGGCATTGCCTCCGCCCAACTAGACGACACCTTTATCGTGGAGCGACCGTTGCGCGTGCCGCTGGCCGACGACGGCATCACACATCGTTTACGTGTGCGGCTGGGGTGATCAGTGCGAGGGACGCCTTTCGGGTGCGCGGGCTTACTCGGCTCAAACTCCGGTGCGATGAACCGCACAAGAGCGATCGGAGCTGCAATAATGGCGCTTCAGTCTCCCGCCGGGGCGGACCGCCGTTCGCATAAATTAAGCCAAGTACCAAAAGGGCGACGATTAAAATCCCCGCCATAAAACCATTCCGACTCCCGCTCCACCGTTGTCGGCCAACTCAAACCTCCATTGTTCCTAATTGCAAGTCTCCGGGGCAAATTCGAGTGTTGTACGTACCGTGGTGACGGTTAGGGAAGGGTGGTCTTCTGCCTTCCAGTAACGGCGCCCCAAATCAAGAGCACTATAATTGCTCCAACGGTCGCGCCTATAAGACCAGCACCCTCGCCTGCGCTATACCAGCCGAGAGCTTGTCCCAGGTAGGTGGCCAGGAAGGCTCCAACGATGCCGAGGATTGTGGTCAGGATGAAACCGCTCGGCTCATTATCGCCGGGAGTAATAAGCTTCGCTAACACGCCCGCGACAAAGCCGATCAAAATAGTCCATAAAATACCCATCCCAGCCTCCTTAGTTTAAACTCACCTCTTAACGCGGGCTCCTCGTCGCAGTTCCAATCGAAGCTAAAAAGAAGGAAGCCCGGTGCTACCTTTCAGGCACCAGCAACTTCCCAATGGGGGTCACAACGGTATTACCGGCTGACCCGACTTACCGATTAAACCAGACAAATGTCGATCGTTCCCAAGATGGCAATTGATTAGCAAAATCTACGCGTTGGCGGACGCAGCTACCGTCTAGAATACTGATGGGCGGTAAGCGTGACGCTTATGCGCGCGCAAAGTCGGCGTCCGTCGGCAGTCGACCCTGCGGTGTGTACTTATCCACTGCGTCGGGGAGTTCGCGGCACAGCCTCGTGACTAGCTCGTCTCGCGATAGGCTTGTCTGCTTCGACAAAGTGTCCAACACCTCGGGGCCAATCGCTCGCTCAAGTTGCGCGGCTGTGCATGGTTTGTTAGGCCCCGTGTCGACCCAGGACTCTGCGGTTTCGCCCTGACCGCTTTGCTTAAAGCGCTCCAAAAGTTCACCGAGCCCACCACTGAGGATGCCGCCGGCGGCGGCGCCGCCGAGACCCAGCTGGCTGAGCAAGCCTCCGATGCCGCCTTTTCCATCAGCTCCAGGGTTATTCTGCTTCAGTCCACCGAGCATTTCGGCGATCTTATCCCTATTTTGGTAGCCCGCGATGGCAAGCAGTCCCAATAGGGCAGTCATAGAGGGGAATCCGCGGCTCATTGGTTTGCTCCGGTTATGATCAAGGGCAACAGCGGGCCAAAGTATAAGTTCCATCGGCAGAGTCGAAGCCGGGATGTAATTAAAGACATCGGCTCGCAGGCTCGCAAGATGAAACGGTCTTTTCGCTGTTGGGCGGCATACCCTGCTTTAGGCACTAGCGCCAGTTTTGAGACACTCAAAAAGTCAGGAAGCTGCGCAAGGCCTGATTAAGACGGTGCCAGGGATCATGCGAGCAATCTTCTTTCTAAGCCTGTTTATCGCGCCTTAATCGGTAAAACCCGGGGTCCGCTTGGCGCCGCAAAGCGGACATTCGCACCGTCGACCTTGACGTCCGCTTGGTGCCAACAGCGGACATCTAGCGTGTGCTATGGCCGGGTTAACGTCCGATCCATGACGTAGAAATCGCCGAGCACCAGCACATCCATTTGCGTGCGCAAGAAGCACGAGATCGCATTCTCGGGGCTTTGCACGATCGGCTCCTGCAAATTGAAGCTCGTGTTGAGAATGACCGGAACCCCCGTCAGCTCGGCGAATTTCTCGATGACACCATAGAAACGCGGGTTCGTGGAGCGGTCCACGGTCTGGATGCGTGCGGTCCCATCGACATGGATCCCCGCCGGAATGAGCGCGGCCTTGTCGGGGCGCACTTTCGGGGCCATCGTCATGAAGGGATCGATCTGCTCGATCTC
>JBBQKN010000067.1:0-4387 GCA_038326945.1 Hyphomicrobiales bacterium
AGCGCATGCGCTTCACGCCCTCCCCGGTCCATACCGACGCCCAGATGGCCTATCTCATCCAGGCGCTGCAAGCGCTCTGGGCTGCCTGCCCCGTGGCCAATGGCGAATATGTAAGGCTCGCCGCGGAGTAGGGCCTCATTCCGGGGTGAAATGCACGGCGAGCCAGATTGTCGGCGGCTCGGCCCGCGTCCAGATCACGCGATGGCGGCAATGCGCCGGCAAGAGCACCCAATCGCCCTCGCCCAGCACCCGATCCGCATCCTCATTTTCAAGTCTGAGCCGCGCGGCGCCGGCAATGACGACCACCCATTCATCGCTGTCCTGGTCGTACCATTGACCCTCGGGCGTCGCCTGCCCGGTCGACACGATGCGCTCGATGCGGACAGTCCGGGCCGCTGCGAGGATGTCCGTGATTTCTGCGGCGAGCGGACTAGCAGGCAGGCCTCTCAGCAAGCTTCCTGCCTTCACCTCGCCTCTCTCAATCACGCTGCTAGGAAAGGCAGGAGGTCGGTGTGATGGCCGATCATCTTCCAGCTGCCCTCTTCTTTGCGGAACAGATTGGTGGCGCGAATCGACACGCTGACCGGGCCTGCATTGGTGTTGATGTTCTCGCCCTTCTCAAAATTGTGGGTGACGGCGAGATCGCCCCCGGCCGTAATATGCATGTCTGAGGGGCTCACTTTGCCGCCGAGCTTCAGGGCTGCTTGCTTCACCCAAATGGCGCCTACCGCGTCCCAACCGACCGCAAAGCCGCCGTCCGGTCCCATATAGGTCACGTCGTCTTCATGGGACCAGACCGCCTGCATTGGCCCGGCATCGCCGGTGAAAAGCGCGTCCAGCGTCGCATAGAAACCTGCCGCCGCGTCGTTCACGGCCTTCTCGTCAACGCTCATGTCGGCCTCCCTGCACTCCTCAGCCTTCACCACCCTAACACGGGAGAGCAACAGAGCAGACCGCTGCTCGGCAGAGAGGCCAGGCGGCTAAGCCGCCTCATACTCAGCCAGGCCCTCGCGGCTGAGCACGGCGAATTCCTCGTCGCTGAGATGGATCGCCGCGGCGGCTACATTCTCTTCGAGATGTGCGACCTTCGATGTGCCCGGGATCGGCAGCATCACCGGGCTCCGCTTCAGCACCCAGGCGAGGGCAAGTTGGCTCGGGGTGACGCTCCGCTTGCGCGCCATCGCATCGAGGATGGAGCCGCTTTGGGCCAGCTTGCCCGCGGCCAGCGGAAACCAGGGGATGAAGCCGATGCCCTGCCGCTCGCAATAATCGAGCACGTCCTCGCTGCCGCGATCGACGAGGTTGTATTTGTTCTGCACGGTCGCGACCGGGAACACCTTGGCTGCGGCCTCGATGTCGTCGACCGAAACCTCACTTAAGCCCGCATGGCGGATGATGCCGTCGTCGAGCAGCGACTTCACCGCGTCGAATTGCTCATAGCGGGGAACCTTGGTGTCGACCCGATGCAACTGCCAGAGCCCGATAGTCTCCACCCCGAGCCGCTCGCGACTCTTGCGCGCCTGCTCGCGCAAATAATCGGGGCGGCCGTCCGCTTCCCACACCCCGGGCCCGCTCCGGGCAAACCCCGCTTTGGTGGCGACCAGAATGCCGTCATAAGGATAAAGCGCCTGGCGGATGAGCTCCTCGGAGACATTCGGGCCGTAGGAATCGGCCGTGTCGATGAAATCGATGCCGAGCTCCGGCACGCGCTTCAGCGTCCGCATCGCCTCTGCTCTGTCTTGCGGCGGTCCCCACACGCCTTTACCGGTGATGCGCATGGCGCCGAAGCCGAGGCGAGAGATTTCGATATCACCGCCGATCTTGAATGATCCCGATTGGCGCGCGTCCAGCTTTGACATTCCGTGATCCCTTCTACGCAAGAGTCATGCGATGGGTGAGTGGCGCATCAGATAGGAGTGAGTCCAGCCGATGCCCTTAAGCTTACGCGTCTTGCGCGCGCTCGCCGGAAAGCCCTTGCCGCGCACATGGCCCGCGATGTCGCAGGTCCCGACGAGAATCAGCTCCTCCTGTAACATGGCGATCCCTTCCGCTTCCGGCTCAGCTTTGGCAGTGTACGTCATGGACATGAACACAGCCGACCCCGAATTCTTCGATCTGCTCGTCGAGAGCTATCGGCGTTTCGTCGGCGCCGAGCCTGAATTCCTCGAAGGTCGCCCGCACTCGGCCGCGTGGCTGTATGAACACGCGCGCCATTGCGTGCTCGCCCACGACGCCGATGCGGTGCCGCGCTTCATCTATGCCAACCGGGCGGCCCAAGCCTGCTTCGAATATGAGTGGGACGAGATCGTGGGGCTGCCGTCGCATCTCTCGGCCGAGGCCCCCGACCGCGCCGAGCGCCAGCGCTTGCTCGACGCCGTCGCGGCCAACGGTTTCGCCACCGACTATCGCGGGCTCCGCCTCGCCAAATCCGGACGCCGGTTCTGGATCGAGGACGGCATCCTGTGGCAGCTCGTCGATGGCGGGGGCGTCCTTCGCGGCCAAGCCGCAAGTTTTGGCCTCTGGCGCAACGCCTAGCAGGACTCTCCCTCTACGCCCTTCCGTGCGCCAAAAGCAGGGACTCCATAGCGAACGGCTATTGGAAGAACGGCGTCTCGCCAACCACCTATCAACTGTTCGATCGGATAGGCGGCCAGCCGGTTGGACCATCGATCAACAGGCCGACACCAAATTGGAGAACTCTCATGAAGACGATCTTTCTCGCCGTTGCCCTGGTTGTCACCTTCGCTGCCGCGCCCGTCATGGCCGAGCAGTTCAGCAACCCCTTCAGCCAGCAGCGCTAAGCACAAGGGGCACAGCCACAGACCCAAACTAGGAAAATTCCGATGAAATCGATCTTTCTCGCCGTCGCTTTGGTTGTCACCTTCGCCGCCGCGCCCGCAATGGCCGAGCAGTTCGCCTACTTCCAGGCCTACCATCCGTAGCCCTGCGGATCTCACTTCGGCGATCCGGTGACCACCAACCTCTTCCCCCTTCCTTATTGGGCACCCGCGTTTCGGCGGGTGCCCCTCTCTTTTCTGCTCTGCGAGGAAATCTCGATGACCGAGGGCGCGCCGATCATATCGCCCCCCCTTAAGGGAGAGCGCATCCCGTCAGCCGCATTTCAGCTCAGCGGCCGGATTGTTTCCGGCGCTGCACATCGGCTTGCGAAACTTCTCCGGCCTTGATCAGGGCCTGCACGCAGCCATGGGATAGGCTGTGGCCAGCCTTATCCATGCACAGCCGCAGCGCCTGGGATTCGAGCCCATATTCCTTGCAATAGCGGCGGTAATCCTCCCGGCACTCCCTCTGCACCAGCGGCGTGATCGACGCCGCCAGCACCACCGGTACGAAACCAAAAATCGAGATCAACGCGAACGGCAGTGCCGCGCGATAGGATGTCATGGTCGGAGCCCCCTCGAAAAAATCCGGTCAAGCCATCAGAGAAGCACAACACGACCTTAGACCGATTCCGCGCCGCGGCGAGGGGCGGTGAGGAAAAAGAGCCGCCGGCTGACATATGCGCCACAGCGCGAGCGCCTCGCCACTCAAGCGAGAGTTGCAAGGCGCCCTCACGGCGTCCCGCCCTTGCCTGCGGCGCGCGCCGGACGATTCCGCGCCGCCGCCACCCAGGCGGCGAAGGCCTCGTGCTCCGCGCTGCCATCCATCTCCGCCGCGAAGCTGTCGAAGTCGAGCCCGGCATATTTCGCCGCGAGGAAGGCGGTGAAGAACTCGCGCACGCCGGCGGGGAGCGCGGCGGTGTTGCGCCTGGCGCAGAGATGGACGCGGCCGCGGCAGGCCCGCGCGCGGCGGCAGCCGGCATTGCCGCAGAGCCGCCACAGGCAGAGCAGATTGGCGAAGCGGCGCAGGTGCTCGGCCTCGCTCGATGTCCCGGTACTGTCACGCATGTCAGCCTCCTTCCTGTTTCATACCTCCCCCTTCTCGTCCTCGCCGGGCCGGTCCCGGCCGTCACTGTCGTCATACCGGCGCCAGCCGGTATCCAGCCGCGCGCAGCGCAAAACAAATACTGGGCCCCGGCTTGCGCCGGGGTGACGCCGAGGATGCCAAAAGGCACACCTCTTCCTCGCCGCGACGTGGGACACGCCCGGGCTGTGCCGAACTCTCCCCTCCGAACGAGGGGATGGCGCGCCGAAAGACGCAAACCTATGGTTCCGTATCCGTTGCCGGATACGGCGGGCGCCTCTCGGCGCGCCACATGCCCTTGCGCATCATCAGCGCAGCGTTAGCGCAACAAAGGAGTTGCGCATCAGCAGCGAAGCGATAGCGCAAACGCATGCGCATTTGCGGCGATTTGGCGAACACCGGGCCGCGCTTTCGCCGTCAGTGCCCCGCGATCCCTAGACCGGACGAAAGTCAACGGACGGGACGC
>JBBQKN010000068.1:0-4346 GCA_038326945.1 Hyphomicrobiales bacterium
CCAGGCGCTGCGGAGCGAAGTGAAGGGGAACGGCCTGGCCGTGACCCTCATCGTGCTCGGCACGGTGGAGAGCCCTTATTGGGAGCACAATCCAGGCAGCCGCGAGCACCTTCCCGCCACCAACCCGGCCCTGGTCCCTACACTCACTACCGAAGAGGCGGCCGAGGCGTTCTTCGCAGGGGTCCGGGCGAGAAAGCGCACGGTGGTGAAGCCCGCGATCTTCCGAGCGTTGTTCCTGCTCAATGCGCTCGCGCCCGGCCTCGTGGCGAAGCAGCTCCGCCGCGCCGCGCGCAAGCGCTGAGCCTGGGAGTCCACCGGATGTTAGGTCAGCCGGCGAGCGCGCGCGCTTTCTCCGGTCGCCGCACCCGCGAGAAGGAGCGGCCCGCATCCGGCATCGCGCCGCGGCCATGATCGACCTGCGCCAGCGCCCGCGTGAGGGCGCCGTAGTGATAGTGCATGGCGATCTTGAGCGCATAGATGAAGAGGATGTGCGGCTCGCGCCCGCGCGCCCGGACCACGCGCCACAGCTGCCGCCGATAGCGCGCGCGCAGCGTCGCGTCCTGCACATGGCGCAACAGGCGCGACGCCAGCACGGCGAATTTGACGTAATTGCCGAAGAACCGCTTCGCCCAGGCCCAGCGATGGCGTCGCCAATAGGGAAGCTCATGCAGGGTGAATTTGAACCGCTCGTCGATGAATTGCGCATCGAGGCGGCCGAAATAGGCGTCGGCGGAATAGGATGTCCGCATGACCTCGACGAACCCGTCGCGCAGCGCCTCGCGCGACATCCTGAGCGGGATCACATTGGTGCCAAATCTGTCGCTGGCCTCGTCATCGTTTAGCCTGCCTGCCTTTGCCAGCCGGTCGTAGAGCGGCGTGGTCGGTATCGCGTGCAGCATGCCGACCAGGGCGGCGGAGATGCGCGCCTCGGCCAGAAATTTGGGCATGCCATCGAAGATCGAGGGATCGTCATGGTCGAAGCCAACGATCATGCCGCACCAGACGTCGAGACCGCGATCTTGAATGCGATGCACACGCTCAAGCAGGGTGCCGGCGTTCGGCCGTAGGTTCTGGAGCTTCTTGGTCTCGCGCAGCGAGTCCTCATTCGGCGTCTCGATGCCAATGAACACGCTTTGGAAATTGGCGAGCCCCATCAGCTCCATCAATTCATCGTCCTCGGCGAGGTCGAGCGAGGCCTCGGTGAATAGAGTGAGCGGATAAGCCCGCTCCTGCTGCCAGCGAACGATGTCGCGTAAGATCGGCTTGATTGCCTTTTTGTTGCCGATCAGATTGTCGTCGACGACGAAGACGATGCCGAGCCCCGCGCGCCGGAAGGAGTCAAGCTCGGCCAGCACCTGTTCGCTGGTCTTGAGCCTGGGTCGGCGGCCGAAGGTCACGATGATGTCGCAGAACTCGCAGGTGAAGGGACAGCCGCGCGAGATCTGCATGCTGCCGAACATGTAGCGGTTCGCTTTCAGCAGCTCGACTCGCGGCAGCGGCAGCCGGGTCACGTCCGTCTTCTCCTGCTGCTGGTAGCGGCGCTGGTGGCGGCCCTGCTCCCAGTCGCGCAGGAATTGCGGCCAGGTGTCGTCAGCCTCGCCGACGAAGATCACATCGGCCAGATCCTCGATGGCCTCTTCCTCGACCGTGGCCATGGGTCCGCCCACGACGGTCATGACCCCTCGCGCGCGAACCTCCTCGAGGATCTCGCGCATTCTCCGGCCTTGGATGCTCATGCCGGTCAGGCAGACGAGATCGGCGCGGCCAACGCGGTCGAAATCGATGTCCTCGACATTCTCATCGATCAGGGTGACGTCGTGATGGTCGGGCACGAGTGCCGCCAGCAAGGCCAGGCATGAGACCGGAAGGTTTGCCCGCTTTCCCAGCAATCCGATGCAATGCTCCAGGCCCCAGAACGAGGTGCCGAAGCGAGGGTTGATGATGACGATACCGGCCATGGCCATCCCTGCGAGAGACTGGACCGTAGGCTAGGGGCGAATTGTGGCGGCGACCCGACGAGGGCCATTTTGGTTGCCGACCGCCCATATTGGCCCGTTCGCCGCTTTAGCGCCGCGCCGCTGGCCCCGAACTGGCAGAAATCAGTTGTTGATGAACGCGGAAATGCTGTCGGCGATGGTGTTGCTCGGTCCGCGTGCCCGACCCCGCCGCCGCTGCTGGAAGTTTTGCGGCGGCATGGCATTGGCATTCACGGCGACGTCCTCCACCATCGGCATGGGCTCATAGTCGAGCGGCAGGGACTCGCCGAACAGCGCCGCCGCCATGCGGGCGTCGTGGCCGTAGAGATCGCGATAGGTCGAGATCGAGCCGTCATCGTTCACCCACAGGGTGAAATAATTGATGTAGACCGGAATCTTCTGCTTCAGCGGCACCTGCTGGTCCTCGCTGTTCTGGATCGCCGAGGCGACCTGGGCCGAGGTCCAGCCTTGAGTTTGCTTCAGCACAACGGCGGCAAACTGGTCCGGATTCTGGACCCGCATGCACCCATGGCTTTCGGCGCGGACGGTCTTTGCGAACAGGCCCTTCTGCGTCGTGTCATGCATGTAGACGTCGTGCTTGTTCGGAAACAGGAATTTGACCGTACCGAGCACATTGGTCGGGCCCGGTGGCTGATAGACATTGAGGCTGCGGATATCAATGCGGCCCCAATCGAGGCGCGACGGATCGACTTCCTTCGTGCCGATGGCGACGCGAAGACCGTTGCGCTCGAACACCGAGGCATCCCAGCCGCCGCCCTCCCCACCGAAGAACCAATCGCCGCCCCCAGCCCTGATCGAGGGCATGAGCTCTTCAACCTTGATCGAGTTCGGCACGTTCCAATAGGGATTGAACACGATCGTCTGCATCTCGTTGGAGAAGACGGGCGTCTGCTTGTCGGGCTTGCCCACCACGATACGCGTGGTGAACACCGGCTTGCCCTGGTCCACGACCCGCAGCATGAATTCCGGCACATTGGCGGCCACATAGAACGAGCCGAGATCGCTCGGCAGCCAGCGCCAACGTTCCATATTGATGAGAATCTGCTTGACCTTGGTCGGGCTGGACGTCTGCTGGCCCTCGTGATTGAGCAGCCGCCGCGTGCCGGGGCCGACCGCGCCATCGGGCCTAACGCCATGGGCGGCCTGGAAGTTCTTCACCGCTTCCTCCACGGCCTCGTCGAACCGCAGCTCCTTGCCCGGAGCACGGGCGTCGATCTTGAGCCGCGTGCGCAACAGCGCCACTTGCTCGTCCTCGACCCCGAGCTTGAGCGTGGGGCCGTCGGGAATCTTGACCACGGAGTCACCAACGGTCGCACCACCGCGCGCCGCCAGCAAAGCCTTCCGCAACGCCTCGAACTGAGGCTGGCGCGGCTGGAAGCTGCGCAAATAGGCCGCCGCGTCGGCGCGGAAGGCGATGGATTCCATCACCTGCAACGGGTCGGGCAGCGCCAGGGTCGGGTCGAGATTGGGCGAAAGCCGCAACGGCTCGATGCGGCCGCCGCGCGCGTCGCGGGCATAACGGACGGTGGCCAGGCTGAGCGTGATCTCGGCCTCGGCGAGCCGATCGGCGGCGCCGGGACTATCGGGATCGAAGCCGTCGAGCTTGGGCAGGTGGTAGTCGGAGGCGCGGAGGCCGTAATCGTCGGCCTTTCCGATCTCCTCCATGACGGCTTTGGCGCGGAGAGTGAGCCCCTTGTCGTCGACCCAAAGCAAATGCGGCTCCAGATCGGTGTAATAATCGACAAGCCCCTTCTGCTCGGCTCTGCCACTGGCGGTCTTCGAGAATTTTTCGACGACACGGTTCTGAACCGTGATGCGCAGCGCGTCCTTCTGGCTGAGCAACGCCTCGGGGCCATCGGGCTCAGCCGCGCGGGTGGGCGCACTGACCAGCATGAATGAAATGGTCGCGGCTCCAACAAGGGTAGCCGCCGTCCGGGAGGATGACCTCACAGCCCGCTCCTGATTTGGTTAGTTCCCTTATATACCGGGTCGCCGATATCGCGAACGCCTCTTCCCTCTGCTTTCCCTGCGCAGGCCCTAGCAGCGAGGCGGCTGCCGAGCCGAAGCACTTTGCGCCCATAGAGAGGCGAGAGCATGGCAGCTGAACGCCCAAACTCGCATAGAAAATAACTCTATTTTTCAAACATCTAAGGCGCCGAGTCTCCGTCCGGGCCTCGAAACCGGACTTCGGCGTCACTCCTGCTCGGAACTCTGCTCCACCGCAATTTTCTTGATGCCCTTGAGGCCGGCCGCGAAAATATCGCTGATCGTCTTCTTCGCCTCGTCATCGCTGGCGCCATTGGCGTCGAATTCGGCGTCCCAATGGACCACGGTCCGATTCGCCCGCTC
>JBBQKN010000069.1:0-3690 GCA_038326945.1 Hyphomicrobiales bacterium
GTCGCGGACTCGGCTTCCGCGGTCGAATGCTCGGCGTCGAGGCAGGCGCCTTCGGCCCTCGACTGCGGTAGAGCGTCGCACGACTCAGCCCGAGCGCGTCGCATGCCGCGCTGGTGGGGATCGACTTCACGTGGTCTGCGAGGAGGGCCATCAGCGCACCTCGTCGTATCCGGGGAGAGCAAGTCCCAGAATCTGGTGCGCTTTCCAAAGAAACTCCCTCCGAGACCTCCGAGACGGTCGCCGCTTGGACCAGCTGAAATCCGAGCGACTCGGCGCGGCGGCGGAGGTTGTCGACGGTTCGCTGCCGGTAGCGCGCCTCGTAGTAGTCGACGCCGGGGTCGACGTACGCCGCTCCGTGTCGAAGCGTGTTGTAGAAGACGACGGCGATCTTTCTGGCGGTCGCGGTGACGGCCTTCGCCTTTCCAACGCGGGCGGCAAGGCGACGGAAGAAGGCGCCGAGAGCTGTGGACGTTCTGCCCACGCTGACGGCGGCCATCCGTAGCAGTGATGTCGCTCGGTTTGCTGAGCGCCGAGTCTTCGCGCTGAGTACTTTGCCGCCCGATATCTTGCTGCCGGGCGCAAGGGTGAGCCACGACGTAAAGTGCTTGGCGGTTCGCCACCGACTCATGTCTGTACCGCAGTCTGCGACGATCCTGAGCGCGGAGTACGGGCCGAGGCCATGGATCTGCGTCAGGTCGACGCCGCCGACGAGCGTGTAGAGCGCCGGCTGAATCGCGAAGTTGGCCTCGTTCGTCGAACGAGCCTTGCGCTGCGCCTTCGGCGGGTCGCCGGCCGGCTCGCGCCGGTCGTTCAGCGCACGGAGGCAGCGCTCGACCTCGCGATCGCAGTCGTCGATCTTCGTTTGGTACAGGTCGTACAGCTCGATGGCCTGACGAAGCGTGAAGACGTGCTCATCGCGATAGTTGCCCGTCAGCGGGGCAGCGATAGTCGCGACCGAAGCCTTGCAGCGCCGATCGCGGAACTCGGCAAGAGCTGCGGGACGTCGTTCTCCATCGACGATCGCGCGAATGATCTTCAGCCCAGTGACGCCGGTGATGTCGGTCACCACATGGTGGAGCTGCAGGTTCATCTGCATGAGAGACTTCTGCATGTGCTGAATGTGCGACGCCGCATGCTCGACGAGGCGTTCTCGATGTCGCAGGTAGGCGCGGAGAGCAACGATCTCCTGGTGAGGACGAAAGCTTCCGCGCAGAAGCCCGTACGCGTGAAGCTGTCGGATCCATTGGGCGTCGTTCACGTCGGTCTTGCGGCCTGGGACGTTCTTCGCATCCCGCGCGTTGACGAGCACGACCTCGAATCCTCGCTCCTCCAGGATCTCGAAGACGGGGATCCAGTACACGCTGGTCGACTCCATCGCCACCGTCGTGATGCCCACGTCGGTCAGCCAGTCCGCGAGAAGATCGAGATCGCCCGTGAAGCTCTTGAACGTGCGCACCGGCTCGTCGTCAGCATCGTCAGGCACAGCCACGACGTGGAACGTCGCGCCGACGTCGAGGCCGGCCGCATGCCGGTGAACGATCGGCAGCGCTGCCGAGCTGGGCTTGTTCTTGTTGATCACCATCAGGTCCTCCGAGAAATGAAGTGGCCCGGAAGGCGGGATTGCGGATCGAATCACTTTCCTAAGCGGGATCGCCCGAAGGCGTCACCAATGCCAAGTCCGCGGCAGTCCCTGGACCATGTTTTTTACCGGAGCGCTGTGGTCGCCAAAAAGCAGCCGGCCGCTCCTCCCGGGCCACGTCTGCTGTAGCGCATGGGGAGCCTGGCAGAGACGCACGGCGTCCGCCTTGAATTCCGGGGTGAACGAGCGTCTTGCTCGCCGTACTTTTCGCTTCGCCATCGGACACTCCTTGCGCATTGTCGCGCACTTTTGGGGTGTCCACAAAACCGGGTGACCTTCAAGCGCGGCGCAGCGCTAGTAAACGCGCCGCTCTCCACCGTTGCTACCGGGGCCGGCGGAGGTGGCTCTTTGGCTTTGGGAGTGCGCAGCATCGACCAACCGATCACAGCGGCGACGCCCACTACGACGGCTATCCCGACTGGCCCCACGCTTTCACTCTTGCCCGCCATCGCCCGATGCTACGGCGCCACGGTATGCCGTGTCAGCGAAAGTTGCGGCTGGTTCAGTTAGGCCTGAGAGCAGTCGAAAAGGGTGCGCAATGCACTGGATAGTGTCAAGTAATTTCGAATAGTTGACATACACCGCCTTATGCGAATTATTTTTCGTGCCAGGGCGGGGGACTCGGTCTTGTGAGCGCGGACGTTGCCACAAGGTTCAGGTTCGACGCCCTAACCAAAAGGAAACAAACGCGGATCCGGCTCATATCGCCACGAGACGATTTCGGGATTAACCGGCCAAGGATCATCGAAGGTCGCTACCTCGAGCTGCGCCAGACGTCCAGCAGCGATGAGCAAGATGGCGCTCGCACCGTACCGCACATCGCGAAGCTCGATGAGAACGTCCGATACGTAGAATTCCTCGGGCACAACGGTAGGCAACCCGGCAGGAACGTTCAGGTCCACGTAGAACCCAACGCCCGTCTCGACCCTCTTCGCGACGCTGGCCATTGCGAGTTGCTCTCGGAGCTGAGCAAGTTGCTTGGCCGCCCCCGCCAAGAGGTAGCCAGCGACCTCGCGCTCAAATGCCGTTAGTGCCGATGCGTTCATGGATCTGGCCGAGCGGATGCGGAGGAAACACGGAACACGCCATCCATCATCCTGCCCCAAATCCTGACGCTCGTCCCTTCAATCATCACGCGACCGTCGAACAGACCACCGTTGGCCGTGCCAGTTTGCTCAGCTGCGGTCTGCCCTGCGCGTTGAATAGCACGAAAGGCAGGCTCCTGGCCCCCAAGCCTTTCGACTAGCGGCTCCAGCTCGTGCGACTCGTTATCGAAGATGTGGTGCAGCTTGTTGGGGTCGATCCCGGATGACTGCGCACGGCCGGAGCAACTCCCGGCCTTCTGGGTTACGGCCGCTCCTCCGCCGCCGATCAGCCATCGCCAAAGCTGCTGACCCATCACCCCAAGGGCAGGGAGCTCTTCGGCTAGCGCGAGGCCTCCGACAGCGCCCGCCAGACCGCCGATAAACGGTTGGCCGAGGTTTTCCTTGGCCAGCGGGCCGCTGTCAGCAGACAGACCAAAGATTGACCCCACGGCGATCACTGCGACCACCACGCAAAGAGGACATCGGCCGGTTGGGTCCGCGTAGCGAACAGGGCTCTGTGCCGGCCAGCCCCAGAGCGTGCTGCGTGCGTCGTGGAACGCGAACTCGTCGATGCTCAGGAACACGCCGAGCTCGGGCGACCAGATGCGGGCGCGCATGTCGTAGGTGCCTGCGGCGCCGCCGAAGTCGGACCACCAGCGGCCCTTCCATCTCATCGGCTGATCGACGGTGGGCGCGGGCGTGGTCGCATCTGCCGCGAGCTGCTTGCCGAACGCTGCGTACCGATAGCCGCCGAGATCGGCGCCGCCGGGAGCGCGGAGGCGGCGCACGTCGCCGGCGAGATCCAGCTCGTAGTACGCGATGGGAGTCGTCGCGCCGGGGCGAGAATCTCGCATGCGCAGCGGGTGATCGACGCCGTCGTAGATCCACGAGCGGAGCAGCGCGTTGGGGGAGATGGTCACCTCCTGCGCGATGTTCGGCCCTTCGTAGGTATAGTACACGGATGCG
>JBBQKN010000070.1:0-3478 GCA_038326945.1 Hyphomicrobiales bacterium
AATGCGCGGATTCCCAGTCGTCGCCGGCGCGGGCGTCGACCTTCAGCGGCACTTTCAGCTTCAGCACCGGCTCCGGCGCGCCCTCCATCACCGCTTGCGCCACTTCCATGGTCTTGTCGACCTCATCCTCCGGCGCCTCGAATACCAACTCGTCATGCACCTGGAGCAGCATTCGGGCCGAGAGCCCGGCGGCGGCAAGCGCCGGCACCATGCGGATCATGGCGCGGCGGATGATGTCGGCGGCGCTCCCCTGGATCGGGGCGTTGATGGCGGCGCGCTCGAAATTGCCGCGCAGGCTCGGATTCTTGATGTTGATCTCTGGGTAGTGGACCTTGCTCCCGAACAGGGTCTTCACATAGCCCTGGCGGCGCGCCTCGGCCTTGGTCGCCTCCATATAGTCGCGGATGCCGGGGAAGCGCTCGAAATAGGTCTTGATGTAAGTCGCGGCCTCGCCGCGTGAGATGCCGAGCTGGGCCGCAAGCCCGACCGCCGAGATGCCGTAGACGATGCCGAAATTGATGGCCTTGGCCCGCCGCCTGACGCCGGGGTCCATGCCTTCGATCGGCACGCCGAACATCTCGCTCGCGGTCATGGCGTGGATGTCGAGCCCGTCGGCGAAGGCCTGGCGCAAGGTCGGCGTGTCGGCCATGTGCGCGAGCACGCGGAGCTCAATCTGGCTGTAATCGGCCGAGATCAGCTTCTTGCCCTTGTCGGTTACGAAGGCCTTGCGAATAGCGCGGCCCTCTTGCGTGCGCACCGGGATGTTCTGGAGATTTGGCTCGAGCGACGACAGCCGTCCGGTGGTGGTGGCGGCGAGCGCATAGGAGGTGTGCACGCGCCCCGTCTCTGGATGGATGTAGGTGGGAAGCGCGTCGGTATAGGTGCTTTTCAGCTTGGCCAGCAGCCGCCATTCAAGCACCTTCGCCGGTAGCTCGTGGCCGGCCACGACCAGCTCCTCCAGCGCAGCCGCATCGGTGCTCCAGGCGCCGGTCTTGGTGCGCCTGCCGCCGGGCAGGCTCATCTTGTCGAACAGAATCTCACCGAGCTGCTTGGGCGAGCCGATATTGAAATCCTCGCCCGCAAGCTCCTTGATCTCGTCCTCCAGACGCGCCAGCGTCTGGGCGAAATTTCCCGACAGCATGGCGAGCGCGGCGCGCTCGACCTTGACCCCGGTCCGCTCCATCGCCGCGAGCACCGGCGCGATCGGACGCTCCAAGGTCTCATAGACCGTGGCGACATGCTCGGCGACAAGGCGCGGCTTGAGCACGAGCCAGAGGCGCAAGCCGATATCGGCCTCTTCGCCGGCGAATTCGGTGGCGCGGTCGATCGCGACGCGGTCGAGGCCCACCGCGGCGCGGCCGGTGCCCAGTACCTCCTTCTGCGTCAGGCAGGTGTAGCCGAGCAGGCTCCCTGCGAGCTGATCGGGGAGGTGGTCTGCGCGGCCCGCGTCGAGCGCGTAGGACATGAGGCAGGGGTCGTCGATCGGCTGGAGCTCGATGCCGTGGCGGGCGAGCACGATCATGTCGAATTTGGCGTTCTGCGCGATCTTGAGGACCGACAAATCTTCAAGCAGCGGCTTCAGCAGATCGAGCGCGGCGCGCATCGGTATTTGCGGGATTCCGTCGCCGCCGCCAAGGTCGAGTTCGTCGCTGGCGCGATGGCCGAGAGGGACATAGGCGGCGCTGCCCGGGCGAAGCGCCAGCGCCACACCGACCAGATCGCCCTGCATCGGGTCGGACGAACTGAGCTTGGCCCTGAGCGCGACATAACCCTGGCCGCGTGCTGTCGCCAGCAACTCGGCGAGGCGGCCTGCGTCGAGCACAGTCTCGTACTTGCTGCGGTCGAAGGGGATGCTGGCAAGCCGGCTCGCCCGTTCCATCGCCAGCTGCGCGGGCGAGCCTTCGCTCAATCCCTGCCGCGCGCTCGCGGGCGCATCGCCGGGGAGGGCGCGCCGGAGCGGATGATCGTAATCGGACTTCTTGGCACGCAGAGGCGTCTTTGGACCCGCGCCCTGTTCGCCTTCGGCGAGCTCCGCCCCCAAGCCCTCGGCCACGCGGCGGAGCAGCGTGCTGAATTCGAGCTTACGCATGAAACCGAGCAGAACCGGAGCGTCCGGCTGGCGCACCATCGTCGCCTCAAGCGCGACCTCCAGGGGAACCTGACCGTCAAGCGTCACCAGGGTCCGGGACAGCCGCGCCTGATCGGCGAATTCGATCAGGCTCTCGCGCCGCTTCGGCTGCTTGATCTCGCCGGCGCGCTGAAGCAGCGTGTCGAGATCGCCATATTCATTGATGAGCAGGGCCGCGGTCTTCACCCCGATGCCCGGCACGCCGGGCACGTTGTCGGTGGAATCGCCGATCAGCGCCTGCACCTCGATCACCTTGATGGGGGGGACGCCGAAGCGCTCGATTACCTCCTCCTCACCGATGACTTTGTTCTTCATCGTGTCGTACATGCGGATGCCCGGACGGACGAGCTGCATCAGATCCTTGTCGGAGGAGACGATGGTGACGTCGGCGCCGGCGGCGAGCGCTTGCACCGCGTAAGTGGCGATGATGTCGTCGGCCTCGTAGCCTTCCATCTCGATGCAGGCGACGTTGAAGGCGCGCACCGCGTCGCGGATCAGCGGGAATTGCGGGGCGAGGTCCTCCGGCACGTCTGGCCGGTGCGCCTTGTAGCCCGCAAACAGATCGTTGCGGAAGGTGCGGGCCGAATAGTCGAAGATCACGGCGAAATGGGTTGGGGGGCTGAGCTCGCCGGTTTCGCGCAGGAGCTTCCACAGCATGCCGCAAAAGCCGTGCACGGCGCCGACGGGGACCCCGTCAGACGGCCGCGTCAGCGGCGGCAGGGCGTGATAGGCGCGGAAGATATAGCCCGAGCCGTCGATCAGATAGACGTGGTCACCGCGCGCCACCGGCCTGACGGCGGGCTCTTGCTTGCTGTCAGCCATGGTCATGATGGCCGATATATAGAGCTTGCCGCCCGCTTGGGCGAGGGGAGCAGCGGCTCATCCCCAACCACGAGCCTTGTGCCGGGCATCCACGAATTTCGGCGCCCAACGATCAAGACGTGGATGGCCGGGACAAGCCCGGCCATGAGGCTGGTCCACTAGCGCAAAGCCTCGAGCTCTGGCGGGCGGTCGGCGCTGCCTGGGGCAAAGCCCCGGTCGGGGCCGCCAAAGGTCTTCTCGATATAGGCCTTGAAGTAGTCGTCGAGATAGGGGAAGGCGCGTGCGAGCCGGGTGAAGTCGCGCTGTGAGATCCACAACACGACTGAATCCTCGAGCGCCACCACGAGCCCGGTGCGGAGCGCGGATTTGAGCAGCACCCGCTCGCCGAAATGCTCGCCCGGGCCGAACACTTTTTCGAAATGGTCTCCCGTCTCGGGGTTATCGATGGTGAGCTTCAGCTCGCCTTTGACCACGGTGTAGAAGCCGTCGATCAGCATGCCGGGCTCGAGCACCTTGTCGCCCTTGCGG
>JBBQKN010000071.1:0-3422 GCA_038326945.1 Hyphomicrobiales bacterium
AGCGGGCTCTTCATCTTCTCCGACTCGGATCTCCGCTTCGAGACGCCGCAGATCGAGATCCATATCGACCACGACAAGGCCAACCGGCTCGGCATCTCCATGGCCGATATCGGCAACTCGCTCGCGACGCTTCTGGGCGGGAATTACGTCAATCTGTTCGATCTCTACGGCCGGAGCTACAGGGTCATTCCGCAAGTGCCACGCGACTTCCGGCTGAACGCCGATTGGCTCACCCGCTATCAGATTCGTACGTCGTCGGGTACGCTGGTGCCGCTTTCGAACGTCGCCACCGTGACCAAGACGGTGCAGCCGAATTCGCTCACCAATTTCCAGCAGTTGAACTCGGCGACGCTATCGGCCGTGCCCTTTCCGGGCCGCACGCTGGGCGAGGCCATCACTTTCCTCAAGGAGAAGGCGGAAAGCTTCCCCGAGGGCTTCGCCTACGATTTTCAAGGTGAGAGCCGGCAATTTGTGCAGGAAGGCAATTCGCTCGTTTACACCTTCGTCTTCGCCCTGGTGATCATCTACCTGGTTCTTGCCGCGCAATATGAGAGCTTCCGCGACCCATTCATCATCCTCGTGGCGCTGCCAACCTCGATCTTCGGCGCGCTGCTGCCGCTCAATGCGGGGCTCGGCACCATCAACATCTACACCCAGATCGGGCTTGTGGCCCTGATCGGCCTCATCTCTAAGCACGGCGTGCTGATGGTGGACTTCGCCAACAAGTTGCAGGTGGACCAGGGATTAGGCCGCCGCGCCGCGATCCAGCAAGCGGCCGCCATCAGGCTCAGGCCCATTCTCATGACCACGGCGGCGACCGTGGTGGCCATGGTGCCGCTCCTTATCGCAAAGGGCGCGGGCGCTGCCAGCCGCTTCGATATCGGTCTTGTGATCGCCGCCGGCATGACCATCGGCACGTTGTTCACCCTGTTCATCACGCCTGCGGTCTATACCTATTTGGCCAAGGATCATCAGAGGGCTCGGGCCAGGCTCGCCGAAGCTCTGGGATCGGACGCCTCCGAGCCCGACGTCCCGCCGGTGCACACAGCCGCGGTTTCCGTGGCCTCCGCCGAGGAAGGGCCTGCCGCGACGCCTGTCGCCAAGGTGGCTCGGCCACCGGCAGGGGCCCATTCAGCCGAGGTCCTGGCCTTCAAGTCGGCCGCGGCGGCGGCCACCAAACCGGAAAGGCGCGGGCGAAAGGGCACGAGGCGCGCGCCCCGGCGGAAGCCAATCCCGCCCGCGGCCGAGTAAGGCCGGTTTACTCCCTCCGAGCGAGCCTCTAGAAGAGCCGAACAAGGGCCGGGGCAGGAACCATGTTCGCCAAGCTTCTCATTGCCAATCGGGGTGAAATCGCCTGCCGCATCATCAGGACGGCGAAGCGGCTGGGCATTGCCACGGTCGCGGTCTATTCGGATGCCGACCGCGACGCGCTGCATGTGGACATGGCCGACGAGGCCGTCCGGCTCGGCCCGGCCGCCGCCTCCCAGTCGTATCTCGACGCGGCCAAGATCATTGCCGCGGCCAAGAAGACCGGGGCCGACGCCATCCACCCCGGCTATGGCTTTCTTTCGGAGAACGCCGGTTTTGCCCAGGCGCTGGCCAAGGCCGGCATCGTCTTCGTCGGTCCGAACGTCAAGGCGATCGAGGCCATGGGCGACAAGATCGAGTCCAAGAAGCTCGCGGCCAAGGCCAAGGTTTCCACCGTTCCCGGCCATCTCGGCGTGATTAAATCGGCCAAGGAGGCGGCCAAGATCGCCGACGAGATCGGTTATCCGGTGATGATCAAGGCGTCGGCAGGCGGCGGCGGCAAGGGCATGCGCATCGCCTATAGCCGGGGCGAGGTCGAGGAGGGCTTTGCCTCGTCGCAGTCGGAGGCGAAATCCAGCTTCGGCGACGATCGCGTGTTCGTCGAGAAATATATCGAGGAGCCGCGCCACATAGAGATCCAGGTGCTTGGCGACAAGCACGGCAACGTGATTCATCTCGGCGAACGCGAATGCTCGATCCAGCGCCGCAACCAGAAGGTGGTAGAGGAGGCGCCGAGCCCGTTCATCGACACCAAGACGCGCGCGGCGATGGGGGCGGAGGCGGTGTCGCTGGCCAAGGCCGTTGGCTACGATTCGGCCGGCACGGTCGAGTTCATCGTCGACAAGGACCGCAATTTCTTCTTCCTCGAGATGAACACCAGGCTTCAGGTGGAGCACCCGGTGACCGAACTCGTCACGGGGCTCGATCTCGTGGAGGAGATGCTCAAAATTGCTGCGGGCGAGAAGCTCAAGCTCAAGCAAAAGGATGTGAAGCTCGATGGCTCGGCGATCGAGGTGCGCATTTATGCCGAGGACCCGGTCCGGAATTTCATGCCATCGACCGGGCGACTGGTGCGCTACCGCCCGCCGACCCAGGGGACTGCCGACGGGGTGACTACAAGGCTCGATTCCGGCGTGGAGGAAGGCGGCGAGATCCCGGTCTATTACGACCCGATGATCGCGAAGCTGATCACGCACGCGCCGAAGCGGTCCGAGGCGATCGAGCATATGGGCAACGCACTCGACGCCTTCACCATCGAGGGTTTCCGCCACAATATTCCCTTTCTCGCCGTGCTCATGCGGAACGAGCGATGGAGAGAGGGGCGCCTCTCGACCAGATTCATCGCCGAGGAATTTCCTGACGGCTTCAAGCCGCCTTTGCCCACGGGCGCCGAGCGTGACGCCATCGTCGCCGTCGCCGCCGCCATCGACCACATGAGCAATCAGAGACGCCGCGCCATCACCTTGCAGATGCATGGCGAGCCCGTCCGTTTTGCTGACAGCCGCGTCGTGGAGCTTGTTGGTGCCTGCGAGAGGGTCAGGGTGGAGGGCGGCATAGGCGGCCCGTTCACCGTCACTTTCGACACCGGCGATGAAGACGCCCCACGGCAGGCGACGCTGAAATCGTCCTGGTGGTTCGGGGATGCCGTGTGGGAGGGCACCATCGATGGCAGGTCCGCTTCCCTTCAAGTGCGCCCGATCCTCAATGGCTATCAACTGACGTATGAGGGCGTCGAAGTTCAGGCGCGCGTGCTGACCGAGCGCGAGGCGGAATTCATGGCGCTGATGCCGCTCAAGGCAAAGGCCGACACCTCGAAGCTCCTGCTCTGCCCCATGCCGGGCATGGTCGTCTCACTTAACGTCAGCGAGGGCCAGGAGGTCCGTGCCGGCGATGCGCTCTGCATCGTCGAAGCGATGAAGATGGAGAATGTACTCAAGGCCGAGCGCGACGGGACCGTGGCCAAGGTCCTGTCCAAGCCGGGCGACAGCCTCAACGTCGACGCCGTGATCCTTGAATTCAAGTGAGGATGGCAGAGACCCCGACCAAAACCATCATGGTTAGGATCGAGGGCCGCGTGCAGGGTGTCTACTACCGCGCCTGGACCAACGAGATTG
>JBBQKN010000072.1:0-2806 GCA_038326945.1 Hyphomicrobiales bacterium
GCAATGCCGCGCTGGGGCGCGAGACCACGGTCGACGAACAGGCCTTCCTGGATCAGGGCGGGTTTGGCGGCTGAAAGGTCCGCGCGGTGGCGGGCGGCGGCTGCGGATTGGACTCCGAAAAAACCGGGTGCAAAACGTGCATTTCCTCCGGTCGTATCTCAGGACTGTGAGACAAAATACTCAAATAATATGAATTCTCTTGTTCGGCCGCGACCAACATCAGCCGTTCACGATTGGACTCCGGCCGGGGCGGTGCCACATCCGGCAGGTCGGCCATGACGTGCGCGCGGGCGCGGTCGGCGAGCTTGTCGTAGACGCGCAGCCAAGTCGAGGCCTCGGACGCGCGGCCCATGCCCAGGGCGCGGCGGATGTTCAGGAAGGCCTCTTCTGCCAGATCGGCGACGCTGACGGCGTCGTCGGGATGATATTCACCGGCCTCGGGAGGCGCGTCGCACACGGGCTGATCCATCCGCCGCCAGCCCCCGACCCGCGCATGCAGCCGAAACGAACTGAGCGACATGCCATACCGCTGGCAAATGTGCGTCGCCTTCACGCCTGCGAGATACTCCCGCCCGGCATGGTCCCAATAGGTGCCGCCGAGGCCGTCGAGGTCAGCGAGATTGATTTGCATGCTCATCGACATGGGGGGAGTGTGGCATACGGCTACGTCAGAAATGGACGTGGCGGGCAATGAGGAGGCGTTTTTTGTAGTGGGAGAAATGCACGAGGGCTCAGCCCGCTGCAGAGGCGGTGTCCAATACACTGCCCAACATCGAATGCTGGAAGTGAGCAGCCCAAATGAGGGAGCCGCCTTTCGAGACCGAGCGATCCTAGCTTCCTCAGACAATGTCAGACCTGCTAAGATTTGGCCGATGCCCCGTCCTCGGCAAATTCCCGTTCGGCCAGCGCTCACAAAGAATGAGGTCGATGCCGCTGTTTATGTCGGCAGCGGCGAGCACAAGACCGAACGCTGGTGGGGAGGTCTCCCTATGGCCCGGGTGAATAAACGTGGAGTTGCCAAGCGTCCCAAAAAGCAACTGACAACGATCTGTCCGAAAGCAACTGCCGCCGAGCGCGAGGCGGCGACGACTTGGGTCGTCGAAGCGCTTGGGAAAGGCCAGTTCCGATATTTTGAAGGCGACAAGACTTATCCGAAACATATCTGGTACAAAGACGAGAAGGGGCAGTTCTGGTTCGGGTTCGCGATCAATCAGATCCAAGGAACTTACAAAGGCTGGCCCATCAGCGAGGCGGATAAAGTTGAAGCATTCGATTGAGTGGCAGGATGACGCAGAGAACGCTTCTCCCGAGGAGCGAGCGACCGTTGCTGACCTGCGCCTGTTCGTGAACACCCTTAATGTCACGCAGCACCTCATCGACGGCGCGACTTCGGACCACGTCACCGCCGCGCTTTACGGACTCGCTCAAGGCATCACCCATCGTTGGTGGACGATCTTCGGATCGCGTGATCGGGACGTATCTCTGACCGCCTTTCGCAGCGGATATCTGCTGCCGGACATCCGATTGCGTTTCGACGGCGCGGCCTTGGAAGTATCGGCTTACCAGAAGGTCTATGAGGGACCAGACGTGCGGTTTTGGGCCGGACCGAGTGAAGTGCTTTCGCGCCGCGAAGGGGAGGACTGGCTAACGAGACTCGTCACGGAAATCCTCGACCGCCTGAAAGCTAAAGGGATCCACGACACCGCTGCGGCCTTGCGCTGGCAACGGGTGCAATCGTCCCGACGCTCGGGAGAGCGAGCATTCTGCGAGGCGGCGGGAGGTTTGGGTCTCGACCCTTACGCGATTGCTGACGACACCGCTGTTTTCATCGAAAAGGCTGAAGCCTTATTCGGTGAAGATGAACCATTGGTGGAGTTCGTATCCGGAGCCAGCGGCGTGGATCAGACCCGGCTCATTCAATGGGTAGATCGCATGGTGCGGTCAGAAGCTCACAAGTATCGATTGGCGACCCTGCGCGAGGTCGTCGATGCCGCTGTTAGCGCCAACCGCTCTCACAAGGAAGAGCCGGCATGGGCGGCCGGGTACCGGCGCGCCCGAGTCATTCGCCACGCTTTGAATCTATCTCAGAGCGTTCGATTCGGATCGTTCAAGGACGTCGCCAGACAATTTGGTGGGGGCGCGACTTACGACCTAGCTCCGAAGGTCGATGGCATCAAAGCGCTCCGACGTGAGCATCCTAACGGCGTGCACGTTCATCTGCGCAATCACGGCGACTCACCAGAAGCCAAGACCGCGCATCTGTTCGCGCTCGCCCGCGCCATCGGCGATGTCGCGTGTTTTCCGGCGGCTCAGACCGCGCCAATCAACAGCTTGCCTCACGCTTATCGCCAAGCGGCGGGACGGGCGTTTGCGGCGGAATTCCTTGCGCCGATCGACGAGATCAATGCCATGCTCGAGGATAAACGCGACACGATCTCAATCGCCAATGAGTTCTCCGTCTCGTCGGCTGTAATCGAGCACCAGATCGAAAATAGGACTCGGATCACACAGGCCTGCGCCGTCTGAAGATTGGTATTGTTTGCTCTGCATCGGCAATCGCGCGTGTACGTCCACGGGCCGATATTTATGCCTTACCCGGAAAGTCGAGATGTTCGACTGCTACGTCAGGTAGCTCTCGCCCTAGCCGAACTGCCGCTCGTACCGCCCCATGGCCTGCGGGTCGAGGCGGACGGTCAGAAGCATCCGGCCCTGATCGTCGGTGTCGCGGGCGGTGACGCGGCCGTGCTCGTAGAGCCAGGCCAGGGCCTCGCCCTGTGAGGGGTCGAGCACCAGTTCGGTCTCGGGG
>JBBQKN010000073.1:0-2504 GCA_038326945.1 Hyphomicrobiales bacterium
AGGACATCATCGCCATCGTGGCGCTTTATCGCCCGGGCCCGATGGACAACATCGACAGCTATGTGAACCGCAAGCACGGCCGCGAGGCGCCGGACTATCTCCACCCCCTGATCCAGCCGATCCTGGAAGAGACCTACGGCGTCATCATCTACCAGGAACAGGTGATGCAGATCGCGCAGACGCTCTCCGGCTTCTCGCTAGGGGAGGCCGATCTGCTCCGGCGCGCCATGGGTAAGAAGATCAAGAAGGAAATGGACAAGCAGCGGACCCGCTTCGTCGAGGGCGCTGTCGCCAATGGGGTCGAGCGCGGGCGGGCGGAATTCATCTTCGAGCTGGTGGCAAAATTCGCGGGCTACGGCTTCAACAAATCCCATGCCGCCGCCTACGCCCTGATCGCCTACCAGACGGCCTATCTCAAGGCCAACCATCCGATCGAGTTCCTGGCGGCGTCCATGACTCTCGACATGGGCAACACCGACAAACTCAATATCTTCGCCCAGGAAGCCCGCCGCACGGGCATTCCAATCGAGCCGCCATCCGTCAATCGCTCCGAGGCCGGCTTCATCCCGAGCGACGGCGCCATCCGCTACTCGCTCGCAGCGCTGAAAAATGTGGGTCGCCAAGCGGTCGATCATATTTGCGCCGAACGGGAGGCCCGTGGCGGGGCGTTCAATGACGTCTCGGATTTCGCCCGGGCGATCAATCCGCGGCTCGTCAACAAGCGCGCGCTCGAAACCCTGGCAGCCGCGGGCGCGCTCGATCAGCTTGGCATCGACCGGGCCACGGCCTTCGCCAATGTCGATCGCATCATGGCCGTCGGCAACCGTTCGCTCGAGGAGGAAATCGCCGGCCAGAACGATCTGTTCGCCGGCGTCTCCAGCGATCCGCTGCCGATCGAGCTCCGCGCCGCCAGGCCTTGGGTGCCGACCGATCTTCTGGCGCGAGAATTCGACGCCGTCGGCTTCTTCCTGACCGGCCACCCTCTCGACGACTACCAGGAGGTGCTGCAAGCGCTTGGGGCCGAGACCTGGGTCGAATTCTCGGCCAAGGCCCAGACGCGCCGCACGGTGGGGACGCTTGCCGGCACCGTGCTCTCCGCGCGGGAACGCAACGGCAAGAGCGGCAACGCCTATGCCTTCGTCGCCTTCTCCGAGCCCACCGGTCAATACGAGGCGGTGTTGTTCTCCGAGATCTTGGCGGCGTCGCGCGCTCTGCTCCAGCCGGGCACTGCCGTCCTGATCGACGTGGAGGCGGAGGCCGATGGCGAGAACGTCAAGGTCCGCGTCCAGCGCATGATGTCGCTTGAGAGAGCCGCGGAAGGCCGCCACACAGGCATTGCGATCTATCTGGAAGAGACGCGCTCGCTCGATTCGGTGGCCGAGCAGATCGGCGTCAAGGGAGGGCAGGGGGAACTCCGGCTCGTGCTCCGTCTCGACGATACCCTGCGCGAGGTCGAATTCGTGCTGCCGCAGGGGATCGATGCCACCCCGAAGCAAAGGAGCGCACTCAAGCTCGTGGAGGGGGTGGCCGAGGTTCGCCCGCTCTAAAAAAGCGGCGCGCGGGAGGGCTTGCGCACCCTTGCCAAGAACCGGTTGCGACCCTATAAACCGCCCCATCTCACACGCGGGACCTTCAGCGTCGCGAGGCTGTTTATCGCTCTCGCACTCGCTCCGGTGACCGGAATTCGATCCGATCTTCACTCCCGCGGCGGCCGAACCGGAAAAAGGAGTTTGCAGTCCCATGGCACTGCCCAATGTCACCATGCGTCAGCTGCTTGAAGCTGGCGTGCATTTTGGTCATCAGACCCACCGCTGGAACCCGAAAATGGCGCCGTTCATTTACGGCTCCCGCAACAATATCCACATCATCGACCTCACCCAGACCGTGCCGCTGCTGCACCAGGCACTCCTCGCCGTGGCCGACACAGTAGCCAAGGGCGGCCGCGTGCTTTTCGTCGGCACCAAGCGCCAGGCCTCGGAGGCGGTCGCAGACGCTGCTCGCTCCTGCGCGCAATATTACGTCAACCACCGCTGGCTCGGCGGCACGCTGACCAATTGGCGCACCATCTCCAACTCGATTCGGCGGCTTAAGCAGCTCGAGGAGCTGCTGGGCGGCGAGACCCAGGGCCTGACCAAGAAAGAGCTTTTGCAGCTCACGCGCGAGAAGGACAAGCTCGAGCGCTCCCTTGGCGGCATCAAGGACATGGGGGCGCCGCCGGACCTGATGTTCGTCATCGACACCAACAAGGAGTCGATCGCCATCGCCGAGGCCCGCAAATTGAACATGCCGATCGTCGCTGTGATTGACTCAAATAGCGATCCGGTCGGGATCAGTCATCCCATTCCGGGCAACGACGACGCGGGCCGGGCGATCACGCTTTATTGCGACCTAATCGCGCGCGCGGCCATTGACGGCATCGAGCGTGCCCAAGGCGCGACGGGTGCAGACCTCGGCGCCGCCGAGGAGCCTGCCGCCGAGCCCGGGCTCGACGCAGGCGAGGCGGG